>NZ_RKKU01000016.1 GCF_003797945.1 Pseudomonas neustonica
TAAGC
Organism: Pseudomonas neustonica; assembly: GCF_003797945.1. GTDB lineage: Bacteria > Pseudomonadota > Gammaproteobacteria > Pseudomonadales > Pseudomonadaceae > Halopseudomonas > Halopseudomonas neustonica. The sequence continues at coordinate 6 of NZ_RKKU01000016.1, forward strand.
GCTTCGATTTCAAATGTCCTATCGAAGTCATGAGCGAAGTGATGCAGAAAGCCTTGGCTATGCAATATGATGCTCCTGCGTCAATTCAATAACCGTGTTGCACTCAGCTCCTGCAACCGCCCAGCGATTAGATCGCACGCGGTGTTAATGCATAATCGCGCGTTCGATATAACTCCGCATCGGAGTATTCAGGCGTGCTGTTTTTTGCTTTTAAATTCATTGGTTTGCAGGCTCCGCTTTGGTGTCTTGTGTATTCGCGCGACGTCGATATTTCACGCAGGCATTACTACCTCATCCCATTTGGGTAGCGTCCTGTTGGAGGGCGCTAAGGCATAGTTTTTTGAGAAGGGAGTGGTGCTGGAGGTGTGGTGATGGTCCGGCAGTTCCTTTGCTCTGGTCTGAGCATAGTGCAGGCCTGTGGCCAGTTCTAGTGCTTTTTTGCCATCATTGGGTCTAGGCGGGCAGGGGAGTGGTCTGTATGTGCAATGGAGCGTGCACTTTAGCGCGATAGAGTCAGTTGCCGCGTCTTGTTACTTGGCGTTGTTCGCTATGCCGGCAGCGCAGCGGGGGCAGAGGCAGGCTTTGTTGATGTGCTCGGCCGGGATTTGTGCCAGGGCTTCTTTGCTGACGGCTACATTAAAACACCAGCAAGGTGCGGTGGTCTCCGCGCCGTCTGCGAGATTGCACTGGTTGGCGTTGCCGCAGAGCGGGCAAAGCTCAGTCTGGCTTGGCTGCATCTTTATTTACTCCGTGTGGCGACTTTGGTTTTGAGCGGCCTGCAAGCTGATCCTGGCTATTTTGCCGGGTGGCGCTGAAAACTCTGTTACCTGATATGTGGTAAGGTGCCCGCCCTGGCATACGAGTTACCAAGCAGTCTTCTCCAGCTTGACCAGTTCGAGCGTCTTCTTCTGGCGTTTCTCGAGATCTCGCGTTTTACCGGCGGCCTGCCCGCCTTTGGCCTTCTGTTTCACCCACAGATGCAGCCTTCATCACTGCGCCTTCGGTATACCGACATTAGTGCGCATCACCATAGAGCTTGAGGGTTTGACCGCTGCCGGTCGAGCCGCGCTCTTTTCCGCGTTTCATCTTCGTTTGGTCAACGCTGGCCCAGCGAACGATACATCGCCTGAAAATAGGAGTCATTATGACTTTTAGAGTTGCCATTCTCGGTGCCGGCCCTAGCGGCCTGGCCCAACTACGTGCCTTTGAAGCAGCCCGTCGCGACGGTGCTGAAATCCCCGAGATCGTTTGTTATGAAAAACAGAGTGATTGGGGCGGCATGTGGAACTACACCTGGCGCACCGGTCTGGATGCTTACGGTGAGCCGGTGCACGGCAGCATGTATCGCTATCTCTGGTCCAACGGCCCCAAGGAATGCCTGGAGTTTGCTGATTACAGCTTTGAAGAGCATTTTGGCCGCCCAATCCCGTCTTACCCGCCGCGCGCGGTGCTACGCGATTACATCATGGGCCGCGTGGCCAAGAGCAACATGCGTCAGTACATCCGCTTCAATACGGCGGTGTATTGGGTAGCGCATGACGAGAGCACCGGTAAGTTTGCGGTGACCGTGCGTGATCTCAAGCAGGATGAGATGAGCACCGAGGAGTTCGATCATGTGATCGTCGCAACCGGTCATTTCTCGACGCCCAACGCGCCTTACTTTGAAGGGCTGGAGCAGTTCCCGGGCCGTGTGCTGCACGCACATGATTTCCGCGATGCCTGCGAGTTCAAAGGTAAGGACCTGCTGCTGATCGGCAGCAGCTACTCGGCAGAAGACATCGGCACCCAGTGCCACAAGTACGGTGCCAAGTCGGTTACCTTCAGCTATCGCTCCAAGGCGATGGGCTTTGATTGGCCGGAGTCCTTTGCCGAGGTTCCGCTGCTGACCGGTGTGACCGGCAAGACCGCGCATTTCAAGGATGGCACCAGCAAAGACGTTGACGCGATCATCCTCTGTACCGGGTATCAGCATCACTTTCCCTTCCTGCCCAACGAGCTGACGCTGACCACGCACAACCGTCTTTATCCAGAAGGTTTGTACAAAGGCATTGTTTCGCTGGCCAATCCCAAGCTGTTCTTCCTGGGTATGCAGGATCAGTACTACACCTTCAATATGTTTGATGCGCAGGCATGGTATGCCCGCGACATCATGCTGGGCCGCATCACGCTGCCCGCTGCCGATGTGATGAAGGCCGACACCGAGCAATGGGTCGCCCGTGAAGAGCAGGTGGCTGATCCCTTTGAGGCGATCGACTTTCAGGCCGCTTACATAATCGATCTGCTGGAGCCTACCGATTACCCGGCCTTTGATGTGACCGGCGTAGCGGACATCTTCAAGGAGTGGGAGCACCACAAGGAAGCGGACATCCTCGGCTACCGTAACAAGAGCTACCGCTCGACCCTGACCGGCACCCTGGCGCCGGTGCACCACACGCCCTGGATGGATGCGATGGACGATTCTCTGGAGGCCTTTCTGGCCAAAGAGACGGCCAAGCCAGCCAAGGAACCCGCATGAGTCAGCCGAGCCTGAGTCAGGCGCGGTCACGTTTCACCGCCAGTAGCATTCGGTGGGGCTTTATGTGGGCCCTGTGGTGCGCGGTCCTGTGGGGCGCCTGGTATATACCGGGTTCAGCGGTCTGGTTTGAAGCGCCCTATGTTGACCTGACCTTCGATACCAACGCGGAGTTCTTGCTGGCGGCCGCCGTGCTCACGACCTTCAATGCCATCGGCGTGTTGTTCTTTCTGTTTGTCTGGAACGGCGTGTTAGGCAAGTTGGGCGAGTACGTGCGCACGCTCAGGCAGATGCGCTACATCTCCAAGTGGTTCTTCATCGGCGCCATTTTTGGCGGCCCGATGGCGATCTTTGGCTCCTATCTGGCGATTGGTTACATCGGCGGGGCCTTTGCGGCCATTTCGGCGCTGATGTATCCCATTGTTGGCGCTACCCTGGCGCGGCTCTGGTATCAGGAGAAGATTACCCGGCGCGCAGCCGTGGGCATCTTTATCATCCTGGCCGGTGGCATAACCGTGTATGCGCCCGGCATCATCGCTGAATTCAACGGTACCGGTGACGCCGGCTGGTTGGGTTATCTTGGCGGTGCCATGGCGGCGATTGGCTGGGGCGTTGAAGGCGCCATTGCCGGTCGTGGGCTGGATGTAGCTGACCCGGATGTGGGCATTACGGTGCGCTTTACCGCCGAAGTGCTCTACTGGGTGCTGCTGATCCTGCCAGCCATCTGGCTCTTTACCGATCAACCGGTAGTCGAGCTGGTGGTGGCCACGTTTAACTGGGCAGCTATTGGCTGGCTGAGTCTGGCGGGCGTTACCTTCGCCTTCTGCTACGTCTCCTGGTACAAATCGTTCCCGCTGATTGGCGTGGGGCGTGGGCAGGCGATTGCGGCCTTGTACGGTCTCTTTGCGGTGATCTTTCTCGCCGCCTTTACGCTCAAGTTCCCGGAATGGAACTTCCTCGCTGGCCTGGTGCTGTTTGTGTCCGGTGGCTTTGTGATGTTTACCGAGAGTGACGACGTGCTGGAAGTGGTACGGGCCGTATCGACCGACAGCGAAAAAGCCAACGCCACCGCGAATGCGGGCAACCTGTGAGCATTGGAGCAAACCATGAATAGATTGCACATGAAGGGCCGTATTCTGCAGCTGATCCACGATCAGCAGCATCACGGCATCTGGGACTGGCAAGTGACCGACGCGCTGATGGCCGAGTACGGACTTAGCGGCGCCTACTGGCGCGGCAATACGCGCGTCACCCTGACCGACCTGTTCTCCAGCGGCATCATCGAGAGCGTTGAAGAAACCCTGGATGACCAGGCCTACTTTGGCGCTGGCCGTGTGTTGTTCAAGTTTCGGCTGAACGACTTTGGTCGACAACGCATGCTGGATACCGCACTGGTTTAATAACCGGTGCGCCCATACCTTTTATTGAGGAGATATCATGTCTGATTTCTGGGGTTTTCCCGGCGCGGATATTCTCGCCGTCGCGGTGATCATCGTGCTCAGTAGCCTGGCGCTGTACCAGGCTCGCACCTTTGTCACCAAGATCTAAGTGTTGCCTGTCTGCCGCCTAACCTGGCGGCAGGCATTTCCTGCCGCTCTCTGATTAAAATAGTGTCCCAGTGGATGTCAGCATTAATGCTCACGGGAGCAGATCAGCAACCCCTTCAGCCTTCCGGCTTAGACTCAGTCCAGCTTGCGCCGGTATTCGCTAAAGTCGAATTGCGGTTCACGAAATCGTTGTAATTCCAGTGTCCGTTCCAATTCTCCAACACGTATTTCACGCGCTGTGATAAGAAGAAATACAGGCAGGTTATGCTTGTCGGTATCAGGGCAATCACGCTCAATATGATGTCTTCAGGGAAGTAGAGAAGGTCAATTACCGCACCTATAATGCCTAGCGTAACCTGACCGAGTAGCGCATACCGGAGCAACATGGTGTTGCGTCTGTTGCGTTGACTGGCAAAGAGCAGACGTACGGCAAAGATGGAAACCACAAGCGAAGCGAACAGCGCGGGCATAGTACTAAAGAATGCCAGCCAGTAGGTTTGCAAGTCGTACCATAGCGACGGTTGGAAATACTCTCCAATGACCGGGTAGATCAATATTGCGGTGATAATGGGGCCGAGTATCAGGCCGATATAGAAATAGAAGAGCCACCCGCCTATCGCCATTTTCCTCGTGCTGTATACGATCAGCGCAACCAGAATGAATGGCATTAGTCCGGTCGTAACACCTCTGAAGGGTTCGTGTTGCTGAGCTATCGCTAGGGCCGGCGTCATGGTGGTGGCAGCCAAGAACATTCTTATTTTCATTGTTATCTCCCTTTCGTGACCATCTGTTGGCGCCATCAACGGGCTTGCTCTGGCCGTTGATGGCTAAGTGCGTCAGTTAGTCAGCAGGCCGTCATTCTTCATGCGCGCCACCAGAGTACGGTAGGTGTTCTGGTAGATGTCTCTTTCGACTTTCATCGGGTTGTCCGAGAAGGGCATGGCCAGCAGCATAGGTAGCCACATGACCATGGTCGCAGAGTCGGACACATCATATGTGTACTCCTGCTCGCCATCTTTGGCGGTGGCCTTGAGGTGAACGCGCAATGTTGCCCACGAAGGAATGACGCCAAAGGTGAAGCCGGTGATCATTGCCGGGATGCCGGCACCGGGAGTGCTGTGATTCACGGCTACGCCTTCGATGACCACATCTGCCTGCTCTGCTGTATCGACAATATCGCAGCAGCCGGATGAGCGAATAGCCGTGTCAAACTGGCCCTTGTGCAAGGGATTTCGTTCGACGCCGCGCCAGGTGCTGAAGACCTTGATGCGCTCCTGGTTTTCCACGCTATAGCTTGCGCTATCGAGGGTGGGTAGGTCGTTGGCTTTAAAGGCGGCGCATCCTGAGGTCATCAGGATTGATGTGATAACAAGCATTCCCAGCATTTTCATTGTGTGTCTCTTCTTTTTGTTTGTGCTTACTAATGGGTTAAGAGTGGCTGGCAATAGCCCGCCGAAATACCGCTTTAAGGCTGTAATCCTGGTTGCGTTCTCCTCGGTGGTTTCTGCCACCACGGCATATGTATGTTTGCTATCAGTGCCTGCAGGCGGCATCTGGCCGGCCGCAGATGAGGGCGGATGGGCTGGATGTTGTGGGGGGAGGGCAGCGTAGTACTCGGTGGGTGTTGCAGCTGGCAGATCCCTTGCCTGAGCAAAGAATAGTGCAGGCCGGTTTTCTTTAAAAGTGTTTTTCGGCGGCCGCTCGTATCCTTTTACAGGTGAGTCGGCTGCTGCTTACTCTTGATCTCGGGTGCCTAAATGTCGCTTATCAGTGCGGAGCATCCGAGTGGTTCGCCATCTCGATGAAGCCCGAATACAGTTTGATACTGCAGAAAGCTGTATTGCTTGTATGCATCCTGCGCGTATCGCCGTCGGTTACCGTGTTGTTGGCGACCAGCAGAAAAAGACACGGGTAAGGCCCCATCCTCACCATAGAGGTAGGTTGTGGCGCAGGCCGCCGGTGTTTCCGCTGTCGCAACGCCTTGGCTGAATCTCAGGTGGCGTATAGTAACGGCACTCATTCCCCCGTGGTGACCAGCCCCTATGAATACGCCGTTAAATGCCAACAGTGGAATAAGCACGCTGCTGCCTTTCTTTCGCCCTTATCGTCGCCAGATGGTGCTGGCGCTGATCGCCCTGGTGGTAACCGCCGGCACTATGCTGAGTTTGGGCAAGGGCGTGCAGTTTCTAATTGATCAGGGTCTGGCGTCTGGTTCCGAGGCGGGGCTGACGCAGGCGCTGATGATCTTCACCGGCCTGGTCTTTCTGCTCGGCGTTGGTAGTTTCTGTCGCTTCTATCTGGTTTCCTGGATTGGCGAGCGCGTGGTAGCGGACATTCGCAAAGCGGTGTTTGCGCATCTTCTGACCCTGTCGCCGTCGTTTTTTGAAGACAACTCGCCGAGTGAAATTCAATCGCGCATTACTGCAGATACCACCTTGCTGCAGAGCGTGATCGGTTCTTCTTTTTCGATTGCCTTGCGCAGCAGCCTGATGTTGGTCGGCGGGATTCTGTTTCTGTTGGTCATGCACTTTAAGCTGACGCTGATTTTGCTCGCCTGCGTACCTTTTGTGATCGCGCCCGTGGTGTATTTTGGGCGTCGCGTGCGGCGTTTATCCCGTGACAGTCAGGACGAGATAGCCAGTGTGGGGCGCTACCTGTCCCAGGCGTTGCGGCATATCAAGGTGGTGCAGGCCTTTACCCATGAGCAGCATGATATTCAGCGCTTCTCCAATACGGTAGATCGCGCCTTTGAGGTCAGCGTAAAACGTATTCAGCAGCGCTCCTGGCTGACGCTGGTGGTTATCCTGCTGTCGATGAGTGGCATTGGGGTGATGCTGTGGTTTGGCGGCAAGGACGTCATTTCCGGCGCTATGAGTGCCGGTGATCTGGCCAGCTTTCTGTTTTATTCCATTATTGTTGCCGGCGCGGTTGGCGCTATCTCTGAGGTGATGGGCGAGTTGCAGCGTGCAGCGGGTGCGGCTGAACGCATTATGGAATTGCTCAGTGCGCGCAGCGATATCGTCAGCGGTACGCTGGCGTTCCCGGCTGGGCAGCTTGGCGCTGTTGATCCGGGCGAGGAGGTGATTCGTTTTGAGCACGTTGAGTTTCGCTATCCCACACGCCCCGATCACGCTGCTTTGAAGAACCTGTCTTTCTCCATAAAGCAGGGCGAAATGCTGGCATTGGTGGGGCCTTCCGGTGCGGGCAAGTCGACCTTGTTCGAGTTATTGCTGCGCTTTTACGATCCACAGCAAGGCGCGATCTATGTGGCTGGGCACGACATCAGGCAATACGCATTGGCCGATTTGCGCCACGGCTTTGCGCTGGTCCCGCAGGAAACCGTGCTGTTCGACCAAAGTGTCGACGATAACCTGGGTTACGCCAATCGCAGCGCGAGCCAGCACGCCATTCAACAGGCGGCCGAACAAGCCAATGCCCACGAGTTCATCACCCGGTTGGATAAAGGCTATGAGACGCGCCTGGGCGAAGATGGTGTGCGGTTATCAGGCGGACAACGGCAGCGGGTCGCCATCGCGCGGGCCATTCTGAAAGCCGCACCGATTCTGTTGCTGGACGAAGCCACCAGCGCGCTGGATGCCGAGAGTGAGAACAAGGTCCAGGCAGCGCTTGAGCCGCTGATGAAAGGCAAAACCACGCTGGTTATCGCCCACCGGTTGGCCACAGTGCTGAATGCCGACCGGATTCTGGTATTGGATCAGGGCGAAATCATCGCCCAGGGCACTCATACAGAACTGCTTGAGAGCTGTGCTTTATATAAGCGATTGGCCGACTTGCAGTTTAGTCAGAACGAGATCGCGCTGGCGTAAGCACTGGGCCGGGTGACAGCGTGCACGCGGGTTGAGGCGGTTAGTACAGTCGCGCCAGAAGCGCGGTCACTGCAGTTTCTACCCGCAGAATCCGCTCGCCCAGCTGGACCGGCTGCATGCCGGCTTCCACCAGTTTCTCTACCTCGTAGGGAATCCAGCCGCCTTCGGGGCCGATGGCCAGGGTCAGCGGTTCTTCGATGCCGCGCGGGCAGGCGGGGTAGTCGCCGGGATGGGCGACCAGGGCGAGCTGATTGTTGATCAGGCCGGGCAGGCTGTCTTCGACGAAGGGTTTAAAGCGCTTCTCGATGCGCACCCGTGGCAGCACGGTATCGCGCGCCTGTTCCAGGCCGAGCAGCAGGTTTTCACGGATCACGTCGGGCTGCAGAAAGGGCGTTTGCCAGAAGCTCTTTTCCACCCGGTAGCTGTTCAGCAGGATGATCTCGGGTACGCCCAGGGTGGCGCAGTGCTGCAGGATGCGGCGGAACATTTTTGGCCGTGGCATGGCCAGCAATAGGGTGAGCGGCAGTTTGGCTGGCGGCGGTGTGTCGAGTTGGATGCGCAGCTCGGCGTGATCCTGCTCAAGGGCAGTGACTTCACCCTGGCCCATCAACCCGTTGATGCGGCCAACGCGCAAGCTATCGCCCACGGCGACCTGCTGGATGGCTTGCATGTGCGCCAGGCGGCGACCGTTCAGGCGCACCTGGTGCTCATCGATAAAGTCGCGGTCTTCCAGCAGCAGCAGGTTCATGCTGCGGGCTTGTCTTGCTCTTCTTCCTGTTCGCCGCGAGGACGGGCACGAACAAAACGGCTGAACACAATACCTACTTCATACAGCAGCCACATGGGCAACGCGAGCAGGGTCTGGGAGATAACGTCCGGCGGGGTCAACACCATGCCGATGGCGAAGCAGCCGACCACGACGTAGGGGCGTGCCTTGGTCAGTGATTGCACATTCACTACGCCAGCCAGTACCAGCAGCACGGTCGCAACGGGTATTTCGAAGGACAGACCAAAGGCCATGAACAGGGTGAGTACAAAGTCGAGGTAGCTGTTGATATCGGTCATCACCGCGACACCCTCGGGCGCGGCGCTGGTGAAGAAGCCGAAGACCAGCGGAAAGACCACAAAGTAGGCGAAGGCCATACCGCTGTAGAACAGGATAATGCTGGACGCCAGTAGCGGCACTGCCAGGCGCTTCTCGTGCTTGTACAGACCGGGGGCGATGAAGCTCCAGATCTGATGCAGCACAAAGGGCATGGCCAGGAACAGGGCGCTGATCAGCGTGAGCTTGAATGGCGTCAGAAAGGGTGAGGCTACGTCGGTGGCAATCATGCTGGTGCCAGCGGGCATCAGCGCGCGCAATGGCTCAGAGACGAAGCTGTAGATGTCATTGGCAAAGTAAAACAGCGCGGCAAAGATCACCAGCCAGATGCAGACGATACGCAGCAGGCGCGAACGCAGTTCGGTCAGGTGCGCGACCAGCGGCATATCGGCACCGGTCTTGCCGGAGGGGAGGTTAGGGTTGCTCATGGCGGGGTGCTTGCTGGTCATCGGGTTCTTCTGCGGCGGAGTCGACAGGCGTTTGCGTAGTCTGCTGCGTTTGCGTGACGCTTTGTTGACCGGCAGGTTTCACATTGCTGTTACTTTTGGCCGGGCTGCCGCCATTCAGGCCGCTTTTTTCCAGCTCGGCCATGATGCGCTCGTTGTTCAGCTGCTGACGGATTTCATCGGCGCCAATCTCACGCTCAACCTGATTGCGCACGTCGGAGAAGCCGCGCTTGATTCGGCCGATGGTCAGGCTCACGGTGCGAATAGCACCGGGGAGCCTTTCCGGGCCGAGTACCAGCAGGGCGAGTACCGCCACCACCAGCATTTCCAGAAAGCCGATGTCGAACATGGGTCAGGACCTGTTGAGGTTACGGCTTGGACTGAGTGTCCTGTTTGTGCTCTTCGGCTTTGGCATCCAGGGTTTCGCCTGGCTTGCTCTCGACCGAGGGCTTCTCATCGTCATTCATGGACTTGCGAAAGCCCTTGATGGCGTCGCCCAGGTCACCGCCGATGTTTTTCAGACGCTTGGTACCGAACAGCAAAATGACGATCGCCAGAACGATCAACAGTTGCCACAGACTGATTCCACCAAAACCCATTACAACCTCCGGGGCTTAGCCCTGCTTATTGGGAGCGCGACGCTTTCTCTTCCAGACCGGACAGATCAAAGCGGCGTTCAAGTTCCTTGAGTATGTCATCCGGGCCAAGGCCTAGGTGACTGAGCATGACCAGTGAATGGAACCACAGGTCAGCGGTTTCGTAGATCAAATCGGACTTGTCGTCGCTATGCTGACAGTCCTTGGCGGCGAGCAGTGTTTCAGTGCACTCCTCACCCACCTTTTCGAGAATCTTGTTCAGGCCCTTGGCGTGCAGGCTGGCGACGTAGGAGCTGTCAGCGGCGGCCTGTTTGCGTTGTTCCAGCACTACGGCCAGTTGGCTTAGGGTATCAGACATGCTGGGTTACTCTTTCGGATTCTTGTATAAGTCGGCCGGATCTTTTATCACCGCATCCACGGTGTGCCACTCGCCATCTTTGAGTACCCGGTAGAAACAGCTCTGACGGCCAGTATGACAGGCAATGCCGCCGATCTGCTCTACCTGCAGGATGATGACATCGGCGTCGCAGTCCAGTCGCAGTTCGTGTAGTTGCTGCACATTGCCGGATTCTTCGCCCTTGCGCCACAGGCGCTGGCGCGACCGCGACCAGTAAATGCCGCGGCCTTCCTGCACCGTCAGCTGCAGGGCTTCGCGGTTCATCCAGGCCACCATGAGCACACGCTGGGTGTGCACATCCTGGGCTATCGCGGGTACCAGCCCGTCAGCATCCCATTTGATGTTGTCGAGCCAGTCGCTGTTTGAGGCGGTATCAGTCATGGTCTGTCGTCTATCGGTGTCTATCTGCCAAGTGGGCAAGTGTGCCAGTTCTGGTGGTTGCTGACTACGCGCGGCGCAGAATCAGCCAGCCCCCGACGACGATTAACACCCATTGTGCCGGCGCTGCATTGAGCCACAAGTTGGGATCGCCGCCGAGGGTGCTACTGCCCAGTACCAGCAGAGCAATACCGGCTACCCGCAGGGCCCAGCGATTACGCTGTGGTTCCGGCGGGCGCTCGACTGGCCGTTCGGCAATGTTTTGCAGCGCCTTGTGGGTGGTCTCGATCAGCGCGGGCACCCGCTCCAGATGCTGCTGCCAAACCTTGGCCTGATGCTGCGGCAACATGCGCTCGCGCATCCAGCGCTCAAGATAGGGCTGAGCCGTGGTCCATAGGTCGAGGTCGGGGTACAGCTGACGGCCCAGGCCTTCGATGTTCAACAGGGTTTTTTGCAACAGCACCAGCTGCGGCTGCACTTCCATCTGGAAGCGACGGGCGGTCTGGAACAGACGCAGGAGCAATTGACCAAAGGAAATCTCGCTCAGTGGCCGCTCAAAGATGGGCTCACAGACGCTGCGAATGGCGGCTTCAAATTCGTTGACGCGGGTGTCGGCGGGAATCCAGCCGGAGTCGATATGCAGCTGGGCCACGCGGCGGTAATCGCGATTAAAGAACGCCATCAGGTTGCGCGCCAGATAGCTCTGATCTTCCGGCGTGAGGCTGCCGACAATGCCGAAGTCGATGGCGATGTACTGTGGTTCCCACGGATGGGCGCGCGAAATAAAGATATTGCCGGGGTGCATGTCGGCGTGGAAGAAGCTGTCGCGAAATACCTGGGTGAAGAAAATCTCGACGCCACGCTCGGCCAGCTTTTTCATGTCGGTGCGCTGATCGGCGAGTGCCGCCAGGTCAGTCACCGGAATGCCGCTGATGCGCTCCATAACCAGCACTTTGTGGCGGCACCAGTTCCAGTACACCTTGGGGATATACAGGGATTCGGAGCCTTCAAAATTGCGGCGCAGCTGCGAGGCGTTGGCGGCTTCGCGGTGTAGATCGAGTTCATCAAAAATGGTGCGCTCGTAGTCTTCAACTACCTCCACCGGGCGCAGACGGCGGCCTTCGGCGGAGACGCGCTCCAACGCGCGGGCGGCTAGGTACAGCCATTGAATGTCCTGATCGATCACTTCGCCAATCGCCGGACGCACTACTTTGACCACTACCTCAGTGCCGTCATGCAGGCGTGCCGCATGCACTTGCGCGACAGACGCGGAGGCCAGGGCTTCATCGCTGAATTCGGCAAACACCGATTCGATGCTCTGCCCCAGCTGCTCTTCGATGCGCGCGCGGGCCTTGTCAGCCGGGAAAGGCGGCACTTTGTCCTGCAGGAAGGCCAGCTCTAGTGCGATGTCATCGGGCATGAGATCGCGGCGAGTGGACAGGATCTGACCAAACTTGATGAAGACCGGCCCCAGGTCTTCGCAGGCCATTCGTAGACGGGCACCGCGGCTGAGTTGCTTGGGTGCGGGGCGCAGACGCCAGGGACCGAGCTTGAGGCCCAAACGGGCCAGCAAGGGCAGCGGCAACTCCAGCAGGATCTGGTCAAGCCGGTAGCGGGCGAAGATGTGCAGGATGCGCAGCAGGCGCGTAAAGGCAGTCAGTCTCATGCGTCTGGTGTATCCGGATCAGTTGGGTTTAGCAGGGCAACGCGGGCTTCGAGCCGGTCAAGCTGTAGGCGCATCTCGTGGAGTAGCTCGGCGCTGGCACGAGCCTCGGCCTTGCCCACCAACTGGCGGCTTTCTTCGGTCAGGTATTCGCCCAACGTCAGGCGCAAACTTTCGCGGCTGTCTTTGCCCCATTGGTGACTGCGGCGCAGCAAGCTACCAATGGCATGCGCTGGCACCGGGCCAAGCCAGCGCTGGAGCTCGGCTTCGCCGTCCAGCTTGAGATCGCTGATGATATTTTGCAGCGTAATCAGCACCTGGCTGTCACCCGTGAGTGCCAGCTCGGGGTCTTGCATCAGCGCTTTGCGGTCGCTGCTGATCAGTAGCTTGGCCAGTGCCGCGCTCGGTGCGCTGAGTTGGCAATCCGCATCGCCGGTATGCTCGGCCAGCAACTGGATGCTACCCGCTGTGGGTAACAGATAGAGTTGCCAAGCCGGTTCGCGCGCGGTGATCAGGATCACTTTGCCACTCAGCGCGCCGAGGCGTGTGGCTGTCAGCGTGTCGCGTTTCAGCGCGGCTTCAATGCTGCGCTGCGCGGCGGTCAGCAACGCGGCGGGTAACATCAGGGCTTGATCCCGCGATGCAGTGCCACGATGCCGCCGGTCATGTTGTGATAGGTCACGCGGGCAAAACCGGCTTCGACCATCATCGCCTTGAGGGTTTCCTGATCCGGATGCATGCGGATCGACTCAGCCAAATAGCGATAGCTCTCGGCGTCATTGGCCACCAGTTTGCCCATGAACGGCAGCAGCTTGAAGCTGTACTGATCGTAGGCTTTGGAGAGCAGTTCACTCTTGGGCTTGGAAAACTCCAGGATCAGCAAGCGCCCGCCTGGCTTGAGTACCCGCAGCATGGATGCGATGGCTGCATCTTTGTGGGTTACGTTGCGCAGACCAAAGGCGATGGTAATGCAATCAAAGTAATTATCGGGGAAGGGCAGCGCCTCGGCATCGGCCTGCACAAAACGCACATTCCCGGCTACACCCAGATCCAGCAGGCGATCGCGGCCTACTTTCAACATGGACGCGTTGATGTCAGCGAGGATAACTTCACCCTCAGGCCCAACACGCTTGGCAAAGCGGCGCGTCAGATCACCGGTACCGCCGGCGATATCCAGCACGCGATTACCGGGGCGCACACCGGACAGCTCAATGGTGAAGCGTTTCCAGATCCGGTGAATACCGCCGGACATCAGATCATTCATGATGTCGTACTTGGCGGCTACCGAATGAAATACCTCGGCGACGCGCTGCGCCTTCTCGGATTCGGCAACGGTTTGGAAGCCAAAGTGGGTGGTGTTATCGGAGTTCTGTTTATCGCTCATGAAATCAGTCTGCCCTCGCAAAATCAGGCCCCATTCTAACCACTTTTTCCGGCCCGGCGGTGAATTAGCAAGCTGTTGAAAATCTACCGCTTGTATCCATGCAGTCGTCGCCTACGTTTTTCAACGGCTTGTTAGCGGTGCGGCTTGCCGCCGCTGCTACTGCATGTGACGCAATTGTTGGGATGACGTTCCGCAGGCTTTGCGGCATGCTAGGCAATCACTTATTTGAAAAACCCATGGAGCAGCCGATGGCGACCGTAGACATTACCCGCGAGCACAATCTGGGCAAGGAAAAAGCCAAGGAACAGGCGCAGCTGCTGGCCGACAAGCTGGCGCAAAAGCTGGATGCCAAATGTGCCTGGCAGGGCGACGTCTTGACCTTTAAGCGCAGTGGCGCTGACGGCACGGTCCATGTGTCGGACTCGGATGTGCGCGTGGTGGTCAAACTGGGCCTGATGCTCACACCGATGGCGGGCATGGTGAAAGGCGAGATCGATAAGGCGCTGCAAAAATATTTGGCCTGATTTTGCCGTTGTCCGGTTTTTAGTATGTCTTTTCTAATTCCGAAGCGTAGCTTGCAGATCAAGGATCGGTAATCGGTCCATCGCAGTATCACCAATTGATCAGGAGTTACCAACATGGCCAAGACTACTACCGCTAAGAAAATCGAAGACAACGCCACTACCTTCGCCAACGACGTGAAGAGCTACGCTCACCAGATCTGGTTGGCAGGCCTTGGCGCTTACGCCAAAGCTGGCAAGGAAGGCGCTGACTACTTCAAGAAGCTGGTTACTGAAGGCGAAGCTTTAGAGAAGCAGGGTAAGGAAATTGTCTCCACCCAGGTTGACGCAGCTAACAGCCGTATCGAGTCCTTCAAGGAAAAGGTACAGGAAAAAACCGGCGGCCGTTTCAGCAAGGTAGAAGAAGTGTTCGACGAGCGCGTTGCTTCTACTTTGGGTCGTATGGGTATCCCGAGTAAGAAGGACATTGACCAGCTGTCTGCTAAGCTTGATGATCTGAGTGCTGCACTCAAGTCACTGCAAAGCAAGTAACGGTCAAAAAGGAGTTGCTCCATGGCGGGTAAGAAGAAGGATAAGGACCCTGGTTGGGTTGCCGATATCGAAAGTTACTCACGTCAGATCTGGTTAGCTGGCTTGGGTGCTTATGCCAAGGTCGGTAAAGAGGGCGTTAAGCTCTTTGAAAATCTGATCAAGGACGGCGAAGTAGCCGAGAAGAAAGCCAAGGCAGAGATCGACAAACAGGTCGATACCCTGAAAGGCAAAGCCAAGGCCAGCAAGAGCCCACTCGATGAGGCGAAATCCAAGGCTGACAAAGCCAAGGGTCGCTTAACCGGTAAGTGGAGTGAGCTGGAAGAAGCCTTCGACAAGCGCCTCAACAGCGCTGTCGCCCGCCTCGGAGTGCCCTCGCAGTCTGAGGTCAAAGCACTTAACAGCAAGGTTGATGAACTGACCAAGCTGATTGAGCAAATGACGTCAGGCAAGGCGCCGGCTGCCAAAGCGGCGCCCAAGGCCAAGCCACGCGCTGCAGCGACTAAACCCGCTGCCGCCGCGACGACAGCAGCCAGTAAGCCAGCGGCCAAGCCTGCTGCCAAGCGTACGACTGCAGCCAAGCCAGCGGCTAAAAAGCCCGCTGCCAAGGCAACGTCAAGCGCCAGCAGCACCACGGCAGCCAAGCCAGCTACCGCACGCAAGGCACCGGCCAAACCTCGGGCAGCAGCAAAGCCCAAGGCGCCCGCCAAGCCTAAGGCGACGCCCACTGCTGTGAAAGCAGCAGAGCCGGCAGCGCCAGCCGCACCGGCACCAACGCCGGCGGCGACCAAGCCTAGCGAGTCTTGATTCGATAGGTTGCGATAGCAGTAAATAGAACCCCGAACAGTGTTGCTGTTCGGGGTTTTTTATTGGGCTCTAGTTGGTTTCTGCCGTTTCCTCTGAGCAATGCTTGGTAGGCATATATTCGTATAAGCGTGGGTTCGTAGACGGCGATGAAGCTGTCCATGAGAGTGTTCGCTTCTAGGCGAGCCATTGAACACCCAGAGGCGCGGCCCCAGTGTGGGTTCAGTGTCGGTTGTATGGTTTTAACCGCAACAATACGCAACCGCACGGGCTAAACCTCCCATCTGAGCGGGCGAGTAGCGCAGGGGTTGTCGGGAAGAAGATGCTCGCGGTGTCTGAGGTGCGTAGCGCCGAGTTCGCGAGGATCCCCGGCAGACCGAGCAACGTAGCGAACCCGCAGGGCCGCACAGCTGGGTGCCCAGGGGAGTTGTTAGAGGGGAATGGGCAAGCATTCCCCTCTAACTCGCCTAGAGGCGAAAAGCGTCCGCAAGAAAGAGCGATTAGGTGAGCGTAATCAAAAAGCTCGTGCTGAGTAATGGCCAAGCCACGCCTCAACTATATCGATCAATCAACGCCTGCATCCACTCCTCGGTTTCCTCATCCAGATAAGGCAACAACAACCCCAACACCTGCTGCACCCCGGCCGCCGGATCAGGCTGCTCAACCGCAACAATGCGCTGATAGTCCAGCCAGAACAGACAGGTCTGGCAGACGGCATCCAGCAAGCGCTGCATCCCTTCATCGTTGCAGTGAAGGTGCTCGGCGGCGCGCATCATCAGCAGGATATGCGCGAGGCATTGCCGCAGCTGATGCAGCCAGGCCTGCATTGCATGGCGAATGAAGGGGTAGCGGCTCATCAGGTTGGAGAGGTCTTGAAACAGGAAGCGGTAGGTGGCAATGGCCTCAAACAGCAAGTGCAGGAGTAGCCAGAGGTCTTCCGGTGAGACCTCATCCGGATCGTCTGCGGGGCTTAGCAGGCTGCGGGTGCTGAGCAGAAAGTCGTCGATCAGGACCTCCAGCAACGCCTCTTTGCCCTTGAAGTGGTAGTAGAGATTGCCGGGGCTGATATCCAGCTCGTTAGCCATATCCAGCGTGGTGACGTTCGGCTCGCCCTGTTCGTTGAATAGCTCCAAAGCGCAGAGCAGGATACGGTCACGGGTTTTCATGGTATTCCTCAGAGCTGGTGAACGTAGCGTCCGGGCGCAGGGCCCAGGTCTGCGTCCAGAATCGGGGTGATGGCCGGCTGCAGCGCACCGCTGTGGGATTTCAGCCAGTCGGTCCAGGCTGGCCACCAACTGCCCTCTGTGTCGGTCGCGTTGCTCTGCCAGCCCTGCGGCTGGGCATCGTTTGTTACTGGCCCGCTGTAATAGCCCGCGCGCGGCTGTCCGGGTGGGCACAGCAGCCCTTGTATATGACCACCGCGACAGAGGGTGAAGATGCGGTCGCCACCGAGCCGTTGCGCGGGAAAGGCGTTGTGCCAGGGCACTATGTGATCGTGCTCGGCAGCCAGATGCCAGCTTGGTAGCGCCAAGCTCTGACAATCAATCATCTTGCCGTTTATCTGCAGGCTACCGGGATGGCTGAGCGGGTCGCGTTGCAGCAGGTCGAGCAGGTCTTCGACCAACTGAGCGGGCAGGCGGGTGTTGTCGTGGCTCCAGGTGCTGACCGGGCTGGTGGTCAGCTCGCGGCCTAGCGCGTAGCGTTCAATGGCCGGCGCCCAGAGCAACTGCTCGGGTTTCATCCAGGTAAACAGGCTACCCATACTGCGCTCATCTAGGTAGCCCTGACGCCACACCTGACGTCTGAGCTGTTGCTGCGTGGCGCTGCCGGTCAGGCGGTGAATATCCGTCTGCAAGCGAGTGTCGAGCGGTGTAACCAATAGGCTGAGTGCGCTAAGGCAGCCAGCTTCACCGTGGGTTTGCAGCCAACTGGCGAGGAGACTGGCAATCAGGCCGCCGGAGCAGACGCCCATCAGGCTGGCCTGGCTGCTGGCGCTGGTTGCCAATACGCTGCCAAGCGCGGCGCGGCTCGCTTTTACATAGTGCCCGAGCCCCCAGTTGCAGTGGCTGGGATTGGGGTTGCGCCAGCTGATCAGGTAGACCGATATACCCTGACTCAGGGCGTGTTGTACCAGGCTGGTTTCAGGGGTCAGGTCGAGCAGGTAATAGCGATTGATCGGCGGTGGAATAATCAGCAAAGGGCGGCTGTGCTGCTCTGCGGTCAGCGGCGCGTAATGAATCAGCTCGTAGCTGGGTTGGCGCTGGATAATGGTCCCGCAGCTTGGCGCCAGTTCGTGACCTATGCGATAGGTGCTGTCAGGTTCAGGCATGGCCAGTGGGCGCGCGGTAAGCCGGTCGGTCAGCAGGTGCGCCACCCCGCGATATAAATTGCCGCCGCCGCTGTGTCGGGTGGCGTCGAGAATGTCGGGGTTGAACGGGCTGTTGGATGGCGCGCTCGCCGCGCTCAGCTGGGCCAGTAACCAGCGCAGGTTGGCGCGCTCGGACTCATCGACATCAAGGCCATTGAGCCATTCCTGCAAGGGGGTCTGCCATGCCTGCCAAAGTTGCAGCAAGCGGCGCTGCAGCGGGCGTTGCCAGCCTGCATGCTGAAAGCGTTTATCGTGGGCTAGCGCATCGCTATCGAGTCGTCCCTGCAGTGCCAGGAGGCTCAAGCGGGTAACACGACACAGATATTGCTGGTGATGGCGCGGTTGCGCGAGGGTGGTGCGCAATAGGGCGAGAAGACTCCGGGACAGATCCGCGTTCATGGATCCTGCGAGTGATTGTCCTTGGGGTCTTGCGCGCATCCAGGGGTTCCGGTCCAGATGGTGACTCGTTAGTCTGCAGTCTACCGCAAAGGCTGGCAGGTACCAGCCCCAGCGACAGGCAGCGGTTCGCCTTTGTGAGCTAGCGCCTATTTCAGCCCTTCACCAAGGCACTGGGTGTTTGGCGAATCACCGCAGGCTGCTTCTCTTCCGAGAGGAAGGTCATAATCAGCGGTGCAACGCTCTGCGCACGGGTAATCAGAAACAGGTGCCCGTCATCAATGATGTGTAGTTCGGAATTGGGGATGCGCCACGCTAGCAGGCGCATATTGACCAGCGGGATCAGCGGATCATCATCGCCCGCCAGAATCAGCGTTGGCTGGCGAATTTTGTGCAGCCAGTGAATGCTGGTCCAGCCGAGACCGGCAAACAGCTGCCAGTAGTACCCCAGCTTGCCGGATGAACGCACCTTGTTGGCATGATTCTCCGCCAGATGCGGGTCGCGGCGGAAGGCGCCACCGTAGATGTCCGGCGCGATTTTCACCCCGTGCGATGGCTGGATGTAGCGACGCGGGCTGGCCATCTTCAACAGCACTTTAGGCCTGCCCGGCACCATGACAGCGCCCGCAGAGGTGGCTGCCAGGATCAGCTTCTTGCAGCGCTCGGGGTAGCTGTAGGCAAACTGCTGAGCCAGTGCGCCACCCCAGGAGACACCAATGACGTTGACCTGCGAGTAGTCGAGGTAGTCCAGCATGCGCGCGGCCAGCTTGGCCAGTCCAGGAAAACGAAAGGGCGTAGCCGGCGTAGATGATCCGCCCACGCCGGGCACGTCAAAGGCAATGACTTCCAGCTCCGGGTCCAGAGCTGCAACGAAGGGAAACACCAGTTCCAGGTTGGCGCCGATACCGTTGAATATCAGCAGCGGAGGCAAGCTGCTGTTACCAGGCCGAACGGCAGTACGCAGGTACTGACCGTCCAGCTCAATGGTGCGAAAAATATAGTTCTGCGGCATGGGCGCTTCCCGTAAAGACGCGTATTAGCGTTCGTGAACGTAGGTGCCGGGAGCTGGTTCCAGCGCCGGGTACTCGTCATTGCCCAGGATTGCCGGTGCTGCTTTGCGCTTGCCACCGCGCGCATGCAGCCAGTCACGCCAATGCTGCCACCAGGAGTCGGATTGCTTGGTCGCCGTTTCCAGCCACTTTTTCGAATCGTCGCTCATTTCGCTATTGGTAAAGAAGCGAGCCTTGGGGTTACCGGGCGGATTCAGAATACTCTGAATATGACCGCTGGATGACAATACAAACTCACATTTACCTCCCAATAGTTGCGCTGACTTGAAGCAGGCTTCCCATGGCGTGATGTGATCGTTCAGACCGGCGATCACGTAGTAGTCGCTCTTGACCTGTTTGAGGTCAATCGGTGTGCCGCAGACTTCCAGTGCGCCGGGGCGGGTCAGCGGGTTGGACTTGAACATTTCCAGGAACTCGCCATGCAGTGCGGCGGGCAGGCGCGTGGTGTCGTTGTTCCAGAACAGGATATCGAATACCGGCGGTTCGTTCCCCAGCAGGTAGTTATTGACCCAGTAGTTCCAGACCAGATCGTTGGGGCGCATCCAGGCAAATATCTTGGCCATGTCACGACCCTCCAGCACGCCATGCTGGTAGGACATACGCCGTGCCGCCTCAATAGAGCGTTCGTCGGCAAAGAGCGCGACCTGGGTCTTGATTTGCGTATCCAGCACGCTGACCAGCAGGGTGAAGGAGTGCACTTTCTTCTCTTTCAGCGCGGCATAGTGGCCCAATAGAGAGACAGTGGTGATACCGCCGGAACAGGCGCCGAGCATACTGACGTCTTTACTGCCGGTGATCTTGAGAATGACGTCGATGGCTTCCTTGAGTGCTTCGATATAGGTGCTCAGGCCCCATTCTCGGTGTGCCTTGGTCGGGTTACGCCAGCTGACCACAAAGGTCTGCATATGGCTGACCGACAGGTAGCGCGCCAGACTTTTTTCCGGCGACAAGTCAAAGACATAGAACTTGTTGATCTGCGGCGGCACGACCAGCACCGGACGCTCGTAGACTTCTTCGGTCAGTGGTTTGTACTGGATCAGCTCCAGCACTTCATTGCGGAAGACCACCGAGCCCTTGGTGATGGCGAGGTTCCCGCCGACCTCAAAGGCATTCATGTTGACCTGGCTGGGCATGCCGCCGTTATGGGCAATGTCCTGCGCCAGATGGGTCAGACCGTCTAGCAGGCTTTTGCCGCCGGTCTCGAAAAAGCGTTTTAGTGCCGCCGGGTTGAGTGCGGTATTGGTTGGCGACATGGCCTCTGTCATCAGGGCAATGACAAATTGCGCACGGCTAACATCCTGCTCAGCCAGATCGGCAGTACTTATCCAGGTGTTGAGCTCTTTGCGCCAGGCCAGATAGGTTTGCATGTAGCGCCGGTAAACCGGGTTCTGATTCCAGGTCGGATCAGCAAAGCGCCGATCTTCCGGCGCGGGCGCAATCTCCGAGCGGCCGATCATCACATCCTTTACCGCAAGACCCAGGCGACCGATATGCTTAAGGCTGTGTACCGGCTGTTTGACGGTCTGGCGCATGACCATGCGTGCGGTACTGATCAAGTCGCGAGTAGGAACACCGATAACCGGGTTGGGGCCGAGGATGCTTTCACTCGTTTTTTGACTCAAATCGTCATTTATTTTATTACCCATTTTCAAAGCTCCAATCTGAGGCAGGGAAGCCAGTGCGGTGGATCATCAGCAAGTAGTCATATCTGGCTTCTGGTGTCGCACCCTTGAGACAACTTAGCACGAGGGTCAGAGGCTGTTAAGAAAACTATTTAAAAACCATCGCACGTTTTTTTTGGTCGTTTGACGATATCCCGGGAAGCTTTACAAGCATGTGATATGCCAACAATTAGGATGTTGGCGGAGGCGAGAGTAGGGCGTTGCGTGGATGCCCTGTGCTAGAGCATTGCGAGGGAAAAAGCAGTGATATAGAGCTTAGGGTAAGAGTCGTATAGCTGAGGTGTGCGGGTCACGCGAGGCACCGGCAGTGTGCAGTTGATCCAGATAGTGCTGCCAACGGGTCTCCTGCTCGGTGGCGAGCTGGTAGAGGTAGGCCCAGGTATAAAGGCCGCTGTCATGGCCATCGTCAAAGACCAATTTCAGCGCATAACGCCCCGCGGTCTCGACGCCGGTCAGGCCAACTTCCTGCTTGCCGGTTTGCAGAATGGGCTTGCCGTGCCCACGCACTTCCGCAGAAGGCGACAGCACCCGCAGGTATTCCGCCGGCAAGACAAACTCGCGGCCATCGGCGTAACCCAACCGCAGGCTGCGCGAGGTTTTTTGCAGTTTGATGGTGGTGGGTATGGGGGCAGTCATCGAAACTCCTGAGCTACAAGCTACAAGCTACAAGCTACAAGCTACAAGCTGACCAGTGCGACCTGGTTGCTTGGGGCTTGCCGCTTGCAGCTTGCCGCTGGGTTTACAGAATATAGCGTGACAGATCTTCGTTAACCGCCAGCTCACCCAGGTGCTTGTCGACATAAGCCGCATCAATCATCAGGGGCTCTTCGGTATGCTTGGACGCGAGATCGCCAGCGCTGAAGGAGACTTCTTCCAGCAGGCGTTCGAGTACCGTATGCAGGCGACGAGCACCGATATTCTCGGTTTTCTCATTGACCTGCCAGGCAATCTCAGCCAAGCGGGAGATGGCGTCTTTACTGAACTCGATGTTCAGCTCCTCGGTCTTCATCAAGGCACGGTACTGCTCGGTTAGAGAGGCATCCGGTTCGGTCAGAATGCGCTCGAAGTCACCGGGCGTCAGTGATTGCAGCTCGACGCGGATCGGCAAACGACCTTGCAGCTCGGGAATCAGATCTGACGGCTTGGTCAGGTGGAAAGCACCCGATGCGATGAAAAGGATATGGTCGGTTTTGACCATGCCGAACTTGGTGTTCACCGTGCAGCCTTCAATCAGCGGCAGCAGGTCGCGCTGCACGCCTTCGCGTGATACATCGGCACCGCCGCCGCTATCACCGCGCTTGCTGACCTTGTCGATCTCGTCGATAAAGACAATCCCGTTTTGCTCGACGGCTTCAATGGCGCGGCCCTTGAGCTCGTCTTCGTTGACCATCTTGGCGGCTTCTTCGTCGCGTACCAGCTTGAGCGCTTCCTTCACCTTGAGGGTGCGGGATTTCTTCTTATCCTTACCCAGGTTCGAGAACATGTTCTGCAGCTGGCTGGTCATCTCTTCCATACCGGGCGGCGTCATGATTTCTACGCCCATCGGCGCTTCGGAAACCTCGATCTCGATGTCCTTGTCGTCCAGCTCACCTTCGCGCAGACGTTTGCGGAACAGCTGGCGCGTGCTGTTTTCTGCGCGCTCGGGCTGATCGCCGGTGGCTTGACGAGCCGGTGGCAGCAGGGCATCAAGAATGCGCTCTTCTGCGGCGTCTTCAGCGCGGAAGCGCACTTTGACCATTTCCTGCTCGCGCAGCAGCTTGAGTGCAGCGTCGATCAGGTCGCGGATGATGGATTCAACATCGCGGCCAACATAGCCCACTTCGGTGAACTTGGTCGCTTCGACTTTGATGAAAGGTGCTTGGGCCAGCTTGGCCAGGCGGCGGGCAATTTCGGTTTTACCGACACCGGTCGGGCCTATCATCAAGATGTTTTTAGGCGTGACTTCGGCGCGCAGCTCATCGGGCAGCTGCTGGCGGCGCCAGCGATTGCGCAGGGCTATGGCAACGGCGCGCTTGGCGTCCTGCTGGCCAATGATATGGCGGTCCAGTTCATGGACAATCTCGCGTGGGGTCATGGACATGCTTGTGCTTCCGGGCGCCTCAGGTATTGGCGTCCAGCTCCTCGATTGTCTGGTTGTGGTTGGTATAGATGCATATCTCACCGGCGATACCCAAGCTGGATTCGACGATGTCGCGAGCGGACATCTCGGTATGGCGCAGCAGTGCCGTAGCCGAGGCTTGAGCGAAAGGTCCGCCAGAACCAATGGCAATCAACCCGTGCTCGGGTTCGATCACGTCCCCGTTACCGGTAATGATCAGGGATGCATCTTTGTTGGCCACAGCCAACAGGGCTTCAAGTTTGCGCAGCGCACGATCGGTGCGCCAGTCCTTGGCCAACTCAACAGCGGCACGGACCAGATTACCCTGGTGTTTTTCCAGCTGCGCTTCAAAGCGCTCGAACAGTGTGAAAGCGTCGGCGGTGCCGCCGGCGAAACCAGCGATAACCTGGTCTTTATAAAGGCGACGTACCTTGCGAGCATTGCCCTTCATGACGGTATTGCCGAGGGAGACCTGGCCGTCGCCACCGATCACGACCTTGCCGTGTCGACGGACGGATACGATTGTAGTCACGCGCAACTCCTGGTTGGCTGTGGAAAATAGGAGGCAACAAGCTGCCTGAAAACTATCTGGGGGCTAGCGAGGGGATTTCAAGGCAAGGCGGTGGTGCGAGGTGTCTACTCAGCCCGAACGCGTTAAATCATCCGGGCTGAGATTGGTAGTGATTAGCGCGAGCGTTGTTGTGGCAGCAGGTTCTGGAAGCCGTTACCGCTGAGGGTGCTCTGCGCCTGGTCGAGGCTGTCCTTGTTGTTGAATGGTCCTACCTGTACGCGATGCCAGGTCTGGCCGTCGTTGAGTTTGGCGCTCTCCAGGTGTACGTCCAGGCCGAGCAACAAGATCTGTGCGCGCACGCGATCAGCGTCGGCCTTTTGCTTGAAGGAGCCAGCCTGCAGGTAGTAACGCACGGTACTCTCGGCGCTAGCTTCCGGCGTTTTTTCCGGTTCAGGCGGTGTTTCTACCTTGCCGGTATTCTCCGGGACTATTACCTCTGACTCGGGCAGCAGGGTATAGAAGTCATAACGCGGCTTTTCTGGCTGCTCAGGCCTGACCGCCGCATTGTTGCTTGGCTTGGGTGGCGCAGGGCTGCGTTTGACGTTGTCGTGACCTGGTTCCAGCTGGAACAGGAAAGCCACGAACAAGCCGATCACCAGTCCGCTGACCAGCCATAGCCAGCCGGGAATGCCTTTGCGCTTGCTGGCGGATTGCGCGCGGCTGGCGCCGCGACGGGGGGCTGCTTTGCGTCCTTTAGCCATGCGTCTTACATGCGCTCCAATGTGTTGATACCAAGTAGGGTGAGGCCTTGCTGCAGCGTACGCCCGGTCAATGCGGCGAGGCGCAGGCGGCTGTCACGCTGGGCCTGGTTGTCGGCTGCCAGAATCGGGCACTGCTCGTAAAAGCTGGAGAAGCGGCCGGCCAGCTCGTACAGGTAATGGCAGAGTACGTGGGGAGTACCCTCGCGGGCAACATAGTTGAGGGTGTTGCCGAATTGCGCCAGATGCGCGCCCAGCTCAACCTCGTTCGGCGCTTCCAGTACCAGCGGTGCCAGGTCGTCCAGCTGGCTCATGGGCCGCTCCAGTTTACGGAACACGCTGGCGACACGGGTATAGGCATACATCAGGTAGGGCGCGGTGTTGCCTTCAAAGCTGAGCATCTGATCAAAATTGAAGCTGTAATCGCTGCTGCGATGCTTGGACAGGTCGGCATATTTCACCGCGCCGATACCAACGGCGGCAGCAATCTCGCGCAGTTCACTGGCAGGTAACTCGGGATTCTTTTCGGCGACCAGTGTGTGGGCGCGTTGCTCGGCCTCATCAAGCAGGTCGATCAGTTTGATAGTGCCGCCGTCGCGGGTTTTGAACGGGCGGCCATCGGCGCCATTCATGGTGCCAAAGCCCATGTGCTCAAGTTGCATGTCGGCGGGCACGAAGCCTGCCTTGCGGGCGACGGCAAACACCTGCTGAAAGTGCAGTGCCTGACGCTGGTCGACAAAGTAGAGCACGCGGTCGGCGTGTAGCTGCGAGTAGCGATAACGCATGGCCGCTAGATCAGTGGTGGCGTACAGGTAACCGCCACCTGCCTTCTGCACTATCACGGGCAGGGGCTTGTCTTCACTGTTTTTGAACTCATCGAGGAATACGCACTGCGCGCCTTCGCTTTCGGTTATCAGGCCTGCTGCACGCAGGTCGCTGACGATACCGGCGAGTTGGTCGTTATAGGCGCTTTCGCCGCGCACGTCGGCGGGAGTGAGGCTCACACCCAGGCGGTCGTAGACAGCCTGGCAGTGGCCGAGGGAAATCTGGTTGAAGCGGTTCCACAGAGCCAGACACTCGGGGTCGCCAGCCTGCAGTTGCACGACGCGCTCACGCGCGCGGTTGGCGAACTCGGCGCTTTCATCAAAGCGTTTCTTCGCCTGGCGATAGAAGTTCTCAAGATCGCCCAGCTCGGCCTCGGCTTCAACCGGGTTCTCTTCCATAAAGGCCAGCAACATACCGAACTGGGTACCCCAGTCGCCAACGTGGTTCTGGCGGATCACGGTGTGGCCGAGATACTCCAGTACATGGGCAACGGCATCACCGATGATGGATGAGCGCAGGTGACCAACGTGCATTTCCTTGGCCAGGTTGGGCGCGGAGTAATCCACCACCACGGTTTGCGTGTCGCCGGCGGCGCGCGCGCTCAGTCGGTCGTCGTCCAGTGCGGCTTGCAGTTGTGCGGCAAGCCAGCCGCTGTCCTGGAAAAAGTTGATGAAGCCGGGGCCAGCGATGTTTACGCTGGAGACAGCCTGGTGCGCGGGCAGTGCCGCAACGATTTTATCTGCCAGGTCGCGCGGCTTCATTTTGGCTGGTTTGGCCAGCATCATTGCCAGATTGCTGGCGAAGTCGCCATGCGTCTTGTCGCGGGCGGTCTCCACCTGAATATTGGGATTGATGTCGGCTGGCAGTACGCCTTCGTTCTTGAGTGATTCGACGGCGGTGGCCAGAAGCTGGCTGATCAGGTTCTTCATTTAATGGAGTATCCGGCAGGTGCCTAGTGAAAACCCGACATTATCCGTGCTAACGGGCACATTGCCAAATGTTCAGCTCAGAACATGTCCAACGGATCTATATCAATCGACCAGCGCACCCGACGTGACTCCGGGTGCTGCTCCAGGATAGGCAGTAGCAGATGCACTACCTGGTGCAAGGTGGAGCGCTGGGCTGCCTGCAACAGCAGTTGCGCGCGGTAGCGGCCGGCACGTCTTTCCATGGGCGAGGGCACCGGGCCCAGCAGGTCGATCTCATCGAGTTGATGTTGAGCTACCAGTTGCTCTGCTTGCTGCAGGGCCTCTTCCAGAAACTGGTTGGCGGCGTAGGCGTTGTTGGCCTCAGCGCGCAGCAGCGCCATGAAACGGTAGGGGGGTAGCTGTGAGACGGCGCGCTCGGCCAGTTCGCGCTTGGCAATGGCGGCATAGCCCTGCTCGGTCAGCTCGATCAGCAGTGGATGCTCGGCCATATGGGTTTGAATAATGACTTGGCCTGGTTTCTCGGCGCGACCGGCGCGACCGGCGACCTGAGTGATCATCTGCGCCATGCGCTCCGGGCCGCGGAAGTCAGCTGAGAACAGGCCGCCGTCGGCATCCAGAATGGCAACCAGGGTGACGTCTGGAAAATGATGTCCTTTGGCAAGCATTTGGGTGCCGACCAGGATGCATGGTTGCGCACTCTGGATGGTCTCCATCATCTGCTGCATGGCCTTCTTGCGGCTCATGCTCTCGCGGTCGATACGCAACACTGGAAAATCCGGGAAACGCTCATTCAGGTACTCTTCGGTTCGCTCGGTACCGGCGCCGAGCGGGCGTAGGTCGGTGCCCTGGCATTTGGGGCAGTGCTTATCTAGCGGCCGCTGGCTGTTGCAATGATGACAATGCAGGTGTGCCGGTGATTGGTGCACCGTCATTCGTGCATCGCAGCGCTTGCACTCGGCGATCCAGCCGCAGTCATGGCACATCAGGGTGGGGGCAAAGCCGCGCCGGTTGATGAAAACCAGGACCTGATTACCCTTATTCAGGTGATCGCCAATCAGCAGGGTAAGGGGTCGAGATAAGCCACCTTCCAGTGGGCGACTGCGTATATCCAAGCACTGAAAACTCGGCGGCTTGGCGTTGCCGGCGCGTTGGCTCAGGCGCAATAGCTGATAGCGGCCCTGCTCGACGTTATGCAGGCTTTCCAGCGAGGGCGTGGCCGAGCCCAGAATAATGGCAACATCTTCCAGGTGAGCGCGGTACACCGCCAGATCACGCGCGTTGTAGCGCAGCCCTTCCTGCTGCTTATACGACAGATCGTGCTCTTCATCGACGATGATCAGCCCAGGGCGCGCGAGCGGAGTGAAAATGGCCGAGCGGGTCCCAATGACTATACCGGCCTCGCCTTCGCGGGCAGCGATCCAGGCGTCGAGTCGTTCACGGTCGTTGAGGCCCGAGTGCAAAATCACTACCGGGGCACTGAAACGCTGTTGGAAGCGCTCAAGGGTTTGTGGCGTCAGGCCGATCTCGGGAATCAGTACCAGGGCCTGATGGCCGCTGCGCAGGCACTGCTCAATAGCCTGCAGATATACTTCGGTCTTGCCGCTGCCGGTCACGCCTTCCAGCAACCAGGCGTTAAAACCGGTTTTACCAAGAATCGCATCCAGCGCGGCTTGCTGCTCGTCATTGGCCGTTAGCGGAGCCTGCCGTAATAAAGGAAGCGGTTCGGCGACGTGGTGCGGTGACTGCTCTATCCGCTGCACCAGGCCCTTTTCTTCCAGTGCCTCCAGCGCGACGCGGTTAAGCCCCCACTGCGAAATCAGGGCGTGCGATAGGCCATGCGGATGTTGGGCCAATACCTGCACGGCCTGCTTCTGCTTGGGCGCGCGCTGGATGGCCGGGTGCTCCGGATAGGCGCCCGGCAGCAGTTGCCATAGTCGATCCTGACGCGCCAGTGCGGGCTCGCCCTGGCGTAAGAGCACCGGCAGCGCCACATTCAGCGTATCGCCCAAGCCATGCTGATAGTAGCGTGCTGTCCACAGGCACAGCTTCCACATGCTCGCCGGCAATAGCGGCGCGGTGTCGATCAGCGCTTCGGCCGGCTTGAGTTTGCCGCTTGGCACCTCTGTGTGCTCGCTCAATCCGGCAATCACGCCGATCATTGATCGTCGACCAAAGGGCACTCGCACCCGCTGACCAACCCGCAGCTGCTCATGCGCTACACCCTCAGGTGCCTGATAGTCGAACAGGCGCCGCAGAGGCGAGGGCAGGGCAACTTGCAGGATCAGTGGTGGCACGTAGCAGACTCCGTTTAGCAGAGGCCCATGTTACCACCGCCATCGAAAAACGCCGGGCTTGCGTAAAGGAAGGATTCTGTTATCATCGCCGGCCTAATTTCCGGTCACTCTGTATGCAAGCCTTGCATTCAGCCACGGGACTGGTAGATAGTTTAGTGAGTGCGGTGCCTGATCAGGTTGATCCGGTGGCGGCACAAACCAACCGAGGAAAGACCATGAAAGCTGATTTGCATCCCAAGTACGAAGAAATCAAGGCCACCTGCAGCTGCGGTAACGTGATCACTACCCGTTCCAGCCTGTGTGCCCCTATCCACCTGGACGTATGCTCCGAGTGTCACCCCTTCTACACCGGTAAGCAGAAGGTTCTGGACACTGGCGGACGTATCGAGCGCTTCAAGCAGCGTTTCGGCGCAGTCAGCAGCAAGTAAGACGATCAGACAGGCCCTGGTGGCATTGTCCAATCGAAAAAAGGCGTCCCATTGGGGCGCCTTTTTTGTTGCCTGTCTGTTGGCTCTGCCGGTCTTCGCGCAGTCGCACGACGATCCCTGTGTCATGCCGGCAGGCGCCGAAGCGGTGAAGACTCAGCGGGTTACCGATGGCGATACCCTTCGCCTGCGTGATGGCCGCCGCGTGCGTTTGATTGGTATCAATTCCCCCGAGCTGGGACGTAATGGCAAGCCATCCGAGCCCTATGCGCAGGCAGCCCGGCGCGCGCTGCAGGCGTTGGCCGAGGATGCGACGCTTTATTTGGTTACCGGCAGCGAGGCAACCGATCGCTATGGCCGTACTCTGGGTTACCTGTTTGATGAGCAGGGGCGCAATTTGGAAGCACAACTGCTGGCCAGGGGCATGGGTTATGCCGTTGCTATCCCGCCCAACGTGGCAATGGTTGCGTGTCATGCCGCAGCGGAACAGGTTGCCCGAAATGCCCACCTGGGGTTATGGCAGGAGCAGCCAGTCGTTGCGACGAGTGACCTGCGCAGCGGTGGCTTTCATCTGGTACGCGGCAAGGTTAGCGCAGTCAATCGGGCGGGCAATACGCTGTGGGTTGATCTCGAGGGGCCTTTGACGCTGCGCTTTGTCGCGGCTGATAGCGAGGCTTTTGGATCCTTGCCTGATCGTAGCTGGATTGGTGCCGAGCTGGAGTTGCGCGGCTGGATCATTGATCGACAAAACTGGGGTGGTATGCGCCCCGGATTCCGGCGTTTCATGCTCAATGTGCGCCACCCGCTGCAGATTCGGCGATTATAAGCGCTATCATAGTTAGTCGCGCAAAGCAGCCAGCCTGCCATCAATATGACTCAAAGTTGTAAGATAATGTCCTTGACATTGATGC
The DNA here is from genome assembly GCF_003797945.1 of Pseudomonas neustonica. Classification (GTDB taxonomy): domain Bacteria; phylum Pseudomonadota; class Gammaproteobacteria; order Pseudomonadales; family Pseudomonadaceae; genus Halopseudomonas; species Halopseudomonas neustonica. The sequence goes on from NZ_RKKU01000016.1 coordinate 29,978, forward strand.
GGTGAATAACCTTGTGAGCCATACACCTTTTCTGTATTCTCCGTCGTCCGCATGAGCAACCTGACCGGAAACTATTGACCATGTCTGATTTGAGAACTGATGCACTCGCCTACCACGCACATCCGCGTCCAGGCAAACTGAGCGTAGAACTGACCAAGCCGACCGCCACTGCGCGTGATCTGGCACTGGCCTACAGCCCGGGTGTAGCAGAACCGGTGCGTGAAATCGCCAAGGATCTGGAAAACGCCTATAAATACACCGGTAAGGGCAACCTGGTTGCCGTTATCTCCGACGGTACCGCCATTCTGGGTCTGGGTAATCTTGGCCCGCTGGCCAGCAAGCCGGTAATGGAAGGCAAGGGCGTGCTGTTCAAGCGCTTTGCTGGTATCGACGTATTCGACATCGAAGTTGAAGCCGAGAGCCCACAGGCTTTCATTGATACTGTTAAGCGCATTTCATGCACTTTCGGTGGCATCAACCTCGAAGATATCAAGGCGCCCGAGTGCTTTGAAATCGAGCGCGCGCTGATCGAACAGTGCGACATCCCGGTATTCCATGATGACCAGCACGGCACCGCGATCGTTACCGCTGCCGCGATGATCAACGCGCTGGAGCTGGCTGACAAGACCATCGAAGACGCCAAGATCGTTTGTCTGGGTGCTGGTGCTGCTGCTATTGCCTGTATGAAGCTGCTGGTCAGCATGGGCGCCAAGACCGAAAACATCTACATGCTCGACCGTAAGGGTGTGATTCACTCCGGCCGTGATGACCTGAACGAGTACAAGGCCATCTTCGCGACCGAGACTGAAAAACGTACCCTGGCTGATGCCATGAAAGGTGCTGATGTGTTCGTTGGCCTGTCTGGTCCGAACCTGCTGCAACCGGCCGAGCTGAAACTGATGGCGGAAAACCCCATCGTGTTTGCTTGCTCCAACCCTGATCCGGAAATTGATCCTGAGCTGGCGCATGCCGCACGTCCTGACGTGATCATGGCGACTGGCCGTTCCGATTACCCGAACCAGGTCAACAACGTACTGGGCTTCCCCTTCATCTTCCGTGGTGCGCTCGACGTTCGTGCGACCCGTATCAACGAAGAAATGAAGATTGCCGCCGTTCACGCTATCCGTGAACTGGCCAAAGAGCCAGTACCTGAATACGTCTCTGAAGCCTACGGCGGAATCGAGCTGTCATTTGGTCGTGAGTACATCATTCCCAAGCCGATGGACGTTCGTTTGATCGAGAAGGTGCCTGCTGCGGTTGCTCAGGCGGCTATCGACTCCGGTGTGGCGACTCTGCCTTACCCGGCGCATTACCCGCTCAAGTCAGTCGAAGACTGCATCTGAGTCGGTTGATGTGAAAAAACCCCGCTACGGCGGGGTTTTTTGTGTCTGCTATTTGTTGTGCCTTAGTGGTCAGGGGCTATAGGGCTGATGCGTAATGTTGTATTGCCTTTGCCCAGGCTGGCGCGTAGCTGGCTGCCTGTCGGGCACTCGTCCGGGTTTAGTAGATAGTGCGCAACTGCGGGCTCCAGGTGGCGTCGGAAGGCGCGGGCCATGGCGCGTGCGCCATAGCGTGGATCGTGTCCTTGTCGCGCCAGCCATTGGCGTGCGGCCTGATCCAATACCAGCTGCACCTTATGTCGCCCGAGACGCTGATTGAGTTTTTCCAGCGCTAGATCGACCAGCTGCTCCAGTTGGTCGCCGGGTAGGCTTTGATAGTGAATGCGGTGATCTATGCGGTTGATGAACTCGGGATCCAGCCGGGCGCTGAGGGCGGCCTCCTGCCTGCGCTTTTGTTGTATTGCGCGCCAGTGTGCCGGTAACCAGCGCGCGCCGGACGACTGCTGGCCAGCGCCCAGGTTGGAGGTCATGAAGATCAGGCTGTTGCGAAAATTCAGGGTGGTGTTGCCGGCGCTGAGGCGCAGTTGGCCGTTGTCGAGCACGTTCATCAGCGCACGAATGACCTGATCGTTGGCTTTCTCCAGCTCGTCAAACAGCACAATACCGGGTCGTCCGTAGTCGCCTTCGATGGCTTGGCGATCAAATAGCGTGGTGCCTTCCTTGCTGCCGACATACCCGGGTGGCGCGCCGGTCAGGGACGCGGCGTAGTGCTCCTGTGCCAAGGTGTTCATATCAATGCGGCAGAAGGCGTCACTGCTGCCGTGCAGGGCTTCTGCCAGCAGGCGCACCGTTTCGGTTTTACCCACGCCGGTCGGGCCGAGCAGCAAAAAGGTAGCTAGCGGGCGATGTGGGTCGCCCAGCTCTGCCTTGACTACTTTCAGGCTGTTGCTGATTTCGTCCAGTGCCTCGCTCTGGCCAATGATGCGGCTGCTTAGTCGCGCCATCACCTGGTCCGGATCGAAGAGGAAACGTGATTGAGTGGCTGGTTTGCGTTCAGTGTCGTGCTGCTGATTGGCGTCCAGTACGTCGTTGATAAAGGGCATGCTTGCATCCGTCAGCGAAGGCAGGAACAGCGGCGCGGGCGCCGCTGTCCATTTCAGGCACCGGCTTCACGATCCTTGCCTGGGTGCGGTAGCTCGCCCACCGGGCAGTCGGCCACACCAATGGTCTTGCGGGTCATGGCCTCGACGTCGTCGCGTGCCTTTTCTGCGTCCAGCACCCAGGTGCGATAGAAGTCGAACGGGCAATCAGCGACGCCACGGTCGCCATCGCCGGAGTTGTACATGCCGGTGTAGCCACGATGCAGTAGTTTGAACAGGTGATTCTGCGATTGGTCGTTGGCGCGTGCATCGCGAATCTGCGAGACCGACAGTTGCGCATACTGGATGCCCATGTCCTCTTCGCCGCATTCTCCCAGGGTGCGGCCGTCAAAGCCGATGATGGCGGAGTGGCCGAAATAGGAATAGACGCCGTCGAAGCCGGTGGCGTTGGCTACCGCTACGTAGCAGTTGTTGGCCCAGGCCATGGACTTGGACATCATCACCTGCTGCTCTTTGGCCGGATACATATAGCCCTGGCAGCGCACGATCAGCTCGGCACCCTTCATGGCGCAGTCACGCCAGATTTCCGGGTAGTTGCCGTCGTCACAGATGATAAGGCTGATTTTCATGCCCTTGGGGCCGTCGCTGACGTAGGTGCGGTCACCGGGATACCAGCCTTCGATGGGGCACCAGGGAATGCACTTGCGGTACTTTTGCACTATCTCACCCTGATCGTTGATCAGAATCAGCGTGTTGTAGGGCGCTTTATTCGGATGCTCTTCGTGCTGCTCGCCGGTCAGCGAGAAGATGCCCCAGGTCTTTGCCTGTTTGCAGGCTTCGCTGAAGATGCGGGTTTCATCGCCGGGAATGGTGGCGGCGGTGGCCATCATCTCGTCGTTGTCGTACATGATGCCCATGGTGCTGTATTCGGGAAATACCACCAGGTCCATGCCGGGCAGGCCTTTCTTCATGCCGACTACCATGTCGGCAATCTTGCGTGCGTTGTCGAGTACTTCTTCTCTGCTGTGCAGGCGCGGCATCTTGTAGTTGACGACCGCGACACCAACGGTATCGGGACTGCTTGAGATATCTCCGTGACGCATGGTAACTGCTCCGTTCGGGTTGGTTAGTGTTTCAGGCGCGCCCAATGCCGAGCTTGTCGACCCGGTAGCGCAATTGCCTGAGGCTGATGTTGAGTCGTCGCGCGGCTTCGGACTGATTGTTGTTGGTTTGCGACAGCATGGCGCGTATCTGCTCGGCTTCGCCCTGCTGCACCCAGTTGTAGGAGCGGCCGTACTGACGCGTTTCTGCAACCGCAGGGGCTGTGGCGGACTGAGCTGCGGCAGGTGGGTTGCTGGCGCGATTGCCCACCGGGACGTTGATTGAACTCTCTGATGACAGCGCACGGCGCAGCGTCTCAGCGGTCAGTAATTCTTGCTCACTGGTTAGCGCAGCTCGCTCCAGCACGTTCTGTAATTGCCGAATATTGCCCGGCCAATCAAAGTTTTCGAGCACCGGGAAGGCATCGGTACTGAGGCTCCAGTTACGCTCATAGTGGTGGTTCAGTTCGTTGAGAAAATGCAGAGCCAGCTGCCGAATATCGTCCTGGCGTTCGCGTAGTGGCGGCAGGTGAACTGGCACGACGTGCAGGCGGTAGAACAGGTCCAGCCGAAAAGCGCCTTGGTTGACCGACGCCTGCAGGTTGACGTGGGTGGCGGTGATGACGCGGAAATCCACCGAAACAGCTTCATTACTGCCGATCGGGTCGACCTTTTTCTCCTGCAGTACACGCAGCAGTTTGGCCTGCAGGGACAGGGGCATATCGCCGATTTCATCCAGGAACAGGGTGCCGCCATCGGCTTGCACAATCTTGCCCTGTTTGTTCTGCGAGGCGCCGGTAAAGGCACCTTTGGTGTGCCCAAACAACTCGGATTCGAGCAGATCTGCCGGGATCGCGGCGCAGTTGATGCAGATAAACGGCTTCTCGCGGCGGTCGCTTTGCTGGTGAATCATCCGCGCGAATTTTTCTTTACCGGTGCCGGACTCGCCCAGCAGCATTACTGGCGCGTCGCTGTGGGCGACCTGGATGGTTGAGCGCACGGCGTCCATCAGCGCCGGGCTGCTGCCCAGAATGCCATGTGCCAGACTTTGCTTGAGCATGCCCTCGATCGCGATGCTGTGTCGCAGGTTCTGATTTTCCTTGACCAGGTGCTCGGTCTGCTCGACCACAAACTGATGAATACGCAGCACTTGGCCAACCATGGCGGCAGCGACACGCAGCAGGCTGATATCACCATCAAACGGCCGCTCGTGCATGCCTTCGCGCTGAACCGAGAGCACGCCTATGGGTTTGCCCGATTCCAGAATCGGTACCGAAATAAAGGCCATGCGTCCTCCGCCGTGGTGGGCCAGCTCGGTAATGCGCCGCACGAACAGGGGTTCGTTGTCGACATCCGGCACCAGGCCGATTGAGCCGGTACGCATGACATACCCGGTGACGCCCTGGTCGACATGCAGATTAAAGCGCCCCGCCTTGAGATCATCGACCGCCAGACCGTAGGAGTACTTCACGTGCAGGTTGTCGGAATTGGCTTCGGGGAGGCTTACGCGGCCGCAGTTCAGCCCATACAGTTGCGACAGCAGGCGCAGGATGCCTTGAATTGTGCGCGGCGCATCCAGCGGTTTCTCCAGTAGCTTGGCCATTTCCAGAATGACGACCAGTTCGCGCTTCATCATCTGTTGGGCTATCCGTTCAGGCTTTAAATTCAAGATGAATAGGTCCTCGCGGCGAATGGATGTCCGCGCGACCTGTCACCGATGTTCGGTAGGAATATCAACAAGCAGGCACTGCCTGCCATCGATTCAGCCTAGTGGCTGATCATCCAGGGTCGTCGCGGACCGCTTTGCTGCTTCAGGGCAGGGGGCTGCCCATCGGCACGCGGCTTGTGCTGACAGCTACCTGAACTGCAACAACTGTGCCCTTGGCTGACCCTGGGCTCGTGGGCGCTGCGCTCGTTGGTCTCATGCGCCTTGCGCTGATGGCTGTTCATGCTCTGCAGACGTGGCGCCGAAATCAGCCGCTGCATAGGCTGGCTGCAGGCTGGACAGGCACGCGGCAGGTTGCGCTCACTGCTGGGCAGCAAGGCTTCGAAGGGGCCGCAGGCGGCGCATTCAAAATCGTATAGCGGCATGGATCGCTCCCGTTTAGTGCGAATGAAGTAAGGCGGCCTGCGCCAGGGTGGTGCAGGCCGCGCGCCTGCGGTCAGCCCTTCCAGAGTGCTGTGGGTACTTCGTCGCTAGTTACCGCGATGGTTGGGCCATCGGCATTTGGCATGATGTCGAAATCAAAGATTTCGGTCGGGATCCACACCGTGGCGCACACGTTAGGCACGTCGACGATGCCGCTGATGTGGCCCTGTACTGGTGCAGTGCCCAGCAGCGAGTAGGCCTGTGCACCGCTGTAACCAAACTTCTTCAGGTATTCAATGGCATTCAGGCACGCTTGACGATAGGCGACGTGCGCGTCGAGATAATGCTGCTTGCCGTTCTCGTCGACCGAAATACCTTCAAAAATGAGGTGCTTCTTATAGCTGGGCGCCATGTCGCTGGGCTGGAAGATCGGGTTCTTCACACCGTACTTCTTCACGCCGTCCTTGATCAGGTTGACGCGGATGTGAATCCAGCCGGCCATTTCGATCGCACCGCAGAAGGTGATTTCGCCGTCGCCCTGGGAAAAGTGCAAGTCGCCCATCGACAGGCCGCCGCCTTTGACATACACCGGAAAGAACACGCGTGAACCCTTGGTCAGATCCTTGATGTCGCAGTTACCACCATGCTCGCGTGGCGGCACTGTGCGGGCACCTTCATTGGCTACTTTGGCGGCTTTGTCTCCGGTGGCGCGGCCAACGTGGGCCGTTGGTGCGTAAGGCGGATTGGCCAGGCCTGGTACCCGGTCCGGATCGGTGTCGATCAGTGCTTGCTCGCGGGTGTTCCACTCATCCAGCAGCTCTTGCGAGGGCAGGCAGCCGATCAGGCCGGGGTGCATCAGGCCGATAAACTCAACGCCGGGGATATGGCGGGACTTGGTATAGATGCCGTTGAAGTCCCAGATGGTCTTGCGGGCTTCAGGATAGTGCTCGGTAAGAAAGCCGCCACCGTTCTCTTTGGCGAAGACGCCGTTGAAGCCCCACATTTGGTCGGCAAAGGCGCCGATGTCGAGAATGTCGACCACCATCAGGTCGCCAGGCTCTGCGCCTTCAACGGCAACCGGACCGCTCAGGTAATGCACCTTGGTAAGGTCAACGTCGCGCACGTCTTCAGCGCTGTCATTGTTACCGATTTGGCCACCGGTCCAGTCCATGCACTCGATGATGAAGTCGGCGCCGGGCTTAACAGTGGCAACCATGGGCACGTCGGGATGCCAACGGTTATGAATGTTGTCGTGTTCCTTGGGGCTTTTGCTCAGGTCGATTTTGATCAGTGTTTCAGCCATGACAGGCAATCCTCTGCTTCGGGTGGTTTGTCAGGCCTGGTAATGGCCCGTGCTGAACCTAGAGCATGAGGCGTGCCAGCTTTGTTTACATTTTGAAATGCGATAAAAATCAATACGTTAATGAGGATTTAAGTTGTATATGGCAAAGCTGATAGCGTCAGGATTAACAATGTCATGGCGCCGTTGCTGACATTGTCATGACATTGTTAGAGGCGCATTGTCATTTTGCTGGGTGCGCATTTGACAATGCGCGGGAAGCGCTTGCGGCGTGATTCTTTTTTCAGGGGGTATACGTTTGATTTGAATGGTTTTTCCTTTTTTGGCCAATTAAATTCAAGGTCGTCTTTGAGTGGCTGGCACAGTGGTTGCTCTGGTGTGAGGGTGACAGGCGAGCGGGTAGGGAGTGAGGCCCGCTTTCCGGTGTTACCCACACTAAGGAGATTTACCCTATGCACGATTCAACACGCAGCAAACCGGCCTGGAAGCGTCGTCTTCTAGGGCTGGCTCTGAGTACCGGGTTGGGCTTTTCCGGTATGGTCGGTGCCACTGAGGTCAACACCACTGGACTGGCCGTTACCGATGACACCGTCAAGGTCGGTATTCTCCATTCGATCACCGGCACCATGGCGATTAGTGAAACCGGCTCGGTAGAAGCAGAGATGCTGGCTATTGAGCAGATCAACGCAGCGGGCGGTGTGCTCGGCCGTCAGATTGAGATCATTCAGGAAGATGGCGCCAGTGACTGGCCTACCTTTGCTGAGAAAGCGCGCAAGTTGCTGGTGCAGGATAATGTGGCCGCTGTATTCGGTTGCTGGACCTCGGCTTCACGCAAAGCGGTATTGCCAGTCTTCGAAAACGAAAATGGCATGCTGTACTACCCGACTTTCTATGAAGGTCTGGAGCAGTCCAAGAACGTAATCTACACCGGCCAGGAAGCGACCCAGCAGATTATTGCCGGTCTCGACTGGATCGCTGAAGAGAAAGACGCCAAAACTTTCTATCTGGTTGGCTCCGACTACATCTGGCCACGTACCTCCAACAAGATCGCGCGCAAGCACATCGAAGATGTATTGGGCGGCACTGTGGTAGGCGAAGAGTACTACCCACTGGGTAACACCAACTTCGGCTCGCTGATTAACAAGATCCGCCTGAAAAAGCCTGATGTCGTTTACTCCAGCATCGTTGGTGGCTCCAACGTCGCCTGGTGGAAGCAGCTGAAAGCGGCCGGCATCACCTCTGATCGTCAAACCATCATGACCATCTCGGTTACCGAAGACGAAGTGCTCGGCATCGGTGGCGAGAACATGGAAGGTTTCTACTCGGCGATGAAGTACTTCGAGTCGCTGGACAACGAAAACAACGCTGCCTTTGTTGCAGCATTCAAAGAGCGTTGGGGTGAAGACAGTGTCATGGGTGATGTGACCCAGGCTGCCTATCTTGGCCCGTGGTTGTGGAAAGCAGCGGTTGAGAAAGCCGGTAGCTTTGATGTGGACGCTGTGGCCGCCGCCTCTCCTGGTATCGAGCTGACTACCGCACCTGAGGGTTACGTGAAAGTTCACGACAACCATCACCTGTGGAGCAAGCTGCGTGTTGGTCGCTGGAACGCAGATGGTCAAGCCGAAGTGGTCTACGAATCTGACCTGATCGAGCCAAACCCCTTCCCGGAAGGTTATCAATAAGACGTCCTGGTGACGTGAAGCAACCTGGTGCGGCCCTCGCGGCCGCATCCTTCCGAGTCTAGGAGAGCAATTATGGGCGGTTATACATCGCAGGAGCTGACGGCCATCTTCGTCATGCAGGGCTTTAGTGGTTTAAGCCTGTTCTGCGTCTTTCTGCTAATGGCCCTTGGGCTGGCGATCATTTTCGGGCAGATGGGCGTCATCAACATGGCTCATGGTGAGTTTCTCACTTTGGGCGCGTACATCACCTGGATAGTGTCTGAACTGGCCACGGAAACCTGGCCCTGGATGCAGGAATTTTACTTTCCCCTGGCGGTGGTGCTCGCCTTTGCCGGTACTTTTATATTGGGCTATCTGGTCGAAATGCTATTGATCAGGCGCCTATATAGCCGCCCGCTGGATACGTTGCTGGCCACATGGGGCTTGGGGCTTATCCTGCAACAGATTTACCGCTCTACTTTCGGTCCGCGTGAAGTCAGCGTGGTTATGCCTGACTGGCTGATGGGTTCGTGGGCGCCGACCGATATTATCGATATTCCATTGAACGGCCTGTTCGTGATGGGCATCACTTCGTTGATGACGCTGCTGGTAGTGATACTGCTGTATCGCTCGCGGTGGGGCATCAAGGTGCGCGCCACCACGCAAAACCGGGCAATGGCAAACGCCGCGGGTATCAATACCCAGCGGGTTGACCGTTTTACCTTCGCATTGGGTTGCGGCATTGCGGGCGTTGCCGGGGCTGCTTTTACCACCATTGCCTCGACAGGCCCTACAACCGGATCGCTCTATATTGTCGACACCTTCCTGGTCGTGGTCTTCGGTGGCGCAGCCAGTCTGCTCGGCACCGTGGTCTCAGCCTTCGGCATTGCTCAGTCGCAGTCGATTCTTGAATTCTTCCTGAGCGGCTCCATGGCCAAGGTAATTACCTTGCTGACCGTGGTAGGCATTCTGATGTTCCGTCCCCAGGGGCTATTTGCAAGCAAGGTGCGTCGCTAAGCGACGCCCGGGCTGGAGGTTATTGAAATGGAAAAATGGATAGCAGCATTTGGGGGACGGCAACGGCTTTGGCAGTTGCTGGCGCTGACCGTCCTGCTTCTGGTGGTTTTGCCACTGACGCTGGATGTGTTCCGGCTTAATCTGGTTGGCAAGTACCTAACCTACGCGTTCGTCGCGGTTGGGCTGGTGTTGTGCTGGGGTTACGGCGGTATTCTCAGTCTGGGCCAGGGCGTATTTTTTGGAATTGGCGGTTACTGCATGGCGATGTTTCTCAAGCTGGAAGCGTCCAGCCCGGAGAACACGTCGATTCAAAGTACGCCGGGTATTCCAGACTTTATGGACTGGAACCAGATTACCGAGCTGCCGGCGATGTGGATGCCCTTCCACAGTTTGACGCTGACAGTCCTGCTTATCCTGACTGTGCCGGCGTTGTTTGCCTTCCTTATTGGTGCGGCGATGTTCAAGCGGCGGGTAGGGGGTGTGTACTTCGCGATTATCACCCAGGCCATTGCTTCCATTGCGACCATTCTGATTATCGGTCAGCAAGGTTATACCGGCGGTATCAACGGCATCACCGACCTGCGCACGATGTTGGGCTGGGATATTCGGCCCGATAGTGCCAAGTACCTGCTCTATTTTCTCTGCTGCGTGCTGTTGATTGTCTGTGTGCTGGTTGGCCAGTTTGTGCTGAGCAGTCGCTACGGCAAGCTGCTGATCGCCATGCGCGATCAGGAAGACCGCGTGCGCTTCTCCGGCTACGACGTCGCCAATATCAAGATCTTTGTGTTCGCCTTGGCCGGTGTTTTCTCGGCACTCGGCGGTGCGATGTTCGCACTGCAGGTGGGCTTCATGTCGCCTTCCTTTGTTGGCACCGTGGTGTCGATCGAGATGGTGATCTTCTGTGCGGTCGGTGGGCGTCTGTCATTGATCGGTGCGGTATATGGCGCGCTGCTGGTCAATCTCGCCAAGACTATGTTGTCCGAAACGTTCCCGCAGCTCTGGATTGTGTTTATGGGCGCGCTCTTTATTGCTGTCGTGCTGCTGTTCCCCAGGGGGCTGGCGGGTATTTACGAAGACTATGTTCAGCCGCGCGTACTCGCGTTGTTCTCGCGTAAATCGAAAAGCAAGGAAGGTAGCGACGAGTCTGCTGCTCAGGAGGCGCAATCATGAGTTCTCCCATATTGTTGGCGATTGAAGATCTGACGGTCTCTTTTGATGGCTTTAAAGCAGTCGACGGTTTGAATCTGTACGTCGAGCGTAATGAAGTGCGCGTTGTGATTGGCCCCAACGGTGCTGGCAAGACGACGCTGCTGGATTTGATCTGCGGCAAAACCAAGGCATCGTCTGGCTCGATCGTGTTCAAAGATACCGAGCTGACCAAGCTGGTTGAACACGACATTGTCAAAGCGGGGGTCGGTCGCAAGTTTCAGACTCCCTCTATCTACGAAAATCTGAGCGTTCGGGAAAACCTGGAGCTGTCCTACCCGAAAGGGCGCACGGTATTCGGCAGCCTGTTCTTCAAGGTGACCGACAAGGTGATGGCGCGGGTGCTGGAAGTAGCGGAGGACATATTCCTTAGCGACCGACTGGATACCAGTGCCGGCCTGCTAAGTCATGGTCAGAAGCAATGGCTGGAAATCGGCATGTTGCTGATACAGGACCCTGAGCTATTAATGCTGGATGAGCCGGTCGCCGGTATGAGTGTCTCCGAGCGTGAAGCTACAGCGGAGTTGCTGGGGCGTATCAGCAAGGGACGCTCCGTTATCGTGATCGAGCATGACATGGACTTTGTGAAAGACATTGCCCATCGCGTCACCGTGCTGCACCAGGGCAAATTGCTTGCAGAGGGCAAGATGGACGAAGTGCAGAAAAACGAAAAGGTCATTGAGGTTTATCTCGGCCACTGACCGATAAGGAGTCTGAGCATGTTGACGGTAAGCGATTTGCGGGTCAGTTATGGCATGAGCGAAGTGATCCACGGCATCAACCTGGAAGTCGGCGAAAACGAAACTGTCGCCATCATGGGGCGCAATGGTATGGGCAAGACCACCTTGTTCAAATCGTTGATTGGCATGATTCCCTGTAGTGGTGGCGAGATCACGTTCAACGGTAAAGGGTTGTCCAAGCTGCAATCCTATCAACGCGTCGCCAGCGGCATTGCGTACGTGCCCCAGGGGCGGATGGTATTTCCGACCCTGACGGTAGAGGAGAACATCATGGCCGGCCTGGAAGTCACTGGGCGTCGCAAGGTGCCGGATGATATCTATGAGTTGTTTCCGGTATTGCTGGAAATGCGTCATCGCAAGGCGGGCAACCTGTCGGGTGGTCAGCAACAGCAGTTGGCGATCGGCCGTGCGTTGGCCGCCGATCCTAAAGTCCTGTTGCTGGATGAACCAACAGAGGGGATTCAGCCTTCAATCATCAAGCAGCTGGCTACCACGCTGAATGAGATCAAGCAGATGCGTAAGATCAGTATCGTGGTCTCGGAGCAGGTCTTGAGTTTCGCGCTTAATGTCGCGGACCGAATGCTGGTGATAGACAAGGGGCAGATAGTCCACGAAGCGGTTGGTGAGCAAATCGACAAGGCACATATAAGTAGCTATTTGTCGGTATAGGCGCCGCCATATAAGGCCTTAGGCCCGGCCCCTGTTAGGGGGTCGGGCTTTTTTATTGGATTGCGGTAAATAAGTGCTTGACGGCCGTGCTGAGATCTCTATAATTCGCCCTCTCGCTGAGCAGGAGGCTCTAAGTAAAGCGCTTATTAATCAATAAGTTAGCTTGAAAATAAGGGTTGACAGGCTGGCGAGATGGCGTAGAATGCGCCGCTCTGGTTCGGGGCTGAAGTTAAGGTCTGAATCGGAACGATGAGAAGCTCTCATCAAGTTTGACGGAAGGTGTTGACAAGGGGTTTGGCTCCTGTAGAATGCGCCTCCCTGACACGCAACGGCAAAGCCGGAACGAGTCACTCAAGCGGTTTTTGAAGCGGTTAAAAACTTCAAAAAAAAGCTTGACGGAACAGAAGGTTAGCGTAGAATACGCGGCCTTGGTTAGGCGGAGACGCTGACCGAATCGCTCTTTAACAATTTGAATCAAGTAATTCGTGTGGGTGCTTGCTGAATGGATGTGATGATCCGAAAGATTATCAGCCAAGCAAGTTACTCTGTGAATTCTAGAGTTTTTTGTAAAGCTGAGCCAAGTTTAGGGTTTTCACAAAACCCAATCAGTATTTAACTGAAGAGTTTGATCATGGCTCAGATTGAACGCTGGCGGCAGGCCTAACACATGCAAGTCGAGCGGTAGAAGGAAGCTTGCTTCCTTTGAGAGCGGCGGACGGGTGAGTAATGCCTAGGAATCTGCCTGGTAGTGGGGGATAACGTTCGGAAACGGACGCTAATACCGCATACGTCCTACGGGAGAAAGCAGGGGACCTTCGGGCCTTGCGCTATCAGATGAGCCTAGGTCGGATTAGCTTGTTGGTGAGGTAATGGCTCACCAAGGCAACGATCCGTAACTGGTCTGAGAGGATGATCAGTCACACTGGAACTGAGACACGGTCCAGACTCCTACGGGAGGCAGCAGTGGGGAATATTGGACAATGGGGGAAACCCTGATCCAGCCATGCCGCGTGTGTGAAGAAGGTCTTAGGATTGTAAAGCACTTTAAGTTGGGAGGAAGGGTTATAGCCTAATACGCTGTAACTTTGACGTTACCGACAGAATAAGCACCGGCTAACTCTGTGCCAGCAGCCGCGGTAATACAGAGGGTGCAAGCGTTAATCGGAATTACTGGGCGTAAAGCGCGCGTAGGTGGCAAAGTAAGATGGGTGTGAAATCCCCGGGCTCAACCTGGGAACTGCATCCATAACTGCTTCGCTAGAGTACGGTAGAGGGTAGTGGAATTTCCTGTGTAGCGGTGAAATGCGTAGATATAGGAAGGAACACCAGTGGCGAAGGCGACTACCTGGACTGATACTGACACTGAGGTGCGAAAGCGTGGGGAGCAAACAGGATTAGATACCCTGGTAGTCCACGCCGTAAACGATGTCAACTAGCCGTTGGGAACCTTGAGTTCTTAGTGGCGCAGCTAACGCACTAAGTTGACCGCCTGGGGAGTACGGTCGCAAGATTAAAACTCAAATGAATTGACGGGGGCCCGCACAAGCGGTGGAGCATGTGGTTTAATTCGAAGCAACGCGAAGAACCTTACCTGGCCTTGACATGCTGAGAACTTTCCAGAGATGGATTGGTGCCTTCGGGAACTCAGACACAGGTGCTGCATGGCTGTCGTCAGCTCGTGTCGTGAGATGTTGGGTTAAGTCCCGTAACGAGCGCAACCCTTGTCCTTAGTTACCAGCACATAATGGTGGGCACTCTAAGGAGACTGCCGGTGACAAACCGGAGGAAGGTGGGGATGACGTCAAGTCATCATGGCCCTTACGGCCAGGGCTACACACGTGCTACAATGGGGGATACAGAGGGTTGCCAAGCCGCGAGGTGGAGCTAATCCCACAAAGTCTCTCGTAGTCCGGATTGGAGTCTGCAACTCGACTCCATGAAGTCGGAATCGCTAGTAATCGTGGATCAGAACGCCACGGTGAATACGTTCCCGGGCCTTGTACACACCGCCCGTCACACCATGGGAGTGGGTTGCACCAGAAGTAGCTAGTCTAACCTTCGGGAGGACGGTTACCACGGTGTGATTCATGACTGGGGTGAAGTCGTAACAAGGTAGCCGTAGGGGAACCTGCGGCTGGATCACCTCCTTAATCGATAGATCACACGACGCTCTTCAAGCACTCACACGAATTACTTGATTCATAAAGAAAGGCGATTGGGTCTGTAGCTCAGTTGGTTAGAGCGCACCCCTGATAAGGGTGAGGTCGGCAGTTCGAATCTGCCCAGACCCACCAATTGTCGAGGTGTGAAGGTCTGAACGGGGCCATAGCTCAGCTGGGAGAGCGCCTGCCTTGCACGCAGGAGGTCAGCGGTTCGATCCCGCTTGGCTCCACCAGGACGACGCAGCAGACAAGTATTTCGCCATAGATTGGAACTCAGAGTTCATACATGAATGATCAGCTTGCTGGATCATTGATGTCTGGTCTCTGAACCAGACGCTCTTTAAAAATTTGGATATGTGATAGAAGTACAGACATATAGCATGTATCACTGCATGTTGTATGGCTAAGGTAAACTTGTAATCTCAAGTGCAAGTTCCGGAATTGTCGTTAATTCTGTAGTAAACCTAATATCACTTAATAATCTAGGCCGGCTAATTTATTAGCGGTGCTTAAGATTGTTTGGGGTTATATGGTCAAGTGAATAAGCGCACACGGTGGATGCCTTGGCAGTCAGAGGCGATGAAAGACGTGATAGCCTGCGAAAAGCTTCGGGGAGGTGGCAAATAACCTTTGATCCGGAGATCTCTGAATGGGGAAACCCACTTAGCATAAGCTAGGTATCACACACTGAATACATAGGTGTGTGAGGCGAACCAGGGGAACTGAAACATCTAAGTACCCTGAGGAAAAGAAATCAACCGAGATTCCCCAAGTAGCGGCGAGCGAACGGGGAGTAGCCCTTAAGCAATTTTGAGTTTAGTGGAAGGCTCTGGGAAGTGCCGCCATAGTGGGTGATAGCCCCGTACACGAAAGGCTCTTAGTTGTGAAATCGAGTAGGTCGGCGCACGTGAAACGTTGACTGAACATGGGGGGACCATCCTCCAAGGCTAAATACTCCTGACTGACCGATAGTGAACCAGTACCGTGAGGGAAAGGCGAAAAGAACCCCTGTGAGGGGAGTGAAATAGAACCTGAAACCGTGTGCGTACAAGCAGTGGGAGCAGACTTGTTCTGTGACTGCGTACCTTTTGTATAATGGGTCAGCGACTTATATTCAGTGGCGAGCTTAACCGTCTAGGGGAGGCGTAGGGAAACCGAGTCTTAATAGGGCGTTTAGTCGCTGGGTATAGACCCGAAACCGGGCGATCTATCCATGGGCAGGTTGAAGGTGCCGTAACAGGCACTGGAGGACCGAACCGACTACCGTTGAAAAGTTAGCGGATGACTTGTGGATAGGAGTGAAAGGCTAATCAAGCTCGGAGATAGCTGGTTCTCCTCGAAAGCTATTTAGGTAGCGCCTCGTGTATCACCGCTGGGGGTAGAGCACTGTTTCGGCTAGGGGGTCATCCCGACTTACCAAACCGATGCAAACTCCGAATACCAGCGAGTGTCAGCACGGGAGACACACGGCGGGTGCTAACGTCCGTCGTGAAAAGGGAAACAACCCAGACCGTCAGCTAAGGTCCCAAAGTTATGGTTAAGTGGGAAACGATGTGGGAAGGCTTAGACAGCTAGGAGGTTGGCTTAGAAGCAGCCATCCTTTAAAGAAAGCGTAATAGCTCACTAGTCGAGTCGGCCTGCGCGGAAGATGTAACGGGGCTCAAACCATACACCGAAGCTACGGGTTCATCTTATGATGAGCGGTAGAGGAGCGTTCTGTAAGCCTGTGAAGGTCAATTGAGAAGTTGGCTGGAGGTATCAGAAGTGCGAATGCTGACATGAGTAACGACAATGGGAGTGAAAAACTCCCACGCCGGAAGACCAAGGGTTCCTGCGCAACGTTAATCGACGCAGGGTGAGTCGACCCCTAAGGCGAGGCCGAAAGGCGTAGTCGATGGGAAACGGGTTAATATTCCCGTACTTCTAGTTACTGCGATGGAGGGACGGAGAAGGCTAGGCCAGCACGGCGTTGGTTGTCCGTGTTTAAGGTGGTAGGTTGAGTGCTTAGGTAAATCCGGGCGCTTAAGACCGAGAACTGATGACGATCTTTCTTTTAGAAAGAGAAGTGGTTGATGCCATGCTTCCAGGAAAAGCTTCTAAGCTTCAGGTAACTAGAAATCGTACCCCAAACCGACACAGGTGGTCAGGTAGAGAATACCAAGGCGCTTGAGAGAACTCGGGTGAAGGAACTAGGCAAAATGGCACCGTAACTTCGGGAGAAGGTGCGCCGGTTTTGGTGAAGGATTTACTCCGTAAGCTGAGACCGGTCGAAGATACCAGGCCGCTGCAACTGTTTATTAAAAACATAGCACTCTGCAAACACGAAAGTGGACGTATAGGGTGTGACGCCTGCCCGGTGCCGGAAGGTTAATTGATGGGGTTAGCTTCGGCGAAGCTCTTGATCGAAGCCCCGGTAAACGGCGGCCGTAACTATAACGGTCCTAAGGTAGCGAAATTCCTTGTCGGGTAAGTTCCGACCTGCACGAATGGCGTAATGATGGCGGCGCTGTCTCCACCCGAGACTCAGTGAAATTGAAATCGCTGTGAAGATGCAGTGTATCCGCGGCTAGACGGAAAGACCCCGTGAACCTTTACTATAGCTTTGCACTGGACTTTGAATTTGTTTGTGTAGGATAGGTGGGAGGCTTTGAAGCGTGGACGCTAGTCTGCGTGGAGCCAACCTTGAAATACCACCCTGACAACTTTGAGGTTCTAACTCTGGTCCATTATCTGGATCGAGGACAGTGTATGGTGGGTAGTTTGACTGGGGCGGTCTCCTCCCAAAGAGTAACGGAGGAGTACGAAGGTGCACTCAGCACGGTCGGAAATCGTGCGTAGAGTATAAAGGCAAAAGTGCGCTTGACTGCGAGACCAACACGTCGAGCAGGTACGAAAGTAGGTCTTAGTGATCCGGTGGTTCTGTATGGAAGGGCCATCGCTCAACGGATAAAAGGTACTCCGGGGATAACAGGCTGATACCGCCCAAGAGTTCATATCGACGGCGGTGTTTGGCACCTCGATGTCGGCTCATCACATCCTGGGGCTGAAGCCGGTCCCAAGGGTATGGCTGTTCGCCATTTAAAGTGGTACGCGAGCTGGGTTTAGAACGTCGTGAGACAGTTCGGTCCCTATCTGCCGTGGACGTTTGAGATTTGAGAGGGGCTGTCCTTAGTACGAGAGGACCGGGATGGACGAACCCCTGGTGTTCCGGTTGTATCGCCAGATGCATTGCCGGGTAGCTACGTTCGGAAAAGATAACCGCTGAAAGCATCTAAGCGGGAAACTTGCCTCAAGATGAGATCTCACTGGGAGCTTGACTCCCCTAAAGGGCCGTCGAAGACTACGACGTTGATAGGTTGGGTGTGTAAGCGCTGTGAGGCGTTGAGCTAACCAATACTAATTGCCCGTGTGGCTTGACCATATAACACCCAAGCAATCTGGTGTTATCAGGACACACAGAATGACAGTTCTAGAACTTGTCGAGATTACGATTTACCGTTCTTCTATCACGTATTCAAGCTTTTAAGCTGTTCGGTTCGCCGGGCAGTAACGAATTGCTTGACGACAATAGAGCATTGGAACCACCTGATCCCATCCCGAACTCAGTAGTGAAACGATGCATCGCCGATGGTAGTGTGGGGTCTCCCCATGTGAGAGTAGGTCATCGTCAAGCGCTTATACCGAATGCCCTGATCAAAAATGATCAGGGCATTTTTTTTGGCTTAAAAAAGTGATGATGAGAGTACCGGAGTGCCGGCCAGATCATCGTCAAGCGCTAACACCGAAACCCCCGATCTGGAAACAGGTCGGGGGTTTTACTTTGTGCGTGGGAAAGCGGCAAGCCGCAAGCCGCAAGCCGCAAGCTAGAAGCTAGAAGCCCAAGCCCAAGCCCAAGCCCAAGCCCAAGCCCAAGCCCAAGCCCAAGCCCAAGCCCAAGCCCAAGCCCAAGCCCAAGCCCAAGCCCAAGCCCAAGCCCAAGCCCAAGCCCAAGCCCAAGCCCAAAGCCCAAAGCCCAAAGCCCACCCACAGTTCAAATAAAACTTGACTGGCTAAACCCGACCCCCATCCTGTTAACGCTTGCAGCTTGCAGCTTGCAGCTTGCAGCTTGCAGCTTGCAGCTTGCAGCTTGCAGCTTGCAGCTTGCAGCTTGCATAGCTGCTTATTCCTTAGCGCTTTATGTGCTAAATAAAACCGTCTAAAGAGCTTATTGTTCTATCTAAAGCCTTTCTGTAGGCTGACTCCATTATTTCTCAATGTCAGCCTGTTTCTGGATAGGCCTAGGAGTTTGGGTATGTTCGATAAATTAACAGTGGTTGGTCGGCTAAAAAGCCTGGCTAGCGTAGTGGCCGTAGGTACAGGTTTGATCATCACTCCGGTTCAGGCTGCTGATCAGGAAATTCTTAACTCGTCCTACGATATCGCCCGTGAGTTGTTCTCTGCCTATAACGAACAGTTTGTGGAATATTGGCAGGGAGAGACCGGAAACACCGTGGAGATAAAACAATCCCACGCTGGCTCATCGCGTCAGGCACAAGCGATTCTGCAGGGTCTGCGTGCCGATGTTGTCACCTATAACCAGGTAACTGACGTAGATATCCTCCATCAACGGGGCGATCTGATTCCGGCGGATTGGCGTGATCGTCTGCCCAACGCAAGCTCGCCGTACTACTCCACGATGGCTTTTCTGGTTCGCAAGGGTAACCCCAAGAACATTCAGAACTGGGATGACCTGGCGCGTGACGATGTCAGCTCGGTAATGCCTAATCCCAAGACGTCAGGTAATGGCCGCTATAGTTATCTTGCCGCCTTGGGTTACGCGCAAAAGGCTTACCCAGGTGATGAGGCCAAGGAAGACGCCTATCTGAAGTCGTTCCTGGGTAATGTTGCCGTATTCGATACCGGTGGACGTGGTGCAACCACCACATTTATTGAGCGTGGTATTGGCGACGTGTTGCTGACCTTTGAGTCTGAAGTTAACAATATCGTCGCGCAGAACCCGGATGCGGGATTTGAAGTTGTGGTACCCAAGGTAAGCTTTTTGGCTGAGTTTCCGGTTACCTGGATCGACCGTAACGTTGAGCGCAATGATACCGAGGCTGTGTCAAAAGCCTACCTTGAGCATCTTTACAGCGAAGACGCTCAGCGTTTGATTGCCGGGTTCAACTACCGCGTTCATAACGAAACGGTGAAGCAGGAGTTTGCCGATCGTTTTCCTGACCTTCAGCTGCTGCCGATCGAAGAGATTGCCGGTAGTTGGGAGAATGCGATGAAGGTGCATTTCGCCAGTGGTGGTAAACTGGACCAACTTCAACGCAGGTAGTCGAATCAGTTCATGAGTACATCTTTAGCCGGTTCTACATCGGCAGATAGAAATAAGCCCGGCAAGCGCGTCTTGCCGGGCTTTGCTTTGAGTTTGGGTATATCACTGCTGTTCATCGGGTTGGTATTGCTGCTGCCATTGACGGGTTTGATCATGCAGACCTCAGGCATGAGCTGGGCCGAGTATTGGGCGGTTATTACTGACGAGCGAGTTGTCGCCTCTTATAAGGTTACGCTTTGGGCTGCAGCCATTGCCTCTGTCTTCAACGGCATTGTTGGTCTGCTCATGGCGTGGGTTCTGGTGCGCTACGACTTCTGGGGTAAGCGCTTGGTCGATGCACTTATGGACCTTCCCTTTGCCCTGCCTACTGCCGTTGCCGGCATCACGCTCGCCGCGCTGTTTTCGGAAGGAGGCTGGTATGGCCAGTTTCTGACAGAGCTGGGTATCAAGGTGGCCTTTACGCCTTTGGGCATCGTGATTGCAATGTCTTTTACCAGTTTGCCCTTTGTGGTCCGGACGGTGCAGCCGGTGCTGGAAGACCTCCCGACAGAGGATGAGGAGGCGGCCGTTAGCATGGGGGCAAGTGACTGGACGGTGTTCAGGCGTATTCTGTTTCCCTCTCTGTGGCCGGCTTTGATGACTGGCGTAGCGCTCTCGTTTACTCGCAGTCTGGGTGAGTTTGGCGCGGTGATCTTTATCGCCGGCAATATGCCCTACGTGAGTGAGATCACCAGTCTGATGATATTCGTCCGCCTGCAGGAATATGACTATGCGGCGGCCAGTGCTATCGCATCGGTCGTGCTTATGGCGTCGCTATTACTGCTGCTGGTAATCAATTTGTGGCAGGCGCGTTACCTGCGCCGCCTGCAGGGACGGTAAGACGTTATGAGTCGTGTCAAATCAAGCCTTCGTATCGGTGATCAACCCTGGGTAAAGTGGAGCCTTATTGGCTCTGCGCTTACGTTGACCCTCTTGTTACTGGTTATCCCGCTGATATTGATTTTTAGCCAGGCGTTCGCCGACGGCGCGGATAGCCTCTGGGCTAATTTGACTGACACCTACACGCTAGAGGCGATTGCTCTTACGCTCTTTGTCGCCGCCATGACGGTGCCCATCAACCTCGTATTCGGTGTATTTCTAGCCTGGTTGGTTACCCGATTCGAGTTTCCGGGCAGGAAGGTATTGATCACCCTGATCGACATCCCCTTTGCCGTTTCTCCCGTCGTTGCCGGTTTGCTTTACCTGTTGCTGTACGGCAGCAATGGTTGGCTTGGTGGTTGGCTACTGGACCAGGATATCCAGTTGATGTTTGCCTGGCCTGGCATTGTCATGGTCACCGTCTTCGTCACCTGTCCCTTTGTCGCAAGGGAGCTCATCCCTCTTATGCAGCAGCAGGGTAGGGAGGAGGAAGAAGCGGGTGTCGTGCTGGGTGCCTCGGGCTGGCAGCTTTTCCGTAAGGTGACATTGCCGAATATTCAGTGGGCTTTGCTCTATGGCGTTGTGCTTACCAACGCGCGCGCAGTTGGCGAGTTCGGGGCTGTGTCTGTGGTATCCGGTAATATTCGCGGGGAGACCAATACCTTGCCGCTTCACGTCGAGCTGCTTTATCAGGATTACAACGTGGCGGGCGCCTTTACCAGTGCCTCCCTGCTCGCAGGTATTGCCTTGCTTACGCTGCTGGTCAAGAGTTTTGTCGAGTGGCGACAGGAGCGTCAACGCGCGCCGGTATCAGATCAAACGGACAGTCTTTGATGAGTATCAGGTTAGAAGGTATCAATAAGTACTTCGGTCAATTTCAGGCGTTAAAGGATATCTCGCTGGATATCCCTGACGGCCAACTGACCGGCTTACTTGGCCCTTCGGGGTCGGGTAAAACGACGCTGCTACGGATTATCGCCGGTCTTGAGTCTGCTGAGCAGGGCCGGATCCTCTTTCATGGTGAAGATGTAACCGATTTGCACGTGCGTGATCGCCGTGTCGGGTTTGTGTTTCAGCACTACGCGTTGTTTCGGCATATGACGGTGGCGCAGAACATTGCGTTTGGTTTGGAGGTCATGCCCAAGGCGCAGCGGCCTGGCGCGGCGGAAATTCGCAAGCAGGTTGGCGAGTTGCTGGATATGGTGCAGTTGGCTCATTTGGCCTCACGCTATCCGGCGCAGTTGTCAGGTGGACAGAAGCAGCGCATCGCCCTGGCTCGTGCCCTGGCGATGAAGCCGGAGATACTTTTGCTTGATGAGCCGTTCGGGGCGCTTGATGCCAAGGTCCGCAAGGATCTTCGACGCTGGCTACGCGCCTTGCATGATGAGTTGCATTTCACCAGCGTTTTTGTGACCCATGATCAGGAAGAGGCGCTGGAGTTGTCCGACAGCGTCGTGGTAATGAGTGCCGGCAAGGTCGAGCAGGTGGGTGGCCCGCAGGCACTTTATGCGCAACCGGAAAGCCGTTTTGTGTTCGATTTTCTCGGCCACGTCAATGTGCTGGATGGTCAGCTGGCGCAGCAGCGCATGACTCAGGGTGATGCCTGGGTTCAGCTGCCAGGGATGCTTGAGTGCTCTGGTGAGGCGCAGCTCTACTTGCGGCCCCATGAAGTGCGGCTGCAGGACTGCCCTGCGCCACATGCGAACCTGCCGTTGCGTATTGAATCCATCAGTTTGATTGGTGCAGAGGTTCGGCTTGAGTTGGCGCCCTGTGGTTGGGTGGCGCAAGAGCCATGGGAAGTGGGTATTAGCCACGTCGAATTCAATCGCTGGCAGCCGCAACGCGGAGATCGTTGCTATGCTGTACCTGATGTTGGGCATTTGTTCGATGTTCAGCAGGCACGGCCGCGCACCCTGAGTTGGGTTAACGACTGAGTCGGGGCGGGTCTGGCTTCACGGTGGAGGCTTGATGAATCCTTATGAGCGCTTTGTACTACCGCGGTTGATAGATGTTGCCTGCGGGATGGGTGATGTCATGGCGCGCAGGGCTGAGTTGGTGCCCCGTGCCCAAGGTGAGGTTCTTGAGGTGGGGATCGGCACCGGCCTCAACCTGCGCTATTACGATGCGAGCAAGGTCCGGCGCATTGTGGGAGTTGATCCTGCGGCGCAAATGCAGCACCTGGCGCGCAAGCGCGCAGCGCAGATCAGTATTCCAGTCGACATGGTTGCGGTGGGCGCGGATGGTATCGATGCGGCGGACGATTCCTTTGATTGCATTGTCATGACGTTCACCCTGTGCAGTATTGTCGAGCCGATAGCTGCTCTGACGGAAATGCGGCGTGTGCTAAAGCCAGGTGCTGAATTGCTGTTTTGTGAGCATGGTTTGGCTGCTGACTCAGCGGTGCAGCGCTGGCAGCACCGATTAACTCCCTGGTGGAAGCCAATCGCTGGTGGTTGTCATCTTAACCGGAATATTCCAGAGCTTTTGACCCAGGCGGGCTTTGTGTTGCCGGAGCTGAGTGCTGAATACATCCCCGGGCCGCGCCCAATGACGTACTTGTATCAGGGCGTCGCGGTCAAAGACTAAACCCGTCTGCAATATACTCGGCAAGACACTCGGTTATGGGCGTCTGTGCCAGATTGTTACGCAGCAGCACAATGCTGGCTGAGGGCATTAGCGGTAGGCCCAGCTCGCTGCCGATAATCTCCATTCCTGCTGGAATCAGGCTCTCCAGTTGCGCGGTCACTGCCAGTCCTGCGCCCACTACAGCCATAATCGCGGATAGGCTTGGGCTGGTGTAAGCCAGTCGGTAATCGCGTCCCATGGTCTCCAATGCGTTGCATGCCCACTCCCTGCAAAAGCAGTCACTGTTGAACATGGCCAAAGGTAGGCTTGGCTGTTCGTGTAGAGCAAACCCCTTGGCTTGTGCCCAAACCAATTTCTCCTGACGTAGCAGCTGTCCTATCTCAGTCCCCGGTTTACGGGTGACGATGGTCAGGTCGAGATCTTTGCGCTGAAGCAACTGGTAAGAGGGCTCGCAGTGCAGCTCAACCTGTATCATCGGATAGCTTTGCGCGAAGCGGGCGAGAATACTGGGTAAAAAGCGCATTACATAATCGTCTGGTGTGCCAACCTTGATAGAACCGACCATATGCGGTTCGCGCAGCGTACTAATGATTTCGCCTTGCAGTTTGAGAATTCGACGTGCGTAGCTGAGTAATACCTGGCCCTCGGGGGTTAACTCCAGTTGACGGCCGACACGTTGAAACAGGCTGCGCTTTACGACGTCTTCCTCCAGTCTTTTCATCTGCATGCTGACCGCCGACTGGGTGCGATTCAGTGCCTCGGCGGCACGGGTGAAGCCGCCCTGGTCAGCTATGGCGACGAAGGTGCGCAGGAGTTCACTGTCAATCGTGGGATATTCGGCCATTGATCAATTCCTGAGATGTTTTTCATAAGAAACATTCGTTGGATTGATATTAATTCAAGTTCCAAACTTCCTCTACCGTCATGGAGGAAGTTGCTATGAAAGCCAGCTCGATATCTATCCGTGTTAGAGCGCTACCGCTAAAGATTGTGCGTAATCGTTTGCAGGCCCTTGCCTTTAAGGCGTGGCTCAAGCTTCGACGCTGGCAACAGGTAAGCTATGAGCGCCGCCTGCTGCTGACCATGTCTGATGCGCAAATGAAGGATATTGGTGTTTCGCGGGCGGAGGCTATGAACGAGGCTGCGCGGCCATTTTGGGACGATAAGGCCTGAGGATAGCGGCATCGCCGCCGCACCGGTATGATGTGCGGCTTATTCATCTGGATGCCGCTGACTCATGTTGCACGAGATTCTAGCTCTGCTGGCTGATGGCCAATTTCACTCGGGCGAAAAGCTTGGGGCGCATCTTGGTGTCAGTCGTGCGGCCATATGGAAGGCGCTGCAGCCGTTAGAGCTGCAAGGCTTTCCGATTCATCGTGTCCGTGGCAAGGGCTATCGTATTCCGGTTGGTGCGGTGCTTCTTGACGGCGACGCCATTCAGCAGCAGCTGTCTGCGCAATGCCGCGATCGCTGGGATTGGCATCTTTACCAGCAGATAGACTCAACCAATGCCGAGGCGCAGCGCTTGATTGCCGCGACGGGTGTGAGGCCTCTGGTAGTGGTCGCCGAGCAGCAAGCAGCCGGTCGCGGACGGCGTGGGCGGTCCTGGGTTAGTCCATTCGGGCAAAATCTATATGTGTCTTTTGTTGAGCCGGTCAGCGGCGGGGCTCAGGGCTTGGAGGGCTTGAGTCTGGTAGTCGGTTTGACCCTGGTGCAAACTCTGGAGGCATGCGGCTACCAGGGTTGTCGCTTGAAGTGGCCAAATGACGTACTGCTTGATGGCGCTAAGCTGGCTGGAGTATTGCTGGAAATCTCGGGCGACCTGACCGCTGATACGGTGGTGATTATCGGGGTGGGAGTGAATGTCCTGATGGAGTCTGATGACAGCATAGATCAAAGCTGGACCTCGTTGCGCCGTTCGGGGCAGAGGGGCGAACTCGATCGCAACCGGATCGTCGCCACTTTCGCTAGCGGTTTGGCTGATGCTTTGGCCTTATTTTCCCGTTCCGGCTTTGCTGCATTTCAGCAGCAGTGGCAAGGCTATGATGCGTGGCTGGGTGCTGATGTTAAGGTGATTTCCGGCAGCAATGTAATGGCCGGGCGCAACCTGGGAGTGAATCAACGGGGCGCGCTTCGCCTGCTCACTGAGGATGGTGAGATGGACGTCAGCGGTGGTGAAGTCAGCTTGAGGTTGGATCATGCTACTGGAGCTTGATTGCGGTAATACGCTGATCAAATGGCGGCTTCTAGATCGGCAGGGGCGAGTCCGTGATCGCGATATGGCGCCAGATCTGGTTGAGCTTCAGTGCTTGCTGGGTGGTCAGGAGCGAGAGATTATGGGTTGTCGCCTGGTTAGTGTCAGGTCGCCTGCCGAAACCCAGGTCGTTATGGATCAGCTAACCAGTTGGCTCAAGCTGCATCCGGTACTGGCAAAGAGTCGTGCTGAGCTATCCGGTGTGCGCAATGGCTATGTAGATCACGGCAAGTTGGGTATGGATCGCTGGCTCGCGTTGGTGGCTGGTTATAATCACTGTCGACGGGCCTGCGTGGTCATCGATCTGGGTACCGCGGTAACGGTCGACTTCGTTGATGCCTCCGGCCAGCATCTGGGGGGATACATAGCGCCGGGTAGCAAGCTCCTCAGAACCAGCCTGCAGCGACATACTCGACTTATTCGATATGATGAATCATTGCGCGGGGACCTGTTGCAACCTGATCCGGGCACGAGTACCGCTGAGGCGGTAGAGTTTGGATGCGATCTTATGCTGGTCGGCTTTGTTCGCGAGCAGTTGAAGGTGGCCCGGCAGATCCTGGGCGACGAGATGGTTGTGATTCTCACCGGGGGGGATGCCGAGCGTATGGCGGACGCGCTGCCGGAGACCTGTCATACGCTGAATGATCTGGTGTTCGACGGCCTGGCGCTGGCGTGTCCTGTGGAGATTGATTAATGCGCTCGCTGTTCCTCTTCCTGCTGTTGTTGAACGTGCTTTACGCGCTATGGCAGTGGCAGGTTGGTGGCTGGCAAGTGCCGGCGACGGCGGGGCCAGTGTTGGAGCAGCCGTTTAGGGTTACAGATTCCACGGTGTCGGATGCTGCACCGCTTATTCAGCGCGATGAGGCGCGTTCAGGTTTGCAGCCGGCAACAGAGTTTGTCACTCCGGTCGAGTCGACGCCGGCGCTGTGCGTTATGCTCGGCACCTTCGCCAATAGGGCTGAGGCTGACCAGCTCAGGCAGCGCCTGCTTGCCCTTGATGTTGCTGCCGAGCTGGTTGCGCGTGAGGAGGTAACCACCACCGACTACTGGTTGGTGATGGCTGTGAGCGGCGGTAGTAAGGGTGCGTTGGCCAGGCTGTCAGCTCTGCAGGAAAGGGGGGTCGATAGCTTTCTTATCACTCGTGGGGATTTGGCGGGTAACCTGTCGCTTGGGGTATTCAGTCAGCAGGACTATGCTGCGGCGCGCCAGGCTCAGCTAGCGACCGAGGGCTATCAGGTTGAAATTAAGGCGGTTGAAAAGACCCGTGAGCAGTATCTTTTGCAGGTGCCTCCGCGGTCGAGGCGTCTGCTCGATCAGGCGATGTTAACCCGTTTGCGCGCCGACTTTCCTTCCATGCAGCATCAGTATCAGGCATGTGATGGCGTTGCTAAAGGTAGCGACATACCCTAGAATGGCGCCCGCTCAAGCGGATGATAGTGTTCGCGAGCGCTTTTATCTGCCTTGGGCTCCCCTCAAGTGGGTGTTTTTGCTAATAAAAGTGTTGACAGGGTGGCGCCAAGTGATGAAAATGGCGCCTCTTTTACGGAGGGGTTCCCGAGCGGTCAAAGGGATCAGACTGTAAATCTGACGGCTTAGCCTTCGAAGGTTCGAATCCTTCTCCCTCCACCAGATTTAGCGTTAGCCAGGTACTTGGCGGGTATAGTTCAACGGTAGAACCTCAGCCTTCCAAGCTGATGGTGCGGGTTCGATTCCCGCTACCCGCTCCAGCTTGGCAATGCAATGATGTAAAAAGCTCATGTAGCTCAGTTGGTAGAGCACACCCTTGGTAAGGGTGAGGTCAGCGGTTCAAATCCGCTCATGAGCTCCAGTATCAAGGCAGATATGCAAATATCTGCCTTTTATTTAATGGTCGCGTGACTCGCGCATTGCTCTCACGAATAGGGGATCTCTCGATGGCTAAAGAGAAGTTCGAACGTAGCAAACCGCACCTGAACGTAGGCACCATTGGTCACGTTGACCATGGTAAGACTACTCTGACAGCTGCATTGACCCGTGTTTGCGCCGAAGTTTATGGCGGTTCCGCTCGCGCTTTCGATCAGATCGATAACGCGCCGGAAGAGAAAGCTCGCGGTATCACCATCAACACCTCGCACGTAGAGTACGATTCTCCGACTCGTCACTACGCGCACGTTGATTGCCCAGGTCACGCTGACTATGTGAAGAACATGATCACCGGTGCTGCGCAGATGGACGGTGCTATCCTGGTTTGTTCCGCAGCTGACGGCCCTATGCCGCAGACTCGCGAGCACATCCTGCTGTCTCGTCAGGTTGGCGTTCCTTACATCGTTGTGTTCCTGAACAAGGCGGACATGGTCGATGATGAAGAGCTGCTTGAGCTGGTAGAGATGGAAGTGCGTGATCTGCTGAGCGCCTATGACTTCCCGGGCGATGATACGCCCATCATCATCGGTTCTGCGCTGATGGCATTGGAAGGCAAAGACGACAACGAAATCGGCACTACTGCTGTCAGGAAGCTGGTTGAGACTCTGGATGTTTATATTCCTGAGCCTGAGCGCGCGATTGACAAGCCGTTCCTGATGCCTATCGAAGACGTGTTCTCTATCTCTGGTCGCGGTACTGTTGTGACTGGTCGTGTAGAGCGCGGTATCGTCAAGGTCGGTGAAGAAGTCGAGATTGTTGGTATCAAAGATACCGTCAAGACCGTTTGTACTGGCGTTGAAATGTTCCGCAAGCTGCTTGACGAAGGTCGCGCTGGTGAGAACGTTGGTGTTCTGCTGCGTGGTACCAAGCGTGAAGACGTAGAGCGCGGTCAGGTTCTGGCCAAGCCGGGCACTATTACTCCTCACACTCGCTTCGAAGCCGAAGTGTATGTGCTGGGTAAAGACGAAGGCGGTCGTCACACTCCGTTCTTCAAAGGCTATCGTCCTCAGTTCTACTTCCGTACCACCGACGTTACCGGTTCCTGCGAATTGCCGGAAGGTATCGAGATGGTAATGCCTGGCGATAACGTCAAGCTGGACGTCACTCTGATCGCTCCTATTGCGATGGAAGACGGTCTGCGCTTTGCGATTCGTGAAGGTGGCCGTACCGTAGGTGCGGGTGTTGTTGCTAAGATCATCCAGTAATTACGGATTGATCTTGAGTTGTCGAGCCGGTATGATTGCCGGCTCGACTGCGATTACAGGCCAGTAGCTCAATTGGCAGAGCGGCGGTCTCCAAAACCGCAGGTTGGGGGTTCGATTCCCTCCTGGCCTGCCAGATTTTTATCTGGCTTCCAAAACAGGATTTAAGATTCATGAGCACTAAGGCAGAGCTGCACGATAACCGCTTCGATGTACCAAAGTGGGTTGTTGTGGCTTTACTAGTCTTCGTTGGTGTAGCCGGAGACTCCTACTTTTCTGCTGAGCCTGTTTTGTACCGCGCCATTGCTTTGGTCGTGCTTGGTATTGTAGCTGGCTTCGTTGCCCTGCAAACGAGCAAAGGAAAAGCATTTTGGGCGTTGTTGAAAGAAGCGCGTATTGAAATACGCAAAGTAGTATGGCCGACCCGGCCTGAAACCATCCAAACGACCTTGATTGTTGTGGCAGTGGTTTTAGTGATGGCCCTGATTTTGTGGGGGCTTGATACGTTTCTGGGTTGGATTATTTCTCAGTTTATTGGTTAAGGGTGCTCCGTGTCTAAGCGATGGTACGTAGTGCATGCCTATTCGGGCTTCGAAAAGCATGTTATGCGCTCTCTGCATGAGCGCGTCAAGCTGGCCGGAATGGAAGACCAATTCGGCGATATTCTAGTTCCCACCGAAGAAGTGGTGGAGATGCGCAACGGTCAGAAGCGCAAGAGCGAGCGTAAGTTTTTCCCGGGTTACGTGCTGGTTCAAATGGAAATGAACGAAGGCACCTGGCACTTGGTGAAAGATACAACTCGCGTACTTGGTTTCATTGGCGGCACTGCCGACAAGCCTGCGCCCATTACCGACAAAGAAGCGGATACGATTCTGCGTCGCGTAGCGGATGGTACTGACAAGCCCAAGCCTAAGACTCTGTTTGAGCCAGGCGAAGTTGTACGGGTTACTGATGGTCCGTTTGCTGACTTTAATGGTGTTGTTGAAGAAGTTAATTACGAGAAAAGCCGGGTTCAGGTGGCGGTTCTCATTTTTGGACGCCCCACTCCGGTGGAGCTCGATTTCGGTCAGGTCGAAAAAGGCTGATTTCACTCAATCCCCTGAACCCTGCAATGCCTTGAGCAATGCGGGGTTTTGTTGTCAGTTGGGGAATGTTTCTAAACCGGGAAGCCGCAAGGCGCTACTACCCTTTGGAGAAAGACAATGGCGAAGAAGATTCAGGCTTATATCAAGCTGCAAGTCAAGGCCGGTCAGGCTAACCCAAGTCCGCCGGTAGGTCCGGCTCTGGGTCAGCACGGTGTGAATATCATGGAGTTCTGCAAGGCGTTCAACGCCAAGACCCAAGGCATTGAGCCAGGTCTGCCAACCCCCGTGATTATCACTGTTTACAGTGACCGTAGCTTTACATTTGAAACCAAAAGCACGCCCGCCGCGGTTCTGCTGAAGAAGGCCGCTGGCCTGAAGAGCGGCTCTGCTCGTCCCAATAGCCAGAAAGTGGGTACTGTTACCCGCGCTCAGCTGGAAGAGATCGTTAACGCCAAGCAGGCTGATCTGACCGCTGCTGATATGGAAGCTGCACTGCGTACCATCGCTGGTTCCGCTCGCAGCATGGGCCTTAACGTGGAGGGTTTGTAATGGCTAAGTTGACTAAGCGCCAAAAGGCAATCAGCGAGAAAGTACAGGCTAATAAAGTCTACGGCTTCGAAGATGCCGCTGCAGTTCTGGCTGAAGTGTCCACTGTTAAGTTCGTTGAGTCTTTCGACGTTTCTGTGAATCTGGGCGTTGATCCACGTAAGTCTGATCAGGTTGTTCGTGGTGCTACCTTGCTGCCGCACGGTACTGGCAAGACAGTTCGCGTTGCCGTGTTCACTCAGGGCGCTAACGCTGAGGCGGCTTTGGCTGCTGGTGCAGACAAGGTTGGTATGGATGACCTGGCTGCAGAAATGAAAGCTGGCGACCTGAACTACGACGTCGTTATCGCTTCCCCGGATGCGATGCGTGTTGTCGGTCAGTTGGGTCAGTTGCTTGGTCCGCGCGGTCTGATGCCTAACCCTAAAGTAGGTACTGTTTCTGCTGACGTGGGTACTGCTGTCAAGAACGCCAAGGCCGGTCAGGTTCGTTATCGTACCGACAAGAACGGCATCATCCATTGCTCAATCGGCAAGGTTGGATTCGATGCGGTTAAGTTGAAAGAGAACGTTGAAGCTCTGCTGGCTGACCTGAAAAAGGCCAAGCCATCTACTTCTAAAGGCGTTTACCTGAAGCGTGTCACCCTGAGCACCACTATGGGCCCGGGTGTGCAGATTGACCAGGCTTCTCTGGACGTTTGATCTATCGGCGTAGTGCGATAGCGCTACGCCAACTTATTGGGGTCCCTGCCTGGCGGGGGCCGTCCAAGACCGTAGGCGGCGTAAGCCTTAAACAAGTAAGCCTACGCAGATGGTGCTCCCGATTCAGTGCAGGCTGGATCTGACACCAAAACACACCGCCCGCGAGGGTGGTCAATGGTAAATCCAGGAGTAAAACCCGTGGCAATTAAGCTCGAAGACAAAAAGGCCATCGTCGCTGAAGTCAACGAAGCTGCCAAAGGTGCGCTGTCTGCCGTTGTGGCTGATGCCCGCGGTGTAAGCGTTGCTGCTATGACTGGTCTCCGCAAAGAAGCTCGCGAAGCTGGTGTTTACGTACGTGTTGTACGTAACACTCTGCTGCGTCGCGCTATTGAAGGCACTGATTACACATGCCTGAATGAAACCTTTGTGGGTCCTACCCTGATTGCATTCTCCAACGAGCATCCGGGCGCTGCCGCCCGTCTGTTCAAAGAGTTCGCCAAGGGTCAGGACAAGTTTGAGATCAAAGCAGCTGCGTTTGAAGGCAACTTCCTTGCAGCAAGTGAAATCGACAAGCTGGCAACTTTGCCGACCTACGACGAGGCCATCAGTCAGCTGATGAGTGTCATCCAGGGCGCAACCAGCAAGTTCGTTCGTACTTTGGCCGCTGTCCGCGATCAGAAGGAAGCCGAAGCTGCCTGATAGGCGCCTCGCTTGCTTTTCACGCTTTTAATGTTTTGACGGCAATAGCCGTCCCCCAATACAGGAATTTAGAGTCATGGCTCTGACCAACGAAGATATCATCAACGCCGTATCCGAAATGTCCGTTATGCAGGTTGTAGAACTGATCTCCGCTATGGAAGAGAAGTTCGGCGTATCTGCTGCCGCTGCTGTTGCTGCTGGCCCGGCTGCTGGCCCGGCTGCTGCTGAAGAGCAGACCGAGTTTGACGTTGTTCTGCTGGAAACTGGCGAGAAGAAAGTTAACGTCATCAAGGCTGTACGCGAACTGACAGGTCTTGGCCTGAAAGAAGCCAAGGCACTGGTTGACGGCGCTCCTGGCACCATCAAGGAAGCTGCTTCCAAGGACGAGGCAGAAGCTGCCAAGAAGACTCTGGAAGAAGCTGGCGCCAAGGTCGAGCTCAAGTAAGCTCGCCCGACCTTGCGTCGACAATCTGATTTCAACGGTCAGATTGATGGCTGGTGGCCTGTGTGCCACCGGCCTTTTTCCGTTGTATCCCGCCGTGCCGGCGGGCAACGGTAGCACTCAAACGAGTGGGCAAGACTTAGGGCTTGCACGCATTTTCAGGTTTTCCCGCTGCGCGGGAAGGCCAATCAAGCAGGTGACCAAGCTGGGGAACGCTGATGGCTTACTCATATACTGAGAAAAAACGTATCCGCAAGGACTTTGGCAAACTGCCGCATGTGATGGATGTGCCCTATTTGCTGGCTATTCAGCTGGATTCCTATCGGGAATTCCTGCAAGCCGAGTCAAATAAAGGGCAGGTTCGTGATATCGGTCTGCACGCGGCCTTCAAATCTGTCTTCCCCATTATCAGCTATTCGGGTAATGCGGCGCTGGAATATGTCGGTTACCGCCTTGGCGACCCGGCGTTCGACGTCAAGGAATGCGTTTTGCGCGGGGTTACCTATGCGGTGCCGCTGCGCGTAAAAGTGCGCCTGATCATCTTTGATCGTGAATCGTCCAACAAGGCGATCAAGGACATCAAGGAGCAGGAAGTTTATATGGGGGAAATCCCCCTGATGACCGAAAACGGTACCTTTGTAATCAACGGTACTGAACGGGTTATCGTATCTCAGCTGCACCGTAGTCCGGGCGTGTTCTTTGATCACGACCGTGGCAAGACGCACAGCTCCGGCAAGCTGCTTTACTCTGCCCGCGTGATTCCTTACCGCGGCTCTTGGCTAGACTTCGAATTTGATCCAAAGGACTGCGTATTCGTCCGTATCGACCGTCGTCGTAAGCTGCCGGCAAGC
Source organism: Pseudomonas neustonica (assembly GCF_003797945.1). GTDB lineage: Bacteria > Pseudomonadota > Gammaproteobacteria > Pseudomonadales > Pseudomonadaceae > Halopseudomonas > Halopseudomonas neustonica. The sequence continues at coordinate 62,865 of NZ_RKKU01000016.1, forward strand.
GTGTTGTTGCGTGCTCTGGGTTACCACACCGAAGAAATTCTCGACATTTTCTATGACACCAACGTTTTCGCCGTGCATGGCGAAAACCTGATGCTCGAGCTGGTGCCGCAGCGTCTGCGTGGCGAGATCGCCACCTTTGACATCAAAGATGGCAAGGGCAAGGTGATCGTAGAGAAAGGTCGTCGTGTTACCGCACGTCACATCAGCCAGTTGGAGAAGGCAGGTATCACCAGCCTGGAAGTGCCTTTCGATTACATCATCGGGCGCGCCATTGCCAAGCCGATCGTGCATCCGGCGACTGGCGAGATCCTGGTTGAGGCCAACGTTGAGGTGACTGCTGATCTGGTGCTGAAACTGGCCAAGTCGCAGATCACGCGCATTGAGACCCTGTATACCAACGATATCGATTGTGGTCCGTTCGTGTCCGATACCCTGCGTATCGATAACACCACTACCCAGCTCGAAGCCTTGGTTGAGATTTATCGGATGATGCGTCCTGGCGAGCCGCCAACCAAGGATGCCGCCGAGACGCTGTTCTCTAACCTGTTCTTCAGCAGCGATCGTTACGATCTGTCTGCGGTTGGTCGCATGAAGTTCAATCGCCGCATTGGTCGTGAAGAGATCGAAGGCGCTGGCGTATTGAGCAAGGAAGACATCATTGAGGTGCTCAAGACCCTGGTTGATATCCGTAACGGCAAAGGCGTCGTGGATGATATCGATCACCTGGGTAACCGCCGTATTCGTTCCGTCGGTGAGATGGCCGAAAACCAGTTCCGTGTTGGTCTGGTCCGGGTTGAGCGCGCGGTTAAAGAGCGTCTGTCCATGGCCGAAAGCGAAGGTCTGATGCCGCAGGATCTGATCAACGCCAAGCCGGTTGCGGCGGCGGTGAAAGAGTTCTTCGGTTCCAGCCAGCTGTCCCAGTTCATGGACCAGAACAACCCGCTGTCCGAGATTACCCACAAGCGCCGTGTGTCTGCGCTTGGGCCGGGCGGTCTGACCCGTGAGCGTGCTGGCTTTGAAGTACGTGACGTACACCCGACCCACTACGGTCGTGTATGTCCAATCGAAACGCCAGAAGGCCCGAACATTGGTTTGATCAACTCGCTGGCAACCTATGCGCGTACCAACCAGTATGGTTTCCTTGAGAGCCCATATCGTCGCGTTAAGAATGCTGTCGTCACTGACGAGATCGTATTCCTGTCAGCGATTGAAGAAGCCGATCACGTTATCGCCCAGGCCAGCGCCAAGGTTGAAGACGGTCAGCTGACTGACGATCTGGTGGCTGTGCGTCACATGAACGAATTCACCGTTAAGGCGCCGCATGAAGTGACCTTGATGGACGTTTCGCCGCGCCAGGTGGTGTCGGTCGCTGCGTCTTTGATTCCGTTCCTGGAGCACGATGACGCCAACCGCGCACTCATGGGTTCCAACATGCAGCGTCAGGCTGTTCCAACTCTGCGTGCTGAGAAGCCGCTGGTGGGAACCGGCATGGAGCGTAACGTTGCACGTGACTCCGGTGTCTGTGTAACCGCGCGCCGTGGTGGTGTGATCGACTCGGTTGACGCCAGTCGCGTTGTGGTTCGCGTCAACGATGACGAAGTTGAATCCGGTGAAGCAGGTGTGGATATCTACACCCTGACCAAATACACCCGCTCCAACCAGAATACCTGTATTAACCAGCGTCCATTGGTGAAGAAGGGCGATAAGGTTGCGGCCAAGGATATTCTGGCTGACGGCTCTTCTGTCGATATGGGCGAGTTGGCGCTAGGTCAGAATATGCGCGTAGCGTTCATGCCCTGGAATGGCTACAACTTCGAAGACTCGATCCTGGTCTCCGAGCGTGTTGTGCAGGAAGATCGTTTTACTACTATCCACATTCAGGAACTCACCTGTGTGTCGCGCGATACCAAGCTGGGGCCGGAAGAGATTTCTTCTGATATTCCCAACGTTGGCGAAGCCGCGCTAGGTAAGTTGGATGAGGCCGGCATTGTCTATGTTGGTGCTGAGGTGGGGCCTGGTGACATTCTGGTCGGTAAGGTTACTCCTAAGGGTGAAACCCAGCTGACGCCAGAAGAGAAGCTGTTGCGTGCGATCTTCGGTGAGAAGGCGTCCGATGTTAAGGACACCTCCCTGCGTGTGCCCACTGGCACCAAGGGTACCGTTATCGACGTTCAGGTCTTTATTCGCGACGGTGTAGAGCGTGATACACGCGCACTGGCTATCGAGAAGGAACAGCTTGATGAGATCCGTAAGGATCTGCAGGAAGAGTTCCGTATCGTTGAAACCGCTACCTTCGAGCGTTTGGCTGCAGCCCTTGACGGTCAGACCGTCGAAGGTGGTGCTGGCTTGAAGAAAGGCGCTGTGCTAAACGCCGAGATTTTGGGCGGTATCGAGCGTGGGCAGTGGTTCAAGTTGCGTATGACCGAAGACGCACTCAACGAGCAGTTGGAGCGAGCCCAGGGTTATCTGGTTGACCGTCGCAAGCTGCTTGATGAGAAGTTTGAAGATAAGAAGCGCAAGTTGCAGCAGGGCGATGACCTGGCGCCGGGCGTACTCAAGATTGTTAAGGTTTACCTGGCAATCAAGCGTCGCATCCAGCCTGGTGACAAGATGGCCGGTCGTCACGGTAACAAGGGTGTTATCTCCGTGATCATGCCGATCGAAGACATGCCGCACGATGAGAACGGCACCCCTGTCGATATCGTCTTGAATCCGCTGGGCGTTCCATCACGTATGAACGTTGGTCAGATTCTGGAAACCCACCTGGGCCTCGCGGCCAAGGGGCTGGGCGAAAAGATCAATCGTATGCTCGAAGAGCAGCGTAAGATTGCTGACCTGCGCAAGTTCCTGGATGAGGTCTATAACCAGGTTGGCGGTCGTCAGGAGAATCTGGACAGTCTGAGCGATCAGGAAATCATCGAACTGGCCAATAACCTGCGTGGTGGCGTACCTATGGCTACCGCAGTATTTGATGGCGCGGCTGAGACCGAGATCAAGCACATGCTGCGTCTCGCTGATTTGCCGGATAGCGGTCAGATGAGGTTGTGGGACGGTCGTACCGGCAATTGCTTCGATCGCCCGGTGACCGTTGGTTATATGTACATGCTCAAGCTGAACCACTTGGTTGATGACAAGATGCACGCGCGTTCAACCGGTTCTTACAGCCTGGTTACCCAGCAGCCGTTGGGTGGTAAGGCGCAGTTTGGTGGGCAGCGCTTTGGTGAGATGGAGGTTTGGGCACTTGAAGCTTATGGTGCCGCCTACACCCTGCAGGAAATGCTGACCGTGAAGTCGGACGACGTGAACGGCCGTACCAAGATGTATAAAAACATCGTGGATGGCGATCATCGTATGGAGGCGGGCATGCCTGAATCCTTCAACGTATTGGTCAAGGAAATTCGTTCGCTCGGTATCGATATCGAACTGGAATCTGATTAACCACCAACTGCCCACGTCTCGGGCGGCGTAACGTCGCCGCCCTTGAGACACTGCGAGGAGTATAGGCCTTGAAAGACTTATTGAACCTGCTTAAGTCCCAGGGACAGATTGAAGAGTTCGATTCCATTCGAATCGGCTTGGCGTCTCCGGAAATGATCCGGTCCTGGTCCTACGGCGAAGTTAAAAAGCCGGAAACCATCAATTACCGCACCTTTAAACCGGAGCGGGACGGTCTGTTCTGTGCCAAGATTTTTGGCCCAGTTAAAGACTACGAATGCCTGTGCGGCAAGTACAAGCGTCTTAAGCATCGCGGTGTGATCTGTGAAAAGTGTGGCGTTGAAGTCGCACTGGCCAAGGTTCGTCGTGAGCGCATGGGGCACATTGAACTGGCCTCACCTGTGGCGCACATCTGGTTCCTGAAATCGCTGCCGTCACGTATCGGCCTGCTGCTGGATATGACCCTGCGTGATATCGAGCGCGTGCTTTATTTCGAGAGCTACGTGGTTATCGAGCCGGGCATGACTACCCTGGACAAGGGTCAGTTGCTGAACGATGAGCAGTATTTCGAAGCGCTGGAAGAGTTCGGTGATGATTTCGACGCTCGCATGGGCGCCGAGGCTGTTTATGAACTGCTGACCGCGATGGATCTCGCTCACGAGATTGGCAAATTGCGCGAAGAAATTCCGCAGACCACCTCCGAGACCAAAATCAAGAAGCTGTCCAAGCGTCTGAAGTTGATGGAAGCCTTTGATGGCTCCGGCAACAAGCCAGAGTGGATGGTCATGACCGTATTGCCAGTTTTGCCGCCGGATCTGCGTCCGCTGGTACCGCTGGACGGTGGCCGCTTCGCGACCTCGGATCTGAACGATCTGTATCGCCGTGTTATCAACCGTAACAACCGTCTGAAGCGTCTGCTGGACTTGTCTGCGCCCGATATTATCGTGCGGAACGAGAAGCGTATGCTGCAGGAGTCGGTTGACGCGCTGCTGGACAACGGTCGTCGTGGTCGTGCCATTACGGGTACCAACAAGCGTCCGCTGAAGTCTCTGGCAGACATGATTAAAGGTAAGCAGGGTCGCTTCCGTCAGAACCTGCTGGGTAAGCGCGTAGACTACTCCGGTCGTTCTGTGATCGTGGTCGGTCCTACCCTGCGTCTGCACCAGTGCGGTCTGCCTAAGAAGATGGCGCTTGAGCTGTTCAAGCCTTTCATCTTTGGCAAACTGGAGCACCGTGGTCTGGCTACCACTATCAAAGCCGCCAAGAAAATGGTCGAGCGCGAACTGCCAGAAGTATGGGACATCCTCGCTGAAGTTATCCGCGAGCACCCCGTGCTGCTGAACCGTGCACCAACCCTGCACCGTCTTGGTATTCAGGCGTTTGAGCCGGTTCTGATTGAAGGTAAAGCGATTCAGCTGCACCCGTTGGTCTGTGCCGCCTATAACGCCGACTTTGACGGTGACCAAATGGCTGTGCACGTTCCACTGACCCTTGAGGCTCAGTTGGAAGCGCGCGCACTGATGATGTCGACCAACAACATCCTGTCTCCGGCCTCTGGCGAGCCAATTATTGTGCCGTCGCAGGACGTGGTATTGGGCTTGTATTACATGACTCGCACACGCATCAACGCCAAAGGCGAAGGTATGCGTTTCAGCGGTGTCAATGAAGTCGAGATGGCTTATCGCAGCGGCCAGGTCGAACTGCATGCGCTGGTCAAGGTGCGTATCACCGAGACCGTCAAGCACAAAGACGAAAGCTGGACCACCGAAACGCGTATCGTTGATACCACCGTTGGTCGTGCGTTGTTGTTCCAGATCCTGCCGAAGGGCTTGCCCTACGAAATGGTCGATCAGCCGCTGAAGAAAAAGGCGATTTCCAAGCTGATCAACCAGTGCTATCGCGTGGTCGGTTTGAAAGAAACCGTTATCTTCGCTGACCAGTTGATGTACACAGGTTTCGCCTACTCGACTATCTCGGGCGCGTCCATTGGTGTGAACGACTTCGTCATTCCTGACGAGAAGGCGCGCATCATTGATGAGGCGACTGAAGAAGTTAAAGAAATTGAAGATCAGTACGCTTCCGGCCTGGTAACCCAGGGCGAGAAGTACAACAAGGTTATCGACTTGTGGTCCAAGGCCAACGATGAGATTTCCAAGGCGATGATGGATAACCTCAAGTCAACTCGCGTGCTTGACCGCGATGGCAAGGAAGTCGATCAGGAGTCCTTTAACTCCATGTATATGATGGCTGACTCCGGTGCTCGGGGTTCCGCTGCACAGATTCGTCAGCTGGCTGGTATGCGTGGTTTGATGGCCAAGCCGGATGGCTCGATCATCGAAACGCCTATTACTGCGAACTTCCGTGAAGGTTTGAACGTACTCCAGTACTTCATCTCTACTCACGGTGCTCGTAAGGGTCTGGCTGATACCGCACTGAAGACCGCGAACTCCGGTTATCTGACTCGTCGTCTGGTTGACGTTGCGCAGGATCTGGTTATTACCGAGCCTGATTGCGGTACCGACAACGGCTTGTTGATGTCTCCGCACATTGAAGGCGGTGATATCGTTGAGCCTCTGGGTGAGCGAGTTCTGGGTCGTGTTGTTGCGCGTGACGTAGTCAAGCCTGGCACCGAAGAGACCATTGTTGCCGCTGGCACTCTGATCGACGAGCAGTGGGTTGAGTTCCTCGAGAAGAACAGTGTTGACGAAGTCATCGTGCGTTCGCCGATCACTTGTGACACGCATTACGGTGTTTGTGCCACTTGCTACGGTCGCGACCTGGCACGTGGTCACTTGATCAACATCGGTGAGGCGGTGGGTGTTATCGCTGCTCAGTCGATTGGTGAGCCGGGTACCCAGCTGACCATGCGTACCTTCCACATCGGTGGTGCGGCTAGCCGGACCTCTGCTGCTGACAGCGTTCAAGTGAAGAATGGCGGTACTATTCGCCTGCACAACCTGAAGCATGTTGAGCGCGCAGACGGAGCCCTGGTGGCGGTATCTCGTTCCGGTGAGTTGGCTGTTGCCGACGAGTTTGGCCGTGAGCGTGAGCGCTACAAGCTCCCCTATGGTGCCGTTATTTCCATCAAGGAAGGCGACAAGGTTGATGCCGGTCGCGTGGTTGCCAAGTGGGATCCGCACACTCACCCCATCGTTACCGAAATTACCGGTACCGTGGCCTTCTTTGGTATGGACGAAGGTATCACCATCAAGCGTCAGGCTGATGAGTTGACCGGTTTGACCAATATTGAAGTTCTGGATGCGAAGGATCGCCCGGCATCGGGTAAAGACATCCGTCCGGCGGTGAAGCTGGTTGATGACAATGGCAAGGAGCTGATGCTGCCGGGTACTGATGTACCTGCTCAGTATTTCCTGCCAGCCAACGCACTGGTCAATCTGACCGATGGTGCCAAGGTGAACGTGGGTGACGTTGTTGCACGTATCCCGCAGGAAACGTCGAAGACCCGTGATATCACCGGTGGTCTGCCACGTGTTGCTGACTTGTTTGAAGCGCGTCGTCCGAAAGAGCCGTCCATCCTGGCGGAAATCAGCGGTACGATTTCCTTCGGCAAGGAGACCAAAGGTAAGCGTCGTCTGGTTATTACACCGACCGATGGCAGCGATCCTTACGAAGAGCTGATTCCGAAGTGGCGCCACCTGAACGTGTTTGAAGGTGAGCAGGTTACCAAGGGTGAGGTTATTTCCGATGGTCCGAGCAACCCGCATGACATCTTGCGTCTGCTGGGCGTCAGTGCGCTGGCCAAGTATATCGTTAACGAAATTCAGGACGTTTATCGCCTGCAGGGCGTGAAGATCAACGACAAGCACATCGAAACGACGCTTCGTCAGATGTTGCGTAAGGTTGAGATTAGCGAGTCTGGCGACTCCAACTTTATCAAAGGCGACCAGGTCGAATTGACTCACGTGCTTGATGCGAACTCGGAGTTGGCAGGTCAGGACAAGTTCCCGGCCAAGTACGAGCGCGTATTGTTGGGTATCACCAAGGCATCTCTGTCGACCGAATCGTTTATATCGGCTGCGTCCTTCCAGGAAACCACGCGGGTACTGACCGAGGCTGCCGTTACCGGTAAGCGCGATCACTTGCGCGGCCTGAAAGAGAACGTCGTCGTAGGTCGTTTGATTCCTGCGGGTACCGGTTTGGCTTATCACGCTGAGCGCAAGCGTCAGAAGATGGCCGACAAGCCGGTCAAGGTCAGTGCCAGCGAAGTAGAGCAGGCTCTGTCCGACGCGCTTAATTCGAGCGGAAACTGACAGGTCGCCCGGCCCTTCGGGGTTGGGCTCCTTGACGATCGGGGTCGGTGTCTATAGAATTCCGTACCCCTAAAATTGGCGGGGCGACAAGTCCTGCCATTTTTTATTAACTATGTCCTAAGACATCAGTGGAGTTTTGCTAGATGGCAACAATTAACCAGCTGGTTCGTAAGCCGCGTAAGCGTGTCGCTGAGAAGAGCGACGTGCCGGCGCTGCAGAACTGCCCGCAGCGTCGTGGTGTTTGCACTCGCGTGTATACCACTACGCCAAAGAAGCCGAACTCGGCTCTGCGTAAAGTCTGCCGTGTTCGTTTGACCAACGGCTACGAAGTTTCATCCTATATCGGTGGTGAAGGTCACAACCTGCAAGAGCACAGCGTCGTTCTGATTCGCGGCGGTCGTGTAAAAGATTTGCCAGGTGTGCGTTACCACACTGTTCGCGGTTCTTTGGACACCTCAGGTGTTAAAGATCGTCGGCAGGGTCGTTCTAAATATGGCGCCAAGCGTCCTAAGTAATACTGAATTCATTTACCTGAGTCGATAAGAGTAAGGTCAGGCGTAACCGAATGGTTATGATCCTGGGCTAACCTGAAGACCGTTTGAGGGCTTATCATGCCAAGACGTCGCGTAGCAGCAAAACGTGAGATTCTGCCAGAACCTAAGTATGGCAGTCAGATTCTCGCGAAATTCATGAACCACGTAATGGAAAGTGGCAAAAAATCCACCGCAGAGCGCATCGTGTACGGCGCGCTGGACAAGGTGAAAGAGCGCACCAAGACCGAAGAGCCCGTTGAGCTGTTCGAGAAGGCGCTGGATGCCATTGCTCCGCTCGTGGAAGTAAAATCTCGCCGTGTAGGTGGTGCCACCTATCAGGTTCCGGTTGAAGTGCGTCCCTCCCGTCGCAATGCATTGGCAATGCGCTGGTTGGTAGACGCTGCCCGTAAGCGTGGCGAGAAGTCCATGGCTCTGCGCTTGGCTGGTGAGCTGGTTGATGCTTCCGAAGGCAAGGGTGCCGCTGTTAAGAAGCGTGAAGACGTGCACCGCATGGCTGAAGCCAACAAGGCGTTCTCTCACTACCGTTTCTAAACGGCTCAGGAGATTATTGTGGCTCGTACAACTCCGATTAATCTGTACCGGAATATTGGTATCTGTGCGCACGTCGATGCGGGCAAGACCACGACCACGGAACGGATTTTGTTTTATACCGGTGTGAACCACAAGATGGGCGAAGTCCATGATGGCGCTGCCACCATGGACTGGATGGCCCAGGAGCAGGAGCGGGGGATTACGATTACCTCCGCTGCTACTACTGCCTTCTGGCAGGGCTCCGAAAAGCAGTACGACAAGCATCGTGTCAATATTATTGATACCCCTGGTCACGTTGACTTCACTATCGAAGTAGAGCGCTCTTTGCGCGTGCTTGATGGTGCTGTCGTCGTTTTCTGTGGTACCTCTGGTGTCGAGCCTCAGTCTGAAACCGTGTGGCGTCAAGCCAACAAATACGGTGTTCCGCGTATTGTTTACGTGAACAAGATGGATCGCCAGGGTGCCAACTTCCTGCGTGTGGTTGAGCAGATCAAGAGGCGGTTGGGTCACACTCCGGTGCCGATTCAGCTGGCGATTGGGGCGGAAGAAGAGTTTGAGGGTCAGGTAGATCTGCTGCGCATGAAGGCGATTTACTGGAATGCTGATGACAGTGGAATGACCTTCCGTGAGGAGGAGATTCCTGCCGAGCTGGTCGAGCAGGCTGCGGCTTATCGTGAGCAAATGGTCGAGGCTGCTGCCGAGGCTAACGAAGAGCTTATGAATAAGTATCTTGAGGGGGTTGAGTTAACGCCCGAAGAGATCAAGGCGGGTCTGCGTCAGCGCACGCTGGCATGCGAAATTGTGCCAGCGGTCTGCGGTTCATCGTTCAAGAACAAGGGTGTTCCCCTGGTTCTGGACGCAGTTATTGACTATCTGCCAGCGCCCGATCAGGTGGTGGCCATCAAGGGTGTTCATCCTGACGATGAAGAGAAAGTCGATGAGCGTCATGCGGATGATGATGAGCCCTTTGCTGCCTTGGCTTTCAAGATTGCAACTGATCCCTTTGTTGGTACTTTGACTTTCGCTCGGGTCTACTCAGGTGTTTTGACGTCTGGTGATGCGGTGCTTAACTCGGTCAAGGGCAAGAAAGAGCGAGTTGGTCGCATGGTTCAGATGCATGCCAACGCCCGTGAAGAGATCAAGGAAGTTCGTGCTGGCGATATCGCTGCATTGATCGGCATGAAAGATGTCACTACGGGAGATACGCTGTGCTCCCAGGACAAGCCGATCATTCTCGAGCGCATGGAGTTCCCTGAGCCGGTTATCTCGGTTGCTGTCGAGCCCAAGACCAAGGCTGACCAAGAGAAGATGGGCGTGGCTCTAGGTAAGCTTGCGCAGGAGGATCCATCCTTCCGTGTGCGTACTGATGAAGAGTCGGGTCAAACGATTATCTCGGGTATGGGTGAGTTGCACCTGGATATTCTTGTTGATCGCATGAAGCGCGAGTTTAGCGTCGAAGCCAACATCGGTAAGCCGCAAGTTGCTTATCGAGAAGCGATCCGCAATAAGTGCGAAATCGAAGGGAAATTCGTTCGTCAGTCTGGCGGTCGAGGTCAGTACGGTCACGTATGGGTGCGCTTTGAGCCCTGTGATCGGTCTGAAGAGAAGCTGGTGTTTGTTAACGAAATCGTCGGTGGTGTGGTTCCGCGTGAATACATCCCGGCTATCCAGAAGGGTATCGAGGAGCAGATGCAGAACGGCGTTCTCGCCGGCTATCCGCTGCTTGGCCTTAAGGCAACCGTTTATGACGGTTCCTATCATGATGTCGACTCGAACGAGATGGCATTCAAGATCGCTGCTTCGATGGCTACCAAGCAGTTGGCCCAGAAGGGTGGCGCCGTATTGCTTGAGCCGATGATGAAAGTCGAAGTGGTCACCCCTGAGGATTATATGGGTGACGTAATGGGCGACTTGAACCGTCGTCGCGGTCTGGTACAAGGTATGGAAGACTCTCCTTCCGGTAAAGTGATCCGCGCTGAGGTTCCGCTTGGTGAGATGTTCGGTTACGCCACGGATGTACGCTCCATGTCCCAGGGACGTGCGAGCTACTCCATGGAGTTTTCGAAATACGCCGAGGCACCCACGAACATCGCCGAAGCAATCATCAAGAAGCAAGGCTAACTTGAACCTAAGCTAATTAAAGAGGTTATCAACCGTGGCAAAAGAAAAATTTGAACGTAGTAAACCGCACCTGAACGTAGGCACCATCGGTCACGTTGACCATGGTAAAACTACGCTTACAGCTGCATTGACCCGTGTTTGCGCCGAAGTTTACGGCGGTTCCGCTCGCGCTTTCGACCAGATCGATAACGCGCCGGAAGAGAAGGCTCGTGGTATCACCATCAACACCTCGCACGTAGAGTACGATTCTCCGACTCGTCACTACGCGCACGTTGATTGCCCAGGTCACGCTGACTATGTGAAGAACATGATCACCGGTGCTGCGCAGATGGACGGTGCTATCCTGGTTTGTTCCGCAGCTGACGGCCCTATGCCGCAGACTCGCGAGCACATCCTGCTGTCTCGTCAGGTTGGCGTTCCTTACATCGTTGTGTTCCTGAACAAGGCGGACATGGTCGATGATGAGGAGCTGCTTGAGCTGGTAGAGATGGAAGTGCGTGATCTGCTGAGCGCCTATGACTTCCCGGGCGATGACACGCCCATCATCATCGGTTCTGCGTTGATGGCATTGGAAGGCAAAGACGACAACGAAATCGGTACAACTGCTGTCAAGAAGCTGGTTGAGACTCTGGATGCTTACATCCCTGAGCCTGAGCGCGCGATTGACAAGCCGTTCCTGATGCCTATCGAAGACGTGTTCTCCATCTCCGGTCGCGGTACTGTTGTGACTGGTCGTGTAGAGCGCGGCATCGTCAAGGTTGGTGAGGAAGTTGAGATCGTCGGTATCAAGGCGACTACCAAGACTACCTGTACCGGCGTTGAGATGTTCCGCAAGCTGCTTGACGAAGGTCGTGCTGGCGAGAACGTTGGTGTTCTGCTGCGTGGTACCAAGCGCGAAGACGTAGAGCGCGGTCAGGTTCTGGCCAAGCCGGGCACTATTACTCCTCACACTCGCTTCGAAGCCGAAGTGTATGTGCTGGGTAAAGACGAAGGCGGTCGTCACACTCCGTTCTTCAAGGGTTATCGTCCTCAGTTCTACTTCCGTACTACTGACGTTACCGGTTCCTGCGAATTGCCGGAAGGTATCGAGATGGTAATGCCTGGCGATAACGTTAAGCTGGACGTCACGTTGATCCATCCTATCGCGATGGAAGACGGTCTGCGCTTTGCGATTCGTGAAGGTGGCCGTACCGTAGGTGCGGGCGTGGTAGCCAAGATCATCGAGTGATGATCTAACGCCATACACAGGAGCCTCCGTTTGACGGGGGCTTTTGTATTTTGGTTGACAGTGGGGAAGTGCGTCAGTAGAATTGCGCCTCCCTTGGATGGGCTCACCCGGTTTTCGGGAGATGCTCTGAAAATAGTTGCTTGGAGTTTCTGGTCAAATGCAGAACCAACAGATCCGTATTCGGTTGAAGGCTTTTGACCATCGCCTGATTGATCAATCTACCCAGGAAATCGTGGATACCGCGAAACGTACTGGGGCTCAGGTGCGTGGTCCGATCCCTTTGCCGACGCGCAAAGAGCGTTTTACTGTACTGGTTTCTCCGCACGTCAACAAAGACGCGCGCGATCAGTACGAAATCCGTACCCATAAACGGGTATTGGATATAGTTCAGCCCACCGACAAGACTGTTGATGCGCTGATGAAGCTGGACTTGGCAGCAGGTGTCGAAGTTCAGATTAGCCTCGGCTAATAGCCCCACAAGACGGGGGCTATAGGTCGTGTAACGCCCTGTGTTGGGCGGCCATAGCGGGTGATAGCCCCGTGCACTCATGAGGTTTACAAGATGACTATTGGTTTAGTCGGCCGGAAATGCGGGATGACCCGCGTTTTCACTGAAGATGGTGTATCTATACCGGTTACGGTTGTAGAAGTAGAACCGAACCGTGTCACACAGGTTAAATCCCTGGACTCTGATGGCTATCAAGCTATTCAGGTAACCGTTGGTGAGCGTCGCGCTAGTCGTGTAAGCAAGCCGATGGCAGGGCACTTTGCCAAAGCGAATACTGCTGCAGGTCGTCAGGTGATGGAATTTCGCCTGGATGACAGCTCGCAGTACGAAGCTGGTGCAGAGTTGACCGTCAGCATTTTTGAAGCGGGCCAGAAGGTTGATGTTACTGGGCAGTCCAAAGGTAAGGGCTTCGCCGGTACTATCAAGCGCTGGAACTTCCGTGGCCAAGATGCAACTCACGGTAACTCGATCTCCCACCGCGTACCCGGTTCCATTGGTCAGTGTCAGACCCCTGGTCGTGTATTCAAGGGCAAGAAGATGTCTGGTCACATGGGTGCCGAACAGGTAACTGTGCAGACTCTTGAGGTTGTTCGTGTTGATGCCGAACGTAACCTGCTGCTCATCAAGGGCGCGGTACCTGGCGCGACCGGTAGCGACGTAATCGTTCGCCCGGCGGTCAAGGCCAAGGGTTAAGGGGGAGTTACCATGAATTTGAATGTAGCTGGCGCAAGCGCGATCGAAGTTTCCGATCTCACTTTTGCGACCGAATTTAATGAAACCCTCGTCCACCAAGCCGTAGTTGCATACATGGCTGGTGCTCGTCAGGGTACCAAGCAGCAGAAGAATCGTTCTGATGTGTCCGGTGGCGGCAAGAAGCCATGGCGTCAGAAAGGTACGGGTCGTGCCCGTGCCGGTACTATCCGCAGCCCTATCTGGCGTTCCGGTGGTACTACCTTCGCTGCTCGTCCACAGAATCACGAGCAGAAGCTGAACCGCAAGATGTACCGCGGCGCACTGCGCTCCATCCTTTCCGAGCTTATCCGCCTGGATCGTCTGGTCGTAGTTGAGAGCTTCTCCGTCGATGCACCCAAAACCAAGGCTCTGGCCGGCAAGTTGAAGGATCTTGATCTGCAGAACGTGCTGATCGTGACCGACGATATTGACGAGAATCTGTACCTGGCAGCGCGTAACCTGCCCCACGTCGACGTACGTGATGTACAGGGTTCCGACCCAGTTAGCCTGATCGCTTACGACAAGGTACTGATTACCGTACCTGCTGTTAAGAAGTTCGAGGAGATGCTGGGATGAACCAAGAGCGCATTTTTAAAGTACTGCTTGGCCCGCATGTATCCGAGAAGGCTACTGTGCTGGCCGACGGCAAAAACCAGTTCGTGTTCAAGGTAGAAACTACTGCGACCAAGCTGGAAATCAAGAAAGCCGTTGAGCAGCTGTTCAGCGTCAAGGTCAAGGCAGTATCGACCCTGAACGTTAAAGGCAAGACCAAGCGAACCGTTCGCGGCCTGGGCAAGCGTAGTGACTGGAAGAAGGCTTATGTCAGCCTGCAGCCCGGTCAAGACATCGACTTCGCCAGCGCTGAATAAGAGAGGGATACATCATGGCTATTGTTAAATGTAAACCTACTTCCGCTGGCCGCCGCTTCGTAGTCAAGGTCGTCAACTCTGACCTGCACAAGGGCGCTCCGTACGCCCCGCTGTTGGAGAAGCAAGGCAAGTCTGGTGGTCGTAACAATAATGGTCGCATTACCACGCGTCATCGTGGGGGCGGTCATAAGCAGCACTACCGTATGGTTGATTTTCGTCGCAACAAGGATGGCATTCCAGCCACCGTTGAGCGCGTTGAATATGATCCAAACCGTACCGCTCATATTGCTCTGCTGAAGTATGCCGACGGTGAGCGTCGCTACATTATCGCCCCCAAGGGCGTGCGTGCAGGCGACCAGCTGGTCTCTGGTGCTGAAGCACCAATCAAGGCCGGCAACTCACTGCCACTGCGTAACATTCCAGTGGGTAGCACCATTCACGCGATCGAACTGAAGCCCGGTAAAGGCGCTCAGGTTGCTCGCAGTGCAGGTGCAGCCGTTCAGCTGGTTGCCCGTGAAGGCGCTTACGTAACTGTTCGTCTTCGCTCTGGCGAGATGCGCAAGGTTCTCGGCGAGTGCCGTGCCACCCTGGGCGAAGTGTCCAACGGTGAGCACAGTTTGCGCTCTCTGGGTAAGGCTGGTGCCACACGCTGGCGCGGTGTTCGTCCGACTGTTCGTGGTGTTGCCATGAACCCGGTTGATCACCCACACGGTGGTGGTGAAGGTCGTACTTCTGGTGGTCGTCATCCCGTATCGCCGTGGGGCTTCCCCACCAAGGGTGCCAAGACTCGTTCCAACAAGCGCACTGACAAGATGATTGTCCGTCGTCGCAGCAAGTAATTAGAGGGGATACGACAGTGCCGCGTTCTCTGAAGAAAGGACCTTTTATCGATCTTCACCTGTTAAAGAAGATCGAAGTTGCAGTAGAAAAGAACGAGCGTAAGCCAATCAAGACCTGGTCACGCCGTTCCATGGTTCTGCCGCAGATGGTTGGTTTGACCATTGCTGTTCATAACGGTCGTCAGCATGTCCCGGTTATCATTTCCGAAGACATGGTCGGCCACAAGTTAGGCGAATTCTCTGCTACCCGGACCTATCGTGGTCACGTGGCAGACAAGAAAGCCAAGCGCTAAGGGGTTAGAAGATGGAAGTAGCCGCTACTCATAAGGGCGCCCGACTCTCTGCCCAGAAGGCACGCTTGGTCGCCGACCAAATCCGCGGTAAGAAAGTGGATGAGGCTCTGAACCTGCTGTCTTTCAGCAACAAGAAGGCCGCTGAAGTCATCAAGAAGGTGCTCGAATCGGCAATTGCCAATGCTGAGCATAATGATGGCGCGGACGTGGATGACCTTAAGGTCTCCACCGTGTTTGTTAACGAAGGTCGCTCTTTGAAGCGCATCATGCCACGTGCCAAAGGCCGTGCTGATCGCATCATCAAGCGGTCTTGTCATATCACGGTCAAGGTTGCTGACAAGTAGGAGTCGATCATGGGTCAGAAAGTACATCCGATTGGCATTCGCCTCGGTATCGTAAAACAGCACACTTCGGTGTGGTATGCAGATGGTCGTCAGTACGCTGATTATCTGTTCAATGATCTGAAAGTGCGTGAGTACATTCAGAAGAAGTTGAAAAGCGCTTCAGTCAGCCGCGTTGATATTCAGCGTCCGGCTCAGACAGCTCGCATTACCATTCACACTGCCCGTCCAGGCATCGTGATTGGCAAGAAGGGTGAAGACGTTGAAAAACTGCGTCAGGAATTGACCAGTCAAATGGGCGTGCCAGTGCACATCAACATCGAAGAGATCCGCAAGCCGGAACTCGACGGTGCTCTGGTAGCACAGAGCGTTGCTCAGCAGCTCGAGCGTCGTGTGATGTTCCGTCGCGCCATGAAGCGCGCAGTACAGAACGCCATGCGCATTGGTGCCAAGGGTATTAAGATCCAGGTTAGCGGCCGTCTTGGCGGCGCCGAGATCGCCCGTACCGAATGGTATCGCGAAGGTCGTGTGCCGCTGCACACCCTGCGCGCTGACATTGACTACGCAACGGCTGAAGCCCACACCACATACGGTGTGATCGGTGTGAAGGTTTGGATCTTCAAAGGTGAGATCATTGGTGGTCTCCAGGAAGAAACCAAAGCCGTCGCGACCAAGAAAAAAGCTGCTAAGTAAGGGGTACGCACATGTTACAACCAAAGCGTACGAAGTTCCGCAAGCAGATGACCGGCCACAACCGTGGCTTGGCGCATCGTGGTAGCAAGGTGAGCTTCGGTGAGTTCGCACTGAAAGCCGTAGGTCGCGGTCGACTGACTGCACGTCAGATCGAAGCGGCTCGTCGCGCCCTGACTCGTCACGTAAAACGTGGCGGTAAAATCTGGATTCGGGTGTTCCCCGATAAGCCTATCTCCAAAAAGCCTCTTGAGGTGCGGATGGGTAAGGGTAAGGGTAACGTCGAGTATTGGGTTGCCCAGATTCGCCCTGGCAAGATCCTTTACGAGATTGAAGGTGTTTCCGAAGAGATGGCTCGCGAGGCATTTGCCCTTGCTGCTGCCAAACTGCCTCTCGCTACCACCTTTGTTAAGCGGACGGTGATGTAATGAAAGCGACAGAACTTCGTGAAAAATCTGCTGAGCAGCTGAATGAACAACTGCTCACACTGCTGCGCGATCAGTTCAATCTGCGCATGCAGAAAGCAACCGGTCAGCTCGGTCAGAGTCATCTGCTGAACCAAGTTAAGCGCGACATCGCTCGCGTCAAGACTGTGCTCAATCAGAAGGGTGGTAACTGATCATGGCCGAGAACAAAACAGTACGTACCGTTACTGGCCGTGTGGTCAGTAACAAGATGGACAAGACCGTCACCGTGCTCATCGAGCGCCAGGAAAAGCACCCACTGTACGGTAAGTACGTGACGCGCTCTACCAAGCTCAAAGCGCACGATGAGAACAACGACTGCCGCATTGGCGATCTGGTTACTATCCGGGAAACCCGCCCCTTGGCTAAAACCAAGAGCTGGGATCTGGTTCAGATCGACGAGCGCGCGGCGCAAGTTTAAAGCCCCGCGCTGTTTAGCGGATTATTTAAGGGTCGGAGAAAGTTATGATTCAGACTCAATCCATGTTGGATGTAGCTGATAACAGTGGTGCACGTCGCGTTATGTGTATCAAGGTTCTGGGCGGTTCTCACCGTCGCTACGCCGGCATTGGCGATATCATCAAGGTGACCGTGAAGGAAGCAATTCCCCGCGGCAAAGTAAAGAAAGGCCAGGTGCTTAACGCGGTCATCGTGCGTACCCGTCACGGTGTACGCCGTACGGACGGTTCGCTGATCCGTTTTGATGGCAACGCAGCCGTTCTGCTCAACAACAAAAATGAGCCGATCGGTACCCGCATCTTTGGGCCAGTGACTCGTGAACTGCGTAATGAGCAGTTCATGAAGATCGTTTCCCTCGCGCCCGAAGTGCTGTAAGGAGCCCGGTCATGCAAAAGATTAAACGTGACGACGACGTAATCGTCATCGCCGGTAAAGATAAAGGCAAGCGCGGTAAAGTCCTGAAAGTTGGGGATGATTCCCGCATGCTTATTTCCGGTGTCAACATTGTCAAGCGCCACACCAAGGCTAACCCCATGGCTGGTTCGCAGGGCGGTATTGTTGAGAAGGAGGCGCCAATCCACGTCTCCAACGTGGCTATCTTCAACCCGGAGACCAGCAAAGCCGATCGTATCGGTTTTAAGGTCGAAGACGGTAAGAAGGTTCGTATTTTCAAGTCGACGCAAAAAGCCGTCGACGCTTGAGAATCTAGGTGCTTACCATGGCGAGATTAAAAGAAACATATAGCACTACCATCGTTCCCAAGCTCCAGGAAGAACTGGGCCTGAAGAACGTTATGGAAGTGCCGAAAATCACCAAGATCACCCTGAATATGGGCCTTGGCGAAGCTGTCGGTGATAAGAAGATCATCGAACATGCAATGGCTGACCTTGAGAAGATCACTGGCCGTAAAGGCATCGTGACCTACGCTCGCAAATCCATTGCCGGCTTCAAAATTCGTGACGGCTGGCCGATTGGCGTGAAGGTAACTCTGCGCCGCGAACAGATGTACGAATTCCTCGACCGTCTGCTGTCGATTTCCCTGCCACGCGTTCGTGACTTTCGCGGTCTGAATGCCAAGTCGTTTGACGGCCGGGGTAACTACAGCATGGGCGTCAAGGAACAGATCATTTTCCCAGAGATCGATTACGATAAAATCGACACTCTGCGTGGTCTGGACATTACCTTGACTACCACAGCTCGGACTGACGACGAAGGTCGTGCGCTACTGCGTGCGTTCAACTTCCCGTTCCGTAACTAGGAGTCAGGTAAATGGCTAAAGTTAGTATGAAAAACCGCGAGGCCAAGCGCTCTCGTCTGGTTGCTAAGTACGCTACCAAGCGTGCTGAGCTGAAGGCTACTGTCGGCAACGTCAACGCTTCTGTTGAAGAGCGTTGGGCTGCCCAGGTTGCTTTGCAAAAATTGCCGCGCGATGCCAGCCCGGTTCGTCAGCGTAACCGCTGCCGCATCACTGGTCGTCCGCACGGTGTATACCGCAAGTTTGGTCTGAGCCGCATTAAGCTGCGCGAAGCAGCCATGCGCGGTGACGTACCAGGTCTGGTCAAGGCCAGCTGGTAAACCAAATCTTAATTACTCAGTTTCAGGAGCACAAAGCCCATGAGTATGCAGGACCCGTTAGCTGATATGCTGACCCGTATCCGTAATGCCCAGATGGCTGAGAAGTCCAGCGTCAGCATGCCTGCGGCAAAGCTGAAGGTGGCTGTCGCCAAAGTCCTTCAAGAAGAAGGTTACGTAGCCGGTTACGAAGTGGATGGCGAAGTTAAGCCTACCCTGTCTATCGAACTGAAGTATTTCGAAGGCAAGCCGGTTATTGAAGATCTTAAGCGCGTAAGTCGTCCAGGCCTACGCCAGTACAAGTCCGTTGGCCAGATTCCTAAGGTCAAGGGTGGGCTGGGTGTTTCGATCGTCTCCACCAATAAAGGTGTGATGACCGATCGTGCTGCTCGCGCTGCCGGTATCGGCGGTGAAGTACTCTGCACCGTATTCTGATAGGGGGTTACGATGTCTCGCGTCGCTAAGGACCCTGTCAAATTGCCACAGGGTGTAGAAGTAAAGTTGGATGGTCAGGAATTGTCAATCAAGGGTGCCAAAGGTAGCCTGGATCTGAGCCTGCATCCATTGGTTGAAGTTGTCCACGAAGATGGTCTGCTGCGTTTTGCAGCCCGTCCAGGCAGTGTGAACCAGGCTATGGCCGGTACCACTCGCGCGTTGGTCAACAATATGGTTGTCGGTGTTACCGAGGGCTTCGAGCGCAAGCTGCAGCTGGTTGGTGTAGGTTATAAGGCTCAGGCTAAAGGTCAGGTTCTGAACCTGGCTCTGGGTTACTCGCACCCAATCGACTATCAGCTGCCAGAGGGCGTTTCTGCTGAAACCCCGAGCCAGACTGACATTATTATCAAAGGTATCGACAAGCAGCTGGTCGGCCAGGTAGCCGCGGAAATTCGTGATTTCCGTCGCCCCGAGCCCTATAAGGGCAAGGGTGTTCGCTACGCCGATGAGGTCGTGCGTCGTAAAGAAGCCAAGAAGAAGTAGGGCATAGCAAATGAGCGATAAAAAAGTTATTCGTCTCCGTCGCGCTCGCCGTTCGCGCTTGAAAATGCGTGAACTGGAAGCCGTTCGTCTGTGCGTGTACCGTTCTTCGCAGCACATGTACGCACAAGTGATCTCTGCAGATGGTTCCACCGTGTTGGCTTGCGCCTCCACGTTGGATTCGGACCTGCGCAGCGGTAGTACTGGCAATATCGAAGCCGCCAAGAAAGTCGGCCTTCTGGTTGCTGAGCGCGCCAAGGCCGCCGGTGTAACTCAGGTCTCCTTCGACCGTTCCGGCTTCAAGTATCATGGTCGCGTAAAAGCGCTGGCCGACGCCGCTCGTGAAGGCGGGCTGGAATTCTAAGGGTAGAGCTATGGCTAATTTCGATCAGAAGCGCGACGAAGGTTACATTGAGAAACTTGTTCAAGTTAACCGCGTTGCCAAAGTTGTAAAAGGCGGCCGTATCTTCGCTTTCACTGCTCTGACTGTAGTGGGTGATGGTAAAGGTCGTGTGGGTTTCGGTCGCGGTAAGGCACGTGAAGTGCCTGCTGCTATCCAGAAAGCCATGGAAGCCGCTCGTCGTAACATGATTCAGGTTGACCTGAATGGCACAACGCTGCAGTACGCTGTTCGTGCTGCTCATGGCGCCTCCAAGGTGTTCATGCAGCCTGCGTCTGAAGGTACCGGTGTTATCGCCGGTGGTGCAATGCGCGCCGTCCTCGAAGCCGCTGGCGTTCATAACGTTTTGGCCAAGTGTTACGGTTCCACTAATCCGGTTAACGTCGTTCAGGCTACCTACAAGGGTCTGAAGTCGATGCAGTCTCCCGAGTCTGTAGCGGCCAAGCGCGGCAAGACCGTTGAAGATATCGTGGGGTAAACGGACATGGCTAACGAAAAAATTAAAGTGACCCTGTTCAAAAGTGTAGTCGGTCGTCTGCCAAACCATAAGGCTTGCGTTAAAGGTCTGGGTTTGCGTCGCATCAACCACACTGTCGAGGTCGAAGATACTCCGGCCGTTCGTGGGATGATCAATAAGGTCTCCTACATGGTTCGGGTAGAGGGTTAAGACATGAAACTGAATGATCTGCGTTCTGCGCCAGGTGCACGCCGTGAAAAGCTGCGCGTTGGCCGTGGTATCGGTAGCGGTCTGGGTAAGACTGCTGGTCGCGGTCACAAAGGTCTGACTTCTCGTTCCGGTGGCTCTGTAGCCCCCGGTTTCGAGGGCGGTCAGCAGCCTTTGCATCGCCGTCTGCCCAAGTTTGGTTTTACTTCCAAGCTGGCAATGGTGACCGCTGAAGTTCGTACCAGCGAGCTGAATGCTGTTGATGCTGAGGTCATTGACCTGCAGGCATTGAAAGATGCCAACATCATCGGCAACAAGTTTGTACGTGCCAAGATTGTCCTCTCCGGCGACGTAACCAAAGCGGTTAACGTTAAAGGTCTGGCGATCACTAAAGGTGCTCGTGCAGCGATCGAAGCAGCTGGCGGCAAGATCGAGGAATAAATGGCTAAGCAAGGCGCTCTTTCTGGAATGAATCAAGGTGGCTTGAGTGAACTCTGGGGGCGCCTGCGCTTTCTGTTCCTCGCGATCATCGTTTACCGTATCGGGGCGCATATTCCGGTTCCCGGCATAAACCCTGATCGTCTGGCTGATCTGTTCAAACAGAATGAAGAGACGATCCTTAGTCTGTTCAATATGTTTTCTGGTGGTGCCCTGGAGCGGATGAGTATTTTCGCTCTGGGTATCATGCCGTATATCTCTGCATCCATCATAATGCAGCTGATGACGGCGGTGAGCCCATCGCTGGAGCAGTTGAAGAAGGAAGGGGAGTCCGGTCGCCGGAAGATAAGTCAGTACACGCGTTATCTGACGCTGGTGCTGGCTTTTATCCAAGCCATCGGTATGTCGGTTGGCCTAGCAAGTCAGGGCGTCGCATTTGATATTGGTTTCAGCTTTTACTTTATCGCTGTCACCACCTTTGTATCAGGCGCAATGTTCATGATGTGGTTGGGCGAGCAGATCACCGAGCGGGGTGTCGGTAACGGCATCTCCATGTTGATCTTTGCGGGTATTGTCGCGGGCTTGCCTAGCGCAGTCGGGCAGTCCTTCGAGGGTGCACGCTTAGGCACGATCAACATTTTTGCGTTGATTGGTGTGGCTCTTGTGGCTATCGCCATGATCGCGTTCATTGTATTCGTGGAACGCGGCCAGCGCAGAATTACGGTCAATTACGCCAAGCGCCAGCAGGGACGTAAAGTCTTTGCTGCACAAACCAGTCATTTGCCCTTGAAGGTCAATATGGCGGGTGTTATTCCAGCGATTTTTGCCAGCAGTATCCTGTTGTTCCCAGCGTCGCTGGGTACCTGGTTCGCCCAGGGTGACAATATGGAATGGCTGCAAAAGCTGACTCAGGCTATTGGGCCGGGTAAGCCGCTGAATATCATTCTGTTTAGTGCGGGGATTATTTTCTTCTGCTTTTTCTATACAGCATTGATGTTCAATCCTAAGGATGTAGCGGAGAACCTCAAGAAGTCAGGTGCATTTATTCCGGGTATTCGTCCGGGTGAGCAATCCGCTCGCTACATTGATAGCGTGCTGACTCGTCTTACCTTGTTTGGTGCCCTGTATATGACCGCTGTTTGCCTGTTGCCGCAGTTTTTGGTGGTATCGGCTAATGTGCCCTTCTATTTGGGTGGGACATCGCTGTTGATCGTCGTAGTGGTTGTTATGGACTTCATGTCCCAAGTACAATCGCACCTCGTTTCTCAGCAGTACGAGTCTCTAATGAAGAAATCTAACCTGAAAGGTTACGGCAGCGGCATGATCCGCTGAGTATTCAGGTTTTAGGAGTCGGCTATGAAAGTTGCAGCATCAGTTAAGAAGCTTTGCCGTAACTGCAAGATCATCCGTCGCAATGGTTGCGTACGCGTGATTTGCAGCGCTGAGCCCCGTCATAAACAGCGCCAGGGTTAATTCCCCGGTTCTGATTTAAGGCTACGTCTCAGGATAACCGCCTCCCGGCCATTAGTTTGGCTGGGGGGTTGAATTTTGTTTTTGTTAGCGCTACCCTACTGCACCCTTTTTCGAGCAACCTATTATTGTTCTGGGTTGAGTCAGGTAGCTGTCAGACGGAGTAAATTGGATGGCCCGTATTGCAGGCGTCAACATCCCGGATAACAAACATACTGTTATCTCTCTGACCTATATTTTTGGTATTGGTCAGACAAAAGCACAGCAGATCTGTGCGTCAACTGGCATTGCGCCAGATGCGAAAATCAAGGATCTGAGCGAGGAGCAGATTGATACTCTGCGCAATGAAGTTGCCAAAAGCACTGTTGAAGGTGACTTGCGCCGGACGATCAATATGAACGTCAAGCGCCTCATGGATCTTGGCTGCTATCGCGGTCTGCGTCATCGTCGTGGCCTTCCGGTCCGCGGCCAGCGCACCAAGACCAACGCTCGCACCCGTAAGGGTCCGCGCAAGCCGATCCGTAAGTAATTGCGAAGGAATATACAGATATGGCTAAGCCTGCTGCTCGTGTTCGTAAGAAAGTAAAAAAGACAGTGGTTGATGGGATTGCCCACATCCATGCGTCTTTCAATAACACCATCATTACCATTACTGACCGTCAGGGCAATGCTCTGAGCTGGGCTACTTCAGGTGGCTCTGGTTTCCGTGGTTCGCGTAAAAGTACTCCCTTTGCTGCTCAGGTTGCAGCCGAGCGTGCCGGTAACGCCGCCCTGGATTATGGTTTGAAAAATCTCGACGTTTGTGTGAAGGGCCCTGGCCCAGGTCGTGAATCAGCTGTTCGTGCGTTGAATTCTTGTGGTTACAAGATCAGCAGCATCACTGATGTCACCCCTATTCCACACAACGGCTGCCGCCCGCCCAAGAAGCGTCGCGTTTAATCAGGAGACGGTATAATGGCTAGATATATTGGTCCGAAGTGTAAGCTGTCTCGTCGCGAAGGCACTGATTTGTTCCTCAAGAGCGGCGTGCGAGCTCTCGATTCCAAGTGCAAGCTGGAAAGCCCTCCGGGCGTTCACGGCCAGCGTCGTGGTCGTCTGTCGGAGTACGGCACTCAGCTGCGCGAGAAGCAAAAAGTACGTCGTATGTACGGTGTTCTTGAGCGTCAGTTCAGCAACTACTACAAGGAAGCTGCTCGTCTTAAGGGCGCTACCGGTGAGAACCTGCTGCAATTGCTTGAGCGTCGTCTAGACAACGTCGTTTATCGTATGGGTTTTGGTACTACTCGCGCCGAAGCGCGCCAGTTGGTATCGCACAAGTCCATCAGTGTTAACGGCAAAACAGTCAACATCGCATCTTACCTGGTTGTTCCGGGTGATGTGGTCGCTGTCCGTGAAAAAGCTAAGAACCAGCTGCGCATCAATGGTGCTCTGGAACTCGCTGCTCAGCGCGGCATGGCTGAGTGGGTTGAAGTGGACGCTGCCAAGAAAGAAGGCGTGTTCAAGAGCCTGCCCTCACGGAGTGATTTGTACGCTGACATCAACGAAAACTTGATCGTCGAGCTTTACTCCAAGTAAGCGACAGACAGCAAAAGGTGCCCCCATGCAGAGTTCGGTTACCGAGTTTCTAACACCACGTCACATCGACGTACAGGAAACTTCGCCTATGCGCGCCAAGATCACTCTTGAGCCGTTGGAGCGTGGTTTCGGTCATACCCTGGGCAATGCGCTACGCCGCATTTTGCTCTCCTCCATGCCCGGCTGTGCCGTGGTAGAGGCGGAAATCGAAGGCGTTTTGCATGAGTACAGCGCCATTGAGGGCGTGCAGGAAGATGTCATCGAGATCCTGCTCAACCTGAAAGGGTTGGCGATCAATATGCACGGTCGTGATCACGTGACCCTGAGCCTTTCCAAGAAAGGCCCAGGTCTAGTGACCGCTGCCGATATCCAGTTGGATCATGATGTAGAGATCGTTAACCCGGACCACGCGATTGCGACGTTGTCCGATAACGGTGAGCTAAACATGAAGCTGACTGTTGCTCGTGGCCGTGGCTACGAGCCGTCCGATGCGCGTCAGTCAGATGAAGACGAAAGTCGTTCAATTGGCCGCCTGCAGCTTGATGCTACTTATACGCCGGTTCGCCGCGTCGCATATGTAGTGGAAAGCGCTCGTGTTGAGCAGCGCACCAACCTGGATAAGCTGGTCATCGATCTGGAGACCAACGGTACTCTGGACCCTGAAGAGGCCATCCGTCGTGCCGCGACTATCCTGCAACAGCAGCTGGCAGCCTTTGTAGATTTGAAAGGTGATCAGGAGCCGGTAGTCGAGCCGCAAGAGGATGAGATTGATCCTATCCTTCTGCGCCCGGTAGACGATCTTGAGCTGACTGTCCGTTCGGCCAACTGTCTGAAGGCTGAAAATATTTACTATATTGGCGATCTGATCCAGCGTACCGAAGTAGAGCTGCTGAAGACCCCGAACCTGGGCAAGAAATCTTTGACCGAAATCAAGGACGTTCTAGCCTCTCGTGGTCTGTCTCTGGGTATGCGATTGGACAACTGGCCGCCTGCAAGCTTGAAGAAGGACGATAAGGTTTCGGCCTGATCGTCTCGACACCGAGGAATTGAGAGATGCGTCATCGTAAAAGTGGTCGTCACCTAAATCGGACCAGCGCGCACCGTAAAGCCATGTTTCAAAACATGGCCGTGTCGCTGTTCGAAAATGAACTGATCAAAACTACTCTGCCAAAAGCCAAGGAACTGCGCCGCGTTGCCGAGCCGCTGATCACCCTGGCCAAGGAAGACACTGTTGCCAATCGTCGTCTGGCTTTCGACCGTACCCGCAGCAAGGAAGCGGTCGGCAAGCTGTTCAACGATCTGGGTAAGCGCTATGCAACCCGTCCGGGTGGTTATGTGCGTATCCTGAAGTGCGGTTTCCGCGCAGGCGATGCAGCGCCCATGGCGTATGTTGAGCTGGTTGATCGTCCAGAGCTGGCAACAGCTGACGAGTAAGCGGTAAGCAATTCAAGAAGACCGGCCATAGGCCGGTTTTTTTGTGGTGCGCCCGGCAGGGCGCACTCACTTGGAGGTGAAAGTCCTCTACACGCCCGGCAAGGGGAAGTGTTAGCCAGAGGCAAGGGTGTCGCGGGTGACTGCGAATCTGGAGGAAGCCCGAGGCAAAGC
>NZ_RKKU01000017.1 GCF_003797945.1 Pseudomonas neustonica
ATTACATTGAGATGTTTTATAACCCAAGGCGCCGGCACGGCACGAGTGGTGACCTGTCACCGGTCGAGTACGAAAAGCGTCATTACCAGAGTCTGGCGAGTGTCTAGAATACTGGGGGCGATTCAGACAGCCGCCAGCAATTCAAGGAAAACGTCACCAATGCCGATGCCCTTGCGGCCGAGATAGTTGCCTTCAGCAACACCGCAGGCGGGAAGATTTTCATTGGTGTGCGGAACGATGGCTCGGTGCTTGGCTTGTCCGGCACGGACATCGACCGGCTGAATCAACTCGTCTCGAACAGCGCATCACAAAACGTGCGTCCTGCCGTGAACCCGCTCACCGAAAATGTGCCGCACCCGAATGGCACCGTGATGATGCTCACGATTGCCGAAGGCGTCAGTAAGCCCTATATGGACAAGAACGGTGCCATCTGGGTGAAGAACGGCTCGGACAAGCGCCGCGCCACCTCGCGTGAGGAAATTCAGCGTCTATTCCAGCAAGCGGGTCTGGTTCACGCCGACGAAACGCCTGTGGCGGGTTTGAGCGTGGGTGATGTGGACATCCCCTATTTCGAGGCCTTCTTTGAACAGCAGTTCGGCGAGCGGCTGGCACAGCCAGCCGCTACCACAGTTGCTGACCAACATGAACCTGATGAGCCAGGAGCAGTTGAATGTCGCGGGCAGTCTGCTGTTTGCCAAAGCGCCGCAGTACTCACTGCCTGCCTTCATCGTCAAGGCGGTGGCTTTTGTCAGCAATGAGATCGAAGACCAACGCTACGTCGACAGCCGTGACATCACCGGCAAGCTGGCCGATGTGTTTCAGCAAACGCTGGGCTTCGTTGTCGCCAACACCCGCGCAGTGCAGGGGGATCAGGGGTTCAATTCCCAGGGCCAATCGGAGATTCCGCGTATCGTCTGGGAAGAGCTGGTCGCCAACGCACTCATTCACCGCGACTACTTCGTTAGCGCTCCGGTGCGTGTGTTGGTCTTTGCCGATCGAGTCGAGATCATCAGCCCCGGCCATTTGCCCAACAACCTGACCATCGAAAACATTAAGGCGGGCAACTCCAATATGCGCAACCCCATCCTGGCATCGTTTGCAGCTAAGCTCCTGCCGTATCGCGGTCTGGGAAGCGGCTTGCTGCGCGCGTTACGTGAGTGGCCTGAGATTGAGTTAATTGATGATCGGGGCGGAAACCTTTTCAAGGCAATCGTAGCGCGCCCTCTTTTGCTGGAGGAAGCCAGATAAAATTGACCGATTGATTATGTAAACGGGGTAAACCTTCAGCAATAGGTTCTACATTTAATTTCGTTCGTCAGGGGCAAAGTGTAAACAAAATAGCCGAAAAACCGCCCATGGATTACATTTTAACGGTGAAATCAAGCCCCAGCTTTCGACACCTGCGATATCACTGCAATCCTAGCCGTTTACACTTCAGTCTTGTGTATAGAAGGAGACTACTTCACGCATGCCCTACCCCTTACGCTCATTCAATACGTGCTGTACGCCAAGATTAGCCAGCTCGTCGGCAATTTCGTTTTCGCGGTGACCGGTATGTCCACGCACCCAACGCCACTCAACCTGATGCTGACTGACCAGTTCATCCAGCTGCTGCCAAAGATCAGCATTCTTTACCGGCTGCTTGCTGGCTGTCTTCCAGCCGCGTTTTTTCCAGTTGGGCATCCACTCACAGATCCCCTTCATTACATACTGCGAGTCGGTAGTAATTACTACCTCTGCGGAACGCTTGAGCGCCTCCAGACCGCGAATAGCTGCGAGCAACTCCATGCGGTTATTGGTCGTATTCAACTCTCCGCCATAAAGGCTTTTTTCGTTCTCACCAAGGCGCAGTAACGCACCCCAGCCGCCTGGCCCCGGATTGCCCTTGCAGGCCCCGTCAGTAAAAATCTCAATGGGTTGAGTCATTGCCTATCTCGTTTATGCGTGCGCCGAGTACCCGCTGCCATAGGTGGTAGCGTCAGCGTTGGAAAAGCCCTGCTGCGCTGACGTTGCGGCAGCGCCCCGAACATCTGCCGGCGCGCCAGCAGACAGTAAAAACCGCCGCCGGGCAGGAGCCGCTGCTGTCCCAACTGTTCGAAAAAGGTGAGACGCTGCAGCCAGGCCGGCGACATGAGCGGCGGACGATAGCACCCATCAAGACGTTTCTCCACCGCAAACCCCAGCAGTTCAAGCCAATCAATCAGCCGACCCGGGCGCACAAACCCGGCCTGCCCTAGCCAGCTCTGGCCCAGGTAGTGCGGTGCCGCCCAAGTGCTCAGCGGATTAAAGCCAAAAACAACCAGATGACCTCCAGCCCGAACCGCCTGACTGGCCTCACGCAACAACAGTCGCGGAGACAGGCTGAAGTCCAAGCCATGGTGCAACACCACTGCATCCAACGATTGCGGAGAAAACGGCCAGCGCGTCTCTTCAACGGCCAGGGTGCCCTCACGGGCCTCCATATCCAGATGCCAATGATGCCGCATCACTGCCTCTTCAGGATCCAGCATCCCGGGCGCCAGTCCGTACTGAACCAGATGCTGGCCAAAGCATTGAGGCAGCAACTCCTGCTGCGCTGCCCTCTCCGCGGCAAGCAGCATTTGGCCCGGCGCGGAAGCCAGCCACTCACGCGCCTCGTGCAACAGGCGGAGTAAATCGGCCTGTCCGTTGGAGTGCGAGGATTGCTGACGAGCCATGAAATCTCCAGATAGGGGTTGGCGCAGGCGCAGAGTTGGTTAAGATGAATCTACAGATTAAAGAATAGGCTTTCCATGTCCACTTTTATCGCGCTACCTGCATTCAATGATAACTACATCTGGTTAATACTGGCTGACGACGGCGAGCGTGTTGCCGTGGTTGATCCCGGTGACGCCAAGCCTGTCATCAACTGGTTAGGCAAGCATCCCGAGTACAGCCTCAGCGATATTCTCATTACCCATCACCACCCCGATCATGTCGGCGGCGTTGCCGCGCTCAAGGCCGGGACAGGTTGCAAGGTGTGGGGCCCCGCCGCCGAAAACATTCCGGCACGCGACCGTGCGCTTGAGCAGGGTGACACGCTAAAGCTCTTTGGCCTTGAGCTACAGGTTATTGCCGTACCCGGCCATACCCTTGGGCATATCGCCTATTATTGCGAAAACCACGGCGAGCCTTGGCTACTCAGTGGCGATACCCTGTTCGCTGGCGGCTGCGGCCGACTGTTTGAGGGCACGCCCGCACAAATGCATGCGTCACTCAGCACTCTCGCTGCGCTACCAGCAGCGACTCGCATCTATTGCGCTCACGAGTACACCCAAGCCAATCTGCAGTTCGCGCACGCGGTCGAGCCAGACAACAAGGACATTAAAGTGCGGCTGGAGGTGGTGCAGGATTTGCGCGCGGCAGGACGCATGACACTGCCCAGCGAGATGGCTCTTGAGCTCCTTACCAACCCCTTTTTACGGGCTGACAACCCATCGGTAGTGAGCGCTGCCAGCAATCATACAGGCAAGCCTCTGGCGCCCGGCGTAGAGACCTTCGCGGCAGTTCGCGCCTGGAAGGACAGCTTTTAAATCGAGCACGTCTTGACCGTAACCGGATGACTCAATAAAATCTCCACCATTTTGTGGGGTCTAAAATGAGCTATCCGGTAGTTGCCATCTTGCCCAAAGCACTGGTATTCGGAACTTTAGCAGGTGTCTTAGCACTTTCAGGTTGTCAGACTACGGAACGCTCCGATTATCGATTCTTGGGGCAGTCTGAACAGCAGAAGGCGCAAGAAGCGCAAAAACGCCAACAGCTGATTCGCCCCACCAGCCCCGTGGTCAGTGTAGAGCCGCAGACGCCGGCCACGCTCTGGGGCCGAATCCGTTCTGGATTCATGTTAGACCCCGCCCTGATCGACAACCCGCGCATAGACCAGCAACGCCTCGTATTCGCCAGCCAAAGCCGCTACTTCGAACTCGCCACCCCCCGCGCTCAACGCTACATCTACTACGTTGTGCAGCAGCTTGAAGCGCGTGACATGCCACAGGAACTAGCCCTACTACCCTTCATCGAGAGCGCCTACAACCCCAAGGCGCTATCCAGCGCACAAGCTGCGGGCCTCTGGCAATTCATCCCGTCTACCGGCCGCAACTTCTCTCTCAGGCAGGACTGGTGGTATGACGGGCGCCGTGATGTTACCGCTTCAACCCAAGCTGCACTCGATTACCTCAGTCTCCTGCATAACTACTTCGACGGCGACTGGCTGTTGGCGCTAGCCGCCTACAACTGCGGTGAAGGTTGCGTGGGACGCGCGGTCAAACGCAATGAATCATTAGGCCTGCCGACCGATTACTGGAATCTGCAACTACCGCGCGAAACCATGAACTACGTCCCCAAGCTGCTGGCTCTGGCACAAATCATTGACAGCCCCACCAGCTACGGAACCCATTTGCCAGAGCTGGCAAATGAGCCTTACTTTGCCGAGGTAACTGTCGATCAGCAGATTGACCTGTATAAAGTTGCCGAACTGGCGGACATACCGACTGAAGAACTACTCAAACTCAACCCCGCATTCAACCAACGTGTGACCGCACCGCAGGGCGAATACCAGCTACTAATCCCCATTGACCAGGCCGAGCAGTTCACCGAGGCGCTAGCCCAGCTGCCCAACGACGAACGACTCAATTATCAAGCTTATAAGGTGCGCAGTGGCGACACCCTGTCCCAGATCGCACACCGCTATCAATTGACCGTCGGCGTTATTCGCGAAACCAATGACATAAACGGCACCCTGCTGCATATCGGCCAAGTGCTGATGCTACCGCAGCTCAGCGACGGCCCGGTCGAATTACCCACGCCGGCCCAGGCATTAGCCAGCAATTCGGCCCTCAGTTACCGTATCAAGCCTGGTGACAGCCTGTGGAGCATTGCTCGGGCGCACGGCACGACGGTTAACTACATCAAGCGCTATAACGAGCTGAGCGACAATGTCCTTAGCGTCGGTTCAACACTGATGCTGCCGGGTGGCAGCAACAGCAGCAATTCAGATAACCGCAGCGTCACCTATACAGTGCAGTCAGGTGACTCGCTTTCCACTATTGCTGCTCGCTTCAATGTAAAGATCGAAAAGATCCGCAGCTGGAACAAACTGGATCGCTATCTGCAACCGGGGCAGCAACTCACCCTGTTCGTGCCCTGATTGCGACGCAGCCCCTTCCGTCTAACCTGCGGGAATGTTAGCTTTGGCAGCAATTGGCGACGTGCGGCCGGTCGGGTCACCTTAAAAGGTCAGATCCACTGCGCCGCGCGGACGTTCTCTGGCTATATTCCGCGTAGGTATTCATGTCGCTGCTGTTCCGTCCTTACACCATCACCGTATTCCTGCTCTGCTGGCTGATATCGCTGACTGCAGGCGCGGCGGTGCACACGCAGCATGGCTACGCCCTCTATGGCTTGCCCAAGTACCCGGAAAATTTTCAACACCTCGATTACGTCAACCCCGACGCGCCCAAGGGTGGCACCTTAAGGGTTATGGGCTCTGGTACCTTTGATACCCTCAACCCCTACACCCTCAAAGGCACCAGTCCGATCAATACCGGGGATTTTGCCCAGTTTGGTATAAGCGAACTGAACGAGCCACTCATGGCCGGCAGCGGCATTTACGACCCCTCCGGAGATGAGCCCTACTCCGCTTACGGACTGATTGCCGAAACCCTGGAATTTGCCGATAACCGCAGCTGGGTCGTGTTTAACCTGCGCCCGCAAGCGCGCTTTCACGACGGCACACCCATTACTGCCGAGGACGTCGCGTTCTCCTATCGCTTACTCAAGGAGAACGGACACCCCAACTACCGCTCCATGCTGCAGGATGTAGAGCGGGTCGACATTCTGGGTGAGCGGCGTATTCGTTTCGTTTTCTCACGCCCCAATAACAGTCTGCTGATCCTGCGATTAGGCGAACTACCCGTATTGCCTGAGCATTACTGGAAAGATCGAGAGTTTACTGAGACCACCTTCCAGCCCGGACTCAACAGCGGGCCATACCGCATCACCCGGGTCGATCCGGGACGCAGCGTGGTGTACGAGCGCGTAAAGGACTATTGGGGCGCAGACCTGCCGATCAACCGCGGCAAATACAACGTCGACCGCATGGAAGTCGAGTTCTATCGCGATAACAGCGTAGCCTTCGAAGCTTTCAAGGCCGGCGAATTCGACTTGTATATTGACCACAAGGCCAGCAACTGGGCTAACGCTTACGACTTTCCGGCAATCGCTGACGGCGACGTAGTAAAGCGCGCCATTTCACATGAAATCCCCAGCTCTACCCAGGCGCTGTTCTTTAATACTCGCCGACGCCCCTTCGATAGCCTCGCGCTGCGCAAGGCCATGGGCATGCTGTTTGATTTCGAATGGTCTAACCGAGTGCTCTTTTATGGGGCATATGAGCGGTCGTTGAGCTACTACCCGAACAGTCCGTTCAGCGCTACCGGCCTCCCGGCGGGCCAGGAATTTCTGTACCTGTCACCGCACCGCGAAGAACTACCGCCGGAACTCTTTCTACAGCCCTTCAGTCTACCCGTGACAGATGGGCGCGGTATTCCGCGTGAAACCCTGCGTGAAGCCGTTGACCTCTTTGATCAGGCTGGCTGGACACTGCGTAACGGCCGCCTGGAAAATGAAGACGGCAAGCCACTGGTGTTCGAGGTACTGCTGGTTAACTCGAGTCTGGAACGCATCCTGCAGCCCTATCGAGCCAACTTGGCGCGACTGGGTATAGACATGCACATTCGGACCGTGGATCGCGCCCAGTACAAGGCGCGCCTGGACCAGTTTGACTACGACATGATTCTTGCCACCTTGCCGCAGGGGTTATCACCGGGACTTGAGCAATTCGGTTATTTTCACTCCAGCCAACGCAACGTCAAAGGCAGTCGCAATTACGCCGGGGTGAATAATCAGGTAGTCGATGACCTAATTGATAAATTAAGCGGCGCGACCAGCCGCAGCCAGCAGGTGGCTGCAACGCGCGCTTTGGACAGGGTACTGCTGTGGAATCACTATACAATTCCGAACTGGTATATAAACTACCATCGCATCGCCTATCGCACCTGGCTGCAGACCCCGAATATACCGCCCTACTCGCTGGTCATCCGCAGCTGGTGGGAAGAGCCTGCAACACACTAGAACAATAAGGTCTCTGAATGCATCTTTTGCTGAAATCTGCCTGTCTGGCTCTGCTCACCTGCTGCACCGCCGTCGCTACCGCCAGTCAGCCACTGCCACAGCACGCCTTGACCCTCTACGATGAAGCGCCCAAGTACCCGGTCGACTTTCAACACTTTGACTACGCCAACCCGGACGCCCCCAAGGGAGGAACCTTACGGCTGGCTGGCTTCGGTGGTTTTGACTCACTCAACCCCTACATCAGCCGCGGCACCTCAGCCGACAACCTTAACCTGATTTACGACACTCTTACCTTCCATGCCCTTGACGAGCCCTTCACCGAGTACGGGCTTATCGCCGGGAGTATGGAGAAGGCACAAGACGGCACTTGGGTGCGCTTTCACCTGCGCCCCGAAGCCCGTTTCCATGACGGGGAAGCCATCACCGCCGAGGACGTCGTCTTTACCTTCAATACCTTGGTAGAACAGGGTGCGCCCTTTTACCGCGCCTACTATGGTGATGTTCAGGAAGTGGTTGCCGACGATCCGCACACCGTGACCTTTCACTTTCATCACGGTAATAACCGCGAGCTGCCGCTGGTGCTTGGACAACTACCGGTCCTTCCCAAGCATTACTGGGAAGGACGTGATTTCACCAAAGGCTCACTGGATATACCCTTGGGTAGCGGCCCCTACGAGATTGACGATGTCCGCCCCGGTCGCAGCATCAGCTTCAAGCGCGATCCTGACTACTGGGCCGCGGATCTTCCGGTTCAGCGCGGCTTCAACAACTTTGACCGTGTGGTGGTCGATTACTACCGCGACGGCGGTGTGACGCTGGAAGCCTTCAAGGCCGGACAGTTCGATTTCAACCAGGAAATGGCAGCAAAAAACTGGGCCATAGGCTACGACAGCCCGGCATTGCGCGAAGGTCGCATCATTAAAGAAGAGCTCCCCAACAACAACACCCAAGGCATGCAGGGCTTTGTCTTCAACCTGCGCAAACCTTACTTCCAGGATGTACGCGTGCGTGAGGCGATCAGCCTGCTGTTCGACTTTGAATGGGCCAATGCCAAACTATTTCACGGTGCCTACACCCGAACGGCCAGTTATTTCGACAATTCGGAGCTGGCTGCTCAAGGTGAGCCCGATGCCGCTGAACTTGAGCTACTAACGCCATTGCGCGACCAACTTCCAGCTGCGGCCTTTGGGCCTGCGTATATCCCGCCAACAACTGACGGCAGTGGCAATCTGCGCGAGCAAAGACGAAAAGCCTATGCGCTGCTGCAGGAGGCCGGCTGGCAGATCGTTGACGATCAGTTGGTCAATCCTGAAGGCGAGCCGCTGAGCTTCGAGTTTTTGCTGGTTCAAGCCGAATTTGAACGCGTCTTGCTACCCTTCAAACGCAACCTCGCGTCGCTGGGTATCGAGATGACACTGCGCCGGGTTGACGTCTCGCAGTACATCAATCGTTTGCGCTCGCGCGACTTCGACATGGTGGTTAGCGGCTTTGGCCAATCCAACTCACCAGGTAATGAACAGCGTGAATACTGGCACTCCAGCAGCGCAGATAATCCCGGCAGCCGCAATTTAATGGGGCTGAAAGATCCAGCCGTCGACGCGCTGGTTGATGGTCTGGTGCAAGCCGACACGCGCGAGTCACTGGTTACCCATACGCGCGCACTGGACCGCGCGTTACGCGCGCAACACCTGCTCGTACCCAACTGGTACACCAAGGTCTATCGCGTCGCTTACTGGGACAAATTTGCCCACCCGCAAACGTCGCCAAAATACGGTATCGGGCTGTTCACCTGGTGGGTCGATCCAGATAAAGCAGACACGCCCATGCAAAGCGATGACGTGCCCGCCGTCACCACGCCTGTCAGCGAGGCAGACTAAGCATGCTGGCTTATATCGTTCGCCGCCTGCTACTGATCATCCCTACGCTGTTCGGTATTCTGCTGATCAACTTTCTGATCATTCAAGCCGCACCGGGCGGCCCGGTTGAGCAAATGATTGCCAATCTGGAAGGCTTTGAAGGCAGCGCCACCAGCCGCGTATCCGGAGGCGGTGGCGAAGTCGCCAGCGGCGGCAACTATCGCGGGGCCCAGGGGCTGGACCCGGACATCATCAAAGAAATCGAGAAGATGTACGGTTTCGACAAACCGGCCCACGAGCGCTTCTGGCTGATGATCAAGGGCTACCTGCAGTTTGACTTTGGCGATAGCTTCTTCCGTGACGCCAAAGTGACTGACCTCATACTCGAGAAGATGCCGGTCTCCATCTCCCTCGGGCTATGGACTACGCTGATCACCTACCTCATTTCCATTCCTCTGGGTATCCGCAAGGCCATCAGGCATGGCTCGGCCTTTGATATCTGGACCAGCTCGCTGATCATTGTGGGCTACGCCATCCCGGGCTTTCTGCTCGCCATACTGCTGATCGTGGTATTTGCCGGCGGCAGTTATCTCGACTGGTTTCCACTGCGCGGCCTGACCTCCAACAACTTCGATCAGATGAGTACCTGGGAGCAGATTGGTGACTACTTCTGGCATTTGGTACTTCCCATCTTCGCCATGGTGGTTGGCAGCTTCGCGACCCTGACCATGCTGACCAAAAACTGCTTCCTGGATGAGATCGGCAAACAATATGTGACTACCGCGCGAGCCAAGGGGCTATCCGAAAGCCGCGTGCTCTACGGCCATGTGTTTCGTAACGCCATGCTGCTGATTATCGCCGGCTTTCCATCAGCGTTGATCAGCATCTTTTTTACCGGCTCGCTGCTGATCGAGGTTATTTTCTCTCTGGACGGGCTCGGCTTGCTGGGCTTCGAAGCCGCGATCAATCGAGACTATCCGGTGATGTTCGGCACCCTCTTTATCTTTACGCTGCTGGGTCTGGTGGTAAAGCTGATCGGCGACATTACCTACACCCTGGTTGATCCACGGATCGACTTCGACAGCCGGGAGGGTTGAACATGAGCCTGATCAAGCTGTCACCGCTTAATCAACGCCGCTTTGCCCGTTTTCGCGCCAACAAGCGCGGCTGGTGGTCGCTGCACCTGTTCATGCTGTTATTTGTACTCAGCCTGGGCGCAGAACTGATCGCCAACGACAAACCACTGGCCGTTGGTTTTCAGGGCGAGCTGTTCTTCCCGGTATTTAAACGCTACCCAGAGACGGACTTCGGTGGTGAGTTCCCCATCGAGGCCGACTACCGCAGCCCCTACATTCAGCAACTGATTGAAGGCGATGGCGACGGCTGGATGCTCTGGCCACCCATCCCCTATCACTATGGCACCATCAATTACGATCTGGATGTGCCGGCGCCCGCGCCACCTTCGGCGGACAATTGGCTGGGAACCGATGATCAGGCCCGCGATGTCATGTCACGGGTGATTTACGGCTTCCGCATCTCAGTACTGTTTGCTCTTACGCTCACCATCTTCAGTTCCATAATTGGCGTGATCGCGGGGGCGATTCAGGGCTTTTACGGCGGACGCGTGGATCTGATCGGGCAACGCTTTATCGAGGTCTGGTCCGGCCTCCCCGTCCTTTACCTACTGATCATTCTGGCCAGCTTCGTGCAACCGAACTTCTGGTGGCTGCTGGGCATCATGCTACTGTTTTCCTGGATGTCGCTGGTCGACGTAGTACGCGCCGAGTTCTTGCGCGGTCGCAACCTCGAGTATGTCAGGGCAGCCCGTGCGCTGGGGGCAAGCAACGGGGTGATCATGTTCCGACATATTCTGCCCAACGCCATGGTCGCCACCCTGACCTTCTTCCCGTTTATCCTTACCGGCGGCGTCATCACCCTGACCTCTCTGGACTTTCTTGGCTTCGGTCTGCCGCCGGGCTCACCTTCGCTGGGCGAGCTGATTGCACAAGGCAAGGACAACCTCCAGGCTCCCTGGCTAGGCATTACGGCTTTCGTTGTGTTGTCTCTCATGCTGAGCTTGCTGGTGTTTATCGGCGAGGCGCTGCGCGATGCCTTCGACCCAAGGAAATGAGATGACCAATACGCCCCTGATCAGCATCCGCAACCTGAGCGTGGCCTTTAATCAAGGCGACAGTCAGGTGACGGCAGTCCACGACGTCAGCTTTGATATTCAGCCGGGCCAGACCCTGGCATTAGTCGGCGAGAGCGGCTCCGGCAAATCTGTCACGGCGCACTCGATCCTGCGCCTGCTGCCCTACCCTGTCGCCCATCATCCTTGCGGTGAGATCTATTACGACGGCGAGGACCTGCTAAAGGCAAGCGAGAAAAAACTGCGCAAGGTGCGTGGCAATCGCATCTCCATGATTTTTCAGGAGCCCATGAGTTCGCTTAACCCGCTACACACGGTCGAGCGACAAATCAACGAGGTGTTGGCTCTGCACAAGGGGCTGAACAAGAAGGATGCCCGCGCTCGCACGTTGGAGCTGCTGACGCTGGTCGGCATTCCCGATCCCGAAAAGCGTCTTGCCTCCTACCCCCACGAGCTATCGGGCGGACAACGCCAGCGAGTGATGATTGCCATGGCGCTGGCCAACGAGCCAGAGCTGTTGATCGCCGATGAGCCCACTACCGCACTGGATGTAACAGTGCAGCTGAAGATCCTGGATTTACTCAAAGAGCTGCAGCAAAAGCTTGGTATGGCGCTACTGCTGATCAGCCATGATCTCAACCTGGTACGCAAGATTGCCCATCGCGTATGTGTCATGTATCAGGGTCGCGTCGTCGAAGAGAATGATTGCACCACTCTTTTTAGTGACCCGCGCCATGAGTATACCCAGCAATTGCTGGCGGCGGACCCCAGCGGCGAGCCGGTGCCGGTGGACGCAGGCGCTAAAGAAATCTTGCGCGTCGAGCATCTCAAGGTATGGTTTCCTATTAAAAAGGGAGTACTCAAGCGTACCGTTGATCACGTCAAGGCGGTGACCGACATCAGCTTCAGCCTGCAGCAGGGCCAGACCCTCGGCATCGTTGGTGAGAGCGGTTCGGGCAAGACAACGCTGGGCATGGCACTACTGCGGTTGATCGATAGCGAAGGCCTTATTGAATGTAATGGCAATCGGCTGGACAATCTCAGTCAGAATGATGTGCGGCCACTAAGACGCGAGTTTCAGGTGGTTTTTCAAGACCCCTTTGGCAGTCTGAGCCCGCGTATGTCGATTAGCCAGATCATTAGCGAAGGACTGGAGATTCATCGTATAGGCACGGCTGCCGAGCGTGAGCAGATGGTGATTCAGGCGTTGCAGGAAGTCGGTCTCAACCCCGATACCCGGCACCGCTACCCGCACGAGTTTTCCGGTGGCCAACGCCAGCGGGTATCCATCGCGCGGGCACTGGTACTCAAACCCAAGCTGATTCTGCTCGATGAGCCGACATCCGCATTGGACCGTACCGTGCAGGGACAAGTAGTAGAACTGCTGCGCGATCTGCAGCAGAAGTATAATTTGAGTTATTTGTTTATCAGCCACGATCTGGCGGTAGTAAAGGTCCTCAGTCATCAGCTGATGGTCATTCGTCAGGGACAGGTAGTCGAACAGGGACCGGCAGGCGATATCTTTGCTTCACCTCAGCATGACTATACTCGTCAGTTGCTGGATGCGGCTTTTGCCATACCCAACACCCTTAACAAGGCCACGACGGCCCAGTAACAAAACAGGAAAGCACTATGGGATTTCTCAGCGGAAAGCGCGTACTCATCGTTGGCGTTGCCAGCAAACTCTCCATTGCCTCAGGGATTGCCGCGGCGATGCACCGCGAGGGCGCCGAACTGGCGTTCACCTATCAGAACGAAAAACTGAAGGCACGGGTTGAAGAATTCGCCGCCGGCTGGGGCTCAGGTCCTGAGCTGTGCTTCCCGTGCGATGTTGCCGATGATGCCGAGATCGATCAGGTATTCGTCGAACTGGGCAAGAAGTGGGATGGACTGGACTGCATCGTCCACTCGGTCGGCTTTGCTCCCGGTGATCAGTTGGACGGCAACTTTGCTGAAGTCACTACTCGTGAAGGCTTCCGTATCGCCCACGACATCAGTGCCTACAGCTTTGTCGCACTGGCCAAGGCCGGTCGCGAAATGATGAAAGGCCGCAACGGTAGCCTTTTGACCCTGTCCTATCTTGGCGCCGAGCGCACCATGCCCAACTACAACGTCATGGGTATGGCCAAGGCGAGCCTGGAAGCTGGCGTACGTTATCTGGCCACCAGCCTGGGTCCGGAAGGCACCCGCGTCAACGCAATCTCGGCTGGCCCGATTCGCACTCTGGCGGCCTCTGGCATCAAGAGTTTCCGCAAGATGCTGTCGCACAACGCGGCACAAACCCCGCTGCGCCGCAACGTCACCATCAACGAAGTCGGCAACGTCGGCGCCTTCCTTTGCTCCGACCTGGCATCCGGTATGTCCGGTGAGATCACCTACGTCGACGGTGGCTTCAACATCACCGCGATGGGTAATCTGGAAGAGTAAATCTGCCATAAAAAAACCGGGCTTATGCCCGGTTTTTTTATGCTCGAAAATCAATCTTCCGAGATGGCTCCAATCTTGTGAATGGCGAGGTCGGCGCCCTGAAACTCGTCCTCCTCGCTTAGACGTATGCCAACGATGGCTTTAATCACGCCATACACCAGCAAGCCACCCGACAGCGCCACTACCACGCCAGCCAGGCTGCCGAGCAGCTGTGAGATAAAGCTGACGCCGCCTAAACCACCCAGACTCTGCAGGCCAAAAATACCGGCAGCCAACCCACCCCAAACACCGCACAACCCGTGCAGCGGCCAGACGCCGAGTACATCATCGATCTTCAAACGGTTCTGCGTGAGGATGAAGGTCCAGACGAACAAACCGCCAGCAACTACGCCAGTCGCCAGCGCGCCTAGCGGGTGCATCAGGTCAGAACCAGCACATACTGCCACCAGCCCCGCCAGCGGACCGTTATGAATAAAGCCAGGGTCCGCGCGACCAACCAGTAACGCAGCCAGGGTGCCCCCCACCATCGCCATCAACGAGTTGACCGCAACCAGCCCGCTGATACCCTCCAGCGTCTGCGCCGACATCACATTGAAGCCGAACCAGCCAATCGAAAGAATCCAGGCACCGAGCGCCAGGAAGGGTATATTGGATGGCGGCATGGCAACCACATGCCCTGCACGGTAGCGCCCGCGTCGTGCGCCCAGCATCAACACGGCGCCCAGCGCCAGCCAGCCGCCGACGGCATGCACTACCACAGAGCCGGCAAAGTCATGAAATGGCGCACCAAAGCTGACTTCCAGCCACGCCTGAAAACCATAATTGCCGTTCCATACGATACCTTCGAAGAAGGGGTAAATCAGACCCACAATCAACAGCGAGGCGCACAACTGCGGAGCAAACTTGGCGCGCTCGGCAATGCCGCCGGAGATAATAGCCGGGATGGCTGCAGCAAAGGTCATCAGAAAGAAGAACTTGACCAGCGCATAGCCATTATTCTCGGACAGGGTCGCTGCATCGGCAAAGAAATTGGCGCCGTAGGCAATCCAGTAACCAACGAAGAAATATGCCAGGCAAGAAATGGCAAAATCACTGATGATTTTAGATAGCGCGTTGACCTGGTTCTTTTGGCGGACAGTACCGACCTCCAGAAAAGCGAAACCCGCGTGCATTGCCAGCACCATGATAGCGCCCATCAGAATAAACAGGGTGTTGGCGCCGTGAACCAGAGTTTCCACAGCGCTGTTCAGGTTTTCCATTCAGACAGCCTCTTTATGAACAGACAGTTCGCACCAATCTTGTGCAATCAAGCCGCTTTGGTTCCATTGTGGTGCCTTACTCCCAATGAAATAAAACTGTCTTGATTTGCATACAAACTGATAGCGGTTAATTTTATTTTTTATTATCAATAAGTTATTTTTAAAATTGCGTAACACAAGCCAGCTAAAAGCACCGAATTAGGGCGCCAAGCAGGTGTGAAATCACCTTTAAAGTGCAAGACACATACCAAAATCCTGCGTTATTGCACCGATGTAGCCCCGGACTATCCAAAACCCGATTAGGTTGATGCCGAACGCAGCCACAATGCGGGCTCAACCAGCCTTGGCTATAATCTTGCATACCGCTACCCGCCCATTCCGACCCGGAGAATAATGTGTTTAATGGTCAGCCACTGCCTTACTTCCAACCTCTGATCGATACCGCAACAGGCCGTATCGCAGGGTACGAAGCGCTTGCCCGCCTACGTGACGACGAAGGCAACATCACCAGCGCCGGCCCGCTATTTACCGATCCGGAGGTAAACCCCGCTGATCTGCTGGAATTAGACCGCTGTATACGTCGCATGGCACTCGAACGTTTCCGCGACAACCCGGACGGGTTTATCAGCTTGAACATATCGCCATCCTGGGTAAGCCAGTTAAAACCCGGGCAGCCGCTACCCAGCCTGCAGTTGCTGGAGGAAATAGGCTTGCCACCTGACCAAGTGGTATTCGAGATTACCGAATTACAGGGCAGTATTGATCAGCTACGTGATGTGGTTCAGCGCTACCGCCAAGCAGGTATTCGAATTGCCATCGACGACTTTGGCGCTGGCTACTCCATGCTTGACCGTGTTCTGGCGCTGGAGCCAGACATCCTCAAACTCGATATCCAGCTATTTCGCAAAGCCGCCAGCGGCAATGGCAACAGCGGCGATTTCGTTAGAGCCCTGGCATTGATGGCGGAGAAAAGCGGCTGCTGGATTATCGCAGAAGGTGTTGAGACCGAGCAGGAGCTGCACTTCGCACTCGAGTGCGGCGCTCGCTACGTACAGGGTTATCTGTTCGGCAGGCCTGAAGAGAATTTCTTGCCAGCCGAAGCGGTAAAACAGAAGTTTTCAGACATGCGCGATCACTATGTGCTGGATAAGTTGGCCGAGCGGGAGAAGCTCGCCAGCCTGCGCAAATCATTGGCCGAGCTGTTTGCAGACTTGCGCTTATGGCTCAGCAAGGGCGGCCAACCTGCCCACCTGCCCGCTCCAGAATCCTACCCATGGCTGCTGCGCTGCTTCCTCTGTGATGCCCATGGCACGCAGATTTCACCCAACTATGAGTGGAAAGGTGACGCCTGGCACACCGATCCGCGCTACTTGGATCACAACTGGTCCTGGCGGCCATACTTCTACCAGATTCTGGCAGAAGGCGGCGAAGACAGCAGAGTCATACTGTCCAACAGGTATCGCGATGCCACTACCAATCAGTACTGCCTGACCTCAGGACTATTCATTGATGACAGCCGTCACTTGTTGCTGGTCGACATAGATACGTCTTTTCTTTAACGCCCAGCCGCTGCGCATCTAGGTGCGTAGCGGCAACCATACCTCAACCAGCAGACCACCGAGCGTCGCTTCAGACAACTGCAGACTGCCTGCATAGGCACTCACCAGATCGGTGACAATACCGAGCCCAAGCCCGTGACCAGGCACCTGCCGATCAAGGCGGGTACCACGATTCAAGACCTCTTCACGCTCGCGAGGTGCGATACCCGGCCCGTCATCCGCTATTTGCAGATACAAACCCTCAGAGTTCAATTTCCAGCCAACCTGGACCTGCCCCTTTGACCACTTGCAGGCATTGTCGATCAGATTGCCCAACAGCTCCTGCATATCTTCACGGTCGTAGGGCCAACTCAGTTCACCAACCCCATCAACGCTGATATCCATCTCGTTATAGAGCGACTTGAAGGTGGCAATCAGGGCGTGCATATCGCGCTCTGCCTGAAAACGCTCTGCACGTTGCTGCTCGGGCGCCAGGCGTGCGCGCTGGAGGGTTCTCTCCAACTGGCTGTGAATGATATCAAGCTGCTCGCGCA
Source organism: Pseudomonas neustonica (assembly GCF_003797945.1). Classification (GTDB taxonomy): domain Bacteria; phylum Pseudomonadota; class Gammaproteobacteria; order Pseudomonadales; family Pseudomonadaceae; genus Halopseudomonas; species Halopseudomonas neustonica. The sequence goes on from NZ_RKKU01000017.1 coordinate 16,933, forward strand.
GGGGCGTCACGTGCTCGGGCGCCAAGGTGCTGGTCAGATTATCCAGGCGACTCTCGAGCACCGCCAAAGGCGTTTTCAACGCGTGCCCCAAGTCACCAGCACTACTGCGCCCTCGCTCCAGAACCCGTTCTACCTGTCTACCCAAGTGATTGATTTCCACTACCAGCGGATGTAACTCCAGCGGCACAGTTTCACTCAGTTGCATGCGCGCACCCGTGCGCCACTCGGATAACTCAGCCTGCGCTCGACGCAGAGGACCCAAGGCACGCTGCAATAGCCATTGCTGCAACAGCAGAGCCACCACAATCACAGCTGCTCCCAGCCCCCAGAGCCACCAGCGCGCGCGCTGAAAAGTCGCGAGCAGCGGCTGATAATCCAGCGCCACCGTCACCCTCAATTGTTCGCCATGACTACTGTACTGCTGAGACCAAACCAGTAGCTGCTGGCCTTTGGGTCCAGGTACCAGGCCGGTAGACTGAGCGTCGCTGTCGCTGGGTACTGGCAGGCGTTGATCCCAGAGTGAGCGTGAGCGCCAGCGCTCCCGACCCTGAACGATAAAATAGCGACCGGAGTAAACTCGACGGTAATCCGGGTCAACCTTACTCAGGTCAAGATACAGCCCGTCAACACCAGGCGTCATGGCCGCCAGCAGACTATCTGTCTCACTTTGCAATAACGTCAGCAGATAGGCGCGTTGTGCCCGGTCGTACAACCAGACACTGCCCTGACCAAGCAACACTATGCTGAACAGCATGATTAGCAAAAGGCCGACGCCAAGACGGCGCCCGATGGAGATCACGGCGCCAGCCCTACCAACACATAGCCCTGGCCACGCCGCGTTTCTATCGCAGCGCGCCCCAGCTTGCTGCGCAAATGATTAATCTGTACTTCAATAACGTTGGAGTCGCGCTCGTCTTCATAATCGTACAGATGCTCGGCCAAGCGTGCTTTGGACAGTACCTGGCCAGCATTGAGCATCATGTAGCGGAGTAGTTTGAACTCGGTGGCAGATAGACCGGTCGACGCCAGACCCGCACCGCTAACCTGCTGCGTTGCTTCATCCAGGGCCAAGCCGCCGACATTGAGCGTTGCGCTCGGCTCGCGACCATGCGCGCGACGCAACAGCGCCTGGATACGCAACAGCAACTCTTCATTATGAAAGGGTTTGGTCAGATAATCGTCAGCACCAGCCTGCAGGCCAGCCACGCGCTCAGTCCAGCGACTGCGTGCAGTCAACATCAATACGGGCGTCGCCTGTCCCGCATTTCGCCAACGTCGCACCACCTCAAGCCCATCCATACCAGGCAAGCCGAGATCAACGATCGCCAGGTCATAGGGTTCCTGCTCCCCCAGAATCAGGGCATCGCGCCCATCCGTGCGCCAGTCCACCGCATAACCGGCACGCTTAAGGGTCAGGGTCAGGGAGTCCGCCAGTGCTACGTTATCTTCGACCAGCAGTATCCGCATCAATCATCCTCTTCTACCTCAAGCAGTTCGCCACTCAGCGCATCATACTCAAGTTCCATTACCACCCGCTCACGGGTGATCACTTCAATTTCATAAACATAGCGGCCATCGTCGGCCTCCAGTTCGGCACTCAGAAAGCGTCCGGGGTAGCGCAGCAGCGCATCATCAATAAACTGCTGGAGCGGAGCTATTCGCCCCTGCTCCACCAGTTCCAGCACCTCGTCCTGACCGATATCGTCAGCCTGAATAGCGGCACTGCACAGCAAAAGGCCCAGCACAACACGGCTAGACCTTAGCAGCGTATTATTAATTGTCCTGCTTGTGTTCAAGTACTTCACCATTGCTGGCGTCCATATCAACATCCCATTCCTGCCCCTGGCCATCCAGAATTTCTACCTGGTAAACATAACGACCGTAGACCTTTTCGAGATCGGTGTCAGTAATAGTGCCGGGCTGAACGCTCAGTGCCTTTTGGTTAAGTTCTTCAAAGTTCATGATGGTACCCTGCTCGATCAAGGTGTTAGCCTCGTCCAGGCGGACGTCATCATCTGCCAGCAGCGCACCGCTGCCCAAACTCAAAAATGCTGCGCAGGTAAGTGCAATTGCCTTGTTCATAAATAGTACCTCTGTCGTCTTAGGGTGTAAGCACAGACTATAGTCAGCAGCTGAAACCAACCTTAAAATAACTCGCTTTCGCTTTTCGGACTGTAAAGGAACCGCCGAGACATGCCCGCCATTCATGTTGCCGCCCCTGCATTGACGCTACGCGCAGGCCATCGTGCTATCGAGCACATCCGCCATAACGGCCTGCAGCCGCAGGATGTGCACATGATTCCCGGTGCAGCCGGCGGCCCCAAGGCGCTGGGTATTCAAGGCCTGGACCTGGCCCTGTTTGGCGAGTGGCTACCTCGCGCGCCGCAACCGCGCAGCCTGATCGGCGCCTCTATTGGCAGTTGGCGCTTTGCCAGTGCCTGCATGCCAGATCCGGTCACCACCCTGCGTCAACTGGGTGAACTCTACACCAACATGCGTTTCCCCAAAGGGGTGAGTATTCAGCGTATCAGTGCTGCCTGTGGCGAGATGCTGGACGAGCTGCTGGGCGGAGAGTTCGACACTATCCTGACCAATCCTAACTACTACCTCAACATCGTAGTAGTAAAAAGCCTGGGCCTGCTACAGCATGATTCACGCACCCGTCTGGGGCTTGGCCTAAGCGGTGTCATTGGTGCCAACCTGCTGGGACGCAGGCACCTGGGGCGTTTTTTTGAGCGGGTAATACTACACGATCCCCGCCAGCGACCGGCACTGGATGACCTGCATGATTTCAAGAGCAGTCACGTCAACCTTACGCCCGCCAACTTGCGTGCAGCCCTGCTCGCCTCCGGCTCCATCCCCATGGTGATGGAAGCGGTACGCGATATTCCTGGCACAACAGCCGGGGTATATCGAGATGGTGGCCTGCTCGACTATCATCTTGACCTGCCCTATACGGCTCCTGGCGTGGTGCTTTATCCGCACTTTCTGGACCGCGTAGTACCCGGCTGGTTTGACAAAAGTCTGCCGTGGCGTAAAGCCAACCCGCAACAGATGCGTGACGTTCTGCTGGTTGCTCCGTCGCGCGAGTATCTCGACAGTCTGCCCTACCGCAAGCTCCCCGACCGTAAGGATTTCAACCGCTTTGTCTATGATAACGACGGCCGCGAAAAGTATTGGCGCACAGCCATGAGTGAAAGCCAACGACTGGGTGACGAGTTTCTGCGCCTGGTCGAAAGCGATGATCTGATCAGCCGCGTGCAGCCCCTGTGATAGAGACGCCAGCGTATTCACGCTGCCCACTCTGCCAGGCGGCAGCAGCCTGGTTTTACAATGACGTCAAGCGGCCCTACTTCCAGTGTAACGACTGCCTGATGGTCCATGTTCCCACCCAGTGGCACCTTGATCCTGCCGCCGAGCGCGCCGAATATGACAGACATGAAAACCACCCGAACGATGCCGGCTATCGGCAGTTTCTATCACGCCTTGCAACGCCTTTGCTGGAGCGCCTAAGGCCCGGCAGCAACGGGCTGGATTTTGGCTGTGGCCCTGGCCCCGCCTTGGCGGCCATGCTGCGTGAGCACGGCCATGAGGTTAGCCTGCACGACCTGTACTACCACCCCAACCCGCAGGCGCTGAGCCAACGCTGGGACTTCATCACCGCGACTGAAGTAGTCGAACACCTGTCCCAACCCTTGTTGGTCCTGGATCAATTGTGGACCTGCCTGAAGCCTAATGGCTGGCTCGGCATCATGACCAAAAGGGTCAAGAACCAGGAAGCCTTCAAGCATTGGCACTATAAAAGCGATCCCACCCATATCAGTTATTTCAGCGAACAGAGCTTCACCTGGCTAGCACAGCGCTGGGACGCCAGGCTAGAGATCCTTGGCAACGACGTGGTCTTGCTGCAGAAGACAGGAGCCCACCTGCATAAACAATAATGCAGGCTTCATTTCCCTTCTCCCTTTGCTATCTCGCCGTATTATCGAGCGGCTATTGCCCTTGCGCAGATCGCACAAGGCCCTGTATCGAGCGCATGTAACCCAAGGCTATTAGTGCTGTATCCATAACCATGATAAAAGCGCTCAGAAAAACCAGAAGCAAAGCCCCTTGGCAGCGCCTTGTCGCTTGATTCGCTTGCTTGGCGGGCGCACAGCTACAGAGTAGGCGGCAGGCAAATAACGGCAGCAATAGCGCCATTCAGTCTCGATGATGTCTATTACCTGATTGACTGACAGCATTCCCATAGGTCGATAAGCAGTAATCCGCTTACCAATAACGGCGCAGATACGCTCGCACAGCCAGCCATCATCAAACCCGGCCCATTCACCCGCCACATCGCGCAGGTTGTCGCACAGCGCAGGAAACACCTCAAGCCAGAGCACCTCCAGCACCCCTTCTGGCGAGAGCCCGGAGCTTATTACCTGTCGTGCGATATATCGGTGGGTATCAGCGGAAATCTCTGTGTCCAGAAACAAAAAGGACAGCGCAGACCATAACGGAAGTCGTTCTTGCGTATTCACCCGAACACACTGCGCGCGCTAGCCAGACCGCTGCTGAAAAGCGCAGCGCTCATAACAGAAAGCCCGAGTTACGTATGTTTTCGCTGAACAGACCGCCGACAAACCAGAGACTGGTAAAAAACCACATCACGACAGCAAACAGACGAATGCCTTCTGCGCTCCACGCAGGCGCGAGAAAGTGAATAAAGAACCAGGATTTCCAGCCCTCAACCCACTGAGCGCCGCCCCAGCTGATTATCCACTTCCAGAGCAGCGAAGTGATGACATAAAGCAAAGTCCATTCCAGCAGCGTCATGTGTTTTTTCTTACTATGTGTAAGCCCGACAACGAATAGCTTGACGTAATTAAGACGCGGATTGAGCCGGGTAGAGAGAAGAAGAGGGGGTGAAGCCGTCCTGGTGGACCAATTCAGTTGCTGCTGAGTACCCGGCGCGCGCCCTTGAAGGTACGCTGCCAAAAGCTGGACCCAAGCTCATCCACCCGCACCACACCACCGGTGCTGGGCGCATGCAGGAAACGCCCTTCGCCAATGTAGATACCGGCGTGATTGACTCGTCCGCCGTTCATGGCAAAAAGCAGCAGATCACCGGGCACCAATGCGCTTTCGCTGGGCTTGTCGGTCTGCATCGAGGTAAGGCCTGCGGTGGTGCGGGGCAAGGTAACCCCAGCCGCTTCGCGGTAAACATACTGAATCAGACCACTGCAGTCGAACCCCGTATCCGGCGAAGTGCCGCCCCAGCGGTAGGGGGTACCAATAAGGCTGAATGCCTGGAAGACAACATCATTACCCAAAGCATCGGCGGTGTTGGAACGAACAGCGGGGACAGAGGGGACGGGGGTGCGTACGTTGGATTTAGCGGTAACGTCTAACGGCGCTCTTGGCGCACTGCTACAGCCTGCCAGCAGAGCTATGACGAGTAACATCAATAGAGCACTAAACCGCATCCGCATACCTTTCTATCATTGAACTTTGATTAAAAAATGTACGATTGCGCACACCATGTCAAGATTTTACTTTAACTTTGTACGCCAAGTCTCAGTGATTTACCGTAAAAGCCAACATCGCCGATAACTGGCACAGCGGTCTGCCGCTCTGTTCCATCCAATGATTAAACGCCGCCTGAGCCGCATTCTGATCACGCTGACTGGCCGGAGCCCGGTCTATAACCCCTTGGGCCTTCAATCCCGCAACCACGTCTTCTGTAGCAACCCAGGTATCCTTACCGACCATGCGCAAAAAACGCGGCATGGATTGGCCGCCAAGCTGACTGCCCCGTTTAGCCAACATACGCCACAAGCCGACGATATCATCTACCGGCCAATCGGCTATAAGTTGCCCCATGCTGCCGTATTCAGTGCGTATGTCGAGCACCAACTGGGCGTTACGTGGAACACTGCGCAACTTGCCCAAGTGACGAATGATGCGCTTGTCGGCCATCAACCGCTCTAAATGCTCGGCGCTCATCAGCACCACTTTGTCCGGGTCAAAGCCGAAAAAGACCTCTTCGAATACCGGCCATTTGGCGTCTACCAGGCTGTGCTTCAATCCGGCACGAAAAACTCGCAGCGCCATGGTGGAAAGGTAACGATCATCAGTTATCGTACGTAATTGGGCGGCCGACCTTGGCTTGGGCAAATGTGCCTCGAGCTGGGCCTTTGAGCCAAACCGGTTCAAGCAATAACTCTCAAGCCAGGCATAGTCCTGCACAGTCAAACTCCACAGCAGAGGTGAATCAGAGATTCGTCACATTAAGGAAACGTGGCGCGACGGACTCATCGATGCTCAGACTGGCAAAATCGAACAGTTTGCTATCGGCCAGCTGCGATGGCTGCACATGCTGCAACGAGCGAAAGACATTGTCGAGACGGCCAGGTGTCGCACGCTCCCAACCTTGCAACATATCCTTGACCACCTGGCGTTGCAGATTCTCCTGCGAGCCGCAGAGGTTACAGGGAATAATCGGAAAGCCCTGAAGCTCAGAGTAAGCAGCAATGTCTTTCTCATTGCAGTATGCCAAAGGCCGAATCACCACATTACGGCCATCATCCGACCGCAGCTTGGGTGGCATGGCTTTGAGATTGCCGCCGTAAAACATGTTGAGGAAAAAGGTCTCAATAATGTCGTCGCGGTGATGCCCCAGCGCCATCTTGGTCGCACCTATTTCATCGGCAAAAGTATAAAGATTGCCACGACGCAGCCGCGAACAAAGCGAACAGGTCGTTTTACCTTCGGGGACTTTTTCTTTAACGATGGAATAGGTGTCGCGCTCAAGGATGTGATACGGCACGCCCAGCTCACTCAAATAGGCGGGCAATACGTCTTCCGGAAAGCCTGGCTGCTTCTGATCCATATTGACGGCAACCAATTCAAACTGGATCGGCGCAACCTTTTGCAGGTGCAGTAGCACATCAAGCAGCGTGTAGCTGTCTTTGCCGCCGGATAGGCAGACCATGATCTTGTCACCATCTTCAATCATGTTGTAATCGGTCACCGCTTCGGCGGTCAGGCGACGCAAACGTTTTTGCAGCTTGTTTTGGTTAACGCTGAGACGGCTCATGGAGAGGCACACCGGTAGAGTAAAACCGGCATTTTACTGGAAACCGCTGTACATAAAAACATCAACCCCTCTTGGCATTGCCGAGAGGGGTTGATCGGTGAACTTGCAAGATACTAACGAAGGTAAACGGGCCCTACGCCAAAGCCCCAAAAAATAACTGATGTAGCCATCATAGCAACCAGTACCACTAACCCTACGGCCAGGATAGAACTGGAAAACAGGAAGCCTTCATCACGAGGAATATCCATAAAAATGGGAATCCCCTGGTAAAGCAGGTAGACGGTATAGGCTACCGCAGCAGTACCCACCAACATCCCCAACCAGAGGCTGGGATAAAGCGCAGCCAGACCGGCTATAAACAGCGGCGTTGCGGTATAAGCGGCAAACACAACGCAATCATTGAAGGTGGGGGTTGAGTCGTAGGTACGAGCCATCCAGTGGATAAAGGCGCCCATCACGGCTACGCCAGCAAGCATCGCGAGATAAGACAGCAGCGTCATCGATAGCGCACTGGCTTGAGTCAGCTTGACCGCTTCTTCGGTGCCAATGTACCAACCTACCTGAGTGGTACCAATATAAGCAGAGACAACCGGAATCGCAGCCAGAACAAGCACATGGGTCAAGTACATATGCCCAATGCTTTCGTCCTCGCCTTTTATTTCTCTCCATTCCTCATCGGGATGGGTGAACAGCCCCACTACATGGTGGATCATGGTCTGACCTCCTAATTATTATTCAGCGCTTTAGCATCAATGGCAGCGCACAGGTACCTGAACTTCAGCACCCTGCATTGACTATAGCGAAGAATAAAAAGGGAGAGCCGATTTGCTTAGAGAGATTAGCGACTTCAACTTCGGCCGTAATAGCGTTCAAGAATTAGCATGGCTTGATTTATTTCCTGGACCCGCGCCGTGCTGCCACCCTTGTCCGGATGATGCACCCTCACCAACGCGCGATAACGCTGCTTTACTGCCCGCGCATCGGTCGGCTCCTGCAGCTCCATCACAGCCAATGCCTGTTGCAGCTCGTCTACACCTACAACGCCCCTCCCCCGCCGCCAGAAACCGTCAAGCAGACGCTGTACATCCTCAGCGTGGGTTTCACGCCACTGCTGCCAATCCAGGTAGTAGGCGCGTAGCGGATCCGTTTGTGTGATCCCAGGCTGAGCTGCAGATCGAGGTGCCAGGCGAATACTCAAGGCATGAATGCTTAGCATCTGCCCCGCTTCTGATAGTTCATCTGCCAGACGATACAACAGGTGGAAAAGAAGAAAGTGCAACTGAAAAAGGCGCAGAGAATCCTGTAACGCGCCTGGCTCTGCGAACAGCGAATCAGGGTAACGCTCAGCCAACTGCCGAATCAGCGCGTACTCCCCCAGCCCTGAGGGTGCGGCGCGCAATATTATCAGCAGTTCATCGCTGAAGCCGTCGGGGAGTAAATCGTCTGGTTGCACATCGTCCATGACCGAAGTGTATCAGTCCGCCTGCGGTGGAACGAGCCATGCTTTTTCAACCACAACCAAAGTGCCATCAAAGAGTAAAGGCACTGTCATGGAAGCTGCGTATCAATGTCACCCTCACCAAACTAGGGGAAGGGGCCAATAAAATGAACAAATGGATCATTACCGCCACCAGCGCTGCCATGATGGCAGCCGTTGTCGGCTGTAAAAGCAGCAGCAACAGTGACACGCCGCAAGTCTCAGATGAGATCACGCCAGAGAGTATTTCACTTAGCTATCTCGGACGTTACAGCTCTGGCGTATTCGGCAAGAGCGCCGCAGAAATTCCAGCCTACGATGCGGCCAATCAGCAGATTTTTATTGTTAACGCACAAAAAGGTGCAGTAGACGTGCTGGATGCCAGCGATATTGGCAACCCAACACTGATCACCACGCTGACCGTGGAAAGCGTCGCTACAGGCGCCGTCGTCAATAGCCTTGCCTACCGGGACGGTTATCTAGCCGTGGCCGTAGAAGCCGCAAGTAAAACAGACCCTGGTTACGTCGCTCTATTTGATGCTGCTACGCTCGCGCTGCTGGACTCGAAGCAGGTTGGCGCACAGCCTGACATGCTGACCTTCACTCCAGACGGCCTGCATATACTGGTCGCCAACGAAGGCGAACCAAACAACGATTACAGCATAGATCCGGAAGGCTCTGTGAGCGTCCTGCGCCTGGACGGCAATAGCCTGGCCGAGATAAAAACCGCTGATTTTTCTGCATTCAATAGTCAAGCCGCTGCGCTGAGAGACGCTGGCATACGTATTTTCGGCCCTAATGCCAGCGTCGCGCAGGACCTGGAGCCCGAATACATTGCTATCTCCGCCGATAGCAGCACCGCTTGGGTCAGCCTGCAGGAGAACAACGCCCTGGCCAAGATCGACATTGCCAGCGCCGCCGTTATTGACATACTGCCGCTGGGTTACAAGGACCATGGTGCCAGCGGCAACGGTATCGACGTCAGCGACAAGGATGGCACCATCAATATCGCTACCTGGCCAGGCCTGCTGGGCATGTATCAGCCTGACGCAATCTATGCCTACGAGGTAGCAGGTAGCACCTATCTGGTGACGGCCAATGAAGGTGACTCGCGTGCCTGGGGTGAGGATGATCAGGCCTATTGGGATGGCGATGCCAGCAAGGGCTTTGTTGAAGAGTTCCGCATGAAAAGCCTGACCGATAGCCGCGGCTTTGATCGCCGGGTCGGCGATGATCTCGCCCCGCAGCTGCATGCACTGGCTGAAGGCGCGCTCATTAACCCTTCGGTATTCGCCTACTGCGGCGCAACGATAGCAGACCGCGGTACCTGTGGTGATGACGACAAGCTCGGAAGGTTGACCATTGCCTGGACTGACGGCTACCGCAAAGACGCCAATGGCGACCCAGTGATGTTTGATAGCACGGGCAACGAGAACGTTGCTGGCGACCGCCTGATGTACGACAACCTCTACGCCTACGGCACACGTTCTTTCTCGATCCGCGATGCTGATGGCAAGCTGGTCTGGGACTCGGCAGATCAGATCGAGCAGCACTTGGCCAGCGCCGACTGCATGCTGGGCCGCAACCGCGACATCCCTTGCGCAGACTACTTCAACTCGACCCACGATGAGGGCGATACCTTCGACAACCGCAGTGACAACAAAGGCCCTGAGCCCGAGGGGGTGACTGTCGGTCATCTGGGTAAAAAGGCCTTTGCCTTTATCGGTCTGGAACGTATCGGTGGCGTGATGGCCTACGACATCACCGATCCTGCCGCTCCCTTCTTTGTGGACTACCTCAATACCCGCGAGGACTGGACCACGGAAGACCCGGAAACAGTGCTCAGCAGTGTTGGCGATCTGGGGCCGGAAGGACTGGTATTTATCAGCGCTGAAGACTCACCGAACGGTGAAGCCCTGTTGGTGATTGGTAACGAGGTCAGTGGCACTACCGCCGTGTATCAAATCAACCAGGTGTTAGGAAAATAAGCCACGGATAAAGCAGCGGCTGGCCGGAGCCAGCCGCTGCTTTTCAGGTACCGGATCAGGCTACCTTGTCAGCCAGATGCTCCAATGCCAGCGCCCGGGCATGTCGTACGCCCTCCAAGAACTCATCGCCCCAGCGTTTGATGTCGTTGTGCTGCACCACACCGAACAATTCCTTCAGTCGTGCCTCACGCTCGCTCCGCCCCAGGGTAAGGCCGATATACAGTGTATCGCGCAGATCATGCGGATCATGTGGATTAGTTAGCAGCGCACCATGCAGTTCAGCTGCGGCGCCAGCAAACTCCGACAATACCAAGGCGCCACTACCGCCGAGCAGACCCTGAGTAGCCACGTACTCCTTCGCGACCAGGTTCAAACCATCACGCAATGGCGTAATCCACATGACATCAGCCATTAAGTAATAGGCAATCAGCTCGTTGAATGGCACCGCACGGTAGAAAAACTGTACCGGCGTCCAGCCGACCCTGGAGAAGCGTCCATTGATGCGCCCAACCGCTTGTTCAATCTGACTCAGCAGCTCATCATAAATGGTCATCTCGCGGGCTGCCGGTACGCAGATGGTGATCAGCGTCACCTTGCCGATCAACTCCGGATGCGCCTCAAGTAGCGCCTCAAACGCCAACAGCTTGGCATGCGTACCCTTGGTGTAATCCAGACGCTCTACCGAGAGCACAACGCGCACACCTTTTAGCTGTTCGCGCAGCTCGTCAATTTGCTCCTGGCACTCCGCCGTTTCAGTAATCTTTTTAACCCGCCCTACATCCAGGCCAACCGGATGCGCACCCAGACCAATCGGACGACCATGTACCGAGATCATGGTGGCCATCCGATCCAGCCCAACAGCACAGCCATAGGTAAGATAGCGCGGTGCGCAGCCCTTCTCTTCCAGCACTTCGACTGGCGCGACACCACGCACCACATCGACAAAGTTCTCGGCCTGACGTGGAATATGAAAGCCAATATAGTCGCACTGCAACAGGCTACCGATAATCTCGCGGCGCCATGGCAGCACATTGAATACATCCGCTGAGGGGAAATAAGTGTGGTGGAAAAAGGCGATATTCAGGTCAGGTCGCAGCGGCCGCAGAAAGGCCGGCACCATCCACAGGTTGTAGTCGTGCAACCAAACTACCGCGCCCTCTGCCGCTTCCGCTGCGGTGCGCTCGGCAAACAGGCGATTGACCTTGAGGAACACGGCCCAATCTTCCTCACGGAACACCGCCCGCTCCCAGAAGGTGTGCAGCGTTGGCCAGAACGCCTCCTTGGAAAATCGTTTGTAAAAGACATCCACGTCGTTCTTGCTTAGCGCTACCCGCGCCGCCACCAGGTTGGGATAATTCTCGGCGTCTACCTTGGTATGCACTTCAAAGGCTTCACGCTTGCGCGCGTCGTGTATCGACCAGGCAACCCAGGAACCAGGCTGATCACCCGCAAAGAAACTCAGTAAGGTAGGCAAAATACCATTGGGCGAGGTCGGTGGGCGGCGGACCAGCTTGCCATCTTCGATCACCTCTTCGTAGGGCAGCCGGTGGTAGACCATCACCAGATCTGCCTTGCCCTTGATCTGCAAGTCACGCAACTCGGAATCTACGCCCAGTGGGCCCAGGAAACCAAAGTGCGAGATAGCTTCAAGGATGCCGCCACAGCCACTAAGCCGCGCATGCAGTACCTTGGCGCGATCGCCGGTAGCCTCCAGCAATGCTGGCTCAGACTCTCCCACACACACGCCCTTGAAACCGTGTTCGTACATTGACAGGTCATTAAGGGTATCGCCCGCGACCAGCACTTCTTCCATTGAACTGCCCAGGTGCTTTACCAGCCGGCGCAGAGTAGAGCCCTTGTTCACGCCACGCGGCAGACAGTCAAGGTACATGCCGGCGGAGAACAGCAGGTCACAACCCAGGCCTTCCATCGCATCACGGACCTTTTCCGTTACCGCGCCTGGCTCACAGAAATACGAACACCGACGCTGCTGCGGCACATCCTGGCGCTCGAGTCCGGGGAAGACCGACAGACGCTGAGCGACCACCTGCTCACCCGGCCAGTCTGCTTCGATGTCGCTTTGTACCGGGTACACCGGCTGCAGCGTTTCGCCATCAACCACGGTCGCACCAACATCACAAATAATGTAATCAGGCCGCGGGATGGCCGGGTCAGAAAGCAGCGGCACTACCACTTCAAGTCCGCGACCGGTAACAAACACCAGCTTAATGCCGGGATGCGCATTAATCAGCTGATACAGCCGCTGACGATTATCGGGGTCACCTCCAAGAAAGGTACCGTCCAAATCAGTTGCCAACATCATAGCCCTGTTCTCCCTGTCACTACTGAATACATATATAGCCTCCGAGGCTCAGTTGCGGCCTTGTTGCTCTTCATCATCTTTCGCCAGAGTTTGCCGGTTCTGTTCTACCGATAATGGCTCTGGCGCTCCCTCAATACTGTCTATTTCGTTAGTCTCGTCCGCGCGCTTGTCAGTTGCATCCCCGCTGGCTGCCTGTGGTTTCACTTCACCATGTTCTTCATGGGTGGCATCTTCCAGCATCATTTCCAGTACGGCGTTGGAGGTGCGCACCATAGGTACATAATGCGCCGCCTCATCAACAATGCGATCACGGCCCTGGCGCAGTTGCCACAGTGCGTAGAGCGCACAAAGCGTAAACATCGCGGTAAAGAACAACGGCAACGCTACCGGACTGGTCATGCCCATTAACCAACCGGCCAAAGCCGGCCCAACAGCCGCACCAATACCATGCAGCATCAGCAGCGAACCATTGCCGGACAAAATATCTTCCTGGTGTAAATGATCGATCAGATGCGCAACCACGGCTGGGTAGACTGCAAACGAACCCGCACCAAAGACGGCGGCGGCAACCAGCAACCACTGACCGAAAGGCGCCAGCAGCGCCATCAATACACCACCAACGGCGGCCATACCGCTGATAACGACCAACGCCTTGCGTCTATCAATCTGGTCGGAAAGACGCCCCATAGGCCACTGTGATAGCGCACCAGCGACAATCACCAGCGACACGAAACCAGCGATCTGGGCGGTATCCATACCCATACGTCCAGCATAGACCGCACCCAGGCCCCAGAAGCCACCCATGCCCAGACCGGATAGCACAGCGCCAGCGCAGGCCACTGGTGCAGCCTGCCATAGCCGTTTGAGAGAGAGCGGTGGCGTATCGGTGATAACGGGCTGTGCCAAACGTGTCGCGGCAACCGGCATAACGGCCACCACAATGAGGATGGCTGCAATCGCAAACAGGGTGAATGCCATAGGGCTATCCCAGCGCAACAACTGCTGCGCCAAAGCCAGCGAGCCCAGATTTACCGCCATATAACAGGCAAAGACCTGACCCCGCCGCTCGGACGGCGCAGTGGTGTTGAGCCAGCTTTCAATGATGGTGTAAATACCGACCAAGGCTACGCCTGTAATAACCCGCAGCAACAACCACATACCGGGCTCGATCCAGAGCACATGGATCAGCACGCAGGCCGCTTCTGCGGCGGCAAGAAAGGTAAACGAACGGACGTGCCCCATACGACGGATAAGCCGCGGGCATAGCCAGGTACCAAGGATGAAGCCGGCAAAATAGGCCGACCCCAGCAGACCCAGAGTTTGATCAGCAAAACCTTCAGCGCTGCCGCGCAAGGCCAGCAAGGTATTGAGCAGGCCGGTGCCCAGCAACAACAGGGCGATACCGGTAAGCAATGCCCCAATGGGCACAAGAAGCCTAATCATGGAGCCGAAATCTCCCCTTAAAGGTGTGGTAGATTCCAGGCAGGACGGGTGTCAAATAACGTGCTTATGCATCTATAATTTATATTCAGCTGTAAACACCCTACCCCAGCGAACGCTGCATGACCAGCCTGAATTTTTCCGCAGCGCTTGCGCCAAAGATAGCAACACCCGCTTCTATTCACCGGCTTTAAGGCGCTAAACTGAGCCCTACCAGCCCTCACAAACAAACCGGCTCACACCATGTCCAGCTTGAAAGAATTTGCCCGAAAACTCTGCGCGCCTCTGCTCAAGCCACTCGAAAATAGCGATGCGCCCTACCACTACACGCCCAAAAGTCGCGGCATTCTGGTCATCATGAGCTTGCTGTTTCTCAGCCTCGCCACCGGACTGGCCGTGTTTTTGCCCTCCGGTATAGAGCGCACCTTCCTGATTCCGGTCACGGTATTTGGCTTGATCGGTTTGCTCGGTCTATTGGTTGCCTGGCTGGGTTCCGAGCGTGCAGTTGCTCGGCTGTGGAACAGCAAACAGGGCTGACACCAACCGGAGTGCGTATGTCCAGCAAGACCCTATTGATCGTTGCCCACGCCCCATCGGACAACACCCGCGCCCTGCGCGAAGCGGTGCTACGGGGTGCTCGCCATGGCGATATCGAAGACGTAGAGATCAACTGCAAGCCGCCGCTGGAGGCGGGCCCGGAGGACGTCATGAGCGCCGATGCCATCATCCTCGGCACCACTGAAAATCTAGGCTATATGAGCGGCGCGCTGAAAGACTTTTTTGACCGCAGCTATTACCCCGTTCTGGAAGAAAAACAGGGCTTGCCCTGCGCGCTGTACATCCGCGCGGGGATGGATGGGACCGGAACTCGACGCGCAGTCGAATCCATTGTGACCGGGTTGCGTTGGAATTGGGTGCAATCTCCCCTGACGTTCAAGGGCGACTGGCAGGACAGTTTTTTGCAGCAAGCGGAAGAGCTGGGCCTGTACATGGCTGCAGGACTCGACAACAGCGTCTTCTGACGCTGTCTTTCGCGCGTTCAAGCGCACTTTCTGGCAAGGCACGTTCAACGGTATACTGCGCCAATGGATCGTATTCTTGCCCGCCTTGAAGGCTGCTATCAGCTCGCCGAGCAGCACTTCTCCCGCCACTTTCCCCGCCCGGATATAGAACTGGATCTGCGCGGCCAGCGTGCGGGTGTCGCTTATCTAAATCAGAATCTGCTGCGTTTCAATGGTCAGCTTTACCGCGACAACGCAGACGACTTTCTACTGCAAACCGTGCCACACGAAGTGGCTCATCTGATCGCACACCAGGTCTATGGCGCCCGGATTCGCCCGCACGGCCGCGAGTGGCAAGCCGTCATGACCCAACTGTTCCAGCTGCCAGCCAATCGTTGCCACAACTATGCAGTGGCTAAGCGCCGCAGCACCCGTTATCTCTACCGCTGCGCCTGCCCCGACCATATGCACTTCACGCCGCAGCGACACGCCTGGGTCAGGAAAGGCCGCCAATACCAATGCCGGCGTTGTGGCGATCTGCTGCACTTTACCGGCCAGCAGCAAGCCTTGGTGGTATAGCCGGCGCATGTATTAGGTTCGTCGATCTACCCTGATGACGCGCTGGCCACCTTATTCCTCTTGTAGCCTGGGTACGTCGCCAGCGCGCCTTAGGGTCATGATATACGGCCTTAGCGAGTAGCCGAGCTGTGGCTCAAGCTGATCCGCCCACTGCAGCATGGCGGTGCGGTCCAGCATCAACTCACCGGACTGCGGAATAAACAGAATAATGTTGCCCTCCTCCACCTCAACCTGCAGGTAGTGGGTACCGAACAGACGCTGCAGCGGGCTGGCAGCATAAGGACGCCCGCTCTGCCCCAACTGCCATTGATTCACTACCAATAGCCCACCTGGGCGCAGCGCTGCCCTGCAGGCTGCAAAGAAATCAGCCTGCAACTGCAGGCGCGCGATGCCTCCCTCCAGATAAAGATCGACGAACAGCAGGTCACAGCTGTTTGGCTGGCTGGCAATGTAGCTTTCGGCGTTGGCGACCACCACCTCAAGACGCGGGTCCGCGCTCAGCCCGAACCAGCGGCGAGACAATTCAACGACCTTGGCACGCAGCTCAACAGCGGTGCATTGTTGTGGCGTTAAATACGCCAGCACGGCGTTTACCAGAGTGCCGCCACCCAGCCCCAGAGCAACTGCGCGCGAGGCCTGCGGCTGCCAGAATCCAGCCAGCAACATGGCACGTGTATAGTCATATTCCAGCCACGCAGGATGATTGACCAAACCGCAACTCTGCTCGGTTTGGCTGCCAAAATAGAGATAACGCAGCTCGCCCTGCTCGCTGACCCGCAGCGTGCCAAAATCATCTTCACAGCGCTCCAGCTCCCTCTCAGGTTTAGCCGGGCCCAGGTTAACTAGATACTTATAAAGCGTACTGATCCAGCCCATAGGCTGTTTAACCCCCAAAAGTCGCGTTACCATTCGCTGGCACGCACATTGATACCCACCCAAGAAGAAGCCCATGACCGCAATCTGGACACCTGACAGCTGGCGCAGCAAGCCCGTTCTGCAACAACCCACCTACCCAGACCAACGGGCCTTGTCGAGCGTAGAGGACACCCTGGCAAGCTACCCACCCCTGGTATTTGCTGGCGAGGCCCGTGAGCTGCGCCGTCAGTTTGCGGAAGTAACTCAAGGTCGTGCCTTCCTGCTGCAAGGCGGCGATTGCGCGGAGAGCTTTGCCGAATTCTCTGCACCCAAGATTCGCGATACCTTCAAAGTACTGCTCCAGATGGCCGTTGTCATGACCTTTGCCGCCGGCTGTCCGGTGGTCAAGGTTGGCCGCATGGCCGGTCAGTTTGCGAAACCACGCTCAGCCGATGACGAAACCCAGGGCGGCGTGACTTTACCCGCTTACCGCGGCGACATCATCAACAATATAGCGTTCGACGCGGCTGGCAGAACGCCTGACCCACAGCGCCTGCTGAGCGCATACCACCAGGCAACCGCCACCTTGAACCTGCTGCGCGCCTTCGCCCAGGGCGGTTTTGCCAGTCTGGATCAGGTGCATCAATGGAACCTGGACTTCATTGCCAACTCCTCGATGGCCGATCGCTTCCAGCAACTGGCCGACCGCATCGACGAAAGCCTGGCCTTCATGCGCGCCTGCGGCTTTGATAATGATCACAGCCCGCAATTGCGTGAAACCGCGTTCTTTACCGCGCATGAAGCCTTGCTACTAAACTACGAGCAAGCCTTTACCCGCCGCGACAGCACGACCGGCGACTGGTACGACTGCTCTGCACACATGCTCTGGATTGGCGATCGCACGCGTCAGCTGGACGGCGCTCATGTTGAGTTTATGCGCGGTATTCACAACCCGATTGGCATCAAGGCTGGCCCCACCACCGACCCGGACGATCTGCTGCGCCTGATAGACCGGCTAAACCCGGACAACCGCGACGACCGAATCAACGTGATAGTGCGCATGGGGGCGGACAAGGTAGAGCAGCATATGCCGGCGCTGGTGCGTGCGGTTGAGCGTGAAGGAAAGCACGTGCTCTGGAGCTCGGACCCCATGCACGGTAATACCATGAAGGCCTCAAGCGGCTACAAAACTCGTGATTTCGCGCGCATTCTGGCCGAGGTAGAACAGTTCTTCGCGGTACATCGCGCCGAGGGCACCTGGGCTGGCGGGATTCATATCGAGATGACCGGGCAAAACGTGACCGAGTGCATTGGCGGGGCCACACCGGTGACCGAAGACGGTTTGTCGGATCGCTACCACACCCACTGCGACCCGCGGCTGAATGCCGACCAGTCGCTGGAGCTGGCATTCATGATTGCCGAGACACTGAAAAAAGCCCGTCGATAACTGATAAAAGCGACCACACAGAGCGGTTCAAGGCGTATTATCAGCCCATTCTTTCTCGCCTGTATTATGCGGCAGCCTCACTTCCTCCAGTCTGGCTGCCGTTTGTGTCCTGGAACCCTTCATGCACGAACAAAGCAGCTTCCTTCTCGTCGCCGTTGTCTTCCTGCTGGCCGCTGTTGCGGCGGTACCGCTGGCCAAAGGTTTGCGCCTGGGCGCAGTGATCGGCTACCTCTTGGCAGGCGTAGTCATCGGGCCCTCGGTGCTGAATCTGATAGATCACCCCGAAGACATCCGCCATATCTCCGAGCTGGGGGTCGTGCTACTGCTGTTTATCATCGGCCTGGAGCTATCACCGCGTCGGCTCTGGGTGATGCGCAAGTCCGTATTTGGCGTGGGCCTGGCGCAAGTACTGGTGTGCGGCGGCCTGATTGGCTCAGTAGCCTATTTTGGCATGCACCAACAGCTGAACACCGCGGTGATACTGGGCCTTGGACTGGCGCTGTCATCGACCGCCTTCGGCCTGCAGATTCTCGCTGAACGCAAGGAACTGACCAGCCCCCACGGGCGCCTGGCCTTTGCTATTTTGCTGTTTCAAGACATCGCCGCCATCCCGCTGATTGCGCTGATCCCGCTACTGGGCAACGCTGCCAGCGAGACGAGCGGCAGTAGCAATCTTGAGCAGATCATCAAGATCGTCGGCAGCATCGCCATTATCGTGGTCGGCGGACGTTATCTGTTGCGGCCGGTGTTTCGCATAGTGGCCAGAACCGGCTTACAGGAAGTATCAACGGCCACCGCCCTGCTGGTCGTTATCGGTACCGCCTGGCTGATGCAAAGCGTAGGCGTCTCCATGGCGCTGGGCGCCTTCCTCGCCGGCCTGCTACTGGCAGACTCAGAGTACCGTCACGAGCTGGAATCACAAATTGAACCCTTCAAGGGGCTGCTGCTTGGGCTGTTTTTTATCAGCGTAGGCATGACCGCCGACATCGGTCTGCTGCTGAGCAGCCCCGGCGCGGTGTTGCTACTGACCACGATGATCATCGGCTGCAAGCTGCCGTTGATCTACCTGGTTGGCCGCGCCGCTGGCGGGCTCAACCGTCTCAGTGCCCTGCGGCTCGGCGTGGTGCTGGCCGCCGGCGGTGAGTTCGCCTTTGTGGTATTCCAGATGGCCCGCGATCAAGCGCTGTTTGACCAGCGCATGCACAGCATGCTGGTACTGGCCATCACCCTATCGATGGCCGTGACGCCCCTGATCATTCTGTTGCTGTCACAGCTGATTAAGCCCAAGCCGGTAACCGTCGAGGTGCCCGAGCAATACAAACAGATTGATGCCGCTGCGCCGCGCGTGGTGATTTCGGGTATGGGCCGTATGGGGCAGATCATCGCCCGTGTGTTGCGCGCGCAACGCATACCCTACATCGGCCTGGAGACATCGGTAGACAGCATCGAAATGTCACGTGCCATGAGCAGCGACATGCCGATTTTCTATGGCGACTCCCTGCGTCCGGAGATACTGCGCGCCGCCCAGGTCGATAAGGCTGAGTACTTCATCATCACCACCGACGACCCGGAAACCAATCTGAAAACCGCCGAGCTGGTAAGCCGGCTTTACCCGCAACTGACGATAATCGCGCGCGCCCGCAACCGGCAACATGTGCACAAGCTGATCGATCTGGGGGCTTTGCCGGTGCGCGAGACATTCCACTCCAGCCTGGAAATGAGCAAACACATATTGACCGGACTGGGTTTGAGTGAAGCGCAAGCCGACTCACGGCTGAAGCGTTTTCGACAGCACGATGAACAGGTGCTGGCAGCCCAGCATAAAGTCTATGACGACGCTGCCGCGGTGATACAGACAGCGCGCGAAGCCCGCGCCGATCTGGAGAGGCTGTTTGACTCCGACGAGATTGAAGCACGCAGCATTGACGAGCTGTTGCAACCCAGGCAAGAGTAATACGCCCTGCGTTGCTGCGCCCGGCCCTGCTACAATGGCCAATTATCGTTTTCAGGAAAACCAGCATGGCCGACATCGGACGCTTCAACAGACTGCAAATCGTCAAACACACCGGTTTCGGCCTGTATCTCAATGGCGGTAATGACGGCGATATTCTGCTGCCCAATCGCTACATCCCCAAGGATGAGCCGACCGAAGTCGGCGATTGGCTGAACGTATTCATTTACTTCGACAGCGAAGACAAGATCATCGCCACCACCGAGCAGCCCAAGGCACAGGTCGGCGACTTTGCCAGTCTCAAGGTGGTCGCCAAGAACAATGTCGGATTATTTCTGGATTGGGGCCTGCCCAAAGATGTGCTGCTGCCCTACTCAGAGCAGAAGAAGCCGCTGGAAGAAGGCAGCTACGTGGTGGTGCATCTCTACTTGGACAAGCACACCAGCCGCGTAATCGCGACCAGCCGCCTCGACCGATATCTGGACAAGACCCCAGCGCGCTACAAAGCCGGCGAGCAAGTCGAGCTACTCGTAGTCGAGCGCACTGATCTTGGCCACAAGGCAATTATCAACGGTCTGCATTGGGGCCTGATTCACAAGAACGAGGCCTTCAAGTACCTGCGCGGCGGCCAGCACGAAACCGGCTACATCCGCGAAATGCGTGCTGACGGCAAAATCAGCCTCAGCCTGCAGCCTGTCGGCGCTGCCGCTGGCGATCAACTGCAGGATCAGATCCTACAGAAGCTGCTGGACAACGACGGTACCCTGGCACTCAGCGACAAAAGCACGCCAGAAGCGATCAGCCGCATGTTTGGCGTCAGCAAGGGTAACTTCAAGAAAGCCATCGGCGGTTTGCTCAAACAGGAAAAAATCAGCATTCACAGTGATCATATCGAACTGCTCTGAGCCTCAGGCTGCGCGATAAAACGCTCGGTACTGACCGGGCGTAAGCGCTGTGCGCAGTTTGAAATGACGCTGAAAATGCGCTTGATCGGCAAACCCCAGATCCAGCGCCAGCCCATTCAGACTGCATGCTCCCCGACGTAACTGAACCCGCGCCTGCTTGATCCTTGCATCCAATTGATAGGCATGCGGTGCCTGGCCAAACTCGCGCTTGAAGCCACGAATCAGTTGATAGCGATTGAGGCCGGCAACCTCGGCCAGGGTATCCAGCTGCAGGTTGGCATCGAGCTGATCCATGATTAAGTCCCGCGCCAGCAAAACACCACCATGTTTAGCTTCAGGTGCGAGCGGCTCGGCAGCGAATAGTGGTTGCATGAGTTCGATCAACTGAGTTTGCGCCGCCAAAGGCGTATCAGCCTGGAGCAAACTGGCAAACAAATGATCAAAACGCTTACCCGCATCCGAGCGTCTATTCGTCACCTCAGGGAAACACTGGTAGTCAGCGCTACCGCCCGATAACTCGCGCTGCAACTCGCCCAACCAGGCGGCGTTCAAAAAAATCATCCGATAGGACCACAGACCTGCCGCCGGATTACAAGAGTGCACCTCGCCCGGATTAACCGTGACCATGCTGCCTGCGCCAATAGGCTGCGACTGACCACGGTTACGATACAGCGTGTGCCCCTGATCTATCAGCCCAAACGAAAACTCATCGTGCGTGTGCTGCTGATAGCAGGCGCTGGAGCGATCAGCCTGACGCAGCTCGACAAAGGGCAACGCCGGACTGCGCTGCAGAAACTGTGATGTCGATTCAGCCATTGCTCGCTCCGTTCTCTAATGCATCAGAATAAGGCCCACACTGCCGGCCAGCAACAAGCCCATCAAAGGATTGAACCACAGCAGCGCAGGATGGCCGGACAAGCGCCGCCCCAGCAGGTGACCGGCCAGTGCCCAGCTACCCACGCCAAGCAGGCACATCAACAGTGACAGCAGAGTAAAAATCGCCAAATCACCTGCACCGGGCTCTGCGCTGCTGACAAACATGCCGATACCGGAGACCGAGAACAACCAGGCCTTGGGGTTTAACCACTGAGCCCAGGCGCCCGCCCAAAACCCCGGGACCTTATGCTGTTCATTTAAGTCCATTACCGCCGCCCCTGAGGTCCCGATGCGCCAGGCCAGATACAACAAATAGGCGGCACCAATCCAGCTCAGGGCCTGCATGATAGCTGGCTGGCGCTGCAGACTACCGAGTAAGCCCAGCCCGACCAATATCACCATCAGCGTATAACCAATAGTGGCGCCCAGCACAAAACCCAGTGCACGGAAAAATCCGGCCTGCGCCGCAGAACTGACTGCGACCACACACACCGGACCCGGTGCAATAGAGCCGACCAACGAGAAAGCCAACATGGAAATAACGACCGACAACATCTACAGGCACCCATATTACCGAGGCCGCATTGCCCCGCTAACGCCATAGTGCCCAGAACACCCAGCCTTGTATTGAACGCAATTGCACGAGACTTAACGGCAAAAAAAGGCGCACAAGGCGCCTTTTTTGGTTGCGACCGCCCTTCGGCCTCAGCCAGCTGGCCGGCCAAGGTCCGGCTTACTGTAGTCACAGACGCCCTGCGGGAAAATCGTATTTAGCTGGCCGACCTCCTCACTCGAAAACGAAGGACATCCTCGCTCAGGGAGACATCAACCAGCAGCATAGGGAAAAGAGCAACAGACGGACTGGTTCAATAAGCAGGCAAGGAGCCGCAGAAAAAAGCGCCAAACCAGTGCGAATGAGTTGGCGCAATTCACATAAAGAAGATTAACAACTACTCGCGAAAATGCGGCCCCGGCCCTTCATCCGCCAACTCATCACCGGCGTTACGCAGCGGGCAGGCCTTGAGAGATAGACAACCGCAACCGATGCAGCCGTCTAACTGATCACGCAGCTGGGTCAAGGCATGAATACGCTCGTCCAATGACTGCTGCCAGTGCCGCGATAAACGGCGCCAATCACGGAGCCCAGGCGTGCGCTCGGCGGGCAGAGCCTGCAGGGCTTCAGCTATTTCAGTCAAGGAGACGCCAACCCGCTGCGCCACCTTGATCACAGCAAGCCGCCGTAACACTGAGCGCGGGTAACGGCGCTGGTTGCCCGCCGTGCGATAAGCCTTGATCAACCCTTTCGACTCATAAAAATGCAACGTGGAAATAGCGAGCCCACTGCGCTCAGCAGCCTCTCCGACACCAATACTGCTGTATTCTGTGCCCTGCTTATGTTGCATTTTCACAGCCATCGCCCCTGGTGAGAGTTTTGCTTGACCTCAAGTTAGGTTGAGATTTTAAAGTGCGTAACATCTTCACACAACGTCCAGGATCAAACCGCAATGCAGCCCTCTTTTAGACACCAGCAAACCATAGCAATCAACCCTGCCGAACTCTACGACCCCCGACCCAACGGTTACTCGCATGTAGTGATCGCGCCAGCCAACGCCCGCTGGATTTTCGTAGCAGGTCAAGGTGGTGAGGATGCCAGCGGACTGCTGGCTAAGGGGTTTAACTCGCAGCTACAACGTTGCCTGAGTAACCTGCGTATAGCATTGGCCGCCGCAGATGCATCGCTGCAGCATGTGGTGCGCCTTACGGTGCTGGTGGTAGACCATGACCAGCAGCGGCTGGACCTTATTAGCAAAGCATTGCGCAAAGCCTGGGGTGATCACCACACACCGGCCTGCACACTAATGCCAGTACCCCGGTTGGCGCTTGACGGCATGCTGGTAGAAATAGATGCAACCGCTTGCATCGGCGCGACTGAGGCCACAGCAGCATGAGTGACAACCAAGGACTAAACATCGGCGTACCCAAGAGCAGCAGCTACCTCACCACCAGCACCTTGCTACTAATGGCCATTGCCACCGGTCTATGTGCCGGGGCTAACTACTTCAATCAACCGCTGCTGAATTCAATAGCACTGTCGCTTGGCGTCAGCGAAGGGCTTGCCGCCACCACGGTTACCCTGTCGCAGGTGGCCTATGCCGTCGGCCTGCTGTTTCTTGTTCCCCTGGGCGACAAACTGGAGCAACGGGGCTTGGCAGTCGGCTTGATGCTGATCGCCGCGGCCGGCTTGCTGATCAGTGGCTATGCGCACAATTTCAGCATGCTGCTCTTGGGGACCTTGATCACCGGTCTGTTTTCGGTGGCGGCACAAACCCTGGTTCCCATGGCGGCCAATCTCTCGGACCCGCAGCGCAGCGGGAGAGCTGTTGGACTGGTAATGAGCGGCTTGTTGGCTGGCATTCTACTCGCGCGCACTGCCGCCGGCCTGTTGTCCGAAGTGGACGGCTGGACCACCGTCTACCGCGTTACTGCGGTGCTGATGCTGGTACTCGCGGCGACACTCTGGTTGATTTTGCCAAAGGCACGAAATCCGCATCCAAAAAGCTATGCCGCCACCCTGAAGTCACTGCTGGCGCTGGCTATAACCTACCCTCGCCTGCGTAGCCGGGCCATCCTTGGCGGTCTGGTATTTGGTTCGGTCAGCGTCCTGTTTTCAACCATGGCACTGCTGCTATCAGGCCCCGGCTATCACCTGAGTGATAGCCAGATCGGCCTCGTTGGCTTGCTCGGGATTGGTGGTGTCATTACCGCCAACCTGGCAGGCCGTCTGGCAGACCGAGGACGCGGCCAGGTGGTCAGTACCTTTGCACTGGTGCTGCTCCTGCTGGGCTGGCTGGGACTGTATTTGGGGCTGGGCAACCTGTGGCTGTTTCTGCTGCCGCTACTGCTACTCGATATCGCCTTGCCCGCAATACACATCAGCAATCAGAGCGTTATTTACCGCCTGGCGCCAGAGGCCAAGGCACGGGTTAATGCGGTGTACATGACGGTGTACTTTATCGGTGCTGCCAGCGGCTCGGCCCTGGGCGCGGCTGCCTGGAGCCATGGCGGCTGGGGTGCGACCTGCGCGACCGGGATGGTGCTGGGTGCGCTCGCATGGCTGGTACTTATTTATGATCAACGTCTGCTCAAACGCGAAGTCAAAGAGC
Organism: Pseudomonas neustonica; assembly: GCF_003797945.1. Taxonomy (GTDB): domain Bacteria; phylum Pseudomonadota; class Gammaproteobacteria; order Pseudomonadales; family Pseudomonadaceae; genus Halopseudomonas; species Halopseudomonas neustonica. The sequence continues at coordinate 42,020 of NZ_RKKU01000017.1, forward strand.
GCTAACCACACAGCCCACCGCGTGTTTGCCGTCAAAGCTTGAACGCTTTTCCTCTGATGCGCAGCTGACTGGGCTGTGCGTCACATAACACGAACGTCTCGCCTATTTGGGTGGCTGCCCAATCCTGCACAAATACCTACCATGAGCAGAGGCATTAACCACTTTTGTCTCACTATTAAGTTTTAATCAATGCCTGACTTATGTTTCAGGTGAGACTGCGTGCTAACAACAATAAGAGGAATACTCATGCAGCTGATGCAAACACTCATCAAAGGCAGCCTAGCCATCGTGGCCGTAGGGCTGCTATTAAGCGGTACGGCTCAAGCAACGAACCCTGGCTCCCGCACGCCCGACACCATGATTCTGGGCGATTCGATATTTGCTCTTTCCGGCGACATTCACGATTACCTGGAATCCGACCTGGATGAAAACATCGAGACCTATGCGCGCTCAGGCTGTCAGTTGAGTGGCGGTAACGTGCTCTGCTCGCGTCTGTATTCGGTGGAACGTCAATATGCACGTGCCAGCAAGACAGGTATCAAAACCGTGATCTTTAATGGTGGCGGCAATGACATCCAGCTAAACAGCTGCCGTCCATCACTGAGTGCTTGCATGCCGCTGCTCAACGAGCTGGAAGACAAAATTGCTGCATTGGTTGAGGACATGCGTGACGACGGTATTGAGGAAATCATCTTCCTCGGTTACTACAACGCCACCGGTGGTGCTGAGGAGCTGCGCGCTATCAACAACTACAGCATGGACTACAAGAGTGCCGCCTATCCCGGCATGAACGTAAAGTTTGTTGACGTGCGCGCTGCCTTTGCCGGCAAGGAAGCGCTGTACATCAAAGCCGATGGCATTCATCCAACAGCGGCGGGCTCGCGCGTGCTGGCTGACCTGCTGCTGCAAGCACTGGATTAATGATGCGAACAGGCCACGGCACCCACTCCGTGGTCTGTGCGCTTTCACTGTTACCAATCTTCCCTTGAGGGCTGCAATCGCGGCGCTCATAATGCTCGGCCTGCTCACCTAGCCACAGGCCCTTTTGCATGTTTCGCTGGTTTGAAAACCGCCTTGATCCCTTCCCCGCTGCCGAGTTGAGCGAGCCGCCGCGCAAGCTGCTGCCGTTCTGTATGCACTTTACCCGTGGCGCGTGGCCCTACATCATCCTCGCCGCTATTCTCACGGCCGGTATTGCGCTGACCGAAGTTTGGCTGTTTGCCTTTCTAGGCAATATCGTCGATTGGCTATCAGGCCAAAGCCGGGAAACCTTCCTGCAAAACGAGGGCTGGAAGCTGGTCGGTATGGCTCTGATGGCACTGGTCGTGCTACCGCTGCTGGTATTCAGCAGCAGCCTGCTGACGCATCAAACGCTCATGGGCAATTACCCCATGCGCATCCGCTGGCTGGTACACCGTTACCTGCTCAAACAATCAATGGCCTTCTATCAGGACGAGTTCGCCGGACGCATCGCCACCAAACTGATGCAGACCGCCCTCGCGGTACGCGAATGCGTCATCAAGCTGATCGACGTACTCAACTACATATGCGTCTATTTCATCGGCACACTGCTGCTGGTCGGCATGGCTGACTGGCGGCTAACGCTGCCCATGTTTGCCTGGCTGATCGGCTATATTTTGCTCATGCGCCATTATGTGCCGGTGCTGGGCAAGGTCGCAGAAGTCCAGGCTGACGCACGCTCGGTCATGACCGGTCGCATCGTCGACAGCTATACCAATATTCAAACGGTAAAACTGTTTTCCCACGCCAAGCGCGAGTCGAGCTATGCCCGTGAAGGCATGGACGGCTTCATGCTCACCGTGCACCAGCAGATGCGTCTGGTCACCACGCTCTATAGCCTGCTCTATCTGCTCAATGCACTGCTATTGCTTGGCGTTGCCGGTACGGCGATCTGGCTTTGGACACAAGGCTCCATCAGCGTCGGTGCGGTTGCCGTGGCGGTTGGTATTGTTCTGCGCCTGTCCGGCATGTCGCAGTGGATCATGTGGGAGCTCTCTGCCCTGTTTGAAAACATTGGCACTGTGCAGGACGGCATCAACTCGATTTCACGCCCGCAGCAGGTCGACGACCAACCTGATGCCAAGCCGCTACGGGTGACCCAGGGCGAGATTCACTTTGATCAGGTGCACTTCCATTACGGCAAAGGCCACGGGGTCATGGCTGACCTGAACCTGCATATCAAACCTGGCGAAAAGATCGGTCTGGTCGGCCGCTCCGGTGCGGGCAAATCAACACTGGTCAATCTGCTGCTGCGTTTCTACGACGTGGAGTCCGGCCGAGTCATGATCGACGGTCAGAATATTGCCGACGTCGAGCAAGACAGCTTGCGGGCACAGATCGGCATGGTCACGCAGGACACCTCCCTGCTCCACCGCTCAGTGCGCGACAACATCCTCTATGGTCGCCCGGATGCGGACGAGCAGTTGATGCGGGAGGCGACGCACAGTGCCGAAGCAGATGCCTTCATCGCCGAACTGGAGGACGCCAAGGGCCGCCGTGGCTTTGATGCGCATGTGGGTGAGCGCGGCGTCAAACTGTCGGGCGGTCAGCGCCAGCGTATCGCCATCGCCCGCGTCATGCTCAAGGATGCCCCTATCCTGATTCTGGATGAGGCTACTTCGGCGCTGGATTCCGAAGTCGAAGCGGCGATTCAGGAAAACCTGAACAAGCTGATGCAGGGCAAAACCGTGATCGCCATTGCCCATCGCCTCTCCACCATCGCTGAGATGGACCGGCTGATCGTGATGGACCAGGGCCGCATCATCGAAGACGGCAGCCATGCTGAGCTGGTCGCGCGCGGCGGTCTCTATGCCAATCTGTGGGCACGCCAGTCCGGCGGTTTTTTGGGTGAAGAACTGGACGAGCCCGCAGCAAAAGTCTGATTTTGCAGCTGACAGACACAACAAAGCCCGCATAAGCGGGCTTTGTTTTTTTGCCTGATTGAGCAAATCAATCAACACGGATATGGTCGGAGAGGCTGGACTCGAACCAGCGACCTTCTCGTCCCGAACGAGACGCGCTACCAGGCTGCGCTACACTCCGTCATGGGCGAATATTTTACCTCAATGATCGAATCGTTCAAGAGGTCGGCGGAGAAATCATGACCGTTTTCCGAGGGTTAGCGCTAACGCCAGTCAACGCTATGGTTGGCGTTATGCAATCGCACATCGTCTTCAGATAAATCATAAAAGCCGGGGTTCTGCGCTAATTGCCAGCGCAATGGGCTACGCTCCCCTTGCTGCCAAGCTGCCTCCATCTCTGCCAGTAGCGAGCGTGGAATAACGCAGAGCAGCGGCTGCCAACGCGTACCCACACGCACCATACAAGGCGCCCGTGGATGCCGCACAGCACAGCTCAGCAAGCCCTGCAGCAAATCCTCATCAACCCGCGGCATATCACAGGGCACCACCAGCAAGTGACTCGTGGTGCACGCGCGCAAACCCGCCAGAATGCCTGCCAACGGCCCAGGAAAATCAGGCTCATCATCAGCCACCAGCCGATCGGCCCAAGCACTGTAAGTCGCCTGATTACGATTGCAGCTGATCAACAGCTCACCACCCATACTGCGCAGCAACTGACTCAAGTGCGCCGCAACCGGCTCGCCCTGAAAAGACATCAAGCCTTTGTCACGTCCGGCCAGCCTGCTGCCACGGCCACCGGCGAGCAAAAGTGAGGTGTGGGTCGAAGCGCCAAACATAGTGCAAAACTCGGGTAATCAATGGCTGTGTGTTATAACACTCGACCTATCTCAATAGAAAGCTGACCGCCTTGATACACGCATTGGCGGCGGTCACCACAGCCGTTTTAAGGAACCCAGTATGGCCAAGCCAGACGCGCCCTTCATCCCGCTCTCCATCGCGGTTCTGACCGTCAGCGATACCCGCACACTCGACAGCGATACCTCCGGCCAATTGCTGAGCGACAGCCTGAACGCAGCCGGACATCAGCTCGCCGATCGCCAGTTGCAACCCGATGATATCTACCAGATTCGCGCCACTGTTTCGGCCTGGATTGCCCGATCTGACGTGCAGGTGGTGCTCATCACCGGCGGTACCGGTTTTACCGGTCGTGATAGTACTCCCGAGGCCATAACGCCCCTACTCGACAAAATGGTCGACGGCTTTGGTGAGCTGTTCCGGCATATTTCCTGGCAGGAAATCGGCACCTCTACCTTACAGTCACGCGCACTAGCGGGCTTGGCCAACCGCACGCTGATCGTCTGCGTGCCCGGCTCTACCAACGCCTGCCGCACTGCCTGGACGAAAATACTGCACGAGCAACTGGATTCGCGCACGCGGCCCTGCAACTTTGTGCAGCACCTGGATAATACCGAGCAATGCGGCAGCCGCACATGAGCCTGATGCCGGTTGCCCAAGCCCTGCAGCAACTGCTCGACAGCGCCCGTAGCCATCCGACTCAGCCGGTTGACGAACTACCGTTGGAGCAGGCTTTGGGTCAGGTTTTAGCGGCACCCGTCATCGCTGCGCATGACGTACCGCCGTGGGACAATAGCGCCATGGACGGGTATGCCTTCAACGCCAACGACGTGGCCAAAGCGCAAGCCGAAGGTTTACCCATCAGCCAGCGGATCACCGCTGGTATGGCCCCGGCTCCACTGCTGGCTGGCAGCTGCGCGCGTATCTTCACTGGCGCACCGCTGCCAGCTGGCGCCAATTGCGTGGAAATGCAGGAGAACGTCGAGCTGACCGAAAGTGGCTTGGCGCGGCTAATGCAACCAGTACACGCAGGTCAGAACGTGCGTGCGCAAGGTCAGGATGTGCAGACCGGGAGTCAGGTACTGAGCGCCGGTTTGCGCCTACGTCCACAGGATCTGGGCGTGATCGCTTCGGTAGGTTTGGCGCGCGTGGCCGTGCATCGTCCGTTACGGGTGGCCGTGGTATCCACGGGGGATGAACTGGTCGAACCCGGTGAACAGCTACATCCTGGGCAGATTTTCAACAGCAACAGGTTTACCTTGATTGGCGCGCTACAGCGGCTTGGCCAACCTGTTATCGACGGCGGCATATTACCGGATGATCCTGAGCAGACGCGCAGCCGTTTAAGCGCGCTGGCGGGTCAGGCTGACGTGATCATCAGCTCCGGCGGTGTTTCTGTCGGTGAGGCCGACTGCCTTGGCCAGGTACTGCGTGACAGCGGTGAGATCACGCTATGGAAGCTGGCGATCAAGCCGGGCAAGCCCTTTACCCTGGGTAGCTTCGCCGGCACGCCGGTGCTGGGCCTACCCGGTAATCCGGCGGCCACGCTGGTAACCTTCCTCCTGCTGGTTCGGCCCTATCTGCTGACGCGGCTTGGCTGTACCACCGTCGAGCCGTCCCATTTTGCTTTGCCCGCCGGGTTTACATGGCAGCGGCCAGGCAACCGCGATGAATACCTGCGAGCCACATTAGTCGATGGTTGCATTCAACTTGCTGGCAACCAAAGCTCAGGGGTGCTCAGTTCGGCCAGCCACGCCAGCGGACTGGTTTTGATTCCAGCCAATACACGCGTCGAACGCGGTCAAGCGCTGAGTTTTCTGCCCTTCACTGGATTGTTTGACTGACCCCACGCCCGGCAGCGCGGCCCCGCCACGTTTATTCAACGCCATCAACCCCACCTATGCCGCGAGCATCTGACAATTAGCTGGCTAGAATCGAGACATACCTGCAAACAACAATAATAGGAATCTCGCATGAAGCCATCCTTCCAGGCCGCCGCCTTTGCCTCGCTGGTCAGCCTTTGCGGCGCGGTGTTCGCGACCGAGTACTCCGCGCCCGAAGCGCTAGTAGCGCCGTCGTCCTTCAAAGGCGTGCATGGCCTTGCGGTCGATAAGCAAGGCCGCCTGCTGGCAGGCAGCGTGGTGGGCAACAGCATCTATCAGGTCGATATTGACAGCGGTGAAACCAGCGTCTTTATTGGGCCCGATCAAGGGCAAGCGGATGACATTGCAATCGGCCCCAAGGGTGAGATGGCCTGGACCGGATTCTACGCCGGTCAGTTGCTGATACGCGACAACGACGACGCCCCGATACGCGTGGTCGCCACCGACCTACCCGGTATGAACTCGCTCGATTTCAATGATGAAACCGGCCAACTGTATGCCAGCCAGGTATTTCTGGGCGATGCGCTCTGGGAAATCGACCCCACGGGTAGCGAGGCTCCGCGGTTGATCGCCAAGGACTTGGGCGGCTTCAACGGCTTTGAAGTCGGCAGCGATGGCTGGTTATATGGGCCACTCTGGCTCAAAGGGGAAGTCGTACGCATCAACCCGGCTGATGGCCAGATTCAGACAGTCGCGACCGGCTTCGGCACACCCGCCGCCGCCAATTTCGACTCCAAAGGCAACCTGTACGCCATCGACACGCTCAGTGGACTGCTCAAGCGCATCAATCTAAGCAGCGGCGAAACCACCAACATCGCCCAGCTCAGCAGCTCGCTGGATAACCTGGCCATCGACAGCCAGGATCGAATCTTTGTCTCCAATATGGCCGATAACAGCATTCAGGAAGTCAATCCAGCGACCGGCAAGGTACGCCTGATCACCGGCGGTAAGCTGGCAGTACCAGCGGGGCTGGCACTGACGGAGGACGGCGCAGACCTCTACGTCGCCGACGTTTTTGCCTTTCGCAAAGTGGATACCACTAGCGGCGAGGTTACCGATCTGCGCCGCGCGCACGGCTCGGATGCCGAGTACCCGATCAGCGTTGGTCTGGGTAAAGAGCGGTTACTACTAACGAGTTTTTCAACCGGCACGCTGCACGTCATTGACCGCCAGGACAACAAGACGCTGCACATGATTCACGGCCTTAAAGCCCCCTCTGGCGCCGTAGAGTTGAGCAATGGCGACATAGTGGTCAGTGAGATGGAAAGCGGCAAGCTGTTGCGCCTGAGCGGCGGGAGCCTGGACCAGCAGCAGGTGCTGAGCGAGGGATTGCAGGGTCCGGTACAGATGATCCTCGGCCACGACGGCATGATTTATCTGACAGAGATCGCGGGATTCCTGACCCGCGTTGATCCTGCCACAGGCAAACTGGAACGCCTGGTCAGTGATCTGCAACTGCCAGAAGGCTTGAGCGAAACAGCCGATGGCAAGTTTGTCGTCGCCGAAAGTGCCGCTCACAGACTACTGCTGGTTGATCCCGCAACCGGCACTAAAAGCGTGCTCGCCAGCGAGCTACCCATTGGCTTTCCCGCTGGCCCAGGTATGCCGCCAACCGGCATTCCGACCGGCGTAGCCGTGGCTGCAGACGGCACTATTTTCTTCAGCTCGGACATCGACAACGGCCTGTACAGGTTGCAGCCCGAATAAGCTAACGGTGACCGTGCCAAGAGTATCAGGGGCGGTCACCGTAACATCCAGTCAAATACGCGGTTGTGCTTTTTTATGAACGTTTTCAGAGCGAACCAGTCAATTTTAACAGACTGAATTGAACTGATTAGCTATAACAGGAGACGTGTTCATGCATTACCTGCTGAAAAAAGCCCTCATTCCTGCCGTCGCCCTTGCCGCCATCGCCGGTTCCGGTCTGTCTCATGCAGACGCACCAAACTCGCTGGGCTGGCTGGAAGAAGGCGTGATCATGCCTGAGGATGTGACGGTGAAATTCAAACTGGATTCAGGCGCCCTCACCTCCTCGATGCACGCACAACACATCGAGCGTTTTGAAAAGGATGGCGAGGACTGGGTGCGCTTTCAGGTAGAGCTTGAAGATATCAAGACAGAGCAAACCGTCGCCTCGACTTTTGAGCGTCCACTTGAACGCAACCTGAAAGTACGTGGCGCTGGCGGTTCGGAAGAACGCCCGGTGGTAAAAATGGAAGTCTGCGTGGGCGAAGAGGTACTCAATCAGGAGTTCTCTCTGCGCGACCGCAGTAACATGCACTACCCGGTTTTGCTTGGTCGCCGCACGCTGGATGAACTGGGCATGGTAGATACCTCCCGCACCTTTACCACCAAGCCTGCCTGCTCTGCCAGCCAGGCTTGATAAGCGAGCATAGAGTGCGCTGAGACTAAAGCGTCTCGGCGCCAGCCTCAGCCAACAGCAAGGTCACCTCTCGACTAACCACCACCAAAGCCTCATACATTTGCGCGCTGGCCTGCGTGTAATTGATGCGCAGGCAATCACGATATTTGCCTGATGCCGAGAACAGCGAACCGGGGGCGATCTGAATACCCGAGCTAAGTAGACGTTCGTTCAGGCGTACCGAATCCAGCCCCTTGACCTCCACCCAGAGCAAAAAGCCGCCCTGCGGGTAACTCACACCGGTACCCACAGGAAACAACGCCTGCACCCAGCCCAGAACCACATCCAGATTGCGCTGATACTGACGGACCACTTGGCGCAAATGCCGCTCGTAGTGCCCCTGCTCGACAAACTCGGCAACGGCCAGCTGCGGCAAGGTCGCCGACGCACCGGTAGATACATACTTCTGATGCAAAACCTGATCACGGTAGCGACCAGGCGCTATCCACCCTACCCTCAGCGAGGGAATCAGGGTTTTGGAAAAAGAACTGCAGAGCAGCACGCGGCCATCGTCATCAAAGGATTTGAGCGTCCTTGGACGCGGTGCGCGATAGGCCAGATCGCCATAGATATCATCCTCAATGATCGCCACATCAAAACGCTGAGCCAGCGCCACCAGCTCGCGCTTGCGCGCTTCAGGCATGGTATAGCCCAGCGGGTTATTGTGCGTGGGCGTAATCTGTATCGCTTTGATTGGCCACTGCTCCAATGCCAATTCCAACGCCTCCAGACTGATTCCGGTCTCCGGGTCGGTGGGGATCTCCATCGCCTTGAGCTGATGCGCCTTGAGAATCTGCATGCTGCCGTAAAAGCTGGGCGAGTCGACCGCGACCACATCCCCTGGAACGGTGAGCGTACGAATGGCAATCGACAGCGCTTCCTGGCAACCAGTGGTAATCAGGATGTCGTCCGGATGCAGCAGGCAACCTGAACTTGAGGCTAGCCGCGCGAGTTGCTTGCGCAGCTGCGGACTCCCGGCCAGGGAGTCGTACCTTAAACCAGCGGCATGGGCACTGCGGTGCAGGCCAGCCAGCACCTGAAACAGGGGCTTCAACGTTTTGGCTTCGACGTCGGGTATGCCCCGCCCCAACGAAATAATGTGATCGGCACTGGGCTCACCCACCAGGTTCAGCACATGATCCCACTGGGATACATCGAGGGGCCGCTGAGCAGGACGAGTCACGCCCGGCAGCACCGCCGGAGCCGTGCGCGCGAGTACAAAGTAACCGGACTTCGGACGCGCCTCTATCAAGCTCTGAGCCTCCAACCCCGCGTAGGCGGTCTGTACCGTTGAAATACTCACAGCAAACTCGGCACACAGCTCGCGGATCGACGGCAATCTATCACCTGCGCGGTACAGACCATGCTCGATGCGCTGGCGCATCGTCGCCGCAACCTCTTCATAGCGTTTCATAACAAAAGTCACCCGACTCACGTTTACCAGTACAGATTCAACCAAAATACAGCATACAGCCCGCTCACACCCGCCTCTGTATCTATTTATTATTTTTTTACTGTATCTGTATCAAGAATAACGAAAACCTTAATCTAGCTCCACGCTAACAGGAGAACCGTAATGAACAGCAAGTCACTCACTGCCATCTTCAGCCTGGCGCTGAAGCATCACCAACAAAGGCGCGACTACCGCCATTTGTTGAAACTCGACGAACATCTATTGGCCGATATCGGCCTGACCCGTGCACAGATTCGTCGCGAGCTGGCTCGCCCCTACTGGGCCGGGTTAAAGCTCAACCTGCGCTGCAACGGCATGCTCACGCAGAAGCCGCGCTTGCGCGCCTGAAATGGCTATTGGCGCCTGGGCAGCAGCATGATTAGACCCGTTGTGCGCAACGCAGACTGAGACTCGCTTTACCGACTAACTTAATTTTAGCGCTGATATTCAGTACCCTTGAATCCTTAACAGCCTCATGCGGATAAACCGAATGTCCAGTGCCCTGCCCCACGACCTGAATATTGAAGCACGTTACGTCCTCGCCAAACAGGTAGCGCAAGAGGCGGCCCGACGCGGTATGGCCTATTACCAAAAGCGCGAAGAACTCAATATTGAACATAAGGGAGATGATCGCCAGGATCTGGTGAGCATCGCTGACCGCGCGCTGGAAGATTATATTCGCGCCGAATTGCTGGCTGCCTTTCCTGAAGACGGTTTTCTCGGTGAAGAAAGTGGCTCCGCCGACCTGAGTGCGCGCTGTCTTTGGGTGGTAGACCCGATCGATGGCACGGCCTGTTTTGTCAACGGTCTGCACAATTGGTGCGTGTCTATTGGCATGCTGCTGGATGGTACCCCACACATTGGTGCTATAGCGGACCCCAACCACATTGAGCTATTTCATGGGGTGCGCGGTCAGGGCGCGTTCGTCAACGAACGACCACTGCGCGTCAGCAAGGCATCGCATGTGCGCGAGGGCCTGATGGGCGTGGGCACGTTTTATCCGCGCGGCACAGAGTATTTCTTACCCTTTCTCACCAGTCTGCTCGGCGAAGGTGGCATGTTTTTGCGCAACGGTTCAGGCGCGCTGATGACTGCCTACGTAGCCGCAGGACGTTTGCTGGGATATTACGAAACACTGCTCAAGAGCTGGGACTGCGCTGCCGGGTTGGTATTGGTTGCTGAAGCAGGCGGTCGAAGTAATGACTTTTTACGTGGCGAGGGCTTGCTGCACGGCAATCCCTATCTGGTCGCCTGCCCCGGCGTATACGAGCAGGTTGCCGAAATGATAGGCCCAATGCTCAATAGCGACTAAAAGCGGAATTAAAAACACTATCCCGCAGTGCCCGGTTTAGCGATTAAGCAATCAGGCCAGCGCGATCTCTACCCTGTTGCGCCCAGCTGATTTGCCCGCATACAAGGCGTGGTCCGCGCGGGCAACCGCACTGCTTAACAACTCTTCGGCACGGTACTGCGTAATCCCAATCGACAAGGTCACGCTGACTCGCTCCCCGTCCTGCTCCAGCTCCAGCGACTCAATCGCGCTACGTAACCGCTCGGCACTGGCGGTCGCCTGTTCAAGATCCGTATCTGGCAGTATCACCAGAAACTCTTCGCCACCCCAACGACCAATAAAGTCTTGCTCACGTAGTGCGCCTTGCAGTGCCTTACTAACCGCAACCAGAGCACGATCTCCCATATCATGACCGAATTGATCATTGATCTGCTTAAAGTGATCTATGTCCATCAACATGAATGTCAGGTTACTCGGCCGACGATGATGACGTGCCAATTCTTTTTCTGTCAGCTCGATAATATGTCGGCGATTGAATAAACCGGTCAGAGGATCAGTTGTCGCCATACGCGCCAGCCGCCGGTGCGCGCGCGTGACCGTTACCACATAGAACAGCGCCAGATAGCTGAACATACAAAATACGATGGTCAGATTGAAAACATGCACGCCCAGTAGAGCGCCTGAGGATATTGGCTGCAGGGGCTCGATGTACCACATAAGCACATCCAGGCCGACATAGTAGAGCCACAGGCAAACCGCTAGTATCCAGGCACTGCGCGCCCGCATGCTGACGAACAAGGCAGGTATAAACATCAGCAGAAAATAGTGAAAACCACTTTCCCAACCTACCAGCACAGTGCCCAACCCTGCGTGCACCAGCACTTCCGTGCGAATCAACATGATCGCCAAACGATTACGCCGTTGGCTGAACGCACGATAGGCGTAAACGTACATCGCCACACTAATGACGTTGACCCACGCCAAAACAGGAGAACCCAGGATCAGAAAAATAAAGAAAAAAGCGACATCAACGCCGCCGGCCAACTGGCAACAACGCATTGAAAGCTGCCAAAACTCAGGCCGCGCGTCGCGCTTGTGTGGATTTTCTGGGTGCGACCCTGGCATAAAGGCTATCACCTAAAGTCATATTATTATTAAGGTCAACTGCCAGAGAGCCGACAGCAAGAGTGCCTGAAGTGTAGTTAATTGGGGCAGCCGCAGCTACTACTAATAAAGCCAATTCAGCTTGAGCAGGTCGTCTATGACGTACTCCAGCCGAACCGGCTTCGGTCAATTTAATGCAGTATCTGACTCAAGAATAATTGTGTTCGTTCGTTTTCAGGGTTGCTGAAGAACTTGTTTGGCTCAGCCTCTTCGACTATCTCGCCACGATCCATGAAGATCACCCGGTTGGCCACCGTTCGCGCAAAACCCATTTCGTGCGTCACGCAGAGCATAGTCATACCGTCTTCGGCCAGGCCAATCATAGTGTCCAGCACCTCTTTTACCATCTCGGGGTCCAGCGCAGAGGTTGGCTCATCAAACAACATGATCTTGGGCTGCATACATAGCGCACGCGCTATCGCTACTCGCTGCTGCTGACCACCAGACAACTGCCCCGGAAACTTGTGCGCCTGCTCCGGAATGCGTACCCGCTCCAGATAATGCATGGCCATTTCTTCCGCTTCACGGCGCGGCGTCTTGCGCACCCACATCGGCGATAGCGTACAGTTCTGCAGCACCGTCAGATGGGGAAACAGATTGAAGTGCTGAAATACCATGCCTACTTCACGGCGAACCGCTTCAATTTGCTTGAGGTCATGGGTCAGCTCGGTACCGTCGACCAGAATGCGTCCCTGCTGATGCTCTTCTAGCCGGTTCAGGCAGCGAATAGTAGTCGACTTACCTGACCCTGACGGCCCGCAGAGCACAATACGTTCGCCCTGCTGCACATTCATGTTGATGTCTTTCAATACGTGGAACTGGCCATACCACTTGTGTACCCCATCCATCTGGATAATGCCTTCAGGCTGGGTTGGCTGCATGTTTACGTCGCTCATCTCTTGCTCCTAACGCTTGTGGCCTGTGTCCAGCTTGCGCTCCAGATGCATGGAGTAGCGGGACATACCGAAACAGAAAATCCAGAACACCAGAGCGGCGAAGACATAGCCTTCGGTTGCCATCCCCAGCCAGGCCGGGTCGGTGGTCGCTTGTTTAATGCTATTGAGCAAGTCGAAGAGGCCGATAATGATCACCAGACTGGTGTCTTTAAACAGCGCAATAAAGGTATTGACGATACCCGGGATGACCATCTTCAGCGCCTGCGGCAATATCACCAGACCCATCATCCGCCAGTAGCCCAAGCCCATCGCTGCTGCGGCCTCGTACTGCCCCTTGGGAATGGCCTGCAGACCACCACGTACCACCTCGGCGACGTAAGCAGATTGAAACAGAATGACGCCGATCAACGCGCGCACCAGCTTGTCGAAATTCATTCCTTCCGGCAGGAACAACGGTAACATCACCGATGACATGAACAGCACCGTGATCAGCGGGACGCCCCGCCAGAACTCGATGAAGGTCACGCAAATCACGCGAATGGCCGGCATATCAGAACGACGCCCCAGCGCCAGCATAATACCGAGAGGCAGTGCGCCAGCGATGCCCACTGCGGCGATCACCAGCGTCAGCGTCAAGCCGCCCCACTGACTGGTAGGCACAAGATCCAGCCCCAGAAAGCCGCCGTGCAGCAGCCAGTAGGCCAGCAGCGGATAAACGACCAGGAAGGCGATGCCATAACGGGCTTTACGCGGCATGGCATCAATAAACAAAGGCGCTGCGCCGACAATTGCCAATATCACCGTGAGGTCAACGCGCCAACGCAGCTCAGACGGATAGAAGCCGTACATAAACTGGCCAAAGCGCTGCTGAATGAAAACCCAGCAGGCACCCTCGCTGGTGCAGTCGGCTCTGGTAGTACCAACCCAGTCGGCGTTAATAATGGCCCAATTGATCAACGGCGGTACTATCAGCCACAGCAGATACAAGGCAAAGAGCGTGAGCAGGCTGTTAAACAAGCCGGAGAACAGATTTTCACGAAGCCAGGCGAGCACCCCGATCGCCTGTTTGGGCGGCGGCATGTCAGGTTTGAAAGTATGTGTCTGCATAGCGGCTCCTCAGCGCTCAATCAGCGCTATGCGCCCGTTGTACCAGTTCATAAACAGCGAGATGCTGATGCTGATCGCCAGGTAAACACTCATGGTAATCGCGATGACTTCGATAGCCTGCCCCGTCTGGTTAAGCACGGTACCGGCGAACAGCGACACCATATCGGGATAACCGATGCCGGCAGCCAGCGACGAGTTCTTTGCCAGGTTCAGGTATTGACTGGTCAACGGCGGAATGATGACCCGCAAGGCCTGCGGAATGATCACCAAACGCAGCGTTTTACCCGCCGGCAACCCCAGTGAGTGGGCCGCCTCTGTCTGGCCATGACTTACGGACTGGATGCCCGCACGCACGATTTCAGCAATAAAGGCAGCGGTATAGATACTCAGCGCGAGCGTTAACGCGATCAGCTCGGGGATCAGCACCCAACCACCGGCAAAGTTGAAGCCCGATAGCTCCGGTACCGTCCAGACCAGCGGATTACCGGCTATCAGGACGGCGGCGCCCGGAATTACCAGCAATAACGCCAGAACCGAGACCAGCACAGGGAAAGGTTGCCCGGTCGTCTCACGACGCTTGCGCGCCCAGCGCCCCAAGAACACTGACGCCACAACAGCCAGCAGCAACGCGGCAAAGAACAGCCCAAAAGTCTCGGATAGCCCTGGCGAAGGCATGTACAGACCACGGCTGTTGAGATAGAAACTATCGAGTACACCCAGGCTTTGCCGCGGCCCGGGCAAGGAGAGCATAACCGCGAAGTACCAGAACAAAATCTGCAGTAGCGGCGGAATATTGCGGAAGGTTTCGATATAGAGCGTCGCTAGCTGGCGAACTAGCCAGTTGGGCGACAAGCGCGCCACGCCAAGCAGAAAACCGATGATGGTCGCCAGTACGATACCAATCACCGAGACCAGCAGCGTATTGAGCAGGCCCACAAAAAACACGCGCCCATAGCTATCGGTCTGAGTGTAATCAATCAGATGCTGAGCTATGCCAAAGCCCGCAGTGTTGTTGAGAAATGCAAACCCGGAAGTGATACCGCGCTGTTCCAGGTTGGTCTGTGTATTGTCGAATAGATACCAGCCAAGCCCCACCACCGCGGCTATGGCAAGCAGCTGAAAAATCAATGCCCGCAGCTTTGGGTCGGTCAGAACCGAGCCTCCGCGTCGCGGCACATTGGCAGTATTTTGCATATAAGCCTCTCGCATCCTCGGCTCAAACAGCGAGCGAAGATCCAACTTGTCAGAACAAAATCAGCCCGATCTTGCGACCGGGCTGACGTGCCGGTTAGGAATCAGCGCACAGGGGGTGCGTACTGAAGCCCACCTTGGTTCCACAAAGCATTGAGGCCACGTTCGATCTTCAGCTCGCTGCCGGCACCGACATTGCGCTCGAAGCTCTCGCCGTAGTTACCTACCTGTTTAATGATGTTCACTGCCCAGTCAGCAGGCAGCTTCAGATCTCTGCCGTACTCGCCTTCCGCACCCAGCAGGCGCGCCACATCAGGCTTACCCGTTGCCTTGGCCATCTCGTCAACGTTGCTGGATGTCACACCCAACTCTTCTGCGTTAACCATGGCGAACAGCGACCAGCGCACGATGTTGAACCACTCGTCATCACCCTGACGTACCACAGGCCCCAATGGCTCCTTGGAAATCACCTCGGGCAAAACCACATACTCCTCTGGAGCAGCCAGCTTGATGCGCTGCGCATACAACTGTGACTGGTCTGAGGTCAGCACATCGCAACGACCTGACTCGAGTGACTTGGCGCTCTCATCCGAGGTGTCATAAGTGATAGGAGTAAATTGCAGATTATTGGCACGGAAGTAGTCAGACAAATTCAGCTCGGTGGTAGTACCGGCCTGAATGCAGACGGTAGCCCCATCCAATTGCTTGGCACTGGTCACACCCAGCTTCTTGTTCACCAGAAAGCCCTGACCGTCATAATAGTTCACACCGGTAAAGTTCAGACCCAAACCAGCGTCTCGCGAACTGGTCCAGGTTGTGTTGCGCGACAACACGTCTACTTCACCTGACTGCAGCGCGGTGAAACGTTCCTTCGCAGTCAACGGGCTATACCTGACTTTGGTCGCATCACCGAACATGGCTGCGGCCACGGCGCGGCATACATCAACATCCAACCCCAGATAGTTCCCCTTATCATCGGCATAGGAGAAACCGGGTAAGCCATCACTGATACCGCACTGAACAAACCCTTTCTCTTTGACAGCATCAAGGGTTGAACCTGCCTGCGCAAAACTGCTTACACCCAATACCGCGGCGGTGGTACATACTGCCAGAGTAGATTTCACCATCTTCATTTGAATCTCCAGTTGCTATTGTTTTGTTGGAGTCTCGAGCGCTTCCCTTCATGCTCTTGTGAAGCACTGGGTGAGAGCCTGCGGCCGTTCAGTGGAGCCAGCCTGCCCATTAACTATAGTGGACACGAGACTGATAGCAATTTGCCTATGATCGAACATAGTGCGTTCGACGTTCCCTTTTGCCTCGCCCATCAGACGAGTCTCTCCAAAGCGCATCAGCAGCTAAATTCACATAGCTGAATCAAGCGAGGCGCGCTCAGTGCCGATGGAGAATGCAAGCGTCGTACCAGAGCCCGTTCTAGAGCGCTTGCCAAAAACCGCTCATCCTTGATTTGTCTTAGTGCGACATTTTCTTCCTAAATTCGACACAGAGTGTTCCGCTAAGCGCATCAAATAAGCGCACGGGTGCTACCAAGAGGAACAAAAAAGCACAGCAAATAACCTGCCTAGGTATTGTGAAAGGTGGAGTGGCTCATCAGAGCAGGCGGAAGAAACTGATAGCGCAAAGCAAATGCAGACTGAGCTGAACGATTCAAAGTGACGACCAGCCAGCCGCCGCACTGCAAAAGCGCTTGCCTAACAATCGCGCTGGCTGAAAGCACCCCGCCCGCCACCACCCTCACCCTCCGCCTGAAGAACTTTATTCGTAAGCCTTTAGCAACTTGACTTTGTTTATATGATAGGCGACATTTTAATATTACAATCATCATACAAGTCAACAGCGAGTTAACAGGTGGCCTCTTACCGACCCGCCATCACATCAAAACCAATATCAGGAAGCCTGCAAAATGAATCCACAAACCTCACCCATCTCGCAGCGCCAAAACTCAGCGGAAAATGCTTTTACGCAAGCCTGTATTGCTTTCAGCAGGCCACGTCGCATTGCCGCCAGTGAGGCAGAGACAGCGGCACTGGCAACAGCAACACGCACAACTCACGCGCATGAAGGTGAAGATATCGCCGTCTGGACTTGGGGCGAAGGCCCTCGCGTTCTTTTGGTACACGGGTGGGACAGCCGTGGCTCGCACCTGGCGGGCTTCATTCAGCCACTATTGCAAGCCGGCTTCTCCGTTACCCTGTTTGATATGCCAGCACACGGTGATTCCGCTGGCGAGCATGGCAGCGTAGTGCATTCAAGCCGAGCCCTGCTCTCACTAGCCACTGCCCTAGCCGACGTACAAGCGGTAATTGCGCACTCAATGGGCTCGGCGGCAGCCCTGATTGCCTTCTGCCAGGGACTGCAGGTACAAGCCAGCGTGCACCTTTGCGGCCCGAGCTCACTGTCCACCATGGTGAAACTGCAGGCTCGTGGCTATGGCCTGAATCCCCAGCAAAGCCAGGCCTTTCACGCATGGGTAGAGCAATTCATCGGCCAGTCTACTCAGTCAGTAGACCTTGAAAGCCTGCTTGATGGCCTGCGCCACCCCGCGCTGATCATGCATGATCCTGAGGATAAAGTAGTCCCCTTCGCGGCTTCAATGGCTCTCAATCAGGCCTGGTCAGGGTCACAGCTGATAGAGACACACGCCTTGGGGCATCGCCGAATACTCACTGACGATGACGTGATCATCGGCACAGTCGCTCATCTTGCGCATAACGTTGCAACGGACCAACCAGCATGAGCGCACCTACACAGCGTCAACCGATTAATGTGTTGAGTAGCCAGGCTGCAGACCAGCCAGGCCTGTCGGTTTTAGTGCTACTCGCTAGCCTGGCTGCATTGGGTACACTCTCAACCAATATTATCCTGCCATCCTTCCCATCCATGGGCGCTGAGCTCGGTATATCTTCACGCGAGATGGGACTGACACTTTCCTATTTCTTTGTCGCCTTTGCCGTCGGGCAACTACTGGTTGGCCCGCTATCAGATCGTTACGGCCGCAAGTGGCTGGTCATTGGTGGCTTACTGATTTTTTCACTCGGCAGTTTGCTCTGCGCCTATGCGAGCAACCTTGAGACCTTACTTGCCGGGCGCGTGGTTCAGGCGCTGGGAGTCTGCGCGGCGTCAGTACTGTCTCGCGCCATAGCGCGCGATCTGTTCGAGGGCGAGACTCTGGCGCGTAGCCTGGCCATGATCATGGTAGCAATGGCTGCCGCGCCCGGTTTTTCACCGCTGCTGGGCAGCGCCTCCGACAGCTATCTAGGTTGGCGAGCAACCTTTGGCATCGTTGGTTTAGTCGGAATACTGGTGGCTATCGGCTACGCCCGTACCCTTGGTGAAACCCATGCGCCAGAGCGACGCCAGTTAGTTACCGCAGCAGCCATCACCAGCCAGTACCTGCGGCTAATGGCTGACCCCCGCTTTGCGCGACCAGCACTGGCGGTAAGCCTTATTGTTGGCGGGCTCTATGCCTTTTTTGGCGCGGCACCTGCCGTACTCATGGTCGATATGGGGCTGAGTTCCGTTGAGCTTGGCTTGTTATTCGCGGGCACTGTTGTCGTGGTCTTCGCTTCCGGTCTGATGGCACCCAGGCTGGCGCACCGGTGGGGAGCAGAGCGCGTAGCCGTCAGTGGCATTGCGCTGGCACTGTTGGGTGGTACAGCTATTTATCTGGTGCAAGATCAACACAACCTGGTGACCTTCACTCTGGCACTCACGATTTTTCTCGCCGGCATGGGCGTAGTCAATCCACTGGGTACTGCCCTTACCCTGCAGCCCTTTGGCCAGCAGGCGGGCGCAGCATCGGCCCTACTGGGTTTTCTACAGATGAGCTGCGCCGCGCTTGGCACCTGGGCAACCAGCGCGCTTCCCATCACCGCTGCAGCGGCGATGGGCCTGGTATTGACGGTTTTTTCACTGCTGGCGCTGTTTATATTTGCTGTTGTCCGCAAAAAGACCGGCACCGGCTGAACCATCATGACCGCTCAGGCAGCTGAGACCTCAGGTCCCGGCTGCATGAACAGTGCACAATGTCAGCGCAGCCGCTGCGCGGCACTAAGCAGCGCATCTTCTGTAGCACTCCAGCCAAGGCAGCCATCGGTAATGGAAACGCCATAGCGCAGTTCCGGCGAAAGCGGCTGGCAACCATCAAACAAATGGCTCTCCAACATGATGCCTCGCAGACTATCCTGCCCGGCCAAGCGCTGACCAATGACCGCCTCCAATACCGCAGGCTGTTGCAGCGGGTTCTTGCCACTGTTTGCATGGCTGCAATCCACAATCAAGCCTGACTGAATACCCTGGCTGCGCAGCGCCGTCACGGCCGCCTGCACCGACTCCGGCTGATAATTCGGCCCACCGTGTCCACCACGCAACACCAGGTGCGTATCCGGATTCCCGTTAGCCTGTATAAGCGCTGGATGCCCATGATCATCCACACCAAAGTACTGATGTGCATGCGCGGCAGAGCGCATCGCATCACACGCAATAGTGAAACCACCATCAGTGCCGTTCTTGAAACCCACCGGCAAATCAAGCCCGCTAACCAGTTCGCGGTGAACCTGGGACTCACTGGTACGCGCGCCAATTGCCGCCCAGCTCAGCAGGTCATCCAGATACCCGGCAGCTAATGGCTGCAACAACTCGGTCGCTACTGGCAAGCCCAGCTCGGTAATGCCAAGCATCAAGCGGCGTGACAGCGCCAAACCTGAAGCCATATCGCCACTGCCATCGAGTTGCGGGTCGTACATCAGCCCCTTCCACCCTACGGTGGTGCGCGGCTTCTCAACATAGGCCCGCATTACCAGCAGCATCTGATCGCCAACTCGGGATGCCAAATTGGCCAGACGCTCAGCATACTCGAGCGCGGCATCCGGATCGTGTAGCGAGCACGGGCCGGCAATCACCAGCAGCCTGGGGTCATCGCCCTGCATGATGGCGCGTATGGCTTCACGGCCATATTTTACCGTCGCTAAGGACTGGGCACTGGCTGGCATACGGGCACGTAATTGGGCGGGCGTTGGCAGAGGTTGAGCAGAGCGCAGGGCAGAGTTGGGCGCAACAGGGGTAAGAGCGGTAACAATGGCATTCATATATTGGATTCCTTATTCGCGCGGCCAGGCCGCTGCGATTCTATCTGAGCGTTCGATGATCTGATGTTCGCTGCGTCGCAGCTGCATAGCTGAGTGACCAGTAACTGCAGAAAAATCCGTTAAAAGTGCGGTAGCTATTCATCTATAAATCCTCTTGAAAACTGAAAAAGCCAATAAAAAACCCCGATCGGGAAGCCGACCGGGGTTTTACTGTTTCTCTGGTGGCGACCCGTTTATAAAGGGCGCCTGTGGGGTATCAGGCGCGCCTATGGCTAAACCAATACCCAAAATAAAAGTTTTCCATCGCCATCGCCAACAACGCACGCGACGCCGCAACGCGAGTAGCGCTGACGATCGAAGCAATGCAGATGGAAGACAGGGATGACATAGAAATCTCCGTTTGATGAGGATAAATGTAGTCGATTGAGTACAGCCTTGGCAACCTGACACTCAAAAACACCAATAACAGGGGCAGTTTTTATCGCTCAGCTGCTTAGCCTACTACCCCGCCAGACCACTTCATTGCTCGCCCGGTATCACTTGCGTTTTGGCGGCGCCAGACCATCGGAGCTGGTGACAACCTGTCCCTCTGGAGGCCTGGAAGGACGCTTACCGGCCTTTGGCTTTTTCGGCCTGGACGATTTCTTCTTGTCATCCTTTTTCTTCTTGGCCCCTACCGGCTTGCCTGAAGACTTAACCTTCTTGGGCCCCTTAAAGCTACCCGGCACCTCTTTAAGAATTCGGCGCTCAAACTGACGACGCAAATAACGCTCGATACTGGACATCAGGTTCCACTCGTGTGGACTGATCAACGAGATAGCCAGACCGCTAGCACCAGCGCGCCCGGTGCGCCCAACACGGTGCAGATAATCATCGCCACTGCGGGGCATATCAAAGTTGATGACGCGATCCAGCTCGGTAATGTCCAAGCCACGTGCGGCCACATCAGTGGCAACCAGCACACCACTTTGCCCCTGCTTGAAACGCTCTACCGCCATATTGCGATCTTTCTGATCCTTTTCGCCATGCAGCACATAGACTCGCAGGTCCATAGCGCGTAGCACGCCATTCAGGCGATCCGCCGCCACACGGGTGTTGGTGAAAACGATGGTCTTGCCCTCGCCTTCGTTAACCAGGAGCCACTTGAGCATCGCCTCCTTGTGGGCAGTGTCGTCCGCTGGCATCACCTGCTGCGCAATCGCTGGCGTGTCATCTCGCACGCTGGTTAGCTCAAGAATCTCGGGCTCACGCAACACCGAGTCGATCATGCGCTGCAGGCCACGGTTGCCTTTTGTCGCAGAGTAAAGAGCTGTCTGTCGCCCCTCCGGACAGGCATTGGCTAGTGTGGTGACGTCTTCACTAAAGCCCATGTCCAGCATGCGGTCTGCTTCATCCAGAACCAGGGTTTGTACACTGCCAAGATCAAGGTTACCTGCAGAAAACTGCTCGAGTGCGCGGCCAGGTGTTGCTACCACGATATCCGGATTCTTGCGCAAGCGGGCAGCCTGAACCTTGAAGTCCTCGCCCCCAGTCACCAGCTCGGCCTTAAGGAAAGTGTATTTACCCAGAATATCAATATCCTTGACTACCTGCCGAGCCAACTCGCGAGTCGGCACCAGAATAAAGCCTCGTGGCGCCAAGGGTTTGGACTCATCGTGCAGTAATCGCTGCAGCAACGGCAAAACGAACGCAGCGGTTTTGCCACTGCCTGTCTGCGCAATGACATAAAGATCACTGCCCGCGATGGATGCAGGGATGGCAGCGCTCTGCACCTCAGTAGGCTGATCAAAGGACAGCTCTTCAAGCCCTTTAAGCAGACGTTCGTGAAGGTTGAGTTGGTTAAACGCGGTTTGGCTGGACAAGGGCATCACTCTGAAAAGGTCGGTATCAACAATTCCGATAGTCTAACAGATGTGCAGTCGAACGCCGGACGAAAGCAGGAAGGAAGGTAAAAAGCGCACAAAAAAAGGGGTATCCGAAGATACCCCTTAAAACCCAAACTTCTATCTAAGCAGCATCAGAGCTTAACGAATACCCGAGGCACGCAGGGCAGCCGGTGTGAACTGATTGTAATTAGGCTCATAATCAAAGTTAGGCGCGTACGACTCTTCGGTGAACATGCCCAGTGCGATGTAACGACCTGCCAACAGGTCATACAGGGTTTCGATCGAATAACCCGGAATCTGGTTGGCATAGTTGAAGCCGATGTGACCCTCACCTACACGCCACAGAGTGCCGCGGCCATCGTAATGATCAGCCAGGTTGATCATCCAGGAGTCTTCGTCAACGAAGAAGTTACGCTGCGCATAAATATGACGCTGGCCTTCCTTCACGTTGCCTTGTACTTCCCACACGCGGTGCAGCTCGAAACGCGTGTAATCAGGGTTGATATGGCCAGCCTGCAGAACGTCGCTATACTGCGCACCACGTTCGGTCAGCTTGCCGCTGTTGTAAGGAACGTAGATTTCCTTCTTACCGACCAGCTTCCAGTTGTAACGGTCAGGTGCGCCGTTATACATGGCAAAGTTATCAGACGTACGCATCCCGTCAGAGGCGGTACCTGGACCGTCATAAGCAACCTGTGGAGCACGACGAACACGACGCTGACCTGCGTTGTAAACCCACGCCATGCGCGGCTCTTTCAGCTGATCCAGGGTATCGTGCACCAGCAGAACGTTACCGGCCAGACGGGCTGGCGCGTTCACGCGCTGCTTGAAGAACAGCAGAGTGTTCGGCATGGTCGAAGCATCGACATCCGACATGCGGTTCGGATAACCGACTTCCTCTTCCAGCTTGATCAGCGTGTAGGAACCGTTGGTCTGCGGAATTGCCTGCATGTACAGGCGCTGCACGTTCAGACGATAGCGGGTGTTGTGGTTCCAGATCACTTCTACGCCCGATTGCGGAATCGGGAATGCAAAGGTGCCGTGAGAGAAGTTCGAGATACCGTCACCACCGTTCACCAGCTTGGCTTGACCAGCCGTTTGCTTGACCTGGTCATATACCTCTTGCGGGTAACCTACCGTACGCTCGGTCTTGAAGACGGGCATACGGAAGGTTTCCGGGTAACGCTCAAACATCGCAACTTGACCGGGGGTCAGGTTGTCTTTGTACTGCTGATAGTTCTGAGCATTGATGACGAACTCGGCCTGCTGGCCGGCCAGTGGATTTTCATAAAAGTTATCGCCCAGAGGCTTACCAGCATTAGTTGGCAAACCACCAGTCCACTCAGGAATGGTGCCGGCAGCATTGCCAGCCTTCTCTGCGCCAACTGGCGTCAGAGAAGTGCCCAACTGATCAATCTGGGCTTGGGTCAGGCTCTGCGCCATGACACCTGAAGCCAATAGGCTCAGAGCCAAACCGCCAGCACCCAACAGAGTTTTTTGCATACGCATATTATTGTTTCTCCTTAAAGCCCAATCTTAGAAGCTGACGCTGAAGTTAAGCGACGCGAAGTCACGGTCAACGTTGGTGTTGTACTTGCCGTCAAAGAAGTTGGTATAGCTGATACCAGCGCTATACTTGTTCGCATAATCAGCGTCCAGACCAATGCTGATTGATTTAGCATCTTCGTTGAAGTTAGGGCCATAACCCTCGACATCATGCGACCAAGCTAATGTTGGCTTCAAGTTCACACCGGCAAAGACGTTGCTGTAGTCCAGCGATGCACGTACACGGTAACCATAAGACCAGTCGGTGTAGAAGCCATCGTTTTCACACCAGCTGTTGGCGTTAGGCGATTGGTCGGCTGGATCAGGCGCAGCCTGAGAGGAACAGGTTCCGTCGGCGTAAGGGCTTTGACCGAATAAAGAATCCCGTCCGTACATTGTATCCCCAGCACTGGAACCAATACCGCCGATGTAGTTCACGCCCGCCTCACCAACCAGAGCCAAACGGCTGGCTCCCATGACGCGATCAATAAACTTAATTGCAGTGACCTGAGCTTGGTAAAACTCTTTACGGTCGTAACCTTGGATATAATCGCCAACGCCGTAAGTTTCGCCACGGTGAATATTGTCACCCGCCAAAGTCAAAGCAGTACGACTCATATCACCAGTATTCAGCTGCATTGGCATATTTGGTCTATAGCTGACTTCACCACCTAGAGATACACCAGAGATACTGGTTTGGAAGCTAACACCATACAAACGAATGTCTTCTGGGTACTCAAAAAAGTAGCCTGCTGGGCCAGTAGCGCCATCCAAGCCGACCGACGTACCGGCCCTGTTGGAGTAGATAGGCGCTCGACTGTGATAATTCATTGCATAAAAGCCGAATTCAGAGTCATTCAGCTCGGGAGCGAAGTAACGGAATGCGATACCAAACTGGCCATCATCTTTCGCTTCTTTGTTATGCTGTGATCGAACAATATACGTTCCAGGAATCTGCTCGCCCTGAGGAGCATCAGCAGGGCCGGCAAAATTCAGCCGGTCTACACAACCTTCAGCCAATGTATCAGCACCGAAGAAAGTACCGCAGTTATCAAGTGCATAAGGAGCCCACTTGAGCTGATAGAAGGCTTCCATACTCAGGTTTTCAGTCAGACCTTGCGAGAGATACAGCATCTCTACTGGCAACAGGCCTTCTTTTAACTCAGCACCTGGACGGCGCAGCGCGGCGACGTCGATTGGGTTAATGGAATTGATCGAGTTCTGAATAAAGGTAGACTCACCCCAACTAACAACCTGGCGGCCAA
Source organism: Pseudomonas neustonica (assembly GCF_003797945.1). Taxonomy (GTDB): domain Bacteria; phylum Pseudomonadota; class Gammaproteobacteria; order Pseudomonadales; family Pseudomonadaceae; genus Halopseudomonas; species Halopseudomonas neustonica. The sequence goes on from NZ_RKKU01000017.1 coordinate 66,965, forward strand.
GGCGAATATTGCCCGGATTATTGCCAATAAAATAATTGTGGTACACGAACGCATCGAGCAAGGCTACGCCTGAAGACTGGACCAGCGGATTACGGCCAGAGTCGCTAATATCATAAAAGCGTTGGCTACCGTCTTTGGTTTCAAAATCGTACCAATACTTACCACGGATAAAAGCACCAGAGTCGCCATAACGCAGCTCTAAATCATGCACACCGCGGAAAATCTTGGAAAAAGCGTCGCCCGACTTATAGTTCAAGCGACCATCATCAGACGTACGTGCGGCTGCTTCCCCCCCATTCTTCGGTGATATAAAGCGCTTATCAGCGTCCTGAGTAGACCAGCTCGCACCCACAGAAATCTGCGAGTCCAACTGCCCCTCAACCTCACCCAGCGAGAATGTAACTGCGCTAGCAGACCCAGAGAAACTGGCCAGCCCGATTGCCAGTGGCAACGCGGCGAGCGACCAAGCATGCATTTTTTTTGTCATTGTGCTGCTCCGTTAGAATGAATCATGGATACCAGACGACCCGGAGGCCTCTAGCATCGAGGACAAGTCTGTCACGAGATAAAAAACCGAATTGGCCGATTAGGACGAGTTTATTGGCCGGTGGGGACATTCATGCAATGAATACCTACTGGTTTTGCCGTGGAATTATCCGTTGCATAATTTTGCATAATGCCCCTCGTTCCTCTATCTTTAAAGCAGGATTTAGATGTGCCTAATCACAATAATAAAATTGAGACGTCTCCTGCTTATGAATCCGGAACTCCATCCGCTACCGTCGGAGCGCGTTCACGAACGCGCCCTTTGGGCTCAGGGTATTGCTCAGAGTCTTGAGCACTACGACAAGAGCATCAAAGATCTACCCGCAGACCTGCGCGTGCATTGCAAGCAGGCAGACTTAAGCCTTACCCACATCAGCCAGACCGATATCAACCGTCTTTGGACGGCCGCAGCGCGCCTATCCAAGGACGACTGTTTCGGCTTGCGTATGGGACAACAGCACAACTGTAATACACTTTCTTTATTGTGCCTGGCCGCCGCCTCCAGTGAGACGCTGGGCGACGCCATTCAGCGAATCATTCGCTTTATGCCGGTCTTCAGCTCCCAGGTTCAGCTCTACTCGGTCGAGGACGATCAGTATCTAACACTCTACTTTCAGCCCAAGGGCGCGCCCCACCCCATGCATATGGAAGCACTTATGAGCCAGTGCAATCGTATTTGGGAAGCTTTGGGCATTGGCAAAGCATCACTGATGCTGGAAACCCGTCTTACCAGCGAGCACGACAAGAGCCGCTCGCTCTGCGAAGCTATTTTGGGTGGCACGGTTCGTTTAGGTTCAAAGCGCCAGTCGGTGCGCATCCATCGTCGACTACTGAGTTCACGCCTGCCTAATGCGGATGCTTTTCTGCGCAAGCGATTGGATAGCTCACTGGAAGACATGTTGAGCGATCTGCCGAACGTGGATTTTGCTGAACAGGTAAAGCAGCGCATCCGCGTGCTGGTGTCAGAACGCACCGTATCAGAGGAGCTGGTCTCGACTCCCTTCAACATGAGTCCACGGCACTTGCGCCGCAAACTCAGTGAAACCCAAACTACCTATGAAAAACTGCTGGACGAGGTTCGTATGGAACTCGCCGTGCGCCTGATAAAGGAAGGCAAACTGAACCTGGGACGCATAGCCTTTGAACTGGGCTTTCTTGACCCGAGCAGCTTTACACGTGCCTTTCGCCGCTGGACCGGCATGAGCCCCACTACCTTCCGCAGCCAATTCAATCAGGCAGCCTTACCTTCCTGACATCTATATAAGACTCAAGACAAAAACAAAGGGCGCACATGCGCCCTTTGTTTTTGTCTCTTTAGTTACCTGAAAGCATGGCCTGCATACTTGACCACAGCCTGAGCCGCTACAAAACCACCAAAAAGCCGAGCTAGCAGAGCAACAAAAAAGGGAGCCTTGCGGCTCCCTTTTCTTTACTACTACTCAGCTAAACCTTAACGGATGCCTGAAGAGCGCAGGGCCGCCGGGGTAAAGGAGTTGTAGTTCGGCTGGAAATCATACTGAGGCGCAGATTGCTCCTCGGTGTACATACCCAGCGCGATATAACGACCCGCCAACAGGTCATACAGGGTCTCGATCGCATAGCCTGGAATCTTCTGCTGGTAGTTAAAGCCGACGTGGCCTTCACCTACGCGCCACAGTGTGCCGCGACCATCGTAGTGATCGGCCAAGGTGATCAACCAGGAGTCTTCATCAACAAAGAAGTTACGCTGCGCGTAGATATGGCGCTGGCCTGCCTTCACGTTGCCCTGTACTTCCCAAACGCGGTGCAACTCGAAACGCGTGTAGTCGGGGTTGATGTGGCCCGCCTGCAAAACGTCTTCGTATTTGACACCCGGCTCGCTCAGCTTGCCGCTGTTGTAAGGAATGTAGATTTCTTTCTTGCCAACCAACTCCCAGTCGTAACGGTCAGGAGCACCGTTGTACATGGCGAAGTTGTCAGATGTACGCATGCCGTCAGACGCGGTACCTGGGCCGTCGTAGGCAACCTGGGGAGCGCGACGAACGCGACGCTGACCAGCATTATAAACCCACGCCATGCGCGGCTCTTTCAACTGATCCAGGGTGTCGTGGACCAAGAGTACGTTACCGGCCAAACGAGCTGGCGCGTTCACGCGCTGTTTGAAGAACAGCAGGGTATTGGGCATGGTGGACTCGTCAATATCGTCCATCAGCTGCGGATAACCTGCTTCTTCTTCCATCTTGATCAGCGTGTAAGAACCGTTGGTTTGCGGCATAGCCTGCATGTACCAACGCTTGATGTTCACGCGGTAGCGCGTGTTGTGGTTCCACACCACTTCTGCACCCGACTTGGGAACCGGGAAGGCAAAGGTACCGTGCGCGAAGTTGGAAATACCGTCGCCACCGTTAACCAGCCTGGCCTGACCGGCAGTCTGCTTGACCTGGTCATACACAGACTGTGGGTAGCCCACAGTACGCTGGGTCTGGTAAACCGGCATCTTGTAGGTTTCTGGATAGCGCTCAAACAAGGCAATCTGACCCGGGGTCAGGTTGTCCTTGTATTGCTGATAGTTCTGCGCCGTAATCACGAACTCGGGCTGCTCGTTCCTGAACGGGTTTTCCAGAAAGTTGTTTTCCAGCTGTTTGCCAGCGTCAGTACCCAGACCACCAGTCCACTCGGGAATAGTACCCGCAGCATTACCGGCTTTCTCTGCGCCGATTGGCGTCAATGTAGTGCCCAGTGAGTCGATTTCGGATTGGGTCAGGCTTTGTGCCATGACACCAGAGGCCAGAAGGCTCAAAGCCAAACCGCCTGCACCCAATAGAGTTTTTTGCATACGCATCTTATTATTTCTCCTGTGATCGGTCTTAGAAACTTACGCTGAAGCTGGCGGCCAAGAAGTCGCGATCAACGTTGGTGTTGTATTTACCGTCAAAGAAGTCGGTGTAGCTCAAGCTGGCAGCGTATTTGTTACCGTAGTCAGCATTGATACCTACACTGATGGACTTGGCATCTTCGGTGAAGTTAGGGCCGTAACCCTCAACATCGTGAGTCCACGCCAGGTTTGGGCTCAGGTTGATGCCCGCGATGACGTTGGCGTAATCCAATGAGGCTCGCATACGATAGCCATAGGACCAGTCGGTATAGAAGCCGTCGTTTTCACACCAGCTAGCTGCGTTTGGCGAACGACCGGCAGCGGCCGTACCTTCGTTGGACGCACACTGACCTGCGCCGACAACGGCTCCCCCGGGGGAGGCCAGACCTTCATCACCATTGTACGGGCTCTGACCGAACAGAGAATCACGCCCGAACTTCACATCGCCCAATCCGCCGATGTAGTTCACACCAGCCTCACCAACCAATGAAAGACGGCTTGCACCCAAAACGCGATCAAAAAACTGAATGGCGGTTACCTGCGCCTGCCAAAACTCCTTACGCTCATAACCTGAGATTTCAGTCCCAGCTGGCACGTTTGCGAAATCACGATGGGTATTGTCAGCCCCCAACTGCAGTGCAGTACGACTCATATCACCAGTATTGATTTGCATTGGCATGTTAGGCCGATAACTGATCTCACCGCCGACCGAGGCACCAGCGACACTGGTCTGGAAGCTCATGCCGTACAACCGGATATCTTCGGGGTACTCAAAAAAGTAACCGGCACCACCCAGCAGTCCGTCTATACCGACAGTGGGAGCAGCAGCACCGCCAGTCGCAGCAAACTTCCCGGCTTTGCTAGAGTAAATCGGAGTACGGCTGTGATAGTTCATGGCATAGAAACCAAACTCCGAGTCATTCAGCTCTGGAGCAAAATAACGGAATGCCACACCGAACTGACCGTCATCACTAGCATCGCGATCCTTTTCGCTACGAACGATAGCAGTGAAGTTGGGTTGCTCGCCCTGAGGGAAGTCTGTGCCACTGAAAACCAACCGATCAGTACAACCTTTGGCCAACGTATCTGAACCGAAGAAAGTGCCGCAGTTGTCCAGTACAGTCGGAGCCCACTTGAGCTGATAAAATGCTTCCATACTCAGGTTTTCAGTGAGTCCCTGAGACAGATAAAGCATTTCAACCGGCAACAAGCCTTCTTTAATCTCGGCACCTGGACGACGCAGCGCGGCAACGTCGATCGGATTGATGGAGTTGATTGAATTCTGAATAAAGGTCGATTCCCCCCAGCTTACAACTTGACGCCCCAAGCGGACGTTACCTGGGTTATTGCCGATGAAGTAGTTGTGGTAGACGAACGCATCCAGCAGAGCGACGCCTGAGCCTTTTTGCAAAGGATCTCGGCCGGAGTCATCGATATCATAGAAACGCTGGCTGCCGTCTTTGGTTTCGAAGTCGTACCAGTATTTGCCGCGTACAAAGGCACCAGAATCGCCATAGCGCAATTCCAAATCGTGTACACCACGGAAAATCTTGGAGAATACATCGCCCGCTTCATAATTCTGACGACCATCATCACTGGTACGAGCGGCGGCTTCACCGCCATTATTTACAGAGATGAAGCGCTTGTCTGCGCCCTGGGTAGACATACTGGCGCCGATGGACAGCTGCGAGTCGAATTGACCCTCTACTTCACCAAGATAGAAATTAGCTGCGTTAGCAGAACCCGAAAAACTGGCTAGGCCGATTGCCAAGGGCAATGAGGCCAACGACCAGCAATGCATTTTTTTTGTCATTGTGCTGCTCCGTTTGGGTGACATGAAACCGTGTTTCAAAAGGACACGTTCAGGACAAACGCAGTCTGTCACGAGGCCGACACAAATAACCTGCCCATACCGGCCAATATATTTGTCCTGGCAGGACATTCATGAAATGAATCAGCACTATAGCTAGCAATAAAAAGACCTGAATCAGCCTCTAATCGCCAGAAAAAGAAGAAGCTCATCAACAACGACAGCTAGCCTTGCAGAGGCTCTGGAAAGCATGACCTGGATAAAAAATGCAGCGTTTACAAAAAATTAAATAATTATCATCAAGATTTCCGCCCCAGCTAAAACAAGCTCAGGTGACGGCCATCAACGGCTAGGAGGGCTTCTCACATTACTTGTAACAAGATTCTGCTGTGCGAAACAAAATTTCAGGCTTTTACCCATTTTTTTTATCGTTATAATCCACCAATAAGACAAACAACAATTTTGTCACCTAACAAAAGCAAAAACAGGCAGGGATGATGTTCGAGCAGTCGAGTTCACACTCCTTTTTTCGTGTTCGTGAAAGTGCATTCTGGGCCACCGCAGTCGAGCAAACGCTTCGGCAATACGACCTGTCGCTGCGCGACTCCAGCGTGGCTGGCTGCCTGTTCAGCGATCAGTTTGAAGCAGAGGGGTTCATCGATCAGCCATTTTGCTCACTGGTGTGGAGTGAGGCCGCTCGTATCAGCGATGACCCGCTGCTGGGCTTGCGCATGCATCGGGTATTCAGCCCTACCGCCTTCAACACCCTGGCCTTAGCGGCATCAGCCTCACCGTCTATTCAGGACGCGTTAAATATCCTTACGCGCTACTTCCCGATTGTCAGCACACAACTGAACTTGCAGGTCGATACGCAGGAAGAATCAGTGCACCTGTTGCTCAAGCCCATCGGGGATACTCACCCTCAGCACATGGCGTCTATTGTCGGCTACCTGGCTCGCTACTTCACCCGCATTGACCTCGACGCAGACGGCCTTTTATATGCTATCGAGCTGGCAGACCATCACGACTTACACGCAGAAAGTTGCCAGCGCTTGTTGAAAAATCAGCAAGTAAGGTTCGCTAACCGCTATTCGCTGTCGCTCAAGCGCAGCCTGCTGGATAAGTCCTTGCCTACTGCATCGACGCTACTGCTACCCAAGCTGACCGACATACTCCAGCATATGCTGGCCACCTTGCCGAGCAGTACGCTATCGGAGCAGGTAAAAAGACGCATACATCTGCTGTTGGGGTCTGGCGACATTAGCGCTGAACGGGTAGCCGGGCCGATGAATATCAGCCAGCGTCACCTGCGGCGCAAGCTGAGCCAGGAAGGTACGTCTTATGAGCAACTAGCGGATGAGGTTCGCCGTGAAGCGGCGCTGCGTATGATTACTGACGGCCAACTCTCGCTCACCAGCATTGCCTACGAGCTAGGATTCCTGGACCCAAGCAGCTTTACCCGCGCCTTTCGCCGCTGGACCGATATGAGCCCTACTGGCTATCGCCGCCAGCTCGGCAAAAAAGACAGCCCCTCCCGCTAAAGCACGGCAGGGGCAAGGCCACCCTACTCCGGTTTAATAAAGAGCAAGGTCATGCGGTCGCTTTCACCGATAGCCAGGTAGCGTGCCCGATCCTTGTCACCCAAACGCAGCGTGGGCGGCAGGGTCCAGACCCCCTCTGGATGATCCTTGGTATCCTGCACGTTCTGATTGACCGGACTGATCGAAATCATCTCAAAGCCCGCGGCCTCAGCCAGCTCACGCACCTTGGCCTGGGTCACGTAGCCGGTTTTGATCATGTCCTCCAGACTGGTACCGGCCCTGGCCTGATGTTCAACCACGCCCAACATGCCGCCCGGCTTGAGCGCGGCATAAAACTTATCGAATACCTGAGCCGCTTTATCGTCACCAGCGGCCAACCAGTTATGCACATTGCGGAAGGTCAGCACGCGATCTGCACTGCCCGGCTCGGCCAGCGGCAGCTGCGGATCATAATTAAGCGTGGAGAGTTCGACCTTGTCATACCATTGCGGATCTTCAGCCAGCTTGGCTGCAAAGTCGGCACGTGACCGGCGGAAAAACGCCACGTCGGACTCAGGATCAAAATGCGCCGCAATCAACTTGCCTTCATCGCGCAGCAGTGGCGCGAGTATCTCGGTGTACCAGCCAGCGCCCGGCCATACTTCAATCACGGTCTGCCCGGGCGTAATGCCAAAGAAAGCCAGCGTGTGCTGCGGGTTGCGGTAGGCATCACGCATCACATTGGTAATACCTCGCGAGGTACTAGCAACCGCGTCACCGAGCGCTTGCTGCTGCGCCTGAGTAATCTGTGGGGGCGAGACTGCATCCTGAGCCAGCACAGCGCCGGATAGAAATAACGCACTGGCGGCAACCAATAGCCGATTCATCAAACCACTCCTTTAATGATGTCTAACTGAAACTTAACAATACACCAGCAAGAGACAAGCCCGTAAACGTGGGCAACCTGGTCTTGTGACACGACCTCACTGAAATGGTGCCAAGCTAAAAGATGGTGATCTTGTAACAAAGCAGGCGGCCAATGCTCTATTCTTCATATAGTTATCGTTATGAGGAGCACTCTGTGCTGGATACCCTGCCCCTATTGAACCGTCTCGACTTTCCGCCGATCAAGCGGCGCGCATTCGATACCCTGCAAGTGAACCTGACCTATGAGTGCAACCAGCGCTGCCTGCATTGTCATGTAAATGCCGGTCCGACCCGGACCGAGGCGATGACTGACGAGGTGATTGAAGACCTGTACCGCGTGCTCGACGCCCACTCGGTGCAAACGCTCGATCTGACCGGCGGCGCGCCCGAGATGCACCCGCGGTTTCGCGACATTGTGCGCCACGCTCGCACCGAAGGGATCGAGGTTATCGACCGCTGTAACCTGACCATTCTGTCCGAGCCGGGCTACGAAGACCTGGCCGCCTTTCTGGCGGAAAATCGTGTCAGCGTTTCAGCCTCGCTGCCCTGCTACTCGCGCGACAACGTAGACCAGCAGCGCGGCGACGGCGTATTTGAGCGCAGCATACAAGGTCTGTTACAGCTCAACCGGCTCGGCTACGGCGCACCAGACAGCGGCCTCGAACTCAACCTGGTTTACAACCCGCAAGGGCCCAGCCTGCCACCACCGCAGGCAGCGCTGCAGGCCGATTACAAATCGCACCTGAGCGAAGACTTCGGCATTGTATTCAGTCAGCTGTTCACCATTACCAATCAACCTATTGCGCGCTTTGGCAGTACGCTGGCCAGCCGAGGCCAGTTCAACGACTATATGCAGTTGCTGCGCGATAACTTCAGCGCGCAGAATCTGCCAGGGCTGATGTGCCGCAATACCATCAGCGTCGACTGGCGCGGTTACCTGTACGACTGCGATTTCAACCAGATGCTGGATTTGCCGCTGCCGCTAATTGCCAGTGATCGCCCGCACCTGAGCCAATTGGCAGAGCAAACACTGGAAGACAATCCTATCGCCACCCGCGACCATTGCTTTGCCTGCACCGCAGGGCAAGGCTCCAGTTGCGGCGGCGTTATCAGCTAACTACTTTCTCTAACTCAAGAACTAACAGGAACCACTGCATGGCCATCAGCGGTATGACCGGCATCTTCTTCTGGGGCTTTCTCATTGCCTACGGCGTCATCATGTACGCCCTATCGCCACGCAGCGTCACCCTGGGTGGCTTCTTTAATGGCGAAGACAGTGACGGCCGCCCAGCGTCGCCACTGTTGCTGACTATCAGCATCTTCATCAGCTGGATCTTTGCCAAGTCGGTTACCAACGCGGCGAATTTGGGGGCCGAATTTGGTCTGGTTGGCGGCTTGGCCTACGCCACCTATTGGCTATCAATTCCACTGTGTGGCTACGTTATTTATCGTCTGCGGCGCAAATTTGGCGCCACCAGCATGGTCAGTTTCCTGACCAGCAATTACGGTCGAGGCGCGGCACTGGCGTTTTCTGCAGCTATCCTTATCCGCCTGTTCAACGAAGTGTGGAGCAACACCGCAGTCGTTGGTGGCTACTATGGGGATAGCGGCAGCACGCCCTTTATTCTTGCTGCGCTACTCTTTACCGCCGTTACCCTGGCCTATAGCCTGCGCGGCGGTCTGCGCAGCTCGATCCTGACCGATGCCGCCCAAGCGGCGATTTTTATCGTCGCATTGGTCTGGGTATTGGGCCTGGTGCTGCCCAACCACTCGGTCGCAGAACTGCGCAGCACTAGCAGTTGGGCAATGAACGCTGGCGTAGACCTTTTTCTGGTCGCTTGCCTGCAGCTGTTCAGTTACCCCTTCCATGATCCGGTACTGACTGATCGCGGCTTTATCAGCGAAGAGAAATCCATGCTGCGCGCCTTCACCTTGGCTGGCGTGCTGGGTTTTGTCGCGATTCTGGCCTTCAGCCTGATCGGTGTACACGCCAGCCTCAGCGGGATCGAAGCCTCAGGCAACGTGCCGGCCGCGCTGGCCAAGACCATGGGCATAGGCGCGCTGATCGTGATGACCCTGGTGATGATCTCCGCTGCTGGCTCCACTCTGGACTCGACCTTCTCCAGCCTGGCGCGCCTGACCGGCCGCGAACTGCCCGCCTTGGCAGGTCGTAATTTAGGCCAAAAAGCCATCGCCGTAGGCATGCTTGCCATGCTGATCTTTGCGGTACTAGGCAACTTGCCCATGCTGGCGGGTACCGACATTCTCAAGGCGACCACCATTAGCGGCACCATGGTGATTGGCCTGGCACCGGTGTTCCTGTTGCACGGGCTGGTTCGCCCTACCGCACTGGGCTTTCACCTGAGCTTCTGGTGCGGCCTGCTGCTGGGCGTAGGGCTGACGCTCAACTGGATACCTGCCAGCTGGGCTATCGGCGATGGACGCTATGCGCTGCTGCTGGGCGTTAACCTCTACGGTCTGATCTTGTGCACCGCAGCCTACCTGCTTTGCGGCCTGCGGAGAACAGCATGACACCCGGACGCAGCTGCCCGCTTGACTATCAGCTACCCGCAGACAGCTTTGCCGGTACAAGCCTGTTTAGCTGCGACAGTCTTTACGTGGTCGGCGGGCTCTATGGCAATGAGCAGGCACTGGCGGCACTACAGCGGCGACTACTGCGTGAACCCGAAGCCCGCGTAGTGTTCAACGGCGACGCGCACTGGTTTGATTGTGAGCCCGAGGTGTTCCGCCGAATCGAAGCACAAATTGCACAGTACAGCCTACTGCGTGGCAACGTTGAGACCGAGCTGGGTCGCCAGGAGAATTCAGCACACGGCTGTGGCTGCGCCTACCCTGACGATGTACCGGAGCAGACGGTGAACTGGTCAAACGCCATCCACCAACAGCTCAGCAGCTGCGTAGCGCAACTGCCTGGCATGGCCAGCGCTTTGGCTGGCCGCGCAGCCACGGCCGTGGTTGAGGTTGCTGGCCAGCGCGTCGCCATCACCCACGGCGATGAACAGTCACTTGCCGGCTGGCACTGCGACCGCTCAGCGCTGCGCAGCCCCGAGCGCCAGCAGCAGTTGGGCGACTGGTGTGAGCGCAACCGCATCAGCGTGCTAGCCACCAGTCATACCTGCTCTGCAGGGGCGCTGGCAACCGAGCACTGGGCGGTAATCAACAACGGCGCCGCCGGTCTGCCCAACTTCAACAATGGCTGCTATGGTCTGGTCACGCGGATAGCCGCGCAACCTAGTCTAGCCGCACTGTATCGCGCAAAAATCGGCAATCTGTACGTCGAGGCGTTGCCCCTGAACTACGATCAGCAAGCGTTTATCACCGCCTTTGATCAGGCTTGGCCAGAGGGTAGTGCTGCCGCACTGTCCTACCGCACACGTATTACCCAAGGTTGCGATGAGCAACCACAGGACGCCCTAATCGAGGGCTTCGCCCTTGCCAGTACCCTATGCGCCCTGGAGGCCCATTTCGTATGAATATCAAAAAGCTGGCAGTACTGCTGGCCATCGTTGCGCTGGTCGCAGCCTTCTTTGTGTTCGACCTTAACCAGTACTTCAGCCTGGACGCCATCAAGGCGCAGCAACAGGCACTGAATACCCAGGTAATGGATAACCCGCTGATCGCCGGCGGCATTTTTTTCGTTGTGTATGTGCTGGTAACCGCGCTGTCCCTGCCCGGTGCAGCATTGATGACGCTGGCCGGCGGTGCGCTATTTGGTCTTGGCTGGGGCCTGGTTATCGTGTCTTTCGCCTCCAGCCTTGGCGCTACTCTGGCCATGCTGATCAGCCGATTTCTGTTGCAGGACTGGGTGCAGCAGCGCTTTGGCCGACGCCTGAAACCGCTGAACGAAGGCATAGAACGTGAAGGCGCCTTTTATCTGTTCGCCCTGCGGCTAGTACCGGCTTTCCCCTTCTTCATGATCAACCTGGCGATGGGGCTCACCCACATCAAGGCACGCACCTTCTGGTGGGTCAGCCAGCTCGGCATGCTGCCCGGCACCTTCGTCTATGTGAACGCCGGTCGCGAACTCAGCCAGCTGGACTCACTGGGCGGCATTCTGTCACCGGGGCTGATTGGCGCCTTTGTATTGCTCGGGCTATTTCCGCTGATCGCACGCAAAATACTCGATCAGGTCAAGGCGCGTCGGGTTTACCGCGGCTGGCAAAAACCTACCAGTTTTGATCGCAACCTGGTGGTCATCGGTGCTGGCAGCGGCGGTCTGGTCAGTGCTTACATAGCCGCAGCGGTAAAGGCCGAGGTCAGTCTGATTGAAAAGCACGCCATGGGCGGCGACTGCCTGAATACCGGCTGCGTGCCCTCCAAAGCGCTGATTCGCTCGGCGCGACTGGCAGCTGAAGTCAAACGCGCCGCCACGCTTGGCTATACCAACGCCAGCGCAACGGTCGATTTTGCCCGCGTCATGGACCGCGTACAGCGCGTCATCACCGAAATCGAACCACACGACTCGCCCGATCGCTACCGCGACCTCGGCGTCGATGTGATCCAGGGCGCGGCGCGTATTACCTCGCCGTGGACTGTCGACGTCGCGGGGCGCACCCTGACCACGCGCAATATCATCATCGCCGCCGGTGGTCGTCCGATCATGCCGCCAATCCCCGGTCTGGATACCGTGCCCGCCTATACCTCCGACACGCTATGGGGCCTGCGCGAGCAGCCCAAGCGCTTTCTGGTGCTGGGCGGCGGCCCAATTGGCTGCGAGCTGGCACAGGCGTTTCAGCGTCTGGGCTCACAGGTGATTCAGGTCGAACAGGGCGAACGCCTGCTGGCAAACGAAGACAGCGACGCCAGCGAGTTGGTCAGCCTGGCAATGCGCAGCGAGGGAGTTGATTTACGCCTGGGCCATAAAGCCGAGCGTTTCGAGCAGACCGATCAAGGCGCTGTCATGCAAGCGCGGCAGCTGGATACCGACGAACTGGTGAGCATCAGTTTTGATGCGGTGCTAGTTGCGGTGGGCAGAAGGGCTAATACCCAGGGTTATGGCGTTGAAGAGCTGGGCCTGAAACTGCGCGACAACGGCACGCTGGAAACCAATGAATATCTGGCCACCCGCTTTCCGAATATCTTCGCCGTGGGCGATGTCACCGGCCCCTACCAGTTCACCCACGCCGCCGCGCATCAGGCCTGGTTCGCCGCCGTCAACGCACTCTTTGGTAGTTTCAAACGCTTCAAGGTCGATTATCGCGTGCTACCGCACGTGACCTTTACCGAGCCCGAAGTGGCCCGCGTGGGGCTATCGGAAGCCGAAGCCGAAGAGCAGGAAATAGCGGTAGAAGTCACCCGCTACGGTATTGAGGATCTCGATCGCGCCATCGCGGATGAGGCGGCGGAGGGCTACGTAAAAGTACTCACTACGCCGGGTAAAGACCGCATTCTCGGTGTGACCATTGTTGGCGCCCACGCAGGCGAACTGATCGCCGAATACGTGTTGGCAATGAAGCAAAACCTGGGGCTGAACAAGGTACTCGGTACCGTGCATAGCTACCCAACCTTTGCCGAGGCAAACAAATACGCCGCAGGCGAATGGAAACGCGCACATGCGCCAGAAAAACTCCTCGGTTGGGTTCAGCGCTTTCACCGCTGGCGGCTAAAGCGCTGATGCCAAACCGGGCTGTGCCCGCGCTCAGCATCATCATGCCTGCGCGCAACGAGGCCGCGCATATCGTCAGCAGCCTGCAGCCATTGCAGGCACTGCGCGGCGAGCTGGAAGTGATTCTGGTTGATGGCGGCAGCACCGACAACACAGTCGCCCTGGCCAAAGGCTTCTGCGACCAGCTGCTGCAAAGCCAACCTGGACGAGCACGACAGATGAACGCCGGGGCGGCAGTCGCACGCGGAAGCACGCTACTGTTTCTGCATGCCGACACGCGCCTACCCGACGGTTTTACCCGGTTGATTGCGCAAGCCGTAAACAAAAGCCAGCGCTGGGGTCGGTTTGACGTCCAGCTCGCTCCCGCTAGCGCGCTACTCAATACCGTCGCTGGCATGATGAACTGGCGCTCACGAATCACCGGCGTCTGTACCGGTGATCAAGGTATTTTTGTTGAGCATCAGCTATTTACGGAACTTGGCGGCTATGCGGATATCCCACTTATGGAGGACATTGAATTGAGCAAACGGTTACGCCGCCATGGCAAACCAGTTTGCCTTCGCCCTCCTCTGGTGACATCCAGCCGTCGCTGGCAGCAGCACGGCACTCTGCGCACCATAGCCTTGATGTGGTGGCTGCGCGCACTTTACTGGCTTGGCGTACCGCCGCAACGCCTGGCTCAGTGGTACTAGCGGTTTATATTAAATGCCTGACGGAGGCTGCTCCCGACCATGCCGAACCGCCCTCGCCCGTTACTGATCTTCGCCAAAGCCCCGGTACCTGGCCGCGTTAAGACCCGCCTGATCCCCGCTCTGGGTGCTAAGGGAGCCTGTGAACTCTACATCCAGCTCCTGCGGCACAGTCTGCAACAAACCATTGACTGGCCAGCCCAGCGCTACCTCTATGCTCCGCAGATAGACCACCCCCTACTCCAACAGTTAGCCAAGGATCATAACCTCACCCTGCGCCAGCAGGTGGGTGCCGATCTGGGTGAGCGCATGGCCAACGCATTGGCTGAACACCCTGACGGGGCTTTATTGATCGGCACAGACTGCCCGGATATGTCCACCGCCGTCGTGCAGCAAGCCAATATCGCACTGGCCACTCACGATGCGGCCGTGGTCCCCAGCGAAGATGGCGGCTACGTGTTGATCGCCCAGCGGCAACCCGATGCAGTGCCTTTCACCAACATGCAGTGGAGCCACGACCGGGTTATGCATGACACGCGCAAGCGACTGCAGGCCGCCGAGCAAAGCCTCTGGATAGGGCCAACGTTGTGGGATCTGGATGACCCCCATGATCTGCAACGACTACCAGTCAACTTGCGCCCACAGATGTCGGGCACAGCCTGAAGCCCTGCAGAGAGGGGCGCGTCTCACCCACGCTAATAATACATCCGCCCCTCTATCACCAAAATCTATAAAACCTTATTCCAGCCGCAGGATATTCTTCATCTCGCAGCGGGCTGACTATATGGTCACATGCATTGCCTGACGCCGTGAAATACCTTCACGCCAAACAATAATGCAAAGGACCCACCATGTTCGAACTCAGCCCCCGCGTGCAAGACCTTAAGCAACAGCTCGAAGCTTTTATGGACGAGTTTATCTACCCCAATGAGGCGCTGTTCTACGAACAGGTCAAAGAGAACAAATGGGGCCACCCGGCGATTCTTGAAGAACTGAAGAAAAAAGCTCAGGGCAAGGGACTGTGGAACCTGTTTCTGCCCCACTCCGAACGTGGCGCTGGCCTGAACAACGAAGAATACGCCCACCTTTGTGAAATCATGGGCCGCGTCTCCTTCGCCGGTGAAGTCTTCAACTGCAGCGCACCGGACACCGGCAACATGGAAACCATCGAGCGCTACGGCAACGAGGCGCAAAAAGAGCAGTGGCTCAAGCCTTTGCTGGCCGGTGAAATCCGCTCCTGCTTCTCGATGACCGAGCCCGACGTCGCCTCCTCCGACGCCACCAACATCCAGTGCGAAATTCGCCGCGATGGCGATGAGTACGTGATCAACGGCACCAAGTGGTGGTCTTCCGGAGCGCTGAACGAGCATTGCAAGATCGCCATCGTGATGGGCAAAACCGACCCGGATGCACCCAAGCACGTACAACAGAGCATGATTCTGGTGCCACTGGACACCCCCGGCGTGACCATCGTGCGTGACCTGCACGTGTTCGGCTACGACCACGCACCACACGGCCACGCCGAGATCACCTACGAGAACGTCCGCGTGCCGGTGTCCAACATCCTGCTGGGCGAAGGCCGTGGTTTTGAAATCGCTCAAGGTCGCCTCGGGCCAGGCCGTATTCACCACTGCATGCGCAGCATCGGCATCGCCGAGCGCGCCTTGGCCGCCATGTGCCAACGCGCCGCCGAGCGTGTTGCCTTCGGCAAGCCGCTGTACAAACACGGCAGCACCGCCGAAGCCATCGCCAAGTCACGCTGCGAGATCGATCAGGCCCGCCTGCTGACCCTGCACGCCGCCCGCAGTATGGACCTGCACGGTAACAAGGTGGCTCGTCAGCAGATCGCCATGATCAAAGCCGTCGCCCCCACCATGGCCTGCAACGTGATCGACCGCGCCATTCAGGTATTCGGCGCCAAAGGCGTATGTCAGGACACCTTCCTGGCCTCCGCCTACGCCAAAGCCCGTACCCTGCGCCTGGCCGACGGCCCGGACGAAGTCCACCTGGGCACCATCGCCAAGCTGGAAATGGGGCAATATCTTTAAAACAAGCTGGAAGCTTGAAGCGGAAAGCTGGAAGCAGCCAGCGGTAGAGGCTGAGCTGGAAGCTTTGATCTGATTTGCTTTTTTGTGGGG
Source organism: Pseudomonas neustonica (assembly GCF_003797945.1). GTDB lineage: Bacteria > Pseudomonadota > Gammaproteobacteria > Pseudomonadales > Pseudomonadaceae > Halopseudomonas > Halopseudomonas neustonica. Next base: position 83,075 of record NZ_RKKU01000017.1, read on the forward strand.
GGCCACGGATGAGTGAGCCCTCCCACAAAAAAGCAAGCAGCCTGCCCTGGTTTTAGCTTCAAGCTTCAAGCTTCAAGCTTCAAGCCCCATCCAGCTCTAACCACTACCCGAACAAACAACCACAAGATAAAAAAACAGCGAGGCCCAAATGTCTCTTTTCGATTTAACCGGCAAAGTCGCCATCATTACCGGCTCAACCAAGGGCATTGGTAAGGCGATTGCCGAGGAGTACGCCAAGGCCGGTGCCAAGGTAGTTATTTCCAGCCGCAAGGCAGACGTCTGCGAACAAGTAGCAAGCGAACTGCGCGAGCAGGGTTTTGAGGCTCTGCCGGTGGCCTGCCATGTAGGCGACAAGGCACAGTTGCAGAATCTGGTCGACCAGACGCTAGCGGCTTGGGGCAAGATCGATATCCTGGTGTGCAACGCTGCCACCAACCCGGTTTATGGCCCCACGCACAAGGTCAGCGATGAGGCCTTTGACAAGATCATGGGCACCAACGTCAAAGGCACCTTCTGGCTGTGCAACATGACGATCCCGCACATGGTCAAGCAAGGTGGCGGCTCTATCGTGCTGTTGTCGAGCATTGCTGGCTTGCGTGCCAGTGCCAACATCGGCGTATATGGCATGTCCAAAGCGGCCGAAGCGGGTCTGGCACGGAACCTCTCGCTGGAATGGGGCCCGCAGAATATCCGCGTCAACTCTATCGCCCCTGGCCTGATCCGTACCGACTTCGCCCAAGCCCTGATCGAAGACCCGGATCGCCTCAAGCGAGTCGAAGAACAACTGCCGCTGCGCCGCGTTGGTGAGCCGGTGGATATCGCCGGGGTAGCGCTGTTTCTGGGCTCCAGGGCTGGCGCTTACGTTACCGGGCAGACCATCGTTGCCGATGGCGGCGATACCATTACCTGATAACGCCTGATTCATAAGGCTTTTCTACACGCCAGGCAGCCGCCTGGCGTGTTACTTTCTGTACAGACCCATTCACTACAGGATCATAAGATGAGCGGAGCCACCCTGATTGACGTATTACCTGCACACCAGTTTGACCAGGCCAAACTGGCCAAGTACCTGCAGGATTACCTCCCCGGAGCCAACCAGGGCATGAAAGTCCAGCAGTTCCAGGGCGGCCAGTCCAACCCGACTTTCCTATTGGAAATCGGTGAAAAACGGTACGTTTTGCGCAAGAAGCCACCGGGCAAACTACTGCCTTCGGCACACATGATCGAGCGTGAGTACCAGGTGATCAACGCACTCGGTAGCACTGATGTGCCGGTACCCGGCGTCCATCTGCTGTGTGAAGACCCCGAGATCATCGGTACCGCCTTCTATGTGATGGACTACGTTGACGGTCGCGTCTACTCGCAGCCACAGCTGGCCGAAGTCGCGCAGGAAGAACGCATGCCGATCTATCAGTCGATGATCCAGACCATGGGCCAGTTGCACAATGCCGACTGGAAAGCTATTGGTCTGGAAAGCTACGGCAAGCCAGACAACTACATCGCCCGTCAGCTCAAGCGCTGGGGCGGCCAGTTTGAAGCCAGCCGCACCGACGACATGCCTTCCATGGACGCCCTGATGAAGTGGCTGCCGGATAACATCCCGGCGGACGACAGCACCACCATCGCCCACGGCGACTTCCGTATCGGCAACCTGATGCTGCATCCAACCGAATCCAAAGTCGTGTCCATCCTCGACTGGGAGCTGGCTACCCTTGGCCACCCGCTGTCGGATCTGGCCTACTGCTGCCTGCCCTACCACATGCCAGTGAACGTCGATGGCGCCAAAGGCCTGGTCGGTGCCGATCTGAAAGCCCTTGGCCTGCCAGAAGAGCAGCAAGTGCTGGACTGGTACTGCCAACACACCGGCCGCAGCGGTGTGCCAGACTGGAACTTTTATGTAGCCTTCTCGCTGTTCCGCTTGGCCGCCATCGTGCAAGGTGTTTACCACCGCGCGCTGCAAGGCAACGCCAGCAACGCAGATGCACTGGAAGTCGGCAAACGCGCCAGCCTGTTGGCTGATCGCGGCTGGGAAATAGCCCAGAGCAAGTAACTCGGCAACACCCTCGCGGGGCACCTCATCAGGTGCCCCGCATTGCTTGTACCTAAAAATCGTTCGCCTACCGATATCCCCGAATAGCCAAAATCGCAAAGGAATCTCTATGTCCAAGCCAATCAAGCGCGTATTGCTGACCAACGATGATGGCTGGCGCGGCCCCGGCCTGAAAGTGCTGGAAGAGATCGCTGCGCAGATCGCCGAAGAAGTCTGGATCGTCTCTCCAGACCTGGACCAAAGCGGTGTTTCCATGTCCATCTCGGTACATCACCCGCTGCGCGTACATCACTTTGAAGACCGCCGCTTCAGCGTCAGCGGCACACCCAGTGACTGCGTGTTGCTTGGCGTGGCTGAACTCATGCCCGAGAAACCTGACCTGGTGCTCTCTGGCGTCAACCACGGCGCCAATATCAGCGACTCGGTCGCCTACTCCGGCACCATCGGCGGCGCCCTCACCGGCACCCTGCTGGGTATTCCCGCCATTGCTCTGAGTCAGGCCTATCACGCTGGTGTGCCCACCGAATGGGATACCGCCCGCGAGTATGGCGGCAAGCTGGTGCGTGAGCTGCTGGCCGAAGGCTGGCCGGAAGACTGCGCCATGAACATCAACTTCCCGGCGCTACCGCCCAAGCAGGTACGTGGCGTTGCCATTTGCCGCCCACAGCGCGGCAGCATTGGCGGCGTAAACATCGAGCGCCGTGAAGACACCCGTGGCGTGCCCTACTACTGGCTCGGCTTCCAGCGTCAGACCGAAAAGGTCACCGGCCTGCAGTCCGACGTGGGTGCACTGCGTGAAGGCATGATCAGCCTCTCACCCGTGCGCATCGAGCGTGATATCGCCAGCAGCTGGCAGGTAGATACCGCTGCCATGGCCAGCACCCTCGGCATAGATGCAGCGCAGGCTGCCAGCAAGCCGCCCAGCGAAGACGTCAGCATCGATCATTAATAACAAGGAGTGCGGCGCCGCCGCACTCGCTTACAACGCAGCACAGCAGAGGACAGGAACCATGCAACGTTTTGATAACAAGATTGCCCTGATCACCGGTGCCGGCAGCGGTATTGGCCGCGCCACCGCCAAACGTCTGGCCAGCGAAGGCGCCAAACTCATGTTGGTCGACCGTAACGCCGAAGGTCTGGAACAGACCCTCAGTGAACTGCCCGCTGGCACCGAGGTACAGCACCGCACCCTGGATGTGTCTGACGAAGCCGCCGTCGAACAGTGCGTAGCCGAAACCATCAGCCACTACGGCAGCCTGGATGTGCTGTGCAATAACGCCGGTATCGCTGGCGGTGACTACAGCGGCGCGCCCGAACAAAGCCTGGAGACCTGGCAGAAGATCATTTCCGTCAACCTCTACGGCGTCATGCTGTTTACCAAGTATGCCTCGCAGCAGATGCTGAAACAGGGCAAGGGCGCCATCGTCAACACCGCCTCCGTGGCGGGCATTCGCTCCGGCGCTGGCGGCAACGCCTACAGCGCCTCCAAGGCCGGTGTGATCAACTTCACCATGACCTCGGCCTGCGACCTGGGCGGCTCCGGCATTCGCGTTAACGCGGTCTGCCCCGGCCTGATCGAAACCGGCATGACCGCGCCCGTGTTTGAGTATGCCCGCAGCAACAAAAAGGAAGACAAGCTGGGCTCGCGCTGCGAGCTGCGCCGCTATGGCCGTCCGGAAGAAATCGCCAGCGCCATTGCCTTTCTGGCCAGCGACGATGCCAGCTACGTTACCGGTCAGGCCCTGCCAGTCGATGGCGGCAATACCGCGTCGCTGAATCTGCCAGGCATGAAGTTCTAACCACAAAGCTACCTGCGTGGCGATCGCCACCTCGCCTGCTTTTTTACCGTCGCCAGCGGTTTGCAGCACTTGCTGCCAGCCGCTGGAAGTCGGACACTGAGCGCTGATCAACTCACCAGCAGCGTACAACAGCATGGCTACCCAACCCCTGTGCATTGATTACCTCACCGGCCACTGCTCACTCGGCGGCTTACTCCTTGGCGCTTGCGAGCTGGGCATCTGCAGCATATTGCTCGGCGACGATGATGAAAGCCTGCTGCGCGATCTGCAGAGCCGCTTTCCCGGTGCCCGCCTGCAAGCCAACCCTGAGCGGCTGCGCCCCGACATTCAGCAACTCCTGGCCTTTATCGAGCGCCCGCAACAGCCGCTGTCACTAAGCATGCCGCTCAACGCCACTGGCACTCAGTTTCAGCAACAGGTGTGGGAGCAGCTGCAGCAGATCGTCAACGGCAGCACCATCAGCTACGGCGAACTAGCCAGCCGCCTCGGGCGACCCAAAGCGACCCGCGCCGTCGCTAGCGCCTGCGCTGCTAACCCGCTCGCTATCGTCGTGCCCTGCCACCGTGTGCTGCGCAGCGATGGCGACATTTCCGGCTACCGCTGGGGCGTGGCGCGCAAGCGCGAGCTGCTACGTCGGGAGGCCACGTTTGCAGAGCAGTCTTGACCTCTTCGCCCCGCCCACGCCGGAGCCCATCGCCGTTGGTCCGGATGCCTGGTTGCTGAAAGGCTTTGCCCATGCGCAGGCGGATGACCTGCTGGCGCAGATCGGCAAGATCGAACAACAGGCCGCCTTTCGTCACCAGGTCACTCCCGGTGGCCATGCCATGTCATCCGCGCAGTGCAGCTGTGGCACCTACGGCTGGATCACCGATAAGCACGGTTATCGCTACACCACTGAAGACCCTTTAACTGATAAGCCTTGGCCTGCCATGCCCTCCTCCTTTCGTGAGCTGGCGGTTCGCGCTGCTGCTGAGGTTGGTTTTAAGGGCTTTGATCCGCAGTCCTTGTAGTGGTCTACTAATCCCGGACACCGAAATGGGTGGTAAATTTACCGCCATAGCTGAGGTGTTCCATGACAAGACAACGTCGTACGTTTTCAACTGAGTTCAAGCACGATGCCGCGTTGCTGGTTC
>NZ_RKKU01000018.1 GCF_003797945.1 Pseudomonas neustonica
CGAGAAGGTCAGTTTTTCAGGTACCATTTTGGATAGCGGCTGTTGGTGCTTGGTGAACGGTGTAAGGTCCTGAAACTATAGCACTTTCAGCCGCTTTCTTTTATCCCCTCATGAGAAATCCGGGCTAAAGGCGTGGGCTACCATGCCCTACGTGCCCACACCTGAACGTAATAAAAAATTTCTATTCTCAGAACCTCTGTACACCAAGCGCACCGTGCTGTTTCACTACAGCGACGATGAGCCACGGGTACCTATGACGTTCTGTCACTTGAACGAGCTTAGTCCGCACAGGATAGGTGGCGTACGCGGCTACTACTATCTGGACAGGTTCGCTCGAGCCGGGCTCAGATTGGAGCTAACCAACAGTGAAGAGTTGAGTTTCAGGAAGCTGCGTGCAGGGCGGGTCGAACTGGTACCGGCAGTGGAGTCGGTCGGCTGGAATATCATACGCAAGACCTTCCCCCCAGAGGACCATGCAAACTTTTATGTTCTGGATACCCCCTTGAATGTGGGTTACAACTATCTGATGACATCTCTTAATTACCCGGAGGCTCCGCAATTACTCGAGAGATTCAATACAGCCCTGAAAACACTGCGCGATAATGGTGTTTACGACACGATAGCGCTGCGCCACGGCTTAACAGGCAGCAACTAGCCCTGATATCCGGATGAACCGAGAGTCCCACCATGGGACCAACGCATTCAGCAAACTCACTAGCGGTTTGATCACCTCCCCCCCAAATCTTCCTATACCACCAGCCGGGATATGACCTGAGTCAACAACTCTGCAGGCCGTTACTGATGGAATGCCGACCGCTCTGGAATGCGGGTTATAGACCGCCTTCCAATTCCCCCGACTAGATTTCGACTGGAGATCCTACCTTGAAAACCTGGCACTGCATCGTGGGCATACTGCTGATCACCACACTCACTTTGCTGCTTGAAATACCCAGCGATACCTGGCTTACCTCAGCCACTCTGAGCATGATCCTCGGCGCAGCGGCACTGGCCTACATGGCGGTATCATGCTTGCTTGCCAGCCGCTGGCGAGCGGTTGAGAACGTTTTTAGCGGTCTTGACCGTGTCTATGAAACGCACAAATGGCTGGGCGTTTGGGCGCTTATTTTTGCCACGTATCACTTCGTATTCAAAGCCAACCTGGATGTGTGGAACAGCGTACCTATCCTGGAGCTGCCCAAATACTGGACCCGTTTGGTACGCCAGCTGAGCTATGTCGCACTGGGTCTGATCGTTCTGCTGGCGTTGAATCGCAAAATCCCTTACAGCCAGTGGCGCTGGTGGCACAAGCTTTCCGGGCCGCTATTCCTGATAGTGATTCTGCACTGGCTAAGCTTCAAATCACCCATCACCCTCGCCAGCCCCTCAGGCATCTGGTTAACGCTTTTGTGCAGTGCAGGCGTATTGGCAGCCCTATACAAGCTAGTGCTTTACCCCTTCGTTGCGCGCGCTGGCGAGTACCGGGTGATCGCCGTTTCTACGGACAAAGGTGCCCTGCATTTAACTCTGGAACCGATAAACAAAAAATTCGACTTCAAAGCCGGCCAATTTGCTTTTATTGCGATGCAGCAAAAAGGCTTGCGTGAACCCCATCCCTTCACCATCGCCAGTGCGAACGCTGCAAACGGACAGGTCGAATTTGTGATCAGAGGGCTGGGGGATTACACCAAAAAACTCTGCGCGAGCGCCAAAGTAGGTATGCATGCTGACCTGTATGCGCCATACGGACGCTTTAAGCGACAGGCCAAGGCCGAGCGCGAAATCTGGATCGGTGCTGGCGTGGGCATTTCGCCTTTTATTTCCTGGCTGCAGGACACGGACGTCAAAGACTTCGAGAAAGCAACGCTGGTCTATTGTTTTAATCCCGGACGCGCCTTTCCTCCGGCGGACCAACTGCAAGCTATGGCCACATTGCGTGGCGCTCACTTTGTCAGCAACCCCAGTGGTATGGAGTCGATAGCCGAGGTATTAGGTCAAGCAGTGGCAAACACCGAACCGCACAAGGTTCATGTCAGCTTCTGTGGCCCCCAGGGGTTATTGGTCAAGGTACGCCAGCTAATGATTAGTCACCAGATTCCACAGCAAAACCTGCACAGCGAGCTTTTCGATTTTCGCTAGCGTGCAAGAGGCTAACCGGCAAAACGATGAGGGTTGCGCACAAAAGCGCTAGGATACGGATATTGTGGATCCTGCGGATCAGCGCGCGTCACCCTCTCGAATGGCCGATCAAGGTAGCCTTATGAATACCGGCACTAGCGCAAGTGGAGCCAAGACATGAACCGCCTTAATCTTCGCCATCTCCAGTATTTCTGGATGATCGCGCGTAGCGGTTCGATCGTGCGAGCGGCAGAGAGCATGAACCTTTCACCGCAAACCTTGAGCGGACAACTGGCAACGCTTGAGGCGGACTTGGGCAATGCGCTGTTCAGGCGTACTAATCGCTCTCTGCAACTGACCGAATTCGGCCAGACAGTGTTTGCCTACGCCGACGACATCTTTCAGACGGCACAGGCCCTGGACGAAGTCATTCAGCAGCCGCCCGAGGAGCGTCCACTCAACTTGTCGGTAGGTGTCGCCGCCTCTATTCACAAACTCATTGCCTACCATCTCACCGCTCCAGCGTTAGCACTATCAAGGGAAGTCCACCTGCGCTGTCAGACCGGGGAAACCAATCAGCTTCTCAAAGCGCTTGGCCAGCGCGACTTGGATGTACTCTTGACCGACCGGCAACCGGATTTCAAGGATGCAGGCCAGTTCCGAGCGCACCGACTGGCAAGCTCATCTATCTCACTATTTGCGGCCCCGACGCTAGCGAGCAAGCTCAAGCCGGGCTTTCCTGCCAGCCTGGATCATCAGCCGTTTTTAACCACGTCTCTGAATGCACCTTACATCAACGAGCTGATGAACTGGTTCGCGGCGCAACGCATCCAGGTCAAGGTCGTCGCCGAAGTCGACGATAGCGCATTGATCAAAGTGTTCGGCCGCGAGGGCATCGGCTACTTTGCCGCGCCCACGGTCATTCAGCATGAGGTGTGTCGACAATACGAGGTTGAGTGCATCGGCTCGATTGAGCAAGTCAGAGAGACGCTATATGCCATTACGCGGGCGCGAACCGGACACAATATTGCCATCCAGGCACTGCTGATGGAACGTGCAGAGCTTGACGATAGCATCGAAAAAACCGAACTATAAAACAGATTTAACGCTGTTTATTTCGACCTATCATTGCCTGACTATACAACTGTCTTCAACAGCAGGGAGAAAGGCCATGAAAACCATTCACCAGTATCAGCTCGAAAGCGACAAACAGGTCAGCACTCTCGCTTTACGCGATGGATACCGGATCGTACGCTGCGAGTATGTGGTTGCGCAGAAACGGGTTTATCTTTGGGTCGAGGAACCGCTGAGAATTGATCTGCCGGTTACCGAGCACCAGTTCATGGTAGTTAGCTCAGGCGATCCGGTACCGGTCAGCTATAACCACGTGGATACGGCCCTGGACCCTTTTGGTCCGCAGGCATTCCACGTCTATGAAGTGATAGCGCCTGCAGAAGCAACCACCAGCCGCACCCGCAAACCCTTTGACCCTTTAGTCTTTGGCACTGTTGAGAGGCAGCATGCTTGAGACTAGCCAGGTATTGACCAGAGCCCCGTTAAGGGGCTCTTTTTTGCCTGTACGTTAACCTTTACTTCATCGACTGGAACGCGGCCCATGCCCGATATCATTGTGATGTTTTTCCTGCTTGGCCTGATCGCTGGCTCATTGCGCTCGGACCTGGCCATTCCCAAGGCCGTCTATGACATTCTGTCCTTGTTGCTGATGCTCACCATTGGCCTGAAAGGCGGTATGGCACTGTACGGCAAGTTGCACTGGTCTTTATTGTCGGAGGTGCTGGCAGTCACCGCACTCGGCTTCCTGATTCCGCTGCTGCTTTATCCCATGCTGCGCTACCTGGTTAAACTCAAGATCGCCGACGCGGCCAGTTTTTGTGCGCACTATGGTTCGGTCAGTGCCGGGACCTTCGCCGTGGCACTGGCCTGGACCGAGTCGCGCGGTCTGGCAACCAGTGGCCAGGTCACGCTTTACCTGGTGCTATTGGAGTTGCCAGCCATCATTACCGGTTTATGGCTCTACCGACGTTTCAGCCCATCGGCTGGGCAAGCAGACGCGGCCAAAACTACGCCGCTATGGCAAGAAACGCTCACCAACCGCAGCGTGATACTGCTGGTGGGTGGCGTGGTGATCGGCCTGCTCTACGGTAAGGACAACGGCAGTCAGGTGACCGGAACACTGACCAGTGCCTTCGCGTTGATCCTCGCACTCTTCTTGCTTGAAATGGGTCTGGTGGCAGCTGAAACCCTGCGCAAGGTTCAGCTGCGTCATTGGCGCGTCATTGCCTTCGCCCTGTGTATGCCCACCGTGCTGGCGTTACCGGGCTTGCTAACCGGTATGGCGTTGGGACTGGCGCCAGGCACCACTGTCGTCCTGGCAACGCTAACCGCTAGCGCATCCTATATCGCAGCGCCGGTCGCAGTACGCCACGCGATAGCCGACGCGGATATCGGACTGGTCATGCTGGCTTCGCTCGGCATTACATTCCCATTCAACGTACTAGTAGGTATCGAGCTATATGCCTGGATACTTACTGTTTTAAGCACCTAAGATAGCTGACCAGGCAAGCGCCAGCCTAAGTGGGCTGCGCGCTTGCCACCGCACCACCACCCAATAACCTGGGCCACCGACAAGGCCCGACGAACTTACCCACAGCGATAACCGACGCCCCGCCCTACCAAAAAGACTCTTGGATTTCCCTTATTCCTCTATTGGTAATAGATCCCGTTGCTGCCCAGCCAGCCAGCCTTGCGCCTCTTGGATCAAAAAAAGTGCCAATCATCCACTCCTGCTCAGATCAGCCAAGCACTTTTGGCTAATAAAATCGCGACTCAAAACGTTATGATATAACAACGCAATACATGTAAGATTGGCGCGATTTAAAACGACCAGAATAGGAAAAAGCATGAAAGTAGTATCTACCTCGCTCGCTGTGATCACCGCGCTCTTAAGCACTGCAACGGTGAAGGCTCAATCTGCCGACTCGACGATTACGCTCGGAGGGCTTTATGTCACAGCAAAATCCAGCGGCCCCCTGCGTACCGACAGCATCATGACGTCAGTCGACATCATGGGCGCAGAACAGGTCGAAGATAAGAATGTGAGCAACAGCTGGGAGCTGCTGGGACAGATGCCCGGTATTCAACTCACGGAGACGGGGCAGGGCGCGGAGTCAGGCAAGGCTACGTTTCGCGCATTCAACGGCGAGGGCTATATCAATGGCATCAAGGTACTGATTGATGGCATCCCCAGTAACGTAAACAGCGGCAATCAGCGCTTTATCGATATGGTTTTCCCGCTGGATATCGACCTGATTGAAGTCGTCCGCGGCACCAATGATCCGCGCTACGGGCTGCATAATATCGGCGGCAACATCAACTTCGTCACGCGTCAGGGCGGCAACTATACCGACGGCAGGGTCACCTACGGCAGCTTCAATACCCGCGAGTTCCAGTTGGCGGTCGGCCATGAGAACGGTAACTTTGCCCAGAATTACTTTTTGGCAAAGCAGGACAGTGACGGCTTTCGCGACCACAGTAACTCGAACAAATACTCACTGGGTGGCAAGTGGTTTTATACCGATGATACCGATACCTTTACTGCCGGGCTGAGCGCTCGCCTCTATCATCACCAGGCGCAGGAGTCAGGCTTTCTGACCGCGCAACAATTGCATGCCAGCAGAACTCAATCGCCGGACAAGAACGCCAATGATGGTGATGACCGTGATATGAAACAGCTGAGCGCTGATATCACCTGGCAGCTGAACGACGACCTCAGCTTGAGTAACAAGCTGTACTTTAATAGCTACGATGACGACCGAACCATCACCTTCACCGACTACCCTCTCGGGAATGCCCCACGCCAGCGTCGGCAATGGAATGAAAAGCAGACAGGTGTATTAAGCACCCTGACGTGGCGCGCCAACGACGTGATCGCACTGGAAGGCGGGATAAACTATGAGCACCAGGACAACGAATATCGTCGTTATCGTTATAACTTTAGCCTACCGACTGATTTCGATGCAGCACCTGCACGCACCCAAAACGATGATAGCTACACGCTGCATAACCTTGGTGGCTACGCACAGGCGATCATTGAGCCATTCGACTCATTGAAAATCATCCCGGCCTGGCGCTTAGACCGGTTTTCCGGCAGTACACATCTGCCCAACAACGTAAATGCTTCGTTGCAAGACTATGGCTGGATCCAGCAACCAAAGCTCAGCGTCATCTACAGCATCAGCGATGATGTCAGCGTATACGCCAATTGGGGCCGTACCTTCCAGGTCCTGACCGGCTCAACTGCCCCAGCCTATATGACGGCAGGACAAACCCGCTTCAAGCCGTCCATCAACACCGGTAAGGAGCTGGGCATCAAGTTCAGTCCGGCAGCCAATACCGATGTACGGGTTGCGGTTTGGCAGCAAGATGCAACTGACGAAGTCGCCAACATGCCCAGTACCGGTACCACCGTTGGGTTAGGTGAAACCCGCAGACGCGGCCTTGACCTGCAGATCAACAGCCGCTTGACCGACCAGTTAACGGTCTGGGCTTCACACGCGATGCAGGAAGCGAAAGTAGTCAGTGCCTACACTGCGGGGGGAGATTCACTGGCGGGCAAAGAGGTCTTCTCCACTCCCCGCTACATAAGCAACCTGGGAGCCGACTATCAGTTTAATGACCGCTGGCAGTTTGGTATGCAAGCCAGGGCACAGGGCGACTACTACATTGACGAACGCAACGAGCAAGGCAAGTACGGTGGCTTTGCGGTGCTGGACGCAAGCACTAAGTACCAGCTTACCGATACGCTGAGCCTTGGCTTACAGCTCAAGAACCTGACCGATCGCGAGTACGAATACGTGTGGTACGACAACTTCTTCTGGGGTGGCGACGATCAGCCCATGTTCTCGCCAGCACCGGGGCGGTCCGGCTTTGTGTCTGTTGATATGAAGCTCTAACCCCGAACTACCCCCCGCATTTTCATTACCAGTAGCCTGGCAGGCTGCCAGGCTACTCTTGCTCCAAGCAGGAGCAACCCGCTACAAGTATTTCAACCAGCTTATATCGCGCCGACGTGCCTTCAGGCGCGCAAACCACTGTACCGGCGCAAACAGCGCCAAGGCTAGAAACAGCGCCGTCAGCCAGAGCGCCAGCACCGAATCGAAGCTAAAGTACTCACCCTGATTGGCACCGAATATCGCCAAAGCCCCCAGAGACAGCAACTTCAGCACATACAAGTGAAGAAGATAGAAAAACATGGGCGCCGCGCCAAACACCGCTAAGACAGCCACCATGATGCTGTTATTGCGACGCTCAAAGCACGCTAGCAGCAACAGGCCAATTCCCAGCGTGAGCGCCAGAAATAGTAGTGACGGCGGATACTTGGTCATGTTGAAGAAACTCATTAGTGTGATTACCCAAGTACTTCCTTGCGTCCAGGGTTGCTCACCGTAGCCATTAAGCAAACGCAGCGACATAAAGACGAGCAATGCGCAACAACCGCTGGCGAGTAAATAGGCGCGCCGTCGACTAGCCGAGGTTGCCCCACAGAACCAGGGCCCTATCGAGTAACCCAATGCGATCACGCCAATCCACGGCAACAACGGATACGAGGTGCGCATGCGCACCTCGTCCGACAACGCAATCCAACCACGATCATGCAAAACGGCCCACGGCAGGTGCATCCAGGAATCGACGGCAAAATGCACTCCATCCAGCAGGTTATGACCGGCAATCAGCACAAAAGCGAGCAACACGAGCAGGCTGCGCGGCAACCAGAGCAGCAACGAGAGCGCCAGCATGCTCAAACCAATTGCCCAGATCACCTGCAGGTAGATGACCGTGGGCGGGAATTGAAAGGTCCAGGCAAACCCCACCAGGGTGAGCTCCAGGACGATAAGAAAAAGCCCGCGCTTGAACAGAAAAGTAGTGACGGCAGATTTGCTCTGCTGCTTTTCGCCATAGAGAAACGCTGCCAACCCCGTAAGCAGGATGAATACCGGCGCACACAGGTGCGCCAGCGAACGACTGAAGAACAGCGCGGGATCGGTCTGCATGACATCCATGGGGTCGGATACCTGCATATGCATATAAAAGGTTTCGCGGACGTGATCGAGCAACATCAGGAGAATAACCAGACCGCGCAGAGCGTCGATCGAGAGCAGACGATGGGAAGACATAAAGGACAAGGACACCTAGAAATGAAATATAATAACGTAATTATTTCAGCTTTCTATTTGCCTGAACAGCACCAAACCACGGAACGGCCCACAGAACGGTAACCGCTGGCAGGATAACCTTGAGACCTGATACAGGCTTTAACTCAGGTAGCTTGCCAATGCCACGATGGCAACCTCGGCCGACTGGCTAGCACCAGACCAACTGCAAGCCAGCATCAGATTTTTGGGCAAACCAAAGTTCTCGACCTGATAACCTGCCGCGCAGTAGCCGTCAGCATCGTGCGACAGCTGCTCGAGCATTGAGCGGTGATCGGGAAAGTAACCCCACACCGGTTTACCCAGCGCACAGGCGAAACCGATCTCGAACACCGTACCCGAATCGGGCTCAGCACCACGAAAGTTGTCGAGGTTTGCCAGCACCGCATCGGCGCGGCGGATCTTGTTGAGATTGGCCTGACAAATCCAGCTGGCCATATCCACGACGTCGGCGGGCGGTTGATCATCCAGCGGATAGAGGCCAATCAACCCGTGCTCGGCGCAGAGTTGCTTGAGATGTTCGCCACGCTCGATGGCATCCGTACAAAAAACATCAAACCCTGCCAGGTAAACCGACTTCACCTACTCTCTCCTCGCTGACTCAAACGTGTTCTTGCGACAGACATGCCAGCGCAGCGGCATCGTCCACGTCAATGCAGACGCCGGGGTCTTGCACCGTCAGCACCTTAACGCAAGCGGGATAACGGCGCACAACATCACGCGCGCCAGCGTCACCCTGCACTGTGGTCAACTCGGACCAGAACGAACGACCAAATAGTACCGGGTGCCCACGCTGCCCTTGATACACCGGTACCACGATATGCTCAGGCGATGCCATGGCAGCCAGCGCCGCAAAGGTCGCAGGCTGAATCTGCGGCATATCAGCCAGCAGGACCGCCACGGCATCAACATCCGCTGACTGCAGCGCCTGAATCCCAACGACCAGACTGCTGGCCATGCCCTGTTGGCTATTGGCGTTACGCACCACCTTGACCTGCTCGGGTACGCCCAGCTCGGCGGCATCATCATCCGCTCGTAGCACCAGAGCAACCTGCGCGAAAGCGCAGAGAGCACGCTGCAAGCTAGTGGCAAGCAACGTATGGCCGTCAGGCAACAGCGCAACGCGCTTGTCACTGCCAAAGCGCCTGGATTGCCCTGCGGCCAGCATCAGCCCGGCAACACGGGGTGCTGATCGGCTCAGGCTTGAGCGTCCAGCAGCATGACTTCACGCTCGGCGAGCAAACCCTTCAACGCTTCGCCCATGGCCTGATAATGCGGGGCCTGGCGGTGCGCCTCAATGGCCTCCATGCCGGCCCAGTGCTCAACAAACACAAATTTGTGATCTTCACTGCGATCGTGATGCAGCACATAGCCACGGCAACCCGCCTCGGCGCGCGAAGGCTCCACGGCGTTATGCAGGATTTCGGCAACCTTGGCCGCAGCACCATCAACAGCACGCAACACAGCAACAACAGTAATGGTATCTGACATCTAATAAGTCTCGGTGCGAAGTAATGGGTCAGCTTGCTGCTCAGCGTCGGCGGCAACCTGATGATAGTGAGTAGGTGAAACATCATGAATCGATGACGTGCGCCCCTTGAGCATGCCGCCCTGGCGACCATTGAACACCGCTGTCATCTCGCCAAGAATCGCCATGGCGACGGACTCTGGCGTATCGCCGCCAAGATCCAGACCGATAGGGTAATACAAACGCTCAAGCCCGGGTGCAACGCTACGCTCAGCTGTCATCTCCCGCAATAACCGTTCAGTACGGTCGCGCGGCCCAAGTTGGCCAATGTAGACCGCCTCCGAGGCCAGGGCACAGGCTAACCAGTGGGCATCCTGTTGCAGACTGTGGGTCATGACCGCTACCGCTGCACCTTGCAGCAGAGGTAACGGATCAAAGCGGTCGGTTAACTGGCCATGCAGCACCTGGTCTGCGTCGGGGAAGCGACTGTCACGGGCAAAATGCGCGCGGCTATCGATGACAGTTACGTGCCAGCCCAACAACTTGGCCATGCGCACCAAGGGCTGTGCATCGTGACCACCGCCAAAAATAACCAGTCGCCGTGCGGGCGCGAGATACTCGACCAATACCTGCACCTCGCTGCCTGCCTGCTGAAAACGGTGCAGACTGGTCCCGCGCTCGACCAAAGCCTGCTGCAGCGCCTGCTGCACGGGCGCCTGCAAGGCTTGCGGCAGCTGCCCCTCCAGACCGCCATCAGGGTTCAACAGTTGGCGCTGCCCCAGGTCTGGCGAAGCACTCACCAGGGTTGCCAGTGCCCTGCCCTCACCATCCGCCTGCAGCGCGCGCAAGCCGCGCAACAACACGCGTCCAGCGGGAGCATCTATACGCTCGAAGAGAATATGCACCTTGCCGTTACAGCCAAGCCCGAAGCTGACGGCAACATCGCCGTCCTCCTCGTCATCGGCCGTGCTATAGCTGCGCAGTGCCGGTCCGCTCTCGGTAAGCCACCATGCGGTGCGCGCCACCTCGCTCTCCAGACAGCCACCACTGATGGTGCCTTCAGTCTGTCCCAGCGCGGTAATCAGCATGCGCGCGCCGGGCCGTCGATAGGCGGAGCCCTCAACTTTGACCACGGTGGCCAGCACGGCTTCTTCACCCTGCTCGGCAACCGCATCAACGGCTCGCAACAATTGCTCAACTGCAGCCACTCAATGCCTCCTGCCAGCAAAAACCGATAGCACGCTGATCAATGCCCGGTATTACCGCGCTTGGCGGCAACCTGTTCGGCGCTAACGCTGCCGCCGCTCTGACCGAAGTGCTGCAGCACAAAGCTGCTGACCGCGGCCAGCTCAGGATCGCTGTAGTTCTCGGCAAAACGTGGCATACGCTGGTCAACCTGCTGCTCCGGGTTGCTGTGTCCGGTGAGCAAAATACCTAACAGGTTGGTAGCCGCCGGATCATTCACCGTTTTCAGCCCCGCGAGTGATGCAATCGGGCTTTGCGTGCCCTTACCATCCCAGCGGTGACAGCTGGCGCAAGAGTCGGCAAACACCTTGCTGCCCAGCCCGGCTTCTTCAGCGGTCGGCATGCTCAGCTGCTTCACCTCAGGACGGGCAACACCCGCGCTTTGTGGCTCAGTCGAGAGCAGGTAGGTTGCCATCGCAGACAGATCGCTCTGTTCCAGATGACGCAGGCTATTGCTCACCACTTCACCCATGGGGCCAGCAGCGACGCCTTTTCCTGCCGCATGGCCTTTGCTGAAGTAACTCACCAGCTCAGCCTCGCTCCAGGCACCTATGCCATGCACCTCATCCGAACTGATGTTGTAGGCTTGCCAGTCCTGAACCAGGTTGCCAGCCAGTGGCTGACTGCTGTCCAGAGCCTGGAACAGGTTACGTGGCGTGTGACACTCGGCGCAGTGGCCCGGCCCCTGAACCAGATAAGCACCGCGGTTCCACTGCTCGGACTGATCTGCCTCAGGTTCAAAGCGCTCGTCATCCAGAAACAGCATATTCCAGAAAATCATGCCCCAGCGCTGGTTGAACGGAAAAGACAGAGTGTTTTCCGGCGGCGTGTTCTTGACCGGCTCAAGACTCGATAGATAGGCCTTGATCGCCAGCACCTCATCTTCTGGCATCAGCGTATAGGAGGTGTAGGGAAAGGCCGGATAGTAGTGCTTGCCGTCCTTGCCGACGCCCGAATGCAGCGCCCTGACGAAGTCTTCATCGCTCCAGCTGCCGATACCGGTCTCTTCATCCGGTGTGATATTGGGTGAATACAACGAGCCAAAGGGCAATTTGAATTCAACGCCACCGGCGAAGGGCTTACCGCCGGACGTGGTGTGACACGCTACACAGTCGGCGGCGTCGGTCAGGTACTTGCCCCGCTCGATCAGATCCGCGTCAGCCGCGAGTGCGGTGCTCGAAAATCCGGCGAATCCAAGACCCATTACAACTAATTGAGTAAAACGCATTGGCCTGTCTCCTTAAACCGGGTAATAGCCGGCACGGCTTAGTGGTAGACGACGCAGACGCGTCCCGGATGCAGCATGCAACGCATTGACCAGAGCTGGTCCAATCAGCGCGGTACCGGTCTCACCGACGCCGCCCGGCGCCTCCAGGCTAGGCACTATGTGGACCTCAACCCCGGGCGCCTCGCTGATGCGCAGCTGGCGGTAATTGTTGAAGTTGCTCTGCTGGACGACGCCCTGCTCAATCAGAATTTCATTGAACATCGAGGCTGACAGACCAAACAGGGTTCCGCCCTCGATCTGCGCGTGCACCGAGGTCGGGTTAGTCACCAGACCGCAGTCGATAGCACTCACCAGACGAGTGATGCGGATTGCCTTGTCGCCGCGCATTTCCATTTCCACCACGGTCGCCACGTAGCTGCCAAACACCGCACTCACCGCAACACCTCGGCCACGACCGGCCGGCAACGCGCTCCCCCAATCCGCCTTTTCGGCAGCCAAACGCAATACGGCCTGGGCACGGGGCTGCTCAGACATCAGACTCAAGCGGTATTCGACCGGATCAGCACCCGCGTTCAGCGCCAACTCGTCGATAAAGCACTCCAGCGCGTAGGTGCTACGCAACGGACCCACGCCGCGCCACCAGGACACCGGGATGACCTTGGGCTCTTCACGCACATAATTGACCAGCAGATTCTGCAGCGAGTAGATAGGCTCAATGGCCACCTCGACCGCATCGGCGTCGATACCGCTCTCAGGCAGACTACCCATATAGCGACCCAGTACCGATGCGCCAGCAATCCGGTGTTGCCAGCCAACCGGTTTGCCATCGGCGTCCAGGGCGGCGGTCAGTCGATCCGCATACTGTGGCCGATAAAGATCGTGGGTCATGTCTTCTTCACGACTCCAGATCAACTTGATCGGGTAGCTGACATGGCGCGCCACATCCACTGCCTGGGTGATAAAGTCATAATCCAGCCGGCGGCCAAAAGCGCCGCCAATCAGCTGGTTATTCACAATGATCTTGTCCGCCGGCAGACCACTGATTTTGGCTGCGGTCTGCTGCGCAAAGACCGGCACCTGAGTACCTACCCAAAGCTCGCAGGCGTCCGGGCGTACATGCACGACACAGGTCATGGGCTCAAGCGGCGAATGCGACAGGAACGCCTGTTCGTACACCGCCTCAAACTGACTGGCAGCGCCCTCGAGTGCTTTGGCGATATCGCCCGTACTATGGGCAACCACACCATCGCGCGAGCTGGCTTGTAGCAGAGCGTCATCCAGCTGAGCTGAATTGATGCTGGCGTGCTCGCCCAGATCCCACTCGACCTTGAGCGCCTTCAGTCCCTTTTGACAGGCCCAGTAATTACTCGCCGTAACCGCTACGGCATTATCCAGCTTGATCACGTCACGCACGCCCGGCACCTTCTTGGCATCAGAGGCATCCAAGCTACTCAGGGTGCCGCCGTAAACCGGGCAGGTCAGCGTAGAAGCAATCAGCATGTCCGGCACGCTCAGATCGATCGTGAACTGCGCCTTGCCGTTGACCTTGTTGGGGGTATCTATGCGCGGTGCCGCGGTGCCCAGCAGGATGAACTGCTCAGGTGTTTTCAACACCACCTCGGTTGGCAGCGGCAGCTCGCTGGCAGCATCGACCAGTTCGCCGTAACCCAGTTTCTGGTCCGCAGGCCCGAAGACTTCGCCATTGCTGGCGTGGCACTGCGACGCTTCAACGCCCCAGCGCGTTGCGGCCGCCTGAATCAGTAGCAGACGCGCCGTTGCACCCGCTTCGCGCAGCGGCTTCCAGGAGTGGCGGGTCGAAGTAGAGCCGCCAGTCGCCTGAAACTGCATCAGTGAGTCGGCATAGAGCTCGCTATCCGGTGGCGCATCTTCGATGGTGACGGCACTCAGGGGCACTTCCAGCTCTTCTGCAACCATCATCGCAATGCCGGTGTGCGCGCCTTGGCCCATCTCGATCTTGGGCGAAATAACAGTTACCAGACCGTCATGCCCTACCCGCACATAGGCGCCATAAGCGCGGGGCGACTGATCACCCAATCGGCCAGCCGCGGTGGCCTCGGCAGCTACGCTGCGGGGTGTAAACGCAGGTAGCCAGGTGCTCAGCACCAAACCACCCAATGCTGCACTTGACCCTTTCAGGAAGCCACGCCGTGAGACTGCAAATGTCGATTTACCCATTAGCTATTCTCCTCAGGCTTGGCCGATGTCTTTGATCGCGGCACGAATACGGGTGTAAGTGCCGCAGCGGCAGATATTGCCTGCCATGCCGGCGTCGATATCCGCATCACTCGGAGACGGGTTATGTTGCAGCAGCGCCGTGGCCGACATGATCTGACCAGACTGGCAGTAACCACATTGCACCACCTCGTGTTCCAGCCAGGCCTGCTGGACCTTGGCACCAACCGCATTCTCGGCAATGGCTTCGATGGTTGTCACCGACTTGCCAGCAACGGAGCCAACTGGCAGCACGCAGGAACGCACAGCTTCGCCATCAAGGTGCACGGTACAGGCGCCACATTGGGCGATACCGCAGCCAAACTTGGTTCCGGTTAGCCCCAGCACATCGCGTAACACCCATAGCAAGGGGGTATCGTCCGGAACATCGAGTTGGTGTTGCTCACCATTAATGGTCAACAGATTCATAAAGACCTCATCACGGCACGGAATTAATTATTTTGTTTATACACTCTAGCAGCTGGATCACCACGAGGCGCGATCCGAAGCTGGCTAGTACAGTCACTTTTATCTCAACGTCGAGACAATGAAAGCGCACATAGGCAGCAACATTCATTCGTATGACGTCGAAGTATGGAAAATAAGAGTAGCGTTAATTGCAGGCGGGGCGGTAGAACAATACCCCAAAGCTCTGTGACCTTGGGGAGAAACGCGTGAAGTCCGTGACTAATTCATGCTGAACAGAAGGACGCGACGGAGGCAGGAAAACCGCACGACACGGTGCGGTTTTCCTGAATACTCAGCGCACGATAAGTGCGTAAGCGCCGTCCTTTTGCAGACGAGCCCATGCATACCCGGCACCTACCGTAACCATACCGGCGGCCGTCTCACAACTTTGCGGAACGTCCGCCGGCAGGTCAGTCAAATAACTGCTGTCATAGCTGGCCGCACTGATACAGTCTGCCGCTACAACAGGATCCCATCCTTCTGTCTCGGTATTCCAGCGCCCAAGGGTCAAACTCTCTGCTTCCGCCACAGCCGGTAAATTGAACTGCAGGACAAAGTCGTCGCCGCGGGCATCGTCATCCAATATCGAGTTGCTGTTTACGCGATCGTTCGGGAGCGTCACCGGTTGCTTGCCCCTCTCGCTGCCATCACCAAAACTACCGGCAAAACCAACGTCAGCCTGGATATTCTTCATAACACCTTTAGCGCTGCTGTAAGTACCATCCTGCCCCTGGATTCCGCTGACGATCAGCACATCAGACTCGGCACCCTCGTAAGGGGGAACCCAACTCAAGGAAACCTGTTTTTTCAGATCGATAGTGGTTTCACGAATCTCGACTTCCTCGTCAGCAGTACCCTGATTGATCAAGCGCACACGCTGGCTGTTGTTCAGATTAGGTGAGTAACTTGCGTGCGGTATGTGCAGGTAACGGAAATAGCGAGCCGCCAGCTCAGCATTGCTTTTTGCCGTGGATACACCGGGCTCAAAATTAGTGGTTCTGGTACGCGTATCGTAGCGGTTGAAAATTGCATTTTCACCATCAAGAATACGTGCCGAAAAACCATTAGCCGAGACGCAGGCACTCGTGCGATAGCTTTTGTCGTGCGTCATATTAAGCTGATTACTGGCCGGAATACTGGAGGGGTAAACGATCTTGTCACAGCGCTCAGCCGTGCGCGTAAAACGGTCTATCAACTTCCAATCAGGCTGCGCCAGCTCACGCATACCATCCTCGTTACGCGTAATAGTATGAGCTTCATAGTAAGAGCGGTAATCAACCAGGTCGCCTTCGAAGCTCAGGATGGATGCGTTTACATCCAATGACCCAGAACTACCGTCGTTGATCTTGACCATGAGCATGCTCTGGATCAGTTCGCTCTCGCCATAGCGCGAGTCGTAACCCTTATAAGAAGCGCTGCCACTGACCAGCTCTGTGTAATGCCCACCGTAATAACCGGATACCAGGCTGCGCAGATACTGGTGCTCGTGCCCCGCTACATAGATCACGTCGTTATCGGCGAACAACTGTCGGTAATCGCTATGCACCAGCAAAAACTGCTGATCGCCTTCAGACGTATCGTAAGCCTCTACTACCCGCTCTCGAATATTGCCGTAGCGCGAGCCCACCATGGTGTTATGGGTAGACACAATAATATGATCGACCTGATCGCGATAAGTCTCAATCATTTCGCGCGTGAAGTCGTAGGTGAAGGGCAACTGCCCATAAGAGAGCGTGATAATAAGCACGTTACCGCGAACAACGGCCTAGTTCTTGTCGCGCTGCCCGGTCATTTGAATGGCATCGGCCGGAATCAGATCGCTGACGTTGTCGTACCAATCCTGGTCAGTGCCCTTGATGTCATGATTACCCTGCAGCGGCAGCATGACAAAGTCGTCACGATAATCATCCACCACGCTGCGCCACTGCGCGTACTCTGCTGGCGTAGCCTCTTCTGACAAATCACCAACCAACAGCAGCAGATCAACATCTTGCTCGCGATAAAACTCCATCAGCGCGCGCATTGGCATAATCGACGAATTCTGACCACCGCCCTGGGTATCAGGAATGACACCAACCCGCAGCGCGGCCTGCACCGCTGGCGGCGCTGGCTGGCTGACATTTTCATCATTGTCGCTACTGCTGGAGGACAGACAACCGGTCAGCAAACCTCCGGCAGCCAAACAAATAAATCCCGTTCGAATAAACATCTTAATTCCCTTTCAGACTGCGTTTATAGAGTCTGGAAGGCTATGAGATGCGTGTGAGAGGCCCGAGACAGAGCGGTTACATTACGATGGCGAGATGTAACAGGATAATTCAAAAAGATTACTGCTCAGCGTACATTGGAGGGCAAGATCACCCTGGCACGCTCTTGCTGCGCCAGGGTGACGTATTTCAGCGAAATGGCGGCTCATCAAAACTGCGCAGCTTGCGTGAATGCAGCGAGTCCAACTGACTGCGCAACAGCTCCAGCGCATGAATGCCAATGTGCAGATGCTGGGTAACCGCGCGTTCGTAGAAGGCGCCGGCAGCACCGGGCAATTTGATTTCGCTGTGCAGCGGTTTATCCGAGACGCACAAGAGCGTGCCGTAAGGCACCCGCAGGCGATAACCCTGAGCGGCAATGGTGCCGCTTTCCATGTCGACGGCAATGGCGCGCGCCATATTGATCAGCGGACGCTCCTGCGCCCAGCGCAGTTCCCAGTTACGATCATCGTAGGTCAGTACCGTACCGGTGCGTAGCCGACGCTTGAGTGCATCACCCTGCTCGCCGGTAACCTCGGCAGCGGCCTGCTGCAGCGCCTGCTGTACTTCGGCCAGCGCCGGCAACGGAATGTTCGGTGGCAGCACGCGGTCGAGAATACCGTCGCGGCGCATATAGGCATGCGCCAGAACGTAGTCACCGATAGTCTGCGACTGGCGCAGGCCGCCGCAATGACCAATCATCAACCAGCAATGCGGACGCAGCACGGCCAAATGATCGGTGATGTTCTTGGCGTTGGATGGCCCAACGCCAATGTTAACCAAGGTGATACCCTCTGCCGGATTCTCTGCCTGCAGGTGATACGCCGGCATCTGGTAACGGTGCCAGACGACTGTCTCGATAATGGCCTGCATCTCGCCTTCCGCCATACCACGCTCAATCACCACATTGCCCGGCAAGACCATGCGTTGAAAGCGCGAGTCAGCTTGCAACATGTCCAGCCCGTGGCGAATGAACTGGTCAACGTAGCGATGGTAGTTGGTGAGCAGAATCCAGGGTTGCACGTGCCGCCAGTCGCTACCGGTGTAATGCACCAGCCGGCGCAGCGAGAAATCGGTGCGCGCGGCGTCGAATAGCGCAAGTGGCAGCGGATCGATATTTTCCCAATCGTAAAGCCCATCGGCAGTGCCGTCGTTGGCGGCCGACAAATCAGTACTCGGGAATACCCGTGCCAACTCAGCCGCGGTCACCCCTGAGGCGCCCAGCTCATCTCCCTGCTCGACCACGTAGGGATAAGGGATATTGGCTTGACTGGAGCCGACCTCAACCGTGACGGTAAAATCGCTCATCAGGGGCCGCAACTGATCCAGCAGATAACGCCGGAAGGCGGCTGGCTGGGTAACGGTAACGCTGTAGGTGCCGGGCACCTGCACCTTGGCATAGGCGCGCACGGTGCTAGGCACCTCGCCCTGGCAGTGATAGATCAAACGCAGCTCCGGATACCTGAAGGCGCAGCGACTCTCAGACGGGTGCGTACGGTCTGCCAAATACTTCTTGAGCGCCTCGCGCAAGGCACTAGTGGCCTGCTGATACAGAGCTGCTAGGCGATCAACCGCCTCTTCAGGACTGGACACTACAACAAAATCGTCTGGGCAAGAATTCATGGCGTACCTCGGCTGTTCACATGCCCCTATCTTGCCTGCTGCGACGCCTGCACGCCAAGCGCTGTGCTCAGATCGCTGAATCGCCAACTAATGCCCCGCCCACAACACGAGCGCTTTCGCGCTGCACCGACCAAGTATGCGAATGCTTTATTCGCGCACCGGCTAGCGCTGCAACAGGCACCACTCCCGAGCCTGATTGGCAGAAAAGATCATCTTATGGCAGATTCGATCATGGCTGAGCGCTAATGGTTACGGCAAGCTGGGCTAACTACCCCAACAACAAAAATATAGAGGCGAGACTATGCCCGAATTCTTCTACACCCACGCAGGCAACAATCAGGCACGTCCCAGTGAGCATTTCACCGTGACGCCGGTTGCCGGGTCACTGGGCGCCGATATTCACGATATTGACCTTAACAACCTCAGTGAGCGAGGCCAGATAGCGCTGCGCCAGGCGCTTATGGATCACGGCGTGCTCTTCATTCGCGATCAGCAACTCAGCGTTGAGCAACTGGAAGCCGTTACCCAGCGCTTCGGTGAATTTGGTACCGAGCCCTACGTCAAACCCATGCCTGAACATCCGCATGTAGTGCACGTAGTAAAAGAGGCGAGTGAGCAGACACCGGTGGTATTTGGCGGCGCCTGGCACTCGGACTGGTCCTTTCAGGAAAAACCGCCGGCCTTCACCCTGCTTTATGGCAAGGATGTTCCGCTTACAGGTGGCGACACTCTGTTCAATAATATGTATCTGGCCTGTGAGTGGCTGTCTGACACCCTGCGCAAAACCCTGCATGGGCTGGATGGCATACACAGCCCGGAATTTGGTTACGGCCCCAATGCCAAACACAACGCGGGTCTGGAGAGCATGAAAATTGTCTACGGCGAAAACGTAGACGACAATGTCCGCAGCCATCCGCTGATTACCCGTCACCCGGAAACCGGGCGCAACGTACTCTTTGCCAATCCGGTCTACACCCTTGGGATTTCCGGCATGAAAGCCGAGGAGTCACGCCCAATCCTTGATTACCTCTATAGCGTGGCACTGGCCCCGGCCTTTACCTGCCGCATGCGCTGGACGCCTGGCACGTTGGCGATCTGGGACAACCGCTGCGTCTGGCATCAACCCGTATCAGATTATTTTGGCGCGCGCCGCGAGATGTATCGCACCACCGTCGTTGGCGAGAAACCCACCCGAGGAAGCATTGCATGAATCAGTCTGTGAATAACCACGCCATCGCCGCCGAGCTGCTACTGGCTGCCCGCGCTGAACGCGCGCCCCGCGCAGCAATAGCCGAGACCCACCAAATCGCCAATTTGCAGCAGGCCTATTCGGCGCAACAACATTGGCAGCGTCTAAGTCTTGCGCAGGGTGACAGCGTCAGAGGTTATAAGCTCGGCGTCAGCAACCCGGCAGTGCAAGCCAAGCTCGGTTTGCCCGGTCCATTGCAGGGCGTATTGATGGCCAGCGGTCTGCGCCAAGCGGGGCAAGAGCTGAACTACCGTGACTTTATCGCGCCACGTGCCGAAATCGAGGTAGCGATGGTATTTGCGCATGAGCTGACTGATCCCGAGCTGGACAGAAGTCAACTGATCGCGGCGCTACAAACCGTCGTGCCCGCCCTTGAGATCTGCGACTCAGCGATCGCAGGCTGGCCCACCACAATTTTTGACGCCGTAGCAGACAACCTCTCTTCCGGCGCATACGTGCTGGGCAACCAGCAGAACGTGCCCGGTGCGCTGGACCTAAGCCAACTGATTGCCACACTGGAAATCAATGGCGAGCAGGTTGCCGAGGGCAATACCGGCAGTGCAATGGGTGACCCGCTAGAGGCGTGCCTGTGGCTGGTGCGCGACCGGCTGAAGCAAGGCATAAGCATCAAGACCGGCGACATCATCCTGACTGGCGCCTTGACCGGACTGCATCCGATTGCCGCAGGAGATCAGTTGACGTTGCGTATGGGCGAGCTGGGTGAGGTGAGCTGCAGCTTCAACGCTTGAAGCTGAGATTGTAGTGCAGAAAAGAAAAAACCCCGCCGAGGCGGGGTTTTGCAGAATAGTTCCTGATCATCCGTAATAGCAGTGCCTCCGAGGCACTATCCCTATTCCCTGTTGTTTGAGTCGCTTCCTGCGATGCTCCTAGCGCGATTGATACTACGCAGGTCCGCAGGAAGTGCCCATAAGCCATTGTCATCACAGCGTGTAAGCATTTGCTTACATTTAGTCGACTCTGCAGTTAGCCGGCAGAGTCGATCGCTCAGAACTGCACCGCGTCCAACTCGTACAAGGACTCACTGCCCGCGTTGACCGACTCACTCAGCGAGTGAATGCGTGGTAGCAAACGCTGGAAGAAGAACTTGGCAGTGCCCAGCTTGGCGCTATAGAAACCGATTTCATCCGCCTCTGCCTTGGATAGCGCAACCTTGGCCATCTTGGCCCACATATAAGCGTAAGCGGTATAGCCAAATACATGCAGATACTCGACCGAGGCCGCGCCTACTTCGTTCGGGTTGCTCTTGCTGCGCTCAATCACGCCAGCGGTCAGCTCTTCCAGATTAGCTATCGCCTTGGCCAACGGCTGAACAAACTCGGCCATGGCGTCTGCGGAATTTTCGGTAACGAAATTGCGGACTTCCTCGGCAAATACCTTGAAGAAAGCGCCGCCATTGGCAACCGTCTTGCGTCCCATCAAGTCGAGCGCCTGAATGCCGTTGGTGCCTTCGTAGATCTGCGCGATACGCACGTCACGCACCAACTGCTCCTGGCCCCACTCACGAATGTAGCCGTGGCCGCCAAAGACCTGCTGGCCGTGCACACAGTTCTCCAGACCGACGTCGGTAAAGAATGCCTTGGCTACCGGCGTCAGCAGCGCAACCAGATCCTCGCCTTTCTTTTTCGACTCTGGCTCATCAGCATACTTGCTGATATCCAGTTGCATGCCCACATAGGTAGAGAACGCACGACTGCCTTCGGTCATGGCTTTCATGGTCAGCAACATACGGCGCACGTCGGGGTGGACGATGATAGGATCGGCCGCCTTTTCTGGCTGCACGGCACCCGTTGGCGCCCGGCTCTGGATACGCTCGCGAGCATAATCAACCGCGCTCTGATACGACGCTTCTGAGCAGCCGATGCCCTGAATACCAATAGACAAACGCTCATAGTTCATCATGGTGAACATGGCATTAAGGCCTTTATTGACCTCCCCGACCAGATAACCACGGGCAGAATCAAAGTTCATAACGCAGGTAGCTGAACCCTTGATGCCCATCTTGTGCTCGATGGAGCCGCAGTTGACCGGATTGCGCTCGCCCATAGAGCCGTCTTCGTTGACCAGGAACTTGGGCACCAGGAACAGAGAGATGCCCTTGGGACCCGCCGGAGCGTCGGGCAATTTCGCCAGCACCAGGTGAATAATATTCTCGGTCAGATCGTGCTCACCGCCGGTGATGAAAATCTTGGTACCGGTCACCAGGTAGCTGCCGTCCGCTTCGGGCACGGCCTTGGTGCGGATGATGCCCAGGTCAGTACCACAGTGCGGCTCAGTCAGACACATGGTGCCAGACCAGATACCTGCGTACATGTTCGGCAGGTAAGCCTGCTTCAGCTCTTCACTGCCGTGGGCATCAAGCGCCAGACAGCAACCGGCGGTCAGAGCCGGATAGAGTGCAAAGCTATTGTTGGCACCGTAGACCATTTCCTCGACCTGCACACCCAGCGTCTTGGGCATGCCCAGTCCGCCGTACTCGGGGTTGCCGCCCAAGCCAACCCAGCCACCTTCGGCATAGGTTTTGAACGCGGCCTTGAAGCCGCTTGGCGTAGTGACTTCACCGGCATTCCACTGCGCACCTTCCTCGTCGCCACTGCGGTTCAGCGGAGCAATGGTCTGCGAGGTGATCTTGCCGGCTTCCTCGAGCATGGCATCGGCCGTTTCCGCATCGATGGCACCGTCCAGTCCGGGCAGGCTCTGCCACAGAGCATCGGCCTCAAACACTTCATTGAGCACGAAACGGATATCACGCAAGGGGGCTTTGTAGTCAGCCATCAAAATCTCCTCATCAACAGATTTGTCCGGAACATACCGGAGCAGAGCAAGGATTGTATCCCGGCAACGAAAAAACCTGTAGCGTCTTTTTATGACTTTTTGCAAAGAATCAGTCACGCACCTGACAAACCATTCTTCAACCACTCAATAGCAACGGCTCGATGGCATCGGCTGCGCCTGAGCGCCAGCCAGAAGACGAAAAAAAGCCCCGAACCAGTCGGGGCTTTTTGTTTACCGCTTAGCGCTTACAGCGAAGCTTCAGAACTGCTCGGCAGTCATATCCATCAGGCTGTCGGCACCGGAGTTCAGCGCTTCAACGTGAGCCTGAGCGCGCGGTAGCAGGCGCTTGAAATAGAAGCTCTGCGTAGCCACCTTGGCTTTGTAGAAATCCTCTTCAGAGGTGCCGGCGGCCAGCTGCTGCTGCGCCACAATGGCCATCTTCAGCCACATGAACGCGTGGATCACATAACCCGAGAACATCAGGAAGTCCATGGAGCAAGCGCCCACTTCTTCCCGGTTCTGCATCGCGCGACCAGCGATGCTTTGCGTGATCTCGCCCCATTGTGTATTCAGCTGGTTCAGCTTGGCCAGCTCGCCAGCGAACTGGCTGTTGCCCTCGTTAGCCTGGCAAAACTTGTGAACCTGTTTGGTAAAGGCAGACAGCAACTTGCCTTGGCTACCCAGCACCTTGCGACCCAGAAGGTCCAGCGCCTGAATACCATTGGTACCCTCATAGATGGGCGCGATGCGGCAATCACGCATCTGCTGCTCCTGGCCCCATTCACGAATGTAACCATGGCCCCCAAACACCTGCATACCCAGGCTGGTTACTTCCATGCCGGTTTCGGTCATGAACGCCTTACAGATTGGCGTCAGGAATGCCAGCAGGGCATCAGCATTGGCGCGCTCACCTTCGTCTTTGGAGTAATGAGCCTGGTCGAGCAGTTGCGCGGTGTAGTAGGTCAGCGCGCGGTTGCCTTCATTAAAGGCTTTCATGGTCAGCAGCATGCGACGCACATCAGGATGCACGATGATCGGGTCAGCGGCTTTCTCTGGCTCTTTAGCGCCAGTCAGTGAACGCATCTGCAAACGGTCTTTGGCGTATACCAAGGCCGACTGGTAAGAGGCTTCGCCATGACACAGCCCCTGCATGCCGGTACCCAGGCGCGCGTGGTTCATCATGGTGAACATGCAGTTCAAGCCCTTGTTGGCTTCGCCGATCAGATAACCAGTGGCGTCATCAAAGTTCATGACGCAAGTGGCGGATGCCTTGATACCCATTTTGTGCTCAATGGAACCGCACTTCAGGGTATTACGCTCGCCTTTCTCGCCGTTGGCATCGAGCAGGAACTTGGGCACGATGAACAGTGAGATACCTTTGGTACCGGCAGGCGCGTCGGGCAGTTTGGCCAGCACCAAATGGACGATATTCTCGGCCATGTCATGCTCACCGCAGGAGATAAAGATCTTGGTGCCGGTAATTTTGTAACTACCATCGGACTCGGGTACTGCCCGCGTCTTGATCAAGCCCAAATCGGTACCGCAATGCGGCTCGGTCAGACACATGGTGCCAGTCCAGGTGCCGGGAGTCAGCTTGCTTAGATACTGATCCTTCTGCTCCTGCGTGCCATGTGCACTGATGGCCGCGGAACAACCGTGGGACAGACCCGGATACATACTGAAGGCATAGTTTGCCGAGGCAACCATTTCACTGATCACCAGGCCCAGCGAGAAAGGCAAGCCCTGGCCGCCGTACTCGGTAGAGCCAGTCATGGAGCCCCAACCGTTATCGACATACTGTTGGTAGGCTTCTTTAAAGCCTTTGGGCGTGGTGACGACGCCATCATCGATATGGCAACCTTCTTCGTCACCAGTGCGGTTCAGCGGCGCAAGTACTTCGCCAGCGAACTTGCCACCTTCTTCAAGAATGGCGTTGACCAGATCCGGCGAGGCATCTTCTAGACCGTAGGCCTCATAACTGGCGGCAAAATCGAGCACTTCATCCATAACGAAGTGCATGTCACGTAAAGGGGCTTTGTATTCGGGCATGTCGGCTCTCCAAGTGCAGCCGGACCATACCGGCGGCAGCTATTCATACAGGTGTTTGAACACTAGGGATCTGCAGCCACCAGGTCAAGCTGCGGTAGGGACCATTACCTCGCTTGATGCTAGGCCATAACACAGGACCAAGCACCCTGATTGCGCCTGACTGATGAACCTTAAAGCGCCAAGTCCCTTGCGGTCGCAGAGCAAGACCCCCTAGCATGGTCACCTCGTTTTCCAGCCTGCGCCTGACGCAGAAGGATCTATCTTGGCTTCACTTGCGGACCTGCAGTTCGACAACCGCTTCGCCCAACTGGGCGACACTTTTTCTACTCGAGTTACGCCGGAACCGCTGCAAAACCCGAGGTTGGTGATCAGTAGCCCCAGCGCCATGCGTCTAATCGACCTGACGCCAGAAGAAGCCAATAGCGAGCTATTTACCGAACTCTTCTCCGGGCACAAGATCTGGAGCAGCGCAGAACCACGGGCAATGGTTTACTCCGGCCATCAGTTCGGCGGCTACAACCCCAAGCTGGGTGACGGCCGGGGCCTGTTACTGGGCGAAGTACTCAATCAGGCCGGCGAACACTGGGACCTGCACCTCAAGGGCGCGGGCAGCACCCCCTATTCGCGCATGGGCGATGGCCGCGCAGTGCTGCGCTCATCAATTCGAGAATTCCTTGGCTCGGAAGCGCTGCATGCGCTCGGCATACCCACCAGCCGCGCACTCTGCGTCACCTTGGGTGACAATCCCGTTTACCGCGAACGCGAGGAGCGAGCAGCCATGCTGCTGCGGCTATCACAGTCGCACATTCGCTTTGGTCACTTCGAATACTTTTATTACACCCGCCAGCATGATGCCCTCCGCGAGCTGCTTAACTTTACCCTGCGTACTTGCTACCCAGAATGCCTCACAGACGCACAGCCAGAACTGGCTATGTACCGTGAAGTGCTGAAACGAACCGCTGAGATGATTGCCTGGTGGCAAGCCTACGGCTTCTGCCACGGCGTGATGAACACCGACAACATGTCGATTCTGGGCATTACCTTCGACTTTGGCCCCTACGCCTTCCTCGATGCATTCGACGTACGCCACGTCTGCAATCACTCCGACCATGAAGGCCGTTACGCCTTTCATCGCCAACCCGCCATCGCGCAATGGAACCTCGCCTGCCTGGCGCAGGCACTAACTCCCTTTATTGATGTAGAAACCCTGAAGACCGAAGTCGCCAGCTTTATGCCGACCTTTGAACAGCACTATCTGGAGCTGATGCGACGGCGACTGGGGTGGGCAGATGCCCAACGCGGAGATGGCGATCTTATAGAACAACTACTGCAGCTGATGCAGGACAGCGGGAGCGACTTCACTCTCTGCCTGCGCCTTCTGGCAGAAGACAGTACAGCGCTGCGCGATCACTTTGTTGACCGTGACGCCTTCGATCGCTGGCATGCCGAGCACTTGCACCGCAGGGGTGGCAACGCAGAACAGGCCGAAGCCTTGCAGGCCAACCCGATTTACCTGCTACGCAATTACTTGGCGCAGAACGCGATTGCTGCCGCTGAGCAAGGTGACTTCACTGAGGTCAGGAAGCTGCACGACCTGCTGACAACGCCCTTTACCAGGCAGACCGACGCCGAAGAATACGCTGCAGCGCCACCGGACTGGGGCAAACACCTGGAGATCAGTTGCTCATCCTGAAGCTGGTTAAATAGACACCGTTTTTTATTCTTTTTAAGCATATAAAAATCAGTTTTTGTACTTGGACAAACTTAAGAATCCCTCTTAATGTGGCGCCCATACGGGTTCCGACAGGTGGAGCCGAATACCTCACACGAGATTCAGGTAACCATGAGCTGGGATTCGCTGCCATTGATTGGCGTCGCACTACTACTGTGCTGGGTGTTTTACTCCTTTGCACGGGAGAAGTTCAGCCCCGATGTGGTGGTCGGGATTGCTGTCGCCGTACTACTGGTAAGTCAGCTGTTATCACCCGCCGATGTTCTGAGTGTGCTGTCCAACAGCGCACCCATCACTATTGCCTGCATGTTTATCTTGTCCGGCGCGCTGGAACGCACCGGTTGCGTAGAAACCCTGGGTAACTGGTTGTCGCGCATGGGTGGCGGCAGCCCGTGGCGCACCCTGTTCAGTCTGATGATGACAGCGATGCTGCTATCCACCTTCATCAACAACACGCCAGTGGTCGCCATCCTGACGCCGGTCGCCATTGCACTGGCCACGCAGGTTGGCAGCAAGCCATCGAAGATGCTGATCCCCTTGTCCTACGCCACTATATTGGGCGGCACCATGACCATGATCGGCACCTCGACCAACATTCTGGTGGATGGTGTGGCTCGGCAAATGGGCATGGAGCCCTTCGGCATGTTCGACATTACCCTGCCCGGCGCCATCCTGGCAGCCATCGGCATGGTCTTCATTCTGCTGATCGGTTATCGACTGCTGCCCGAGCGCGAGAGCCTTTCGCGTCAGTTACGTCCGGATCAGGCGCGCACCTTCATGACCGAGCTGCTGGTTCCACATGACTCGCCAGTGGTCAACCAAACCATCAGCCAGGCCAGCCTTAACGGCAACAGCGGCATAAGCGTACTAAAGATATTCCGTGGCGATGAGGAGTTATCCACTCCGCTAAACGACACCCTGCTGCACGCGGGCGACCGCCTGGTGCTGCATACCACCATGCGCGATTTTGTTGAATTGCGGCAAAACGGCCTGCTCGCCTTTAACCGCGAAGACAGTGCCAACTTTGAAACCATCTCGACCCGTGATGTGATGCTGGCAGAGGCTATAGTTGGGCGCAATTCGCGATACAGCCACCGCCCCATGCGCGACCTCAACCTGACCGCCCGTTACGGTATTCACGTATTAGCGATTCACCGTCAGAACGAGAACATTCAGAACAACCTGGATGAGTTCCAGCTGCAGTTTGGCGATGTCATGCTGGTAGAAGGCACGCCCGCCCAGATCAAGAAATTCGCCGACAACGGCGAATTAATCAGCCTGAACTCGGTGCAGGAGCGGGCTTACCGTCGCAACAAGGCACCGATCGCGATAGCCGCCGTGGTTGCGGTGATGGTGCTGGCCGCGCTGAAGGTCATGCCGATAGAAGGCCTGGCCATGATCGCGGCCGCGCTGGTGGTTGCCACCGGCTGCCTGGATACCGAAGACGCCTACAAGGCCATCGACTGGCGCATTCTCACTCTGATCTTCGGCATGCTGGCCATCAGTATCGCCATGAACAAGGTCGGGCTGGTCGATACGGTGGTCAGTCATGTGATGACCTTAGCGCCGTTACTCGGTCCGCTGTTCATGCTGTCCTTTATTTACTTGCTGACGTCAGTGCTTACCGAAGTGATCAGCAACAACGCGGTGGCCGTGCTGGTCACACCCATCGCCATTGGTGTCGCGCAGCAGCTGGGCGCGGACCCTCGCCCCTTTGTGGTGGCGGTGATGTTTGCGGCCAGTGCCAGCTTTGCGACGCCCATTGGCTACCAGACCAATACCTTCGTATACAGCGCCGGTGGCTACCGCTTCAGCGACTTCATGCGCATTGGTGTGCCACTCAACCTCATCATGTGGGCCGCTGGCTCGCTGATCATCCCCTTGATCTGGCCTCTGTTCCCATAAGGGTCGCGCTGGCGCGTGCAAGCTGCAAGCTGCAAGCTGCAAGCTGCAAGCTGCAAGCTGCAAGAAGCGTGGATGCTGCCGCGCGGTCGTCAAGGGGTTTCTACCAACGTATGCGCTACCCAGAACCAAAAAAACCCGCAGGTCGGAACCCGCGGGTTTACTTCTAGCTTCTAGCTTACCGCTCGCCTAGCGCGAGGCGTCCAGCGCCTGCTGCAGGTCAGCCAGAATGTCATCGATGTGCTCGATACCGATCGACAGCCGCACCATATCGCGCGGCACACCCGCCTTGGCGAGTTCCTCATCATCAAGCTGGCGATGGGTCGTTGAGGCCGGATGACAGGCCAGAGATTTGGCATCACCGATGTTGACCAAGCGTACCACCAACTCTAGCGCATCGATAAAACGCGCTCCTGCTTCCTGTCCGCCCTTGATGCCAAACGACAGCACTGAAGCAGGCTTGCCGCCCATATAACGCTGCGCCAGCGCGTGCTCGGGATGGTCCTCCAAACCCGCGTACTGCACCCAAACAACCTGGTCATGGTCTTTCAGGTACCGTGCTACCGCGATCGCATTGTCGCAGTGCCGCTCCATACGCAACGCCAGCGTCTCCATCCCCTGCAGAATCATGAAGGCATTGAAGGGCGACAGAGCGGCGCCCATGTTGCGCAACGGCACAACCCGGCAGCGGCCAATAAAGGCAGCAGGACCAAAGGCCTCGGTATAGACCACACCGTGATAGGACGGATCAGGCGTATTCAGCAAGGGAAAACGCTCTGCCTGCTGCGTCCAGGGGAAGCTGCCACCGTCAACCACGATGCCGCCCAGTGTGGTGCCGTGGCCGCCCATGTACTTAGTCAACGAGTGAACCACGATATCGGCGCCGAACTCAAACGGACGACAGAGCGCTGGCGTCGCGACCGTGTTGTCCACAATCAGCGGCACGCCATGCCGATGGGCAGCGTCAGCCAGTGCCTGAATGTCCAGAATATTGCCCGAGGGGTTACCGATTGATTCGCAGAACACTGCCTTGGTACGGCTATCAATCAATTGCTCCAGCGCCGCCACATCGTCATGCGCCGCAAAACGCACCTCGATACCCTGACGCGGTAGCGTGTGGGCAAATAGGTTATAGGTGCCGCCATAGAGCTTGGCCACCGAAACGATGTTGTCGCCCGTCTCCGCCAGGGTTTGAATGGCCGCAGTAATAGCTGCCATACCCGATGCCATAGCCAGTGCGCCCACGCCGCCTTCCAGCGCAGCAACGCGCTGCTCCAGCACGTCGTTGGTCGGGTTCATGATCCGCGAGTAGATATTACCCGGCACTTTCAGGTCGAAAAGGTCGGCCCCGTGCTGAGTATCATCAAAAGAGTATGAGGTAGTTTGGTAAATAGGTACGGCCACCGCATGAGTGGTGGGATCGGGGGTGTAACCAGCGTGTATGGCGAGCGTTTCCAGTTTCATGGCGCTGTCCTTGTTATGAAGTCCAGCACCGAGCATGCAGAAGGTAACGCAATCGGTCAATCAAACTACCGTTGCGTTATGGCACGCCAAAACCGACGCTTACTGGCCTTCGATATGATCGTGCAAGGCAATGAACTGTTGCGTCAGCTTATGCCGGCCATCGAGAAAGATCAGCGGCGTAGCTGCCTGGTGCGACTCGCGCATACGCACCGAGCTATTGAGATAAACCGGTAATACCGGCAAACCTTCGGCTATGAGCTCGTCCAGAATCTGCTGTGGCAAAGCGGCACGTGGCTGAAACTGATTAACCACAATACCTTCTACCTGCAAGTCTTCGTTATGCTCTTCACGCACATCATTCAGCTCCGCCAACAGCCCGTAAAGCGCCTGCCGCGAAAACGCATCACAGTCGAACGGGATCAATACACGATCTGCGGCAATCAGTGCTGACATGGTGTAGAAGTTGAAGGCGGGAGCGGTATCAATGTAGATACGCTCATAACTGTCCTTCAGATCCTTGAGCAGCTTGCGCAACTTCTGAATTTTGTAACGTGACTCCAACTTGTGCTGCAGGTCGGCCAGCTCAGGACTACCGGGCATCAACCATAGGTTTTCGAAGGGCGTTTCCACCACGAACTGCTCGGCTTTTTTGCCAAACAGTCCGCTGGTCAGGGTTTGCGTAAAGAACTCGGCGATGGTGGTGTCGATATCCGCCATGCCCTCACCAAGCAAGTAATGGCTTGAGTTGGCCTGCGGATCCAGATCGATGACCAGCGTCTTGTATCCTGCCGCCGCGCTTACTGCGGCCAGGTTGCAGGCAATACTGGATTTACCGACACCGCCCTTCTGGTTGAATACCACCCTGCGCATACGCCTCTCCTTTCCGATAGCCTGTTGGTGAACAACCGGTTCAGTATCTGGCCCGGCGGGCCAGATACGCAACCTTTCTCAGCCTACGATAGCAGCCGGATCATGATAAATAGCTGACATTTCGTGCACTGCCTCAATAAAGGCACCCGCATGCGCCGGGTCTACCTCAGGCGTGATGCCATGGCCCAGGTTGAATACATGACCATTACCCTTGCCATAACTAGCCAGAATACGCGCCACTTCGGCGCGGATGGCCGCAGGCTTGGCATAAAGCACGGTCGGATCCATGTTGCCCTGCAGAGCTACCTTGGCACCAACGCGTGAACGAGCTACCCCCATATCCATGGTCCAGTCCAGCCCCAGTGCATCCGCGCCAACATCGGCAATGCTCTCCAGCCACAAACCGCCGTTTTTGGTGAACAGGATAACGGGCACTTTACGGCCATCATTCTCGCGAATAAGACCGGCGACAATCTTGCGCATGTATGCGAGCGAGAACTTCTGATAGGCATCGGACGACAGATTGCCGCCCCAGGTATCGAAAATTTGCACCGCCTGAGCGCCAGCCATGATCTGGCCGTTCAAATAACTGATAACCGAATCAGCCAGCTTGTCGAGCAGCAGATGCATGGCTTCAGGTTGATCGTAAAGCATCGCCTTGGTCTTGCGAAAATCCTTGGATGAGCCGCCCTCAACCATATAGGTCGCTAGCGTCCAGGGACTGCCAGAGAAGCCGATTAGCGGCACCCGACCATTCAACTCGCGGCGAATTGTACGCACGGCACCCATTACATAACCCAGGTCTTTCTCGGGATCTGGGATCGGCAACGCCTCGATGTCCGCCGGGGTATCGATAACCTTGCGGAAGCGCGGACCTTCGCCGGTCTCGAAATAAAGACCCTGACCCATTGCATCGGGAATGGTCAGAATGTCGGAAAACAGAATGGCGGCATCCAACGGATAGCGCTCCAGCGGCTGCAGGGTTACCTCGCAAGCCATATCCGGATTGGTGCACAGTCCCATGAAATCACCTGCGCGTGCGCGCGACTCACGGTACTCAGGCAAATAGCGCCCGGCCTGCCGCATCATCCATACCGGCGTGACATCGACCGGCTGACGCTGCAGGGCACGAAGAAAGCGATCATTCTTGAGTTCAGTCATGGGGTAGTTATCCAGTTACCATATCAGCGGGCATTGTACCGGGAATGCGGACAAAGATCAGGCGCCCTGAAATAACAAGGGCGCCCTAGGGCGCCCTTGTTGAACCGCAATGAACAAACAGCTGGTTACAGCTCAAGATACTCGAGAATACCTTCAGCAGCCTGACGGCCCTCCCAGATGGCGGTCACGACCAGATCAGAGCCGCGAACCATATCACCACCAGCGAAGATCTTGGGGTTGGTCGTCTGGAACTTGTACTGACCTTCCTCAGGCGCGACTACGCGGCCCTGGCTATCGGTACCCACTTCCTTCTCGGAGAACCAGTCTGCAGGACTGGGACGAAAGCCAAAGGCGATGATTACCGCATCTGCCGGCAGCACCTCTTCCGAGCCAGGGATCGGCTCAGGACTGCGACGGCCACGTGCATCGGGCTCACCCAGGCGCGTTTCTACAACCTTGACGCCTTCGACCCGATCTTCACCGACGATGGCGATAGGCTGACGGTTGAACAGAAACTTGACCCCTTCGTCCTTGGCGTTCTTCACTTCCTTGCGCGAGCCCGGCATGTTGGCCTCGTCGCGCCGGTAGGCACAGGCGACCGAAGAGGCACCCTGGCGGATCGAGGTGCGATTGCAATCCATCGCAGTATCACCACCACCCAGCACCACTACTTTCTTGCCTTTCAAGCCAATAAAGTCTTCCGGCGCTTTCTCAAAACCCAGGTTGCGATTGACGTTGGCAACCAGGAAGTCCAGCGCGTCGTGTACACCTGGCAGGTCTTCGCCCGGGAAGCCGCCCTTCATGTAGGTATAAGTACCCATACCCATAAAGACCGCGTCGTACTCCTCAAGCAGGTCGTCAATACTCACGTCCTTGCCGATCTCGGTGTTCAGGCGAAACTCGATGCCCATACCCTCAAAAATCTCGCGACGCCGCGACATGACCGTTTTTTCCAGCTTGAACTCGGGAATACCAAAGGTAAGCAGACCACCGATTTCAGGATAGCGATCAAATACCACCGGACTCACACCAGCTCTTGCCAGCACATCTGCACACCCGAGACCCGCCGGACCAGCACCGATGATGGCGACGCGCTTACCGGTAGGAACAACCGCGGACAGATCGGGACGCCAGCCCATCGCGAATGCAGTATCAGTGATGTACTTCTCGACGTTGCCGATAGTCACCGCACCAAAACCATCATTCAGCGTGCAGGCACCTTCACAGAGGCGGTCCTGTGGGCAAACCCGACCACAGACTTCCGGCAACGTATTGGTCTGATGCGACAGCTCGGCCGCTTCCAGGATGTTGCCTTCAGACACCAGCTTCAGCCAGTTGGGAATGAAGTTGTGCACAGGACACTTCCACTCACAATAGGGGTTGCCGCACTCCAGACAACGATGTGACTGATCCGCAGCCTCTTCCGGCTTGAACTGCTCGTGGATTTCTACGAACTGAGTCTTGCGCGTGCGCAGCGCGCGCTTTTTCGGGTCTTCACGACCAACATCGATAAACTGGAAGTCGTTACTTAAACGGTCTGCCATATCTAAACCTCATCAGTGCAGCGCAACCATTACCTGTGGCGCTGCCGAATCTCTATCGCTGACCGGGCGGCACGGGCTGCCCGGTCGCAGGTATTCCCGCTGATTACTGCGGGTTGGCTCTGGTGCTGGTCAAGAGCGCGCGCAAGCTGGCGGCCTTAGGCTTGACCAACCAGAAGCGACGAATAAAGTCGTCCAGGTTGTCCAGCACCTCAGCACCCCATGGGCTGCCCGTCTCGGCTACATACTCGGTCAGCACCTGCGTCAAATGACTGCGGTAGACTTCCATTGACTCGCTACTGATGCGATGCAGCTCGACCAGCTCATGGTTCAGCTTGTCAAAGAAACTGTTGTCACGATCCAGTACGTAGGCGAAACCACCCGTCATACCCGCACCAAAGTTGTGACCAGTACTGCCTAGCACACAGACCATGCCGCCAGTCATATACTCACAGCAGTGATCACCGGCACCTTCAATGACTGCGTGGCAACCGGAGTTGCGCACCGCAAATCGCTCACCCGCAATACCGGCAGCAAACAGCTTGCCACCGGTCGAACCATACAGGCAGGTATTGCCGATAATAGATGTATGCTCGGAGCGGAACGGACTGCCCTGTGGCGGCACTATGACCAGCTTACCGCCGGTCATGCCCTTACCGACATAGTCGTTGGCATCACCTTCCAGGTACATGTTCAAGCCACCGGCATTCCAAACACCGAAACTCTGACCCGCAGTACCCTTGAAGCGATAGGTAATAGGCGCACTGACCATGCCCTGGTTGCCATGCACCTTGGCGATCTCGCCCGAGACGCGTGCGCCAATGGAGCGATCACAGTTGGTCAGCTTCATCTCAAACTCACCACCGGTGCGCCCATCGATACAGGCACGCGCCATTTCGACCATCTTCTCGGCGGTCTCGCCCTTGTCAAAAGGCGGATTGCGCGGCTGCATGCAGAACTGCGGCTTATCGGCCGCCACATCCTTGCTGAACAGCAGCGGCTCAAGATCCAGGTTCTGCTGCTTGCTGGTGCTGCCTGGCAGAATCTCCAAAAGATCAGTACGACCAATAAGCTCTTCCAGAGAGCTCACACCCAGCTTGGCTAGCCATTCACGGGTTTCGGTAGCGACATAGGTGAAGTAATTCATCACCATCTCGACAGTACCAATATAGTGGTTGTCACGCAGGTGCTCATTCTGTGTTGCGACACCGGTTGCGCAGTTGTTCAGGTGACAGATGCGCAGGTACTTACAACCCAGCGCGATCATCGGGCCGGTACCGAAGCCAAAGCTTTCGGCGCCAAGAATGGCTGCCTTGATCACATCAAGACCGGTTTTCAAGCCACCGTCTGTCTGTACCCGGACCTTTCCGCGCAGGTCATTACCACGCAGCGTCTGATGCGCTTCAGACAGCCCAAGTTCCCATGGCGAACCGGCATAACGAATGGACGTCAGCGGCGAAGCACCAGTGCCGCCGTCGTAACCGGAGATGGTAATCAGGTCAGCGTAAGCCTTGGCCACACCCGCGGCGATAGTGCCAACACCAGGCTCGGATACCAGCTTAACCGACACCAGCGCAGCCGGATTAACCTGTTTCAGGTCAAAGATCAGCTGAGACAAATCTTCGATGGAATAGATATCGTGATGCGGCGGTGGCGAAATAAGTGTGACGCCAGGCACAGCATAACGCAGGCGAGCAATCAGCTCGTTTACCTTACCACCCGGCAACTGACCACCTTCGCCGGGCTTGGCACCCTGCGCGACCTTGATCTGCAGCACATCGGCGTTAACCAGATACTCAGGCGTCACACCAAAGCGTCCGGACGCAATCTGCTTGATACGCGAGGTACGCTCGGTACCGTAACGCGCAGGGTCTTCACCCCCCTCACCGGAGTTGGAGCGAGCGCCAAGACGGTTCATTGCCTCGGCAATGGCCTCATGCGCCTCAGGCGACAAGGCTCCGAGCGAGATACCCGCCGAGTCAAAGCGCTTGAATATCTGCTCAAGGGGCTCAACTTGGTCGAGCGCGATCGGCGCCTGATCATCACGCACTTTCAGCAGGTCACGCAGCGACGCCACCGGGCGGTTGTTTACCAAAGCCGCGTATTCAAGGTACTTATCGTAGCTATCACCCTGCACGGCATCCTGCAACGCACGTACCACATCAGGGTTGTACGCGTGGTACTCACCACCGAAGACAAATTTCAACAAGCCACCTTGCTGAATCGACTTGCGTGGATTCCAGGCTTCCTTGGCCAGCAGTAGCTGTTCATCCTGCAGATCGCAGAAACGCGCGCCCTGAATGCGGCTGGCGACACCCTTGAAACAAAGGTCAACGATCTCATCGGCCAAGCCAACGGCTTCAAACAGTTGCGCACCCCGGTAAGAGGCGATGGTCGAGATACCCATCTTCGACAGGATTTTCAACAAGCCTTTTGAGATACCTTTGCGGTAGCTCTTGAAGACTTCGTACAAGTCGCCGATGACCTCACCGGTGCGCAGCAGGTCACCCAGCACTTCATACGCCAGGTACGGATAGACTGCAGAGGCACCAAAACCGATCAACACCGCATAATGATGTGGATCACGCGTGGTCGCCGTCTCAACCAGGATGTTGCACTCGGAACGAATACCGACCGCAGTCAAATGGTGGTGCACAGCACCCACTGCCAGTGCAGCGTGCACTGGCAGTTTGCCCGTTTCAATTAAGCGGTCACTGAGCACGATGAGTGACTTGCCTTCACGTACTGCGGCTTCAGCCTGCCTGGCGATATCACTTACCGCATCGCCCAGCGGCATGGACTCGTCCACGTTGAGATCGATCGTGTGTACAGAGAATCCAGGGCGCTCCAGATGCATCAGCGTGCGCCACTTCGCAGGCGAAATCACAGGAGAGCTCAGGATCGCACGGTTAGCGTGATCAGCAGTCTCTTCAAAGACATTACGCTCAGCGCCAAGACAGGTCTCAAGGGACATGACAATGGCTTCGCGCAGCGGATCGATAGGCGGATTGGTCACCTGGGCAAACTGCTGACGGAAGTAGTCATAGACCGAGCGAACCCGGCTGGACAATACCGCCATCGGGGTATCGTCGCCCATGGAACCAACCGCTTCCTGACCATTCTCGGCCAACGGACGCAGTACCTGATCACGCTCTTCGAAGGTGACCTGGAACATTTTCATATACTGCTTCAGACGTTCGGCGCCCAAAAAGTCGGAGCCGTGATCGCGGTCATCAAGCTTTGCCTGAATACGCAGGGCATTTTCTTTCAGCCACTTGCGGTAGGGGTGGCGCGACTTGAGGCGATCAGCAACATCATCGGTATGCAGCACTTCACCGGTTTCGGTATCGACTGCCAGAATCTGACCAGGACCAACGCGGCCTTTACTGATCACGTCTTCAGGCTGGTAATTCCACACGCCGATTTCTGAGGCGAGCGTGATGTAACCGTTCTTGGTTACAACGTAGCGCGCAGGGCGCAGACCGTTGCGGTCGAGCAGACACACTGCATAACGACCTTCGGTCAGTACGATACCCGCCGGACCATCCCAGGCCTCCATGTGCATGGAGTTGTATTCATAAAATGCACGCAAGTCGGCATCCATGGTCTCTACGTTCTG
Organism: Pseudomonas neustonica; assembly: GCF_003797945.1. GTDB lineage: Bacteria > Pseudomonadota > Gammaproteobacteria > Pseudomonadales > Pseudomonadaceae > Halopseudomonas > Halopseudomonas neustonica. Next base: position 37,236 of record NZ_RKKU01000018.1, read on the forward strand.
CCATGCGGGCGGAACAACCATGCGAATGGCGCGGAACAAATCCATACCACCAGTAATCAATAACTCAAGCATATTGTCCATGCTTGAGGAGTCGGACCCGGTGGTATTGACCAGCGGAGCCAGACTTTCCAGGTCAGGCATCAAATCGTTGGTGAATTTGTTACGACGTGCATGAGCCCAGTTGCGGTTAGCGGTGATGGTATTTATCTCACCGTTATGCGCGACCAGACGGAATGGCTGTGCAAGCGGCCACTTTGGCAAGGTATTGGTAGAGAAACGCTGATGGAACACGCTGATGGCGGTTTCCATGCGGTCATCGCCCAAATCCGGATAAAACTTATCCAGATCGGCCGGCATCATCAGGCCTTTGTAGGAGATAACTTTGTGCGACAGACTACAGACGTAAAAATTGCTATCGGCCTGCATGGCGATTTCCGCCTTGCGACGCACATAGAATAGCTTGACGCCAAACTGCTGCTCGTCGAGGCCATCACCGGAAACGAACAACTGCTCAATGCGCGGCATGCTGCTCAGCGCCAGTGGCCCCAATACCGTCTGGTCAACGGGCACCTCACGCCAACCCAGACTGGTCAGCCCTTGATCCGCCAGCGCGTCGGCAAATGCCTGCTTCGCAGCAGCGGTTGCCGCCGCATCGGCGCCCATAAAGACCATCCCGACAGCGTATTGCTCGGGTAGCTGCACGGACAATTGCTCCTGCGCCACTGCGCGCAGAAAACGATCAGGCTTCTGAATAAGCAGACCACAACCGTCACCGGTCTTGCCGTCGGCATTGATACCGCCACGGTGTGTCATGCATGTCAGGGCTTCAATAGCCGTCTGGAGTAAGTGATGACTGGGCTGACCTTCCATGTGGGCAATCAAGCCGAAGCCACAGTTATCCTTGAACTGATCAGGCTGGTATAAACCTGCTTTCATAGGCACGCTCTCAAAAAGCTATTGAATTCAAGCGCTTACAAGAATCAAAAAAGCATTGATCTGGCCAGGCGCCGGACAAAAGGGGGGTAATTGTACACAGCGACATACCTGGCCACAATTTTTTTTGAGGCCAGCATGCCGCATTCGCATATTCAAATGTCGTAAATAGGCAAGTTTGCGCTTTACTATAGCGCTAATTCAAACACTGATCCAAGCCCTCTTCAGCGAAGCAGAGACGCCATCAAATCGACGTCTCTGCCCTCTGAAATCAACGCAGCGACTTTTGGATATCGCCGAAACTGCGCGGCCAAGGTTTACTGTTGCGCAATGCCTGCGGCAAGCCAGCAATTCCGTCCTGAGCGGCTTGGCGGCCGCCATAGCTACCTTGAGTAACAACGAACCACGGAGCACCCTGATGGGTTGTTTCGAAGTAACCAATATCATTTAGCTGCGCGTGCGCTTCAACAAAGCTGACCGCCGACTGCTCGGCGCGCGTCCCCAATAGCTGAATCGCATAGCGGCTGGCGGCCTGCTCTCGATACCACGGTGTCTGACGCGCGCCTGTGCTGCCTTGAGCTACCGAGCTTGCCTTGGGCGGATCGTTGCTCGCAGCAACAGCAGTAGCCGCAGGACTCGCTGGAGCAGGCAACGCTGGAGCAGCGACCGGAGCGACCGGTGGGCTGCTTGCTGCAGACTCAGCAGCGCTTGTTGCCGCAACCACTGGCGGCGGCGACTCTGGCTCTGGCGCGGGGGCAGCTTCAACTACTTCTGGAACATCAGCATCATCAGTTTCTGCAACGGGAGAAGGCGAAACACCTGTCGCCATATCACTACCCGCAGGCAGCGGTGCAGTTGGCGGCACGGGACTCTCAAGCTCAGCATCCCCATTCAAACGCACTTCCGGGATAGGCTCAGGCAACGCCAAAACAGTCGTTTCCGGTTCTTTGGGCTGATCGCCCATGTACCATGCAACGCCCACACCCAGCGCTACCAAGGCCAATGCGGCCAAAGTACCAATCGGCAGCCCACCGCGCTTGGCCCGCTCGGCAGCAGCCAGAGGTGCTTGCTCCATGGATTCGAGCATAATCCGACGACCCGCTTCATTAATAGCGCCCGGCCAGCCTCCCGACTGATCATGGACAGCAGCAATCTGCTCATCTGACAGCAACTCAATGCCTTGACCAGCCCCTTCGAGGCGCTGCCCGAGGTAATCGCGAGTCTCATCCAGATCAAGCGGCTGCAGCGCAGCAAGGTGGAACGCACTGTCTTCCGGAGATGCCTGCAACGACTCTAATGCAGGCGCGATTAGCTCTGCATCCGCAAACAAAAACACGCGAGGGGCAGTCTGACCCGCTTCGGCGATTTCAGTAAGCATACTGAGAGCAGATGGCTCCAACGCTTCCGCATCGTCAATAACCAGATAAAGCTGAATACCTACAGCGTCGCTAGACTGCGACTTATCCAACAGGCTTCCAACATCACGGCCGTCGGCATTGACCGCTTGGCAGACATAACCCAGCAAGGCATCTTCAGCGGAAAATTCGCGCGCAGACAGCACAACGCATTGCACGCTCTCCTTGTTACTGCTGGCGACCAAAGCTTGGCGTAACAAGGTTTTGCCACTACCTTCTGGCCCCGTAACCACGAGCATTTGGCTACTATAGCGAGCCAGATGATGCAGCTCTGCTAGAACGGGCTTGCGCTTCGGCGTAAAGAACTTGAAGCCCGGCGTACGAGGAGCAAAGGGATCGTGGCTGAACTGATAATAATCCAGCAACCGGTCGATTTCATTCATTGAGGTGAAACCCTCTTCCTTGTTTGACGTCATTCTGGCGACATCGCCAAGCAGTCTGATAGTGCCGTTGTATCAAAATCCGCGGTTACGATCGCGTCGCCCAGCCCCTTAAGCAGAACCAAGCGTAGCTGCCCATCCAGCACTTTTTTGTCGACCGCCATAAGACGCCTGAAGTCTGCTGCCAACATGCTTTGGGGAGGTGTCACCGGCAAGCCCGCCGAGGCAACTATATCTTTGCCGCGAGCAAGCTCGTCAGAACCAATCCAGCCCATACGCGCAGAAAGATCCAGCGCCATTACCATTCCAGCACCTACCGCCTCACCGTGTAACCAAACGCCATAGCCCTGATGCGTTTCGATGGCATGGCCAAAGGTATGCCCAAAGTTCAGCAGTGCGCGCACACCGCCCTCTCGCTCGTCTTCTGCCACCACTTCGGCTTTAATCGAACAGGAGCGCTCAATCGCCTCGGTCACTGCGCCGGGATCAAGCGCACGCAGGCGCGGCATATTGGACTCTAGCCACGTCAAAAAAAGAGCATCACGAATAAAGCCGTATTTGATGATTTCCGCCAAGCCTGCGCTAACCTCACGCGGAGGCAGCGTTTGCAAGCTGGCGGTATCTATCAATACCGCTTGGGGCTGATAGAAAGCACCAATCATGTTTTTGCCGGCAGGGTGGTTAATGCCGGTTTTCCCGCCTACTGACGAGTCAACTTGAGATAGGAGAGTCGTGGGTATCTGAATGAAATCCACACCTCGTTGATAGCACGCAGCGGCAAACCCCGTCATATCACCTATTACGCCGCCACCTAATGCAATCAAGGTAGTCCTGCGATCATGTCTGTCAGTCAGCAGCGCATCAAATATCTGCTGCAGGGTAGTCCAGTTCTTGAACGCCTCGCCCGTAGGCAATATTACTCTGGTGATCCTGTAACCACTCAAAGCCGATTCCAGGGCATCCAGGTAAAGAGGCGCGACCGTATCGTCGGTGACGATACAAACCTGCTTGCCCTTGATGTGCGACGCCAAAAGACCAGGCTTTTCAAAAAGGCCCGACCCTATATAAATAGGATAACTACGGTCACCAAGATCGACATTCAAACACTGCATCCAACTTCTCCCTCTAGCGTTCGCGAAGCATACAACATACGGCCTTCGCGCGGATATGCCGCCCACGCAAAAGCCTTTAAAGCGAAGAAATCAGATCAGGGAGAAGTGAGTTACTTAAAGGGCAATGCAATCAATAAAGCACGAAAGGCATCCAGCCCGCACACCAGGTGCGAGCTATCCCTCCAGCAACTTGGTCACTATGGTGTTGACTACGTTTTTGGGGCCACGCTGATCTGTCTCTATAACCAGGTCAGCTATATCCATATAAAGCGGATCGCGCTTGGCCATCAGGTCACGCAAAACGCTCTCCGGATCGCTAGTCTGCAACAAGGGACGTTGCCGATCTTTAGCTGTGCGCTGTAATTGCTGTTCGACGCTGGTACGCAGGTAAACCACTAAGCCATGTGCCGCCAATGCAGAGCGATTTGCATCACGCATAACGACGCCACCGCCGGTAGCGAGCACTATCCCGTCTTCTTGCACGAGCTCGGCGATCATAGCCTCTTCACGCTGCCTGAAGCCTTCTTCACCTTCAACATCAAAGATCCAGGGAATATCCGCACCCGTTCGCACCTCAATCTCACGATCAGAGTCCTTGAACGGGTATTTGAGTTCCTTGGCAAGAAGACGCCCGATGGTGCTTTTACCTGCCCCCATCGGGCCTACCAGAAAAACGTTATTCAAGCCCATTATCTTGCAAGCGTAATGGCGCCGTTGTTGATAATGCGCGGAGTGAGGAAGATCAACAGCTCATTCTTACTCTCGTTAGTAACATCTCGACGAAAAGCTCGCCCTAACAGCGGCAAATCACCAAGAAAGGGCACCTTCTCCTCGGCACTTTGAGTTTGGCTAGAGAAAACGCCACCAATCACAATAGTCTCACCATCGGCAACGAGTATTTTGGCATCCACTTCGTTTTTACGGATAGTCGGCACGCCATTTACCACCTGAGTAAAGTCAGCCTCATCCTTAGTAACAACCACCTCCATAATAACCTGATTATCTGGAGTTATCTGTGGAGTGACTTCGAGAGAAAGAACAGCTTCAGCAAAGGCAGTAGTTGTTGCTCCACTTGAGCTGGCCTCTTGGTAGGGAATCTCTGACCCCTTCAGGATTTTGGCCGTCTCTTTGTCTGAGGTGACAACCTTAGGCTGAGATATAATTTCCCCATTACCTGTGCTCTCCATAGCCGAAAGTTGCAAATCAAGAATAGCATTGTCAGTGATAAAGCCAATGCCAATTCCTGATGTGGCGCCAATCACACCCATATCTACAAAGGGTGAATTCGGGTCCCGCTCGGCTATACCGTAGTATCCCCCTGTAGTAGTTCCATCAGGGACAAAATCTGGAGCTTCGCCGATAGACGTTTGAGTATCTTTACCGAATGCATTGAATCGGCTACCCAGATTCAGACTTCCCCCCCAACGGACACCGAGCGCCTTATCGAAACCAACGTTAGCTTCTACAATTCGGGCTTCTATCATGACCTGGCGTACCGGAATATCCAACTGAGTAACGATGCGCCTCAACTCATCAAGCTTCTCTTGAGTTTCCAATGCAATAATACTGTTGGTACGGGCATCAACGGTTAACGATCCTCGCTGGGAGTCTGTGTCTGTGGCAGTGACCGATTGGAATAACTGCGCGATGTCTGCTGCATTGGCATAATTTACCTGAATTAACTCACGACGCAGCGGAGCCAACTCTGAAATTTGCTTCTGCGACTCAAGCTCCTGACGCTCGCGAGCGGCAATCTCGTCAGCTGGCGCAACCAGTAATACATTACCTATTTGGCGCTTATCCAAGCCCTTGGTTTTCAGAACCAAATCCAATGCCTGATCCCAAGGCACATTCTGCAGGCGCAAGGTAATGCTTCCCTGCACAGTGTCACTGGCAACCAGGTTCAAATCAGTAAAGTCCGCAATCAACTGCAACACCGAGCGAACCTCAATATCCTGAAAATTCAGCGACAGCTTCTCACCCGAGTATGTAAAGGAGTCCGCACGACGCTGCTCCACCTCTGCGCGAGTAAGTGGCTTGAAACTGACTGTCAGACGATTATCAGTTTGATAAACCAAGTGCTCATACTGACCAGTTGGCTCAATAACAATACTGGCGTTGTTACCGTTGCTGGACGCGTTGATAAAGTTAACCGGCGTAGCGAAGTCTTTAACATCCAACTGGACTCGCAACTCATCAGGCAAGCGAGTATTTGGAAAATTAAGCTTGACTCGCCCACCCTGCTCTTCAACATCTACCCGGATTGAGGGGTCGGTCAAATCAACAATAACGTTACCTTCGCCGTCATCGCCGCGCTGAAAGTCCAGACTGCTAATGGCACGACCAGAAGTCACTGCGCCAGAGACTGCAGGCTCAGATTCAGCACGCCAATTATCATTGCGCGCCACAGCTGTCTCGGATGCGGAGGCATTCGTGGAGGCTACAGGAGCGCCACCCACCAGCACGAACAGGCTATTGCCTTCAGCGCGCGTTGTGTAAGGTGCCAAATCGGCCAGATTGATAATCAGACGAGTACGATCGTTCGCCTCTACGACGGTAACGCTGCGGGCGTTACCCAGCCCCAATTCACGATTACGCTCACCCAACTTGTTCTTAACACCCGGCAGATCCAAGGCGATACGAGCAGGCTCGTCAATGGTATAACCTTTAGGCGACCCGTTAACCGGCTCATCAAACGTCAGCTTCAGCTCAACGCGATCACCCGGCAGAGACGCAACGTCCATCTTCTGTAAATCTGCGGCCAGGGCCAATGGGCTCAGCAGCGCGAGTGCGGCTGCCAACGATAGTTTTCTGGTTAGAGGCATTTGCTTGCGTTCCACGCGTGACTGTTTGCAGTTCATATTATCTCTCCCTGGTTGACCTATCCGCGCTCAGGCAAGCTGAGAGTCCGCGGGCGCTCCAACCAACCCCCTTCACCGTCCGGCACGATCTCGACCACGTCGACCCGGTTATCCTGAATCCCCGTAATGCGGCCATAGTTACGCCCCAGATAGTCACCAACCTTGACTCGATGCACACTTCCAGCACCCTGAATAAGGGCCTGCATGCCGTTGTTATTGCTCAAAGTACCAACCATTTCGAAGCTTTCAATATTAAAGCCTTCAAGAAACTGCTTTACGCGATTCTCGTCCGGCTTAATGTCCTGAGAGCCACGCTGACGCTGGGTTAGATCTATGCGAATGGGCGGCTGAAAGGGACTTCTCAAAGAAGCTGCGCTGTAAGTGAAAGCCTCATAGGGCTCAAAGCGCGGTAAAGGCTCGATTTTCCCGGCTGGTCTGGCACGCGTTTCATCCATAAAGCGCTGCAGATCAGCAAACTCATTACCACCACACCCCGCCAAACCAAATATGGCGAGAAGCGATATGCAGGTTAGGTTCTTGTTAATCATTATTCTTGGCCTCCTGCATCATTGTAGCGATAGGTCTTGGCCACAATATTCATTGTCAGAAGGTCTGGATTGTCCGCACTAATCGGCTCGATCACAAAGTCATTGAGCGTCACGATGCGGGGCAAACCTGCAACACTGCTAACAAAAGTCGCGAGATCATGGTAACTACCCCGAACCACGATATTAATTGGCAGCTCAACGTAAAACTGTTGTGCCACTTCAGGCTGCAGTGTAATCGACTCAAACTCCAAGCCGCTATTGAGGCCCATCTGTGTAATATCCTCCAGCAGACCAGGAACCTCACTGTCTTTCGGCAACTGCTTCAGCAAGCCGCTGAAGCGCTCCTCGATTTCTGCCAGCTGCTCCTTATAGGCTTCCAGATTAGCGGCACGAAACGACTTATCTTGATACTCCTTGCGCAGCGTAACCTCTTGCGACTCTACCCGCTCCAGGCCTGACTGGAGGTCTTTCAGATGAAACTGATAGCCCAACAGCAGCAGCACGACAAACACCAGCACACAAACAATCACCTTGAGTGCGCCGGGCCAGGAACCAATGTTATTGAAGTCCAGGTTATTTAAATCAACCTTCTTCAAGCTCTCAATCGATTGCGAAAGACTCATGGCTGCTGTTCTCCCTCAGCGGCACTGGCACGCGGCTCAGTTTGCTTCACTGTCAGCTCGAAGACGTTAGCCTGATCAAGCGCTCCAGAAGTAACCGCTCGTACTGCCGTCAAGTTTGGTGAAACCAGCCAATCAGAGGCATCCATCTGACGCATCAATTTGGATACACGGCTATTGGACTCGGCACCACCTTGGATGCTTACAGAAGCCCCCTTCATGGCGACAGATGTAAAATAGACGCCGTCCGGCAAGGTCCGAGTCAACTCATCAAATACCCTGACGATAATGGGACGATTGCCCTGAAGATCCTGAATGATCTTCATGCGATCCAGCAGCTGAGTACGGCGGGCCTGCAACTCTTCGATTTCCTTGATACGCGATTCCAGAAGAGTGATCTCCTTCTGAAGAAAAGCGTTGCGGGCTTTCTGGTGCTCAATTTTGCCGTTCAGGTGACGATCACCGAGGAAGACCAAAGCGCCAGCAAAGACGACTACCAGCGCGAGAATGGTCAAAAACTCCTTTTTTCGTTCTTCCCTTAGCTGCTCGCGCCAAGGCAAAAGGTTAATGCGAGCCATTAGTCAAAACTCCTCATTGCCAGACCACAGGCAATCATCAATGCAGGCGCATCATTACTCAGCGCCACAGCATCAACCTTGTTCGACAGGGTCATGTTTGCGAATGGGTTGGCAACCAGGGTTGTTGTGCCGATCTTCTGCTGAACCAACTGATCAAGACCCGGGATAGAGGCAGTACCACCCGCGAGCAGGATGTAGTCCACGTCGTTGTATTGACCGCCAGCGAAGAAAAACTGCAGCGAACGAGAAACCTGCTGCACCACTGCGTCCTTGAACGGACCTAGCACTTCACTTTCAAAGTCGTCAGGCAGGCCGCCCTGCTTCTTGGCCAAGCCTGCTTCTTCCTGCGACAAGCCATATCGCCGCTGAATTTCGTCGGTCAGCTGCTTGCCGCCAAATAGCTGCTCACGGGTATAAATGATCCGCCCTTGACTGAGCACACTCAACGTCATCATGGTAGCGCCGATATCAATCACGGCAATGGTCAGCCCATCATCACCAGCATCGAGCTGATGGATAACCAGCTCACATGCCCGCTCCATCGCATAGGCCTCGACTTCCACCACTTTGGCGGTCAACCCGGCTAGCGCCAGAGCAGCTTCGCGAATATCAACATTCTCTCGACGGCAGGCTGCCAGCAGCACTTCTTCGCGCTCGGCATTACGAGGGGAGACACCTTGAACTTCGAAATCGATAGCGACTTCATCGAGCGGGTAAGGAATGTACTGATCAGCCTCGAGCTTGATCTGCTCTTCCATCTCATCGGGATCCAGACCAGCATCCATCTCGATGGTTTTGGTGATCACGGCCGAACCTGCCACAGCGACGGCAGCCTGCTTCAACGAGGAGCGAGAGCGCGCGAGCACTTTCTCCAACGCCTGGCCAACGCCTTCGAGTTCGACAATATTTTTCTCAACCACCGCGCCGGATGGCAAAGGTTCAACCGCGTAGGCTTCGACCTTGTAGCGGTTGCCTGAGCGACTAAGCTCGAGCAGCTTCACGGTTGTGGAGCTGATATCGATACCCAGAAGCGTATTCGCTTTTTTCTTTATGAGCCCTAGCACAGCCAATTTCCTATCAGCATCCGACACTTACGGACGGTTTATGTTTTCCTACATTAAATAACAGTACTTGTACAAGCGCAAATAGCTAAATCAAAAAAAATACGCTTATAATGCACCCTGCTACACCCTTCGAAGAGCAGCCATACTGCTAACTTTCTAATTATTCAGGGAATTCCGCATCCCTTATGCGTTTATTAAAATTTATATTCTGGTCACTTTTAGCACTAGCTTGCACCCCAGTAATGGTGCTTAGTGGCGTCGCACTTTATCTCAGTCCGGCTTTACCAGACGTAGACACCCTTCGGGACGTTGAGCTGCAGACACCACTGCGGATATATAGCACAGATAATAAGCTGATTGCAGAGTTTGGTGAGATGCGCCGCTTCCCAATTACCTACGATGAGGTGCCGAGCACATTTGTGCACGCTCTACTGGCCGCCGAGGACGATAATTTCCTTCATCACCATGGCGTTGACCCAGCAGGCTTGGTACGCGCCGCTGCAGAGCTTATACAGACCGGCCACATTCAAACCGGTGGCAGCACTATCACCATGCAGGTCGCCAAAAACTACTTCCTGTCCAGCAACCGGGTATTCTCGCGCAAGCTAAACGAGATCCTGCTGGCACTGCAAATTGAGCGCAACCTGACCAAGCAGGAAATCTTTGAGCTCTACATTAATAAGATCTACCTGGGCAACCGTGCCTACGGCATCGAGGCTGCAGCACAGGTCTACTACGGCAAGTCCATCAGCGAGTTACCGCTCGCAGATCTCGCCATGATTGCCGGGCTGCCCAAGGCACCGTCACGGTATAACCCGATATCCAACCCAGAACGCACCAAAGAGCGGCGGGACTGGATCCTACGGCGAATGCTTACGTTGGGCTACATTGACCAGGCCAGCTACGAGACCGCAGTAGCTAAACCCATCACTGCCAGCAACCACGGAGCCAATCCAGAAATGGAGGCGCCTTATATTGCTGAAATGGCCAGACTAGAAATGGTTGAACGTTTTGGCGACGAAGCCTATACCCAAGGCTACAACGTATACACTACAGTCAGCAGCGAGATGCAGGACCTGGCCAACCATGCGCTGCGCACTGGTCTGCAGGAATATGACCAACGCCATGGCTACCGTGGACCCGAGGCGCGCAATCCAGACATCACCTTGGAAAAAGGCGCCAGCCTGCTGAATAATTACCAAAGTCTTGGTGGCCTTGAGCCTGCGCTCGTTATTGCTGTGAATGAAGACAATGTGGAACTGGCATTCCGCCGTGACCCGCCCGGCACTATTGCCTGGGATGATATGAAATGGGCTCGGCCTTATTTGAGCGCAAACGGCATGGGGCCTCGCCCAGGAAAACCTGCTGACGTGCTTCAACCCGGCGACATAGTCCGTGTCAGCTCGGTTGAGGGCGAAAATCAATACCGGCTTGCTCAACTGCCCAAGGCACAAAGTGCCCTTGTGGTACTTGGCCCACAAGATGGCAGCATCAAAGCGCTCATCGGCGGCTTCTCATTTGTCGAGAGCAACTATAACCGCGCAACCCAGGCCCGCCGGCAGCCCGGCTCCAGCTTCAAGCCATTCCTCTACTGCGCTGCGCTGGATAACGGCTATACACCTGCCAGCCTAGTCAACGATGCCCCGCTGGTGTTCGTCGACGACTATCTGGATTCCATTTGGCGCCCCAAAAACTCGGGTGGCGATTTCCTTGGCCCGATCCGTTTGCGCGAAGCCTTGTACCGTTCACGTAACCTGGTATCCATCCGCCTACTGCAGGACCTTGGCGTAGACCATGCCATGACCTACATAGAGCGTTTCGGTTTCTCCAAGTCGGAACTGCCGCGCCACCTTTCAGCCGCCCTCGGCACATCCGAGCAGACGCCACTGCAAATTGCGCAGGGTTACACCACCTTCGCCAACGGCGGTTATGCGGTTAAACCCTACCTGATCGATCGTATCGAAAACCGCTACGCTGAGCTGATCGACTATGCTCGTCCGGCCGTTACACCAGCGCAAATGGAGCAGGAGCAAGCCAGACTTGATGCGTATTATCTGCGCAAGCCCGAAGGCCCAGCACCCGAAGTTGAAAAAGCAGAGCGCGTAGTAGATGGGCGCACTGTTTACCAGCTCAACAGCATGCTGCGCGATGTCATCCGGCGGGGTACGGGTGTGCGTGCCCGTGCACTGAACCGTAATGACCTGGCGGGCAAGACGGGTACCACCAACGAGCAAAAAGACGCATGGTTCTCCGGCTTCAACCCGGGACTGGTGGCAACGGCATGGGTCGGCTTTGACCAACCAAGCACATTGGGACGTCGGGAGTTTGGCGGCACTGCGGCATTACCAATCTGGATGAAGTTCATGGGCCCTGCACTGGAAGGCGTTCCAGAGGAAAGGCTACGCATGCCCAGAGGCATGGTTACGGCGCGCATCGACGCCGACACAGGGCGCAGCGCACCGCCAGGCAGCAGAAACGCGTTCATGGAAATATTCAAGCAGGAAGACGCACCACCACCGTATAGCGAGCTCGGCTTGGGTGGCTATGGCAGCGGCGGCGCCTCTACCCCGCTTGAGCTGTTCTGAGATAGCGTCAACAGTTGCTGACGTAGCCAGCGATTAACCGGATCGTGCTCCGCGGCCTCATGCCAGTAAAGGTTGAGGCCGATGGAGGGCAATGGCAGTGGCATGTCCAGTAATCGCGTACCCAGCGCTGCGTTAGTCAGCTCGGCATGCCGCCTGGACATCGTCAGTAACAGATTGCTCTGTGCAACCACCAGGCTCGCCGCCTGATAGTTCTGGCAGCGGTGAACTACTCGTCGCATCAAGCCCATATGCCCTAACGCCAAATCCTCGTAAGACAACCCTCTACGCCATGACGCCACCGCAACATGCTCGGCGGCCAGATAACGCTCAGTAGTCAGATCGCCCTCAAACCCGGGGCCTGCAACCACGCATAAGGGTTCAGCCAGCAACTGCATCTGCCGCAAGTTGGCGTCAACCGGACGTGCTATCTGCACCGCCAGATCAATCCGCCCTGCTGCCAGCTCAAGCTTCAATTCAGACCAGCGCAAACCCGCCGTACGCACCTTGCATCTGGGCGCACAGCGTTGCAGATGAGCCAGCAGTGGTGGCAATAAAACCAGCTCCAACTGCTCTGGCAGGCTCAAAGTGAACGTGCGCTCATCCCGCAGCGGGTCGAAGTCCTGTAGCCCATCAAGACTGCGCTGCAGGCGCGCAAGGCTGTCACTGATTACTGGCGCCAGGCGCAGGGCCAACGCCGTGGGTGTCACCCCGCGCCCTTCACGCACAAACAGCGGATCACTGAACTGCTCGCGCAAGCGCGCCAATGAGTGACTCACTGCAGATTGACTGACATGCAGAACCGCTGCGGAACGCGTCAGACTGCGCTCACGAAAAACCACCTCGAAGACCCGAAACAGATTCAGATCCATGCGCGCAATCGATGGAATAGCATTCATTTCATTCATAACAAGAAGCCTTTAAACCCGGATGAAGCACAATGAAGACGATTAAAACGACAACATATGAAGCTTATTCATGATTATAGATGAATAAGCTTCGCTTCATACCAGCGCCTCTAAAGCCTAAGCTGCACAACACAACAATTAATAACCGAGGGCAATAAGATGCAGGAAATCGATTACTTGACCACTTTACGCGCCCTGCAGCAGGCCGCATGGCCCTCCGACGCGCCCACCGAGCCGGTATATCCATTGGGCGAGCAACCGCTGACTCGTTACCTGCAACACTGGGCAAAAAAGTCACCGAATAAAACCGCCATTCATTTTTATGGCCATCAACTCAGCTACGCCGAACTGGACGACCTGAGTAATCGTTTTGCCGCCCTGCTGTATCAACAAGGGATTAATCCTGGCGACCGGGTTGCGGTGTTCATGCCCAACTGCCCGCAGCTGCACATCGCCTTCTACGGCATCCTCAAGGCCGGCGCCATTCATGCGCCCGTTAGCCCGATGGCCAAGGGTATGGAGTTGAGCTATCAGCTAAACGACAGTGGCGCCAATGCCATCGTTTGCTTTGATCAGTTATTACCGGTCGTGCGCGACATTCGGGCAGAGACCAGCCTGCAGTTGGTGATCAGCACCAGCCTGTCCGAACTCTGCCCGGCCCAGCCGCCCATCCCGGTGCCCGATCTGCTGCAGGCGCCCAAACTGCCGATCACCGATAGCATCGACATGCTGCCTGCCCTGCAGACTATTGCACCGGCAGACAACCTGCCCGAATTGAACCTCGATGATATCGCTGCGCTGAACTACACCGGCGGCACCACCGGACTGCCCAAGGGCTGCATTCATACCCACGGCGACATGCTCTACACCTGCGCCAGCTTCCTGCCGGTTGCACTCGGGCTTGATGCGGAGCGCATCAGCCTGAACTTTATGCCCGAGTTCTGGATTGCCGGTGAAAATGCCGGCCTGCTCTATCCGGTCTTCGCCGGTACCACGCTGGTACTGCTGGCACGCTGGGATGCCCTGACCTTCATGAGCGCGGTGCAACACTACCGCGTCAAGCAGACCGGACTGCTGGTCGATAGCGCCTCCGAGGTGCTCGATCACCCGCAGGTTAGCGAATTTGATTTAAGCTCGCTGGAAACGACCAGCTGCGTCTCTTTCATCAAGAAGCTGACGCCCGAGTATCGACAGCGCTGGCGCGCATTGACGGGCTGCACCCTGTTTGAAACCAGCTTCGGAATGACCGAAACCCATACCTGCGATACCTTTACTGCAGGCCTGCAGAAAGATAATTTCGATCTCAAATCGGCACCGACTTTCGTTGGCCTGCCGGTGCCCGGCACCGAGTTCAAAGTCTGCGATTTTGCCACTGGCGACCTGCTGCCACTGGGTAGCGAAGGCGAGCTGTGCGTACGCACACCTTCACTGCTAAAGGGCTACTGGAACAAACCCGAGGCCAGTGCCGAGGCGCTGCGCGATGGCTGGTTGCATACGGGTGACAGCGGCGTGATTACCGAACAGGGTTTCATTCGTTATCTTGGGCGGCGCAAGGAGATGCTCAAGGTCAACGGCATGAGCGTATTCCCCAGCGAACTGGAAGCCATGCTTGGCCAGCACCCGGACATCCTTGCTTCAGCGGTGATCGGCAGACCTGATGAGCAGCGCGGGCAAATGCCCGTGGCCTTCATTATCTGCAAGCCCGGCAGCAATAGCAGCGCCGAATCACTGCACGCCTGGTGCAAGTCCGCCATGGCCATTTTCAAGGTGCCGGAGATCCGCCTGGTGGATACATTACCCATGACGGCGACCGGCAAGGTCAAAAAACAGGAACTACAGGATTGGATCAACTAAGCATGCCATTCAACAGCGTACTGATCGCCAACCGCGGCGAAATCGCCATCCGCCTTGCCCGCGCACTGGCAGAGATGAATATCACCAGCGTCGCGGTCTACGCCGAAGACGATGCCGAATCGCTACATGTACGCCGTGCCGACTCAGCCATCGCCCTCACGGGCCAGGGCGCCGCCGCCTATCTGGATATGGAGCAGTTAATCAGCGCTGCCAAGGCGCAGGGCTGTGATGGCATTCACCCAGGCTACGGTTTTCTCAGCGAAAACGCCGAGTTTGCCCGCCGTTGCCAGGCCGCGGGCATCACCTTTATCGGCCCGGCGCCTGAGGTACTCGAGACCTTCGGCGATAAGGCCAGCGCACGGCGACTGGCATTGCAGAAGGGTGTGCCACTGGTACAAGGCACCAACGAGCCCACCTCACTGGAGCAAGCGCGCGAATTTATGCAATCACTCGGTGAGGGTGCTGCAGTGATGCTCAAGGCGCTGGCGGGTGGCGGCGGACGTGGCATGCGCGCGGTGCGTCATCTGGATGAACTGGACGAAGCCTTTGCCCGCTGCAGCTCGGAAGCCAAAAGCGCGTTTGGCAATGAGTCGCTCTATATCGAGCGCCTGATTACCCGTGCCCGGCATATCGAAGTACAGGTCATCGGCGACGGCGACGAGGTTAGCCATCTCTGGGAGCGCGACTGCACCCTGCAAAGGCGCAATCAGAAACTGCTGGAAATCGCCCCCGCCCCATCGCTCGACGCCGGTGTCCGCGAGCAACTGCTGCTTGCGGCCAGAACCCTTACCCAAGCCGTCGGCTACCGCGGTCTGTGCACTGTAGAGTTTCTGCTGGATGAAGACGCGGGCGACTTTGTGTTTATGGAGGCCAACCCGCGTATTCAGGTAGAACACACGGTCACCGAAGCCGTCACCGGCATTGATCTGGCACAAACCCAGATTCGTCTTGCCGCGGGCGCCAGCCTTGCCGAACTGGGACTGCAGCAGGCGCAGATACCCGCCGCATCAGGCTTCGCAGTGCAGCTACGGGTTAACCTGGAGAGCATGGGTGAGGACGGTAGCGCACGCCCCGCAGGTGGCATCTTGAGCGCCTACGAGCCGCCCAGCGGCCCCGGCGTACGTGTAGACGGTTATGGCTATAGCGGCTACACCACCAGCCCTCGCTTTGATTCGCTCATCGCCAAACTGATTGTGCAGGCCGATGACGACTACGCTGGCGTGCTGCGCCGCGCCTACCGCGCTCTCTGCGAATTCCGTCTGGAAGGGGTGAGCAGCAACCTGCAGTTTCTGCAAAACCTGCTGCAGCATGCAGCCGTCAAGGCCAACGATGTCAGTACCGGCTTCATCGAGGCGCATGCTTCGGAGCTGACCGCAAACCAATCCAGCGCGCACCCACATCGCTACTTCAGCGCCGGCAAGACGGCAGGCACCGAGCAGCAAGAGGCGATAGCCGCTCCCGCAGGAACCGAGCCGCTCAAATCCCCCGTGCAGGGTGTACTGGTCAGCCTGGATGTGGCCATTGGCGACGCCGTCGCCGCCGGCCAGCAGGTCGCGGTACTCGAAGCCATGAAGATGGAGTTTGTGGTCAAGGCTGAACAGAGCGGCATTGTTCGTGCGCTGGCGATCGAGCCCGGCGCGGGGGTATTTGAGGGCAGTGCCCTGCTCTACCTTGAGCCTGCCGAGGTGGCGGCTGACCAACAGCTGAGCGAAGAAGCCATTGATCTGGAGTACATTCGTGCGGATCTACACGAAGTACTGGAGCGACAGGCTGACCTGACCGACGAGCGCCGCCCAAAGGCGGTCGCCAAACGCCGTAAGACCGGCCAGCGCACCGCGCGGGAGAACCTGGCGGATCTGCTCGACGACGGCAGCTTTATGGAATACGGCGGCTTTGCGCTCGCCGCCCAGCGCAGCCGCCGCACGCACGCTGAGCTGCTGGAAATGAGCCCGGCTGACGGCCTGATCACTGGCATTGGCACCATCAACGCCGCGCAATTTGGCGCTGAAGCCGCACGCTGCATGGCTCTGTCCTACGACTACACCGTATTTGCCGGTACCCAGGGTGTGACCAATCACAAGAAAACCGACCGCATGCTGGAATTGGCGGAGCAATGGCAGCTGCCGCTGGTGTTCTTCACCGAGGGCGGCGGCGGCCGGCCCGGTGATATCGACAAGGTGGGCGTAGCCGGGCTCGATTGCACTACCTTCATGCGCATGGCGCGCCTGTCCGGCATGGTGCCGACCGTGGGTGTGGTATCCGGCCGCTGCTTTGCCGGTAACGCCGCGCTATTGGGTTGCTGCGACGTGATCATTGCGACCGAAAACGCCACCATTGGCATGGCTGGTCCGGCGATGATTGAGGGTGGTGGCCTGGGCCGCTTTACTCCCGAGCAAGTCGGCCCGGTCAGCATGCAGAGCCCTAATGGCGTGATTGATGTGGTAGTGGCGGATGAAGCCGCCGCCACTCAGGTGGCCAAGCAATACCTCTCGTACTTTCAGGGCGACACACCTGACTGGCAGTGCGCCGACCAGCGCGAGCTACGCCACCTGATACCGGAAAACCGTCTGCGTGTGTATGACATCCGCCAAGTCATCGACAAGCTGGCCGACGCCGGCTCGGTACTGGAATTACGCCGACAGTTCGCGCCGGGGCTAATTACCGCGCTGATCCGTATCGAAGGCAAACCCTTCGGCCTGATTGCTAATAACCCCATGCATCTGGGTGGCGCTATCGATGCGGTGGCCGGTGACAAGGCGGCGCGCTTCATGCAGCTGTGTCAGGCGCATGGGCTGCCCATGGTATCGCTGTGCGACACCCCCGGTTTCATGGTCGGTCCAGACGCCGAGCAGCAGGCGACTGTGCGACATGTCTCGCGCATGTTCGTCACCGCTGCCAGTCTGAGTATCCCGTTCTTCACTGTGGTTTTGCGCAAGGGCTACGGGCTGGGCGCACAGGCGATGGCCGCCGGCAGCTTCCACGCGCCGCTGTTTACCATCGGCTGGCCAAGCAGCGAGTTCGGCGCCATGGGACTCGAAGGTGCGGTGCGGCTGGGTTATGCCAAGGAACTGGCAGCACTGGAGGATCCCGAAGAACAGCAGGCGTTTTTCGACAAGATGGTGGCTGAGCTATACGCCCGCGGCAAGGGCATCAGCATGGCCAGCTTCCTGGAAATAGACGCCGTGATTGATCCACTGGAAACGCGTAACTGGCTGCTGCGCGGCCTCAACGCCGCGCCTGCTGAATCACGCCGCAAAGGCACTCGGCCGTTCGTGGATACCTGGTAATCCGGCTTAGTTCATCGTCAGCTGCAGCCGCTGAGCCTTTTCCAGCTCCAGCGGCTGATGGCTGACAATCACCAGCATACCGCTCGCCTGGCGCCGCAAAAGCGCGGCCAATACCTGCTCGCGGGTAGCGGCATCCAGGCCGGCAAAGGGCTCATCCAGCAACAACAACGGGCGCTGCGCCAGCAGCAATCGCGCCAGCGCAATGCGCCGCGCCTGTCCGCCGGAGACTTGCGCGCCGTACTCGCCAAGCGTGGTATTCAACTGCGCCGGCCGAGCACGCGCCCAATCCGCCAGTGCAACATCCTCCAGCACTGCCCAGAGCTGCTGCTCCGTAGCCGCTGGCTGCCCCAAACGCAGGTTTTCAGCCAGCGTCATATCGAATATGTCCAGCTGCTGCGGCAGGTATCCGATGACGGAGCGCCACTGCCAGTGCTCGTATGCCTTGCCGTTCAACAAGCGCTCGCCACTATAGTCCAGCGGTTCGCCGGCCAGCACCTCCAGCAGGGTAGACTTGCCACAACCGGAGGGGCCGCTCAGCAATAGTACGTCGCCCGCCTTCAGCTGCAGATCAACCTGCTGCGGACCGCTCAGCGCTCCCTCGTGCCGTGCGCTCAGACCACTCAGACTCAAGCTGTACAACTCGGTCAGTGCCGCCGCACCCTGCTCTGTCTGCTTTGCCGGCTCGCTGGTCAACTGGTTCAGTCGGTCGCGCGCGGCCTGGCTCAACCCCAATGCAATAAAACTCTGCGCCAGCGGCAACAGCACCTCCGTCAAGCCCAACAGCCCCAGCACCGCCGCCAACAGCAAAGGCAAACTAAGTTCGCCAGCCTGTACCAGCAAGCCGCCCTGCCAGAGCATACCCAACAAACTCAAGGACAAGCCAAGCTGTTGCCCCGCAGCAATCAGGCTGACCCATTGCTGCTGTCGCAGGCGCTGCGCGCTGAAGCGCTGATCTTCACCAGCAAACACCGCCTGACGTGCCGACCAACGCTGCCAAAGCAGCAGCGGGGTCAGCATCTGCAGATTATCCAGCAACAGAATGCGCCGCTGCTCGGCGAGCCCGACGTCGGCCCGTGCCAGTCGAGCAGCGTGCCGCCCCGCCAGCAAGGGCAACAGCAACCAGGCCAACAGCACACCCGGCAGCGCTGCCAACGCCAGCAAGGGCGCCAGTAGATAAAAGCCACCCAGCAACACCGCGGTTAACAGCGACGCCCAGAACCAGGGCGCGACCACCCGCAGGGGAAAGAAGTCGAGCAGATCAATATCCGCTACCAGACGATGCATAGCGCTGCTGGAGCGGGTCACCGCGCTGTGACCGCGCCCCGCGACACGGGCGAACAGGCTGATGCGCAAATCCTTTAGCAAGCCGAGTGCTGCGTGGTGCGATGCCAGCCGCTCGGCGTAGCGTCCACCAGTGCGCACAATGGCGCACAGGCGAATCAGTGCCGCCGGCCGAAAATAGTCAAAGCCGTAAGCCGCTGTGGTGGTCAAACCCGCCAGTGCCGCCGCGCTGATAAACCAGCCGGATATTGCCAGCAACGAGATGGCAGCAAACAGGGTGCAGCCCCCCAGAAACAGCGCCAGATTCCACTCACCCATACGACTACGCAACAAGCCGCGCAGCCGTATCGAGTTCAGTTTCCGATTCATGCTGTCACCTGCGTTACGCTGGGCGCATCCAGACTGACGACCCGGTCCACCCACTCCAGGCCACCGAGTTCATGACTGACCAACAGCACAGTGCGCCCCTGACTGAGGCGCTCCAGCAACGCGTTGATATGCGCAGCTGTTTGCGGATCAAGGTGGGCTGTAGGTTCGTCCAGCAGCCAGACCGGTGTGTCACGCAGCAACAGCTGCGCCAGTGCCAATCGGCTCAGCTGACCACCCGACAACCCCAGCCCACGCTCACCCAGGGGCGTTTGTAGCTGCAAGGGTAGCTGGCGGATAAGCGGCCAAAGGGCGACCTGATCCAGTACCGCGACCAATTGCGCGTCGCTGGCTTCGGGGGCCGCCAGACGCAGATTGTCTGCCAGATTGCCGTGCAGGAGTTGTGGCTGCTGTGACAGGAAGCCCAGCTGTTGATGCCAATCTGCGCGCCGCAGTGTCAGCAGCGATTGCTGATTGATGCGAATCTCACCACCGTAAGGGAGAAAACCGAGCACGGCCTGCAGCAGGCTGGACTTGCCACTGCCGCTGGCGCCCTGCAGCACTACTCGCTCACCCGCAGCCAGCTGCAAGTTGAAGGGTGCCAGGCGCTGGGCTATGTCGAGCTGGTGAAACGCCAGTGACGGCGCCGTACTCAACTGCAACGGCTGCTGCCCCGGATGCTGCCAAACCTGCAACTCAAGCAGCGGCATTAGCTCGGTCAGTGCGGCCTCGGCTTCTGCCTTGGCGTGATAGTCCGAGCCCAACTGACGCAACGGGTTATAAAACTCGGGCGCCAACAGCAGAATAAACAAGGCGCCCTGGTAAGGCACCGGAATACTGCCCTTGGCCCAGGGCAGTATTCCCAGCAGACCTAGGCCCAGGTAAAGCGCCACCAGCGCGATAGCCAGCGCCGAGAAGAACTCCAGTACCGCACCAGACAAAAAGGCCATACGCAGCACGCCCATGGTGCCGGCACGGTAGTGCTCGGCCGCCTGGGTCACCTCAGCCTCGGCTTGCGGTACCGCCTGCAGATGCTGAAGCGTCTTCAAGCCACGCAACAAATCCATAAAGCGGCCACTCATACGCGCCAGGGCAACAAACTGCTTCTGGCTGGCAGCGGCGGCCGCTTTACCCAACAAAACCATAAAAAGCGGTACCAGCGGTGCCGTAACCAGCATCAGGATGCCAGCCAGTGGGCTGTAATAGAAAATGCAGAGCAGCAGCGTAAGCGGCACCAACACCACCAGATAGCGCTGCACGTGATAGCGGCTGATATAACCATCCAGCGCATCAACCTGCTCCAGCAGGCGGCTGCCCAACACCGCATCGGCGCCCAGCGCCTGCCTTCCTGGCCCCAGCGCCGCCAACTGTGCCAACAACTGTTCACGCAGTCCGCTACGCGCTCGCAGGCTGACCTGCTGACAGAGCCGTTCGCGGCCATACTGCAACAGCGGGCGCAGCAGCAGACAAAGCAGCAACCAGGGCAGAAGATCGCGCAACAGACTGACGTTCAGCGCGGCGGCGCCTAGCTGCTGCCACGCCACTAGCCAATCGGAGAACAATAGCGCCAGCAACCAGCTTTGCCACACCAGCAGCAAGGCCGAGATATAGCCCAGCATCAGCGCAGCGTTCAGCAATGGCTTGTGCGGCGCCAGCACCTGACGCAGCCAGTGCTGTACGCCGCCGCGAGAGGCCTCAGTCGGTCTGATCTTCTTCACCCACGTAGCCGTTGAGTTCCAACCACATCGCGTTGACGATGGCGAAAGACGAAGCCAGCAGCACACCCAGAATCCAAGCGAAATACCACATTGCGTTCTCCTTAATACATGCTGTGAGTGTTGTCGCGAATTTGCTGTTCATTCAGGCGGCCGCGCATCACGAAATAACCCCAGGCGGTGTAGGCCAGAATCAGCGGTACAAACACACAGGCCACCACAAACATGATCGATAACGTGGTTTCACTGGCGGTAGCATCCCACATGGTCAAACTGTGATTAGGCATCAAGGATGACGGCATAACGAAGGGGAACATGCTGATGCCAGTGGTAACCAGCACCATCGCCATCGCCAAAGCCGAGCTGACAAAGGCCGACACGTGCCAGGTCAAGCGACTGAACAGCGAGCACAATACGAAGCCGATAACACCCAACGCCGGCACCAGCCACAGCAGCGGTTGCTTGCCATAATTGTTGAACCAGGCACCCGATACCACTTCCACTACCTTGTCAGTTGTATGGTTGGCACCGTTGGTGTCAATCACACTGACCACTTGGTAACCGTCGACCCCCAGCCACAGCCAGACACCGCCGAGAACAAAGAGTACGGCACAAGTCAGCGACAGCAGACTGGCGATCCGCTCGCTGCGCGCCTTGATTTGCCCTTCGCTCTTGAGTTGCAGATAGGCTGCGCCGTGATTGACGAACATCAGCAGGCTCAGAACGCCGGCCAGCAACGCAAAAGGATTGAGCAAACCCAGCAGATTGCCGGTGTAGTCCAGTCGCAACAGGTTATCGAACTGGAAGGGCACGCCCTGCAACAGGTTGCCAAAGGCGACACCGAAGATCAGCGCTGGCACAGCAGAGCCCAGCGTCAGCAACCAGTCCCAGCGGCTGCGCCACTGCTCATTGTCGATCTTGGAGCGATACTCCAGCGCCAGCGGGCGCAGGAAGAGTGCAAATAGCGTCAGCATCATGGCCAGATAAAAGCCACTGAACGAGGCGGCGTAGACCGTCGGCCAGGCGGCGAACAGCGCGCCGCCTGCCGTCACCAGCCAGACCTGATTACCATCCCAATGTGGCGCAATGGTATTGATCATGACACGGCGCTCGTCGTTGTTCTTGCCCACGACCTTGAGCAGTGCTGCCACGCCCATATCAAACCCGTCGGTGACCGAAAAGCCAATCAGTAGCACACCAATCAGCAACCACCAGATAAACCGCAGCGCTTCATAATCCATGATCAAGCCTCCTGTACATGGGTGGTTTCAAGGTCATAGCGACCGGTATGCAGGCTGGACGGGCCCTTGCGTGCATATTTGGTCATCAGCCATACCTCGATAATCACGAAGATGGTGTACAGCACAGCAATGGAAATCAGCGTGAACCACACTTCGCTAACCGACAGACTCGACACCGCCAAATGGGTTGGCAGAATTTCACCAATGGCCCAGGGCTGGCGGCCGTATTCGGCAACAAACCAGCCGGTCTCACAGGCAATCCAAGGCAGCGGCAGACTGAATATGGCGAACTTGAGCAGCCACTTGGGTTTATCCGGAGTGCGCCGCGCGCTATGCCAGAAGGCGCAAGCGAACAGCAACAACATCAGCATGCCGCAGCCCACCATCACACGGAAGCTCCAGAACAGCGGCCAGACCTTGGGCACGGTCGCCTCTACTGCCGCCGCGATTTCTTCCGGGCTGGCGTTAAGCACATCGTCGGTATAACCACTGAGCAGCAGACCAAACCCGAGGTCATCGCGCACCGCGTTAAAGGCCTCCAGCGTGGTCGCAGATTTGTCGCCGGCACGAATACGCTGCATCAAATCGTAAGCTTGCTGCCCACGCACGATTCGCTTCAGGTTGTTCTCTTTGATCTCACGCAGGCCGGGCACCTGCTCGTCCAGCGAGCGAGTCGCAATCAAGCCCAGTACCGCAGGAATCTTGACGGCATAATCGGTGTGCTGCGTTTCCTCGTTGGGCAAGCCAAACAGGGTAAAGGCAGCAGGCGCTTCCTGGGTTTCCCACTCCGCCTCGATTGCGGCCAGCTTCACTTGCTGCACCTCACCGGCCTCGTAGCCCGACTCGTCACCCAAGACGATGACCGACAATACGCCGGCCAGACCAAACGCGGATGCAATGGCAAAACTGCGACGGGCAAACGGCAGATCACGCCCCTTGAGCAGATACCAGCTGGAAATGGCCAGCATGAAAATGGCGCCGGTGACATAGCCAGCCGAAACGGTATGTACAAACTTGACCTGCGCGACCGGATTCAACAGCACTTCCGCGAAGCTGGTCATTTCCATGCGCATGGTTTCAATATTGAACTCGGAGCCAATCGGGTATTGCATCCAGCCGTTGGCGATCAGGATCCATAGCGCCGACAGGTTGGTGGCAATCGCCATTAACCAGGTCACCGCCAGATGCTTGACCTTACTCATGCGCTCCCAGCCAAAGAAGAACAGACCAAAAAGCGTGGACTCAAGAAAGAAAGCCATCAAGGCTTCGATCGCCAGAGGCGCGCCAAAGATGTCGCCGACATAATGCGAGTAGTAGGCCCAGTTCGTACCAAACTGGAACTCCATCGCCAAGCCGGTGGTTACGCCAAGAGCAAAGTTGATACCGAACAACTTGCCCCAGAACTGGGTCATATCGCGGTATATCTGTTTGCCGGTCATCACATACACCGACTCCATAATGGCCAGCAAAAAAGCCATCCCTAGCGTCAGAGGTACGAACAGAAAGTGAATCATGGCAGTCAGGGCAAACTGCATTCTGGAAAGATCAACAATGTCCATCTGCATGCTCCGTAGCAGTGCGGAAAATCAGGAAGGGCCGTCAGATCAGGTTGGCACCTCCGGCAAGCCCTTGGCACAAAGCCGTCTCAGGGCAAACGTGGAGCCTTGACTGTTTTGTCAGCCGCGGGCTGGGCGCGAGCGCGCAAGCCTTTGCACATTGAGTGCCGAGCCACAGTACAGTGCGCTTGCAGCTGGCTAATTGACATGCATCAACAATAGCTGCTGAGCCGCTGCGACGGGGGGTCGCAGCGGCTCAGCAGCATGCATTAAAGATCAAGAGGAGAAGATACGAGACTGAACTAGTCGCCGAGTAGCACTACGCGATCTGACCGTGGCAACAGTGCGGCGTCATGCCCCAGAAACAAGGCAGTGCGACCCGCCAGCCAAGGCTCCAGGCGCGCACTGACGCGGTCTCGGGTAGCGGCGTCGAGACCACTGAATGGCTCGTCGAGAATAATCAGTGGCGCGTCCTTGAGCAGCACGCGCGCCAGCGCCAGGCGACGCCCTTCACCACCGGACAACTGTGTACCTGACTCACCCACCCAGGTATTCATACCGGCTGGCATTGCATCGACCAGATCCGCTAGATCTACCAGCTCCAGCACTGCCCAAAGCTGCTCTTTGGTGGCTGCCGGGTTACCCAGCAGCAGGTTGGCACTGATGCTGTCGTGCAGCAGTTCAGTCTGCTGCGTCAGATAACCAACCCTGGCTCGCCACTGCTCCAGCGAGAGCGCCTGCAGCGATACATCCCGTGGGCCAGCAGCGCCCACACTGACTACCCCGCAATCCGGGTCGATCAAACGTGATGCCAGTGCCGCCAGCGTGGACTTGCCAGCACCCGAGGGCCCGATCAGCGCCAAGCGCTCGCCGCTGTGCAATACCAGATCAAAATCCTGCAGACCGGCGTGCCGGACGCCAACGCCCTGCCAATGCAGTGATAGCTCGGAAGGCACGGGCGCAGGATCAAGCGGCTCGACCAGACGACTGCTCATAGCGACCTGCTGATTCAAGCGCGTCGCAGCCGCGCGAGTAGCACCGCCCTGAGCGAAGGCCGCCGGCAAGCCCGCAAAGCCTTCGCTCAGGGCCATCAGCGCCAGCGGGATCATCACCATCACCGGCCCGGATAACACACCAGCGGCATAAGCCTGGATCGTGCCGAACAGGCACACAGCT
This sequence comes from Pseudomonas neustonica, assembly GCF_003797945.1. Lineage (GTDB taxonomy): Bacteria > Pseudomonadota > Gammaproteobacteria > Pseudomonadales > Pseudomonadaceae > Halopseudomonas > Halopseudomonas neustonica. The sequence goes on from NZ_RKKU01000018.1 coordinate 62,713, forward strand.
ACCGTGCTCATTACTCCCAGGGTTGCCAGTGCTTGCCCGCAGGCAACACGCCCCTGCAGCACGAGCTGTTCGCTTAGCATCTGCTGGCTGGCTGCCAGCAAGTGCTGCCGATGCCGCTCAATGGCGCCCGCCGCCGCCAGCTCTGCCTGCCCCTGCAACTGCTCTAACGCCAGCACGCGTAACGCGTCCAACTGCTCCACCCGTCGCGCGCTGTAGTGCAAACCCAAAAGCGCCATACCTAGGGTCAGCGCAAGCAACAAGGACAGCAGCATTGCCCCGGCAATGAGTGCCAGCGACACATGGAAGACTGCGATCAAGCCGCAGACCAGCACAATGCCGAGCAGCGCCACCAAAGGCGGCGCCAGCAAGCGCAGGTACAGCGTATCCAGCGTATCGATATCTGCCGTCAGACGGTTTAACCACTGCGCAGCGCGCAGGCGACTGAGGGTCGCGCCATCAAGCAGCGTCAGCGCAGCAAAATGCCGACCGCGCAAATCTGCCAGCAGGCTGAGTACCGTGTTGTGGTTGTAAACGCGCTCTGAGTAGCGCGCCACTGTGCGGGTCAGCGCGAAGAAGCGTATACCGCTACCCGGCATGTAGATATCAAACATCACCTTCTGCCCTGCCGCCCACAACAGTGCAGTCACCCCGGTTGCGGTAATAAACCAGCCAGATAACGCCAGCAACCCTATCGCGCTAAAGAGCGTCAGCGCCATCAGCAAGGCGCCCAGCAACAGCCGCATACGCCGCTGCATCATCAAGGCCAGCCAGGGCTTCAACTCAGACATCTGCCAGGCGCCCCTTTTCCAAGTGGTAGCGTCGACTGGCCAGCGCCATCAAGCTCGGGTGATGCGTAGCGATGACCAGCGTTCTGCCAGACGCCGCCAGCGCCCTTAGCGCTACAATGACCGCGCCCTCACTATGCTCATCCAAACTGGCCGTAGGCTCGTCCAACAGCACCAGCGGAGCATCAGACAGCCACACCCGTGCCAATGCCAAGCGTTGCGCCTGCCCGCCCGAAAGGCCTCGCCCGCCTTCGCCCAGCAGCGTGTCCAGTCCCTGTGGTTGCGCGGCCAACAGAGCGCTCAAGCCGACCGCCTCAATCGCCTGCAACAGCGCAGAGGTATCCGCTTGCGGTGCAGTCAGACGCAGATTCTCGGCCCAACTTCCCTTGATCAAAAAGGGTTGCTGGCCTAACCACGCCAGCGGCTGCTGACCGGGCGACTGCCCAAACAGACTGATAGCACCTGTCGTCGGCGTGACGAAGCCGGCAAGACAATGCAGCAGGCTCGACTTGCCTGACCCGGAAGGACCAACCAACGCGACCACTTCAGCACGGCGGATATCCAGTGAAACCTGGTCCAACGCCCGATCTCGGCCCGGATAGTCCAGCGACAGACCGCTAATCTGCACCAGGCTATCATCGGAACCGGACACGACCATTTGCGGACGCGCCACACTGGCGGCTTCTACCTGTAATGCAGCCATGCCATCGGCTGCGCCAAGCGCGGCCGCGCGATCGTGATAGGACTGCGCCAGACTGCGCAGTGGCTGGAAGAACTCGGGCGCAAGTAGCAGGATCAGCAAGCCGGAGAACAGCGTCAACTGCCCCGCTGGCCCGTAATCTATATAACCGAGCAAACCGAAGCCGATGTACATCGCCACTACTGCAATCGCCACCGAGGCAAAAAACTCCAGCACGGCAGAAGACAGAAATGCCACACGCAAGGTGCGCATGGTTACCGAACGATAACGCTCGGCCGCGTCCCGAATCGAAGCTGTGGCCGCCCCGGTCTGACCAAACAGCTGCAGACTGGTAAGACTACGTACTCGATCAAGAAAATGCCCGGCCAGCCGCCCAGCCTCCAGCACGTGCTGCTGACTGATCTTTTCCGCACTCATGCCAATAAGCGCCATAAACAGAGGGATCAGCGGTGCCGCCAGCAACAGAAACAGCGCCGCGAGCCAGTCAAGCCAGAACACCAGCAGCAGGATCAATAAAGGAGACAGCAGTGCGAGCCACTGCTGCGGAAGATAACGCGCGTAATAACCATCAAGGGCTTCGACCTGCTCGACCCATTGATTGGTCAGCATCGCACTGGAGCGATCGGCCAAGCGCACCGGACCAAGTAACGACCAATCTGCAGCCAACTGCTCACGTACCTGCTGTCGCACCCTGGCACTGGCATGTTGGCCGCAGCGCTCCTGAGCGGCCTGAGCAAACGCGCGTAGTATTATCGCCAGCAGCAAACCGCCTGCCGGCCAGAACAAAGAAGTAAAAGGGAGCCCAACAATCAGGAGTGCATGCACCAGCCAGGCGATCAAACCCATCTGTACAATGATGGCGAGGGTCTGCAGCACCCCCGCCAGCACCGCTGCACGCAGCAAGCCCCTGACAGCCAGCCCCTGCTGCCGCAGCCAGCTGCGACTGCGGCGACCAGACTCAGTGATAGCCTTCACCCACGCGCACCTTGCCGCGGAAGATCCAGTAGGTCCAGGCCGTGTAGGCGAGGATGATCGGAATTACAAACAGCATCCCAAGTAACAGGAACAGCTGTGATCCCGGCGCCGAGGCGGCATCCCACAAGGTGAAATTGGGCGGAATAACGTAAGGCCAGCGGGTCCACAGCAAGGCAAAATAGGTAGAGAAAAACATCGCCATGGTGGCCAAAAACGGTACCACTTCCTTGCGTTTACGCAGCCCACTCCATATCTGATAGGCAAAAAACAGCGCCAGCAGCGGGAATATCCAGATCCAGCGCACCATAGAGAACCAGCGCTCATAGGCACTTGGGTCCACCGACGGCGTCCAGATACTGATAATGCCAAACACACCTAACACTGCAGCCAACAACCAGGGCGCAACCCGGTAGGCCCACTGCTGGATATAACCTTCGGTTTTCATGATCAGCCAGGTGCTACCCAGCAACGCGTAGCCTGCCATAAGGCCTACACCGGTCATCACGGTAAAAGGCGTAAGCCAGTCAAAGGCGCCACCAGCGTAAACCAACCCTTCGGTTTTATACCCCTGAATATAGGAGCCAACCACCACGCCCTGGGCAAAAGCAGCCAGATAGGAGCCGCCGGCAAAGGCCCAGTTCCACAGATAGCGTGAGGTTTTCGCCTTGAAGCGAAACTCGAACGCCACACCACGGAAGATCAGACCCGCGAGCATCAAAAAGACGCCAATGTACAAAGCCGGTAGCAGGATCGAGTAAACCAGCGGAAACGCCCCGAGCAGGCCAGCGCCACCCAGCACCAGCCAGGTTTCGTTGCCATCCCAGACGGGCGCTACCGAGTTCATCATCACGTCGCGGGCATCTTCATCCGGGGCAAACGGAAACAGCATCCCGACGCCCAGATCGAAGCCATCCATCAGCACATACATGATCACCGCGAAGGCAATAATCATCGCCCAGATCATCGACAGATCAAAGATTTGCGATTCCATGCTCAGGCCCCCTTGTGTTCGAATGTCACGTCACTACCCGACAGCGGACGTGAGGGCCGATGCACATCATCGTCCTCCTCGCCATGCAGAGCGTCGACTTCCAGACCGTCTTGCAATACGCGCATCAGGTAATACAGGCCTGCACTGAAGATCATCAAGTAAACCGTGATGTAGCCCAGCAGGGTAAACAGCGCCATACCACCCGTTAGTGAAGGCGTAACCCCCTCAGCGTGCGTCATCATTCCATACACCAACCATGGCGATCGGCCGGTTTCGGTGACGACCCACCCCGCTAGAACCGCAATAAAGGGAGTAACACTCATCAGCCGCAGCCCCTGCAAAAACCAGGGCGTCTGCCAGTAACGCTGCTTGTAGCGCAGCAGCAAACCAATAAAAGCAGTGCCAATCATCAGCAGACCCAAACCGACCATCACGCGGAAGCCCCAGAAAACCAGCGGCACCTCGGGTTGCTCGGCCACAGGTACGTCCTTGAGCCCTGGCACTACGCCATCAATGTCGTGGGTCAGGATCAGGCTCGCCAGCTTGGGAATGCCAATCTCGATGAGATTGCTTTGGCTTTCCTTGTCTGGCCAAGCAAACAGCAACAATGGCACGCCCGATGAGGTCTCCCAGTTGGCTTCCATCGCCGCAACCTTGGTCGGTTGATGCTCCAGGGTATTAAGACCATGAAAGTCACCGACCACCGCCTGCGTAGGTGCCAGGATCAGGATCAGCCACAGGCACATGGATAGCGCCTTGCGATTCACCTCTACCTCGCGGCCACGCAGCAGATACCAGGCACTCACCCCCGAGACCACAAAGGAACCCGTCAGGAACGAGGCAAGCACCATGTGCGCCAAACGATAGGGAAAGGATGGGTTAAAGATCGCCTCACTCCAGGAGGTCACGAAAAACACACCATCACGCAGCTCTACGCCAGCTGGCGTATGCATCCAGCTGTTGGCGGAAAGAATCCAGAAGGTTGAGATCATGGTGCCCAGCGCCACCATGCAGGCGGCAAATAAATGCAGGCCCTTGGGTACCCGGTTACGACCAAACAGCAATACGCCGAGAAAGGCGGCTTCCAGGAAGAAGGCAGTAATTACTTCATAACTGAGCATCGGCCCGAGAAAGTTGGCCGCAGCGTAGGAGTAGTTACTCCAATTGGTACCGAACTGGAAGGACATGACGATACCCGACACCACGCCCATGCCGAATACCACCGCAAACACCTGCACCCAGAACTTGGACAAGCGCTCCCAAACCGGGTTACCGGTCTTGAATGAAAGCATTTCCAAGAAGGCGATGAAGGTCGCGAGACCAATACTGAACACCGGAAAGATGGCGTGAAAGGACACGACGAACGCAAACTGCATGCGTGACAACAGGAGAGGATCCAATTCCATGCGTACTGCTCCTTCTGGGAATTATGACGCCGGTTATCCGTTTAACAGAGTGTGGCAAGCGACAGGGACTCTGGCTGTGACTCCGCAACAGACTGGAATGTTCCAGATTGCAGTTTGCTTGACATAGATCAATAAAGGAACGGACCAATTGCCGCAGGCAAGCGCCTGATGTGTATCAGACGCAATCAGGATCGGGAGCGATCACTTACCCAACAGAGCTGGCCAAAACGTATCTGACTCAAAGCATAGTCCATAACGAGACGGCGAGCGGTAATAACAGCGCGGTCGCCATCCCCATCAGGCTCATCGACAAGGCCGCGAAGGCGCCAGCCTCCTCACCTTCTTCCAAGGCACGCGAGGTACCTACCGCGTGAGCAGTCATCCCCATCGCCATACCCCAGGCGGCAGGATGATCAACGCCACAAATACGCAACAACCAAGGGCCGAAGATCGCACCCAGCACACCGGTAAACATCACAAAGACCGCTGCCAGGGCGGCAACGCCACCAATTTGCTCCGCAACCAACATGGCAATGGGCGAGGTTACAGACTTGGGTGCCAAGGTCATCATGATCATGGGCTCAGCGCCCAGCAACCAGGCCAGCAAAATCGCCATCAGAGTAGCAAAGGCACCGCCCACCAGCAGACACACCACCACGGGCCAGAAGAAACTGCGAATCCGGCGCAGGTTGAGGTACAACGGTATAGCCAGAGCGACAGTCGCAGGCCCCAGAAGCACCAGCAACGGTGAGACAGCGTCCCGATAATGTGCGTAATCCTCGCCCGCCAGCCAAATCAGCAGCACCAGCACCGGCGTGGAAACCAGCACCGGGTGGAATACTGCCAGCTTGGTCCTTTCATACAATGCCAGCCCGAACTGGTAGGCCGCCAGCGTCATGCCGACCCAGAACAGAGGATGACTGAGAATGGCCGCCCAGGCCTCTTGCAGGCTACCCATCACGAATCATCCCTGCCCTGCTGCCGCAGGATCATGCGTTGCATCAACCAACCACAAAACGGCAAGCTGATCGCCAGCGAAATGGCCAGGGTGAGCAGGATTGCGGTCGCGTCCGCCGCGATCTCGGCGCCATAGGCCATGATCCCGACGGCTGGCGGTACCAGAATCAGAGGCAGATATTTCAACAAGCCGCCGGCCGCCAGGCTAATAGACTCACTCACCTCTCCGCGCAGGCAAAGATAAGCCACCATCAGTACCATACCGATGATAGGCCCCGGCAAAATAGGCAACAGCAGGACATTGAGTCCTGTCCCCAGCAGCTGAAAAAAGATCAGCCAGGTCATTCCGCGTAACAGCATGGTCGGGTCCTTCAAGCCAAAGTGCTAGCAAGGTTAACCAGTCAAGCGCGGGGTGCCTAGCCCTGCCTTCGTAGTAATTGGTAAACGGTAGGATGCCCAACCAGAGCAGCAGCACCCAAAAGACAAAAATGGTCAGACCAATATTAAAGAACCCCGCACCAAATGATCAATGCGGGGTTCCTCAGGTTTTACCAAGGCACCAGCATAGCTGGTCTGGCGCCGAGGCAAGAGCCTATGCTGTATTTCGCTCAATAACCTCGCAGCAGGGCGAAACGGTTGGCGTGATAGCGAAAGTCACCAAACAGGGCTTGCACGCAACGCGCGCGCTTCATGAACAGGCCGATATCAAACTCATCGGTCATGCCCATGCCGCCGTGCATTTGCACCGCCTCGTTAGTCGCCAGCTCAGCCACTTCGGATGCCTTGGCCTTGGCCAGACTCACCAGCATGGACGCATCTTCATCGCCCTCATCCAGCGCCATCAGCGCTTTCAGTACAACCGATTTGATCAGCTCCAGCTCGCTGAACAAATGCGCGCAACGGTGCTGTAGCCCCTGGAAAGAGCTTAGCGTTACACCAAACTGCTTACGTTCCTGCAGGTAGGCCACAGTACGCTCAAAGGCTTCCAACGAGAGGCCCAGCAACTCGGCGGCCAACTGCCCATTGACCACATCCAGTGTCAACTCCAGCGCGTCGAAACCTTTACCAGCCTCGCCGAGCAGATCGCTCGCTGCTACCGCCACATCGGTAAAGGTAACCAGCGCCGCATTGCGACTGTCAGCCATGCTGACACGCTCGACTTTAACGCCGGCAGCCGTGCGATCGACCAGCAACAGGCTGATGCCGTCGCGCTCGCTATCGGCACCACTACTGCGCGCGGAGACGATCAGTTTGTCGGCAACATGGCCATCGATCACAAACTGCTTGCGACCATTGAGGACAAAACCATCGCCCTTGGACTCCAACCGGGTACTGACCTGCGAGGGGTTGTGCCGAGGCGTCTCATCCACAGCCAGCGAGAGTAACAACTCACCGGCAGCCACCTTGGGTAGCAGCGCGTGCTGTTGATCGTTGGAGCCCGCCAATAGCAGTGCAGCAACCCCGCCCACAGCAGTCGAAAGCAAGGGCGAAGCGCTGAGATTGCGACCCGCCTGCTCAGACACCTGACCCATACCGAGGTAGCCAAACTGCGAGCCGCCCAGCGCCTCGGGAATAAGCGTGCCGACAAAGCCCATCTCAACCATACCCTGCCACAACTCACGGGAGAAACCGGTTGCGTCCTCACTATCACGCAAGGCGCGCAACTGACTGACCGGCGCACTTTCATACATAAAGCGCTTGGCCGCATCCTTGAGCATCTGTTGTTCTTCGTTCAATACCAATGCTGACATGACGTAATCCTCTAACCGGTTACTGGAGCCCAAGAATGTTGCGGGAGATGACGTTAAGCTGAACCTCGCTCGTGCCACCCTCAATCGAGTTGCCCTTGGAGCGCAGCCAGTTACGCGCAATCGCACCCTCGCGGTGTGCCTCTCCTTCCCAGACGAGTCCGTCGCTACCATGCAGCGCCACCAGGAGCTCCTGCCGACGCTTGTTCAGCTCAGTGCCGTAGTACTTGAGCATGGCCGATGCGGCACCTACGCCCTGCCCCGCCTTGGCTTCATCAACCACTCGTTCGGCGGTCAACTCAAAGGCTTTGGCATCCAGATCCCAATGCGCGATTTCACCGCGCAGCATATCGTCCGCCAGCTTGCCGCCATCCAGGCCAATACACTCCACCGCAATCTGCGCCAGTGTCTTCTGTCCTGAGGCCGTGCGGCCCATCCCGCCGATCATCTCGCGCTCATGGGTCAGCAGGTATTTAGCGATCGTCCAACCTGCGTTGATCTCACCCACCACCTGACTCTTTTCAACTCGCACGTTGTCCAGGAAGGTCTCGCAGAAAGGAGAGCTACCGGAGATCAACTTGATGGGTTTGGTGCTGACGCCTGGTGTGGTCATATCAAACAGCACCAGGCTGATGCCCAGTTGCTTCTTGGCATCCGGGTTGGTACGCACCAGACAGAACATCCAATCAGCCTTATCAGCGTAGGAAGTCCAGACCTTCTGGCCATTAACAATAAAATGATCACCCTCATCAACCGCACGGCTCTGCAGGCCGGCAAGATCGGAGCCGGCGCCCGGCTCGCTGTAACCCTGACACCAACGAATCTCGCCGCGAACGATTGGCGGTAAATGCTGACGCTTAAGCTCCTCAGAGCCAAACTTGAGAATGGCCGGGCCAATCATCCACACCCCAAAGCTCGACAGCGCAGGACGCGCGCTGATCCGCGCCAGCTCCTCGCGCAGCACCTTGTGCTCTTCCTGCGAAAGACCGCCACCGCCATACTCGGTCGGCCAGTCTGGCGCGGTCCAGCCCTTGGCAGCCATGCGGTCCAACCAGAGCTTCTGGTCTTCACTGGCAAACGTGAAGTTGCGACCACCCCAGCACTGGTCACTTTCCTTGGTCATCGGCTTACGCATACTCAGTGGGCAGTTTTCATCCAGCCAGGCACGGGTTTGCTGGCGGAAGGCATCAAGATCGGCCACAGGTACTCTCCTTAATGTTGGATAGGAACAGAACACAGTAATCAACAAAGATACTCTTAGCAGCGCTCTGGGTGAGCCGCCTTTGGTCGGCGGAATGGGTAACCATTAGCTGCACTGATGACAGCGCTGAGGCAAAACCGTCAACCGACACTGCGCTGTTGACGGTATCGGCGCGGGGGCATGCCCTTCCATCGCTTGAACGCATGTATGAAGTTGGATAACTCACCATAGCCCAGTCGCTGGGCTATGGCTTCCAAGGGCATTCCTTCAACGGCCAGCAGTTCTTCGGCCAGCGCCTGCCGACTTTCATCCAGCAACTGACGGAAGCTGACTTGCTCTGCCGCCAGCCGTCGCCGCAAGGTGCGCTCGCCAATGTTCAGACGTGCAGCTAATTGCGGCATATCCAGCACCCGTCCGGGCCGGCTGAGCAGAAGCTCACGGACTTGCGCTGCCAAGCCGCCACGCGACCGGTAGCTCTGCAGCAGTTGTCGGCACTGCGCCTCACACAGCTGCGCCGTTGCCGCGTTAGCACCCGCTAATGGCAAGTCGAGCAGTCGCTGGTCGAGTTCAATCCGGTTATGCGGTCGAGCGAAACGCGGCTCACAACCCAGCGCCTCACAATAAAGCACTCGCTCTTGCGCTTCAGGTATCGGCAAACACAGCTCTACCGCAGCAAAGGGCGATTCCTGCCCGGTGAGCTCGCGCTGAATCAAGGCAATGGCGGCGCAATCACGCAATAGCACAAAGTCGTGTAACGCCTTTGGCAGCACTTGAGCATCAAGCTGCAGAAAAGCGCGATCAGCCTCGACATGCAACTCTATCCGGCTGAAGGCAAAAGTGAGGTCAAGATAGCGCAGCCCCAGATCCAGCGCCTCGCGAAGGCTGCCGCTGCTGAGCAAGGCGTATCCCCAAATTCCGTAGTGCGACAAACGATAACGCTGCCCGGCAGCGAGGCCCAACGCTGGCTGATCTGATAAACCCTCCAGCAGGTTCGCGATGAGCTGTAACTCCTGACTGGCATTTGCTTCCTGCTGAGGATTGGCCAACGCTAAAACACTCAACCCAGTGCCTTGCAGACACTGATCCAGCGATAGGCCATTATCGGTGCCGAACTGAGCCAAAAGTTGCACGCTGGTAATACGGCTATGCGCTGGCCAAGAAAGTGTTTGCATGATGGAAGCCTGTCCGAAATTCACAGTTTTATGACCGACTATGCCATAAACGCAACGCCATACAAGCGCTAAGATGGGCGGCAGCAACAGGAGAAAACAATGTATAAGAAAAATCACTCCAACACCGTACTCAGCGCCATCATTATTGGCAGCGGCTTCGGCGGCATTGGTATGGCGATACAGCTGGACCAGGCAGGCATCAGCGACTTTCTGATCATCGAAAAAGCCAACGACGTTGGCGGCACATGGCGCGATAACGACTACCCCGGCTCCGGCTGCGACGTGCCATCGCACCTCTACTCCTATTCGTTCGAGCCTCGCACCGACTGGCCCCACAAGTACGCACGCCAGCCGGATATTCACGCTTATATAAAACACTGCGTCAGCAAATACGGCCTGCGCTCAAGGCTGCGCCTGGGTTGCGAGATAAAAAGTGCCCGCTTCGATGAGGGCCAAGGGCTCTGGTGCCTGACCAGTATCGACGGCGAAGAACTGCGCTGCCGTGCCCTGATCACTGCTTGCGGCCAACTGAATCGGCCAGTGATGCCCGAGCTCGACGGGCTTGAATACTTTGCCGGGCCCGCTTTCCATTCCGCGCGCTGGCAGCATGACGTAGATCTAAGCGGCAAACGCGTAGCGGTCATCGGAACGGGGGCATCCGCGATTCAATTTGTGCCGCAAATAGTGCCACTGGTCGCCAGCATGTTACTGTTTCAGCGCAGCGCGCCCTATGTCCTGCCCAAAGACGATCGACAATATGACGATAAGAAGCGCGCTCGCCTCTCACGCTTTGCCTGGCTGCATCAGCTCGACCGCGTCTGGCAGTACTGCACCCACGAAGTCCGTGCTCTGGCGTTTGTCTACTTCCCGGCACTGGCGAAACGGGAGGAAAAATCGGCCCTCAAGCACATGCACAAACACATCAAAGACCCGCACAAACGGTCGGCACTTACGCCTGATTACCCCATGGGCTGCAAACGCGTACTCATCAGTAATAACTACTACCCCGCTATGGCGGATGACAAGGTGACGCTGGTAACCGATGCCATTGAGAGAGTCGTGGCGGATGGCGTGCAGACCCGCGATGGCCAAACTCACCAGGCCGACGTATTGATCTACGGGACCGGTTTTGCCGCCACCGAGTTTCTTTCACCGATGCAGATTACCGGCCTGCACGGACAGGATCTGAACCAAACCTGGCAAAGCGGCGCCGAGGCCTACAAAGGCATCTGTATCAGCGGCTTTCCCAACCTGTTCATGCTCTATGGCCCCAACACCAACCTCGGGCATAACTCGATCATCTATATGCTGGAAAGCCAATTCCGCTATATATCCCAGTGCCTGCAAACGCTAAAACGCCGTCGGCTGCGCTATCTCAACGTCAGAACTGAAGCACAGTCGAACTACAATCAGCGCATTCAGCACTCAGCCAAGCGCACCGTTTGGGCACAAGGTTGCAGCAGCTGGTACCTCACCGCCGAGGGCAAGCAAACGGTGAACTGGCCCGGTTTCACCTTTGCCTATCGCCACCTCACCCGCAAACCAAGGCTGAGCGACTATGACTGCGTACGTTGATCAGGAATTCACACCAGAAGCACAGCCGCGCTTGCGCGCCTCTCTGCGCGCCGTGCTACGTATTTTCTTTCGCGGTTTGATTCGCCCACCAGTGCCGCTTGCGCTACAGCGTCTGGTGCTATCGGCCTTGACCTGCGCCATGCCACTGGCGCGTGGCGTGAGCCGGCGCCGCGGTCTGATCGCCGAACGTCCGTGCGAATGGCATCGCCCGGCCGAAGGTAGCGATGGGCGCGTAATGCTGTATCTGCATGGCGGTGCCTTCATACTGGGATCACCCGCGACTCACCGAAGCCTGTGCTCAGCCATGGTCAGCCGCGGGAAATGGGATCTTTGCGCACTGGATTACCGGCTGGCACCGACCTATCCCAACCCCGCCGCGCGCGATGATTGCGTCGCTGCCTATCAGGCCTTGCTGACCCGAGGCTATCGCCCCGAGCAAATCACGATCGCCGGTGATTCCGCCGGCGGTAATCTGGTACTGGTCACCGCCCAGCGGCTGCAGCAACTGGGCCTGCCCATGCCCGAGTCATTGGTGTGCTTTTCACCGGTTACCGACTTTACCGGTGAGCAGATGCACAACCCCGCTGCCGGCGACCCACTGATCCACCCAGCCTGGATGGATCTCGCCCGTGATGCCTACTGCCAACCTGGACAAGACAGAGCCGACCCTGCCGTCTCCCCTTTGTACGGCAAGCTCAGAGGGCTACCAAGGCTATTGTTGCAAGTAGGCGAAGACGAACTGCTGTTAAATGACAGTCTGCGTTTGGCCGATGCGGCACGAGCCGAAGGCGTGCAAGTGCGACTGGAGCGCTACAAAGGACTCTGGCATGTATTTCAGGCGCATACCGGACTGCTAAAAGCATCCGACCAGGCTCTGGATCGCGTGGTGGATTTTGTGCGTATAGACGAAGCCAGTACAAACAAACCCATAGCGGCAGCCGCACCAATAAAGCGGGATTAACGCTCATTCCGACCCGGCGCTTTATAGCGCCAGCCGGTCTCCTTCACCAACTCTCGAAGGGGATTTCGTGGGTGTCGAGGTAGTGCTGGGCGTGCTCGCTTGGCGGACGGTAGTACTCACCTCCCGAGGTGCCGCCATAAGGGCCTTTGGGCTCGACGACTCCCTGAAAGCGCCCTATTTCTATTGGCTCAAGGCATGCGCCTGTCAACCATGCCTTGGCTATACCCCCTGGCGCCAAACCCAAAGTAACCGCGTAGCGATAACCCGTTATATTCTTGTCATCGAAGCGGCAATAGGCAGTATGCCCCGTGACCATCTCTTCTCGAACCCACTCAGGGATATCAACACGCACGTTATAGATTTGCGGCTCGACTAAAGACTGCCAACGCACAAAAATGTGCTGAGGCAAATCGATTCCTGTCATTGGCCGAGTTGCTCCAACTCCCGGGCGACTTGGCCAACCAACAGGATTTCCTTTATTTCCTGGCGGATTTTGAATAGATGATGTGCCTCCATGCACGCGCTCATAGGCAAAGCCGCGTTGATCCACTACATCCACGCTTTCCACCCAGACCTCCATGTAGTTTGGAGCCAAGAGCCCAATCTCCCAAGTTCGGTAAGGCAGCTCAGGGTCAGACGGACGCTGCGACGGAGTCGCACCAGCGCACGCGGTCAGTGCAATCAGCAGTGTGAGCGCAATCAGTGTTTTACCCATGGCAGACAGCCTCTTCATTGTTGATCCTCATAAATTGCTCGCTGGTTATCAGTGCGCGGCTTGTTCGGTAAAAAGCCCCACCGGGCATTCCAGTTAGCGGAAGCATGTATATAGCGGCCATGTAGATAGTGCCTTTCGCTGTCGCTCAAAACTGCATTTTGGCCAGCCATTGCCGCCGAAATGACTTTGGAAGCAATTGGCTGCAGATCATTGGGGATAGAGAAACGCCTATCGTGCTCGTTGAGAGTGTCGAACGGTACACCTCCATCAACGGCTTTGGTGTGCATTACGCGCAGCGAGACCCTCGATAGCTCGCCCCGCACCAGTCGATCCATACTTAACATCAGCAAGACATCCCCCTCGGAGCCTTGTCCTGTCGTTCTGTGGTTACTCGGCAGCAGTTTAAGTTCTTGCTTAATGAAGCGCCCATTACCCGGCAGACCTTTAGCTCGAAACGCTGCCTCCGCTGCTTCACGTTGCTGCCACGCAATTGAGGCTTGTAGGCGCGCCCTATCAAGACCGGTTAATGAGTAGTAACTCCCGCGCACCAATTTCGGCCTACCTAGCAATACCCTCTCCCGCATGACACTAGGGTACCCGCCACCTAAATTGGAGTGCACGCCAGGCAAAACCAGTTCTTCGTGATACTTCGTGTTAACCCGATTCAAGCTGAAGTTATGCCGACACTCATCAGCGGCGGTAAGGTGCACTACTTGCTTGGCGCAAGCGCGGGCAAGATACAAATTAACTCCGGGGTTTTTGGCGTCACCAACACTCATATGGCCGCGCGCAGGGTCGCCAATCGCAGCCACGGTATCGAATAAGCCAATAAAGTTGATGCTGGAGTGGGACGACCATTTAAAGTCAGCAACAAACGTTGGGAGCGAGCTACTAATATGGCGAGACATAACGCCGCCATCTGCCGACAACACCTCATTCGCGAAGTGCCTAGCCGCAGCTGCGCCACGACTAAAACCAAAAATATCGAATTGAACTTTTTCAATCAGAACATCAGGGTTGTGATCCAACAACTCTCGCAACTTCTTAATAAAAACCTCAGGACTTTGTTTCACTCTTGCTAAAACACCCGTTTCACCTTGCCCAAAGGCATATCCAGCAAGGGAATCATCCCCGCCGCTCAAGGTTCCAATTCCGTCGATGTAAACTTTAATACTTGCCTCTTGAGCATCAGGATTTATCTGCATATCCGCCTGATCCATATACAAGTCATACAGCAAAGCGACATTGCTCGCTTCGTTGCCAAAGCTGTTATCTGGCCTAGACTCAAAACGCCCATCTTCGGTGAAGTCTGAATAGCCTTCCGCCTCACAAAACTTACGGATAGCTTCCAAGGTCGGTTGGCCAAACTGATTCAGATCCTCCTGCCTACACTGCGCCGTAAACGCAGCATTATTCATATTGTTAAGGGTGCCATCGAAAAACATACCCACCCGCAGCGTGATGCGCTGTTGCAGCGGCAGCTCTTGCTCGTCTTCTTCCTCTTCGTCCTCGACCGAGAAAGGAACGCCGTCATCAAAAGTGCTTTGCCGCAGCGCCTGCGTAGGCTCGGCAGAGCCCGGCACAAAGTAACGGCCACTATTGGAATCGCCACCAGAGTCACCCTGTACAGCGCCACCAATAATCACAGTTCCTGAACCGCCGATAACCACATCACCATGACTACCGGTGCTACCCAGCACAGCGGCAGGTCGACCGTTTATTAACACATTAGGGATGACCTGCCCGACTAAGGCGCTGCCACAGGCGGTGCTGTCACCCAGGCGTGCCGCAGGCTGGCCATCGAATAGCACATCGGCTGAGCCGGTAGCGATGTTATTACTGCCGTGCCCGCTCTGCGGACACTGTGTGGGATCGCCCAAACGGGCGGCGGGTTTGCCTGACATGCCAAGCTCCTTTGGCTGTTATCACTCCTGTGAACCTTGGATGCTATGAACACAAAAACTCAAAGGCAACGGTGCAGCAGGCGGGATGTGACCCAGTGCAATTTCGGCAGGAGAATTAGCAGGACTTGGAACGATAGACAAAGCGCAGAAACGCAAAAGGCCCATCCGAAGATGAGCCTTTTGCATTAAAACTATGGTGCCGGCACCAAGAGTCGAACTCGGGACCTACTGATTACAAGTCAACCCTATAAAGCTTATGCATCAGTAGCTTAAATAAACAATTTGTACGCGTTACACCCTCTGCACACCGCGTATTGAGCGCATCCTAAAACGCAATGTACGCGGATTATCACCTGCACCGCCCTCCTCCTTTGGCCGTCCTGGCCGTGTTACTTCATCCCTCAGTTTGTTGATACCAACCGCGCCCAATTCTGCAGCGCAGTGAGCCGCGAGCGGCACTCATCGGCCCGCGACGTCACTCTGACAAGGCTTGCCGCAATTGCTGGGTGTATGTCTGCTCTGGCTCCGGCTCCATTGTCCACGCCGGTGGCAGCGCCACTGCTGGGCACTCCACCGGCACCGGCTGCAGGGTTGGTGATACGGACTGACAACCGCTGCTCAGCAGCAGCAAGCTCAACAGCAAGCTGGTTATTGTCTTGTTGTACATCGGTCATCTCCGCGTAGTGTTTGTTATCCAGCTCGCTGAGCTGCTGCTGCAGCTCATTAGCGCGCTGTTGTTGGCGTTGCAACTGGCCGGCAGCAGCGCGGGTAATCTCGCCTAGGGCATGAGCGTGAAGGCTATCAGCGGTCGCAAGTGCTGCTGCCCCCTTGGCCGCTTGCCATTGCCAACCGGCAGCGAAGCCGCCACCAATCAGCGCAGCGACAAGGACGAGTACTCCGAGGATTTGCCCAACCAACTTGTATTTAGTCAGCACTCAGCACCTCCAGCGCATGCGCGTAAAGCGCTGGCCACGTCTCCGGATGCGGCTTGCCCGGCCGCCAGATCCCGCTGTAGCAATCCCACGCCTGTTGCATCTCACCAATCGCGGGCAACGGGTGCGGATCCGTCCAAAGCATCAACCTGGCTGCTCCTGCTGCCAGCACGTCGTCATGCTCCAGCCTGGCGTAGATCGCGAAAGGGTCGAACGCAACTCCGCGCGCATCACACAGCCGCCGGAGATGGACGCGGCTGGCGTGATGCAGGAAAACACCCCATACACCGCCGCGGCTGGATTGCGTGCCTTGCTCAAATTGCCAAAAACCACGCGCTGGCCCACGGATCTGGCGGCGATAGGTAAAGCGAGACTCCTGCAGCCCGATGGCCAGCAACATGACTTCTGCCTCGGGGCTACTCATTTTCGCAGGCAGCAGCGTAAACGCCGGAGCGATAGCCTCGGCGCGGACAATGGTTAAGGACATTGTTTTCTCCAGAAGTGAAAAAGCCCGGATGAGCGGGCTGCGATAAATGGCTTGTCACAAAGCACGTTTCTGCTAGTGTCGAGGATCAACACTCAAAGATCAGGGAAGCCCATGGACAATGGAATTTACGAAGTCAATTTCCGCGCCTCTACACAAGATTTTGGTAGCGGCCTTATCGTCATCAAAGATGGGTCTGTAAACGGAGGTGATGCCCACTTTCTTTATCGCGGAACTCTCACCGGAACAGATGCGGGTGTAACTGCGAGTATTTCTGTAGAGCAATGGAAAGCAGGTAATCGCTCAGTGGTGGGCATTACCAACTACAAGGTGGAATTTAAGGGAACCATTGCGAACGGCCAGCTGAAGCTGAGCGGCAACGTGACGGATCATCCTCAGTTAGCGCTGACAGTAACTGGACGAAAGGTTGCCGAGGCGGCATAAGCCAACCCAAGTAATAAGCGGGGACGATTGACCGTAGGGCTGTCATTCTTTCCCGCTTCCACTTACTACTCACACCTCTACGTCATACTGCGGCAAGTTCGGCGCTTGGCCGGTTATTTTGCCGTCCACGACAAACGCCTTTTGCCCCACCCCTACACTGGTGCCTTGCACCATAACGGCCACGCCATTGCGCAGAGTGAGGGTTGTTGTACCGGCGCTGGTGTTAATGCCTGCGACGGTACCAACGGTGCGTTCACCGCCGGGCAGCAGGCCGATGAAGCGCTTCCAGGGGTTTACCGTTGCCATCAGGCGCCCTCTCTGTGATGCCGCTCTAATCGCAGCGTTTGCTTAACCCGGCTTGCACCAACGCCTTCAGCGGTGATCTCTGTGCTCAGGCACAGGCCGCGCCAGGTTTCGTCAACGTCGCGCACTTCGCACAGCTGCGCAGGCGTCACCAAGCCAGGTGCGGTGGCTTCCAGGAAGAGCGGCAAGTCTAGGGTGACCACCTCCTGATCGCCCCCTTTGCACAGCTCGGCAGTACCCCTGCTGCGCGCCGGATCTGTGCCGGTCATCCAGTCTGTGAATACGTCCGGCGCTGGGTTATCCCCGGCGGTACCGGCGCGGCGCACATCGACCGAAACACCGTAATTGGTGCCGCTCACATAGCAGCTATTCCACTCCGGCAGCGGCTGCCATTCGCTGCCCCAATCGCTGACGATGGCCGCCGGGATAATGCGATCCATGATTGCGCTGGACCACTGCCAGACCGGAGCGCGATAGCGCGGCAGAATGGTTAGAACGTCATCAGCCAGTGCAGGGCTGACCACACCACCCGCCGTCTCTGCCAAGGCCGCAATCACCTGCATTGGCGTTTGGGCCTGATAGCTAAAAGCACCCGCCGGCATCGTCCAGTCCGGTGGGCCAAGCTGCCAGGTATCCCACTCAAGCGTAAAGCCGGTATTGATCAGCTCATTGCTGGCGGCCAGCTCTGCATTGATCGCAGCCGTGTTCACTTGGCTACGCGCCGGTGCGTAAGGGGCGGCCAGCAGCTGCGTGCGGCTTGCGCCGGTGAGGGTGTAGCGCTCATCTGCCAACTTGCCGGTGCCGCTGTAGCGCTCGATCAGAAACACCCACACGTGACCATTGATGGTCACTTCCACTTGCTTAGGGCCTGCAGCGTCTGGCCGCACCTGGTTGAGCGATGTGCGCCCAAACAGCTGGGCCGATAGTGTCCAGGCGAATGAATCAATATCGCGGCCAATACGGATACCAGTCATATCCAGCGGCACGCGGTCAGGCAGCACAACAACGCTCACGCTGTTTGCAATCATGTAGGTCTCCAGAATGTCGGGCTCTGCAGGGGGCGGCACGATAACCGTGATAGGGCCTTGATAGTCGGGGTATTCAATGCCGGTCGGTACCGGATCGAGCGCTCGCGCTCTACCCCACAACAGATGCAAGAACCGATTGACGCTACGCGCCTTGTTGATGCTGATTGTCGTGCCGCTGTCTACCGGCTGAATCA
Organism: Pseudomonas neustonica; assembly: GCF_003797945.1. GTDB lineage: Bacteria > Pseudomonadota > Gammaproteobacteria > Pseudomonadales > Pseudomonadaceae > Halopseudomonas > Halopseudomonas neustonica. The sequence continues at coordinate 81,188 of NZ_RKKU01000018.1, forward strand.
CTCGCGCTGCCGGCTCATAGCGAAAATCAAAAAACACATTTGGCGCGGTGCTGGGTGCATAACGCTGACCGCCAAAGCTAAACGCCAGCAGGCCAGTGCCAGGCACATACAAGCTGCGTTCACGCTCCAGCGCGGCATCGTAGCGAGGACCATGTTCATCACTGCGTTGATAGCGCGGAGACGTATCAGCGTCTTTGCGCGCCGGCTTCGGGTTGTACGTCAGCATGATGCGCAGGTCGGTGCGCTCAATGCTCATATCCCACGCACCGCGCAGCCCTGCATCTTTCACCGGCACAGCCCCATAGGGACTAGCCGCGCTGTGGTCACGGTTGTCACTCTCGCTCCAAGCAAGCTGCTTGTTGTCATCCTTGGCATCGAGCGCAGACCAGCCCAAAGCTGCCTCACGGCTCACCTGCTCGGCTGACTCCCAGCCACTTGCAACTGCCGCTTGAGCAGCGCGCATACCAGACCAGGGCGAGTGAATTACGCGCGCACTGGTACGCCGCGCGCGGCTCCAGCCGGCACGGATATCAGTTGTTAGCATCAGGTCATCTCGACAGTTATCGGGCCATGCGCCAAGGGGCGGTAATAGCGCACCGCCTGCAGGCGCGCAGTACCACACAAGCGGGGCGAGTTATCACCTTCAACGGGCCACCAAACTGGCTCAACCTCCGGTAATGCGCCCGACTCAGTGACGGTATAGACCCAACCTCTAAAGCGTGTGGGGCGAACCCTATCCCCCACAGACACATCCAGGCGCGGAACAAAAACAGAGCCAAAATCATCGAGCCCAAGCGCAAAGTGCGTACCCGTTGTAGTCACCTGCAGATCCAGTGTTGCTAGAGCGTCCTTGTCAGAGTCACCGTAACCAGCAACGCGCCACTGGCCATCATCCATCAGCTCAACGATAACCACCTTGCGAACGGACGGCACCGCATCCACCGATGCCGCCACATCCACCAACGCAGGCACGGTGGAGACTTGGTTTCCACCGTCCGACTCTATGACGTTAAAAAGAAAGGAGTCCGCGCCCTGCTGAATCGTTGGCCAGCGGGTGATACCCATCCGAGGCTCTGAATACTCATAGGCTTGAGCAATGACCGTCTGGTATATCTTCGCCCTATCAAACCACTGAGTCTTGGGGCCATACTTTGTGAACAAAGCAAGCATGGTCAGGGTTTCATCAGAGGTCATTGTCACCAGGTAGTCAGTTGACGGCTCCCCTTCCCTATTGACCTGAATACTTACAGGCACCCTTGGCAGTTTGGGCCAAGGCACTTGCGCATACCTGGCCGGCGTATCCCTCCTGAGCAATCTTGCCGTGAGCTTGGCACGAAACTCACGCCCTAGTTCCGCCACTGGAGCAAAATAGATGTTCATTGCCAGTACTTCTCATCAAGACTGACGGTCCAGTGCCCGAAAGAGTTAGGAAATATGTAGAACTCCTCCCCCGCCAAAGACACTGGATTTCTAAGCTCTGAGTAGCTGCCCGACTTGCCCAGCCTTACCATAAGAGCCGCCGTAGCGTAGTGCGATGTGTACCCCATATAAAACAATCCGGGTATCCAACCCACCGCGCCAGTCCCTGAAAGCCATGCTTGAACTTGAGTTAGCACAATGTCACTGAGAACGGGATCAGCAGGATTGATTCTATAGCTGTTATTGGTCGCTCCAGGCAGGGGGCTAGCAACCAGAGACGCTAGCGACCCGGTCTCTGCGATGCCCGTGTAGGGGTTCCTTAAATACGTGTAGCACCCATATATATTGAAGGAGTATCTGGCCGAGCTAATCTGGCTTTCCGGGTACTCTCCAGCGCCCCCAATGAATGCAGAATTCTGAGGGCCTGAGACTGGCGCTGTTGGCTCTCTTAGCTTCAAATTACCGAAAAAAGTTGACCCCCCATAGTTACTGGTAGCGGTCATATTGCTGCCGTATCCCGAGTCGTTTGCCTTGGTATAAAAAGAAAAAATGACCTGTGAACCTCGGGCAGCTATTGCCCAATAAGCCGGATAAGTATTTGAGTTCCCAAAGTGGAACCAGTGACGATCAGAGTCAGTTGAGTAGTCCGGGGAATGGTTCATTGAACGAACATTAGTACCCACAGGAGGGTAAGTCACTGGCTCAGATATAGACTCAGCCATCCATATCTGAGCTTGGTAGTAGTCATAAGCCTTGCTGGTATCGACCGGCATCATAAAGATATAGAACACACCGTCAGGGGCCTTCAGAATAAAACCTGTAGGCAAGTCAGCATGAAAAATTGTCCAGCCTTGACCCGGCTTTGCGTCAGAACCATTACCGTATCCAGTTACTAAACAAGGTACCAAAATATCAAAAGCAGATTGGACTGGCCCCCTAGCAAAAACACCGGGACCGCCTGGATCTTGTGAGGTGTACAACGTTGCATTAGCCATTAGTCTGCGTCTCCCCGGATCTGCAATTTGAATTGATCATCATCAACCGTGCCCTGCCCACTAAGCACAGTGCGCACTACCCACATTGGCCCCAGGCAGGCGTCAGTGTTAAATCGCACCGCATTACCCGCCGCCCAACCCGTACCCCAGCCCTGCCAACTGATGACGAAGTAAGGCGAGCCCGTCGCCGGATTGATTGGCGCACAGTCTGTGGCGGTGTTGCCTGATGCGATTACGCCCAGGCTTTGCTCAACCACGTTGAACGCCGTGCCGCTGGTGAATACCACTGCCCACTTACCAGAGATCGAGCCCTGATTAGTGATCACGACAGGCCAGTTCAGCAGGTTGAATTGCGCCGTTGTGCTGTCACCACTTGGCGTATCCGCCCAATTGGGCGAGCCTTGGTTCCAGCTGCGCTGCGTAAACCAGCGATACACCCGCGCCTGCAGATCGCCCCAGGTCACCGCACTGCTTACCCTGGCTTCGCCGGCGGGAAGATCCCAAGGCACTGGCGAGCCAATACCAATAGCGCCGGTAATCTGCACCTCAGTGCAGACCGTCATGTGCTCTACGCGATCCTGAATAAAGAGCGGGCTGGTCAACGGGTTACCGTCCGCATCCTCAACCAGCAACGGATTACCCCAAGTGAGCGATCCTTGCTCGCGGTCAACGCTGTATTGGTCCGGCGCCATTAACACGCCGTTGGCATCGACCACCTCAATCGCGGCCTGATAGGCACGGTCCAGCAGTACGGTCTGTCCCGCCACGGGCGTCACCTCCAGCTCTGCCGTGTGATGAACCACCAACACATCACCATCACGAAAAACCGGCACGCGCCCATCGGCCGGCAGGCGCACCGGGTCCAGCCCCAGCAGCTCGGCCGACATCGGTAAGCTGGTTTGCACCACCGCGTTGTACTTGAGCAGGCTGGCGATCACCGGCACATCACTGCTGTCGGTATCATCATCAGGGTCAGTGGTGAAACTCAGCCGCACAATGCCGGTTTGGCTATCGACGGTACCGCGCACAATGCCCTCATTGATGTCGCCATTGAGATCCGCCGTGGCGGTCACAATCGCGGCCGTGTCAGCCCGCACCGCTGTCACCTGCAGGCTTGCAGGACGCAGTGGCGCACCCGGCGTGCGAAAGGTTGCACGAGTGGTGCTGAAGCCTGCGCGGGCAGTCAGACAGGCAACACGGTCGATATTGCCGCTTTGCCCCGCTGGGTAACTGGTGAGCGTGGCAACACCGCTGGCGTAATCCACGGTGCCCACGGCAGTACCGGCGTTGGTTGTGGTACTCAGCCCGCGAAACAGAATGCCCGACCGATCCACGTAGGTCTCACCGCCCCATTGCAGCAGCAAGCTACCTGGCACAATCGGATCACCCACCGCCGGCAGCAGATCCCACTGCAGACCGGGCGCCGCCACACTGTCGCTCTCAGCCGCGTAAGTGGCACCCGCCTCTTGCGCGCGCACCATCAGCGTGCCGCCAAAGATCTCTTGCCGTGGCTGAGTGATCGCGGCCATGTAGGGCCTTGGCGCTGGCCGGGTGAAAGTGCCTTTCTTGTAGGCGGTATAAAACTCGGTGTAGCCGTATTCCTGCTCGACCTTGAGGCTAAACACGCCGGTGCTGTAATTGATGCTGCCGGTGAAGCCAGCCCAATTGCCCGCGCCATCATCGTTGGCCTCATAGTCCACCTGCGTGGTGCCCACATAAGTGCCTTCACCCGCAGGCACCTTTTGATCTTGGCTGGATTGCCAGCGGATCTGCACCGAGCCCGGCTCAAGCGGCGCGCCCGGTATAGTGCCGGTGATAATGCCGCCCGTGTCCGGGCTGCCAGTCAGGGGCGTGTCTATATCCACCCCGCCCTGGTTAAAGTCAAACTCGATGGCGCTGCCTTGGTCTGGCGTGCTGTTCAGCACCAGGGTGACGCGGCCAGAAGCATAGGCAATGGTGCCGGTACCCGCATCGCCGCTGAGCGTGCCATCACCGTTATCGGTCAGGGTCTGGCTGACGCCGCCCTGCATTACCGTTGCCACCAGGCTGCCGGCATTAACACCATCAAAGGGCAGCTGATGATCTATGCGGATAATGGGTACATCACCGCTACCAACGTGGGTTTGCAGGTTCACATCGTCTTGACCTACAAAGCTGTAAATCAAACTGGTGTCTACGTCCGGCAGCGCGTTGAGGCTGATGCTGACGGCGCCCGTGGCAAAGTCCACCGTGCCGCTGCCCTCGCCAGACAACTCACCGTTGCCCAGATCCTGCAGCTCATACCATTTGCCCAGCGCCATAAAGCTGACCGACAAGGTGCCGGGGCGCGGCTTGGCGTCTGCCAGGTTAAGGGTATAGGCGAAGCCGCGGCTGGCCAGGGTGATCTCAACTTCACCCGTGATTGACTGGCCAGTGACCGCCGCCGCAGGCTGATACGTCAGGCTTGCGGTGCCGGTAAAAGTGCTGGCCCGATAGGCGTTGATCTCGCCGGTTTCGTAATCAATGGTGATGCGGGTAAAGCTGTTGGTGCCGCTGCGCCAGGTCAGCTCGCCCTGCCCTTCGTCCGCGTATATGCCTCCATTGATGCTAAGCGACAGGCTACCCAAGGCGGCACCGTGGGTGATAAAGCTGCGGCTTTGGCCAGCCACTACCTGAGCAAAGCTCAGCGTGATGGTGCGGCTATCAGGGCTGGCCGGCACAATGAAGCGCTTACGCGGGCCGCCGATCTGGTTGACCAGGGCGCTCTCTTTTACCGCGCTAGGCACTAGCTGCGAATACACCGACGCCACGTTGAGCGACAAGTCCCCGGCTGTGATTGCTTGAGCCAAAGGGCTGATGCCGTAGTAGCGGGCAGAGTCCGCCACCTGTGTTGCAAGCACCCGCGCCTTGTCATCACCCGACAGGTTTTTACTGGTGGTACCTGCAGGCACCGCTTGCCCACCAGGGAACTTGACCAGCAAAGGTGCGCTGATGGTGATAGCCAACCGGCGGCGCGTGAAGTTTACAAAGTTGCCGTTGCCGTAGTCATAGATGAACTCCTCCAGAGTGGCCTCCAGCGCCTGCACCCGCACGTACTGACTACTGGCATTAGTTACCAGCTGGAACACGTCGCCCACTTCTGGCACGCGCGCTTCCTGACGCTGAATACCTGTGATCGCCCGCTGGCCTGCAAACTGATCGCCCAGCAGCTCAAACTGCGCCACGGTGGAGGGCACCACGTAACCCTCGATAACCGAGCGCGCATCATCACGCTCATCAGTTTGGCTGTTGCTGTTGAATAGCAGCACAGCCACGCGTGGATCAGCGGGTGCCTTGGTGACAATGGAGTGCGCGCCCAAGTACGGATCGGCATTCTCGGTCAGCACGCCAGCAAATACTTTGCGCAGCGCGATACGACCAAGGGTTCGGTCAAGCCGGCTGATATCCGGTAACAGGTTGTTAATCTCACCATCCACCACAGCCTCGCCCGTGGCGCGACCGCCGCCATCGTCCTCATCGGTCAGGCGCTGCGATTTTAAGAGTTTTACGTCATCGACGTTAATGGTCATGCTTTTCTCCGGGATCGAGTAGGGAGCGGGATTACTCCCGCCGCCCTCTCACACCACCGTACGTGCGGTTCCGCATACGGCGGTTCATGACTGACACTGAAGGCGCCGCTGGGTATCCAGCAGCGAGATCAATCCCAA
>NZ_RKKU01000019.1 GCF_003797945.1 Pseudomonas neustonica
GGGGCCGTGTGTCCGGACAACAGGAATTGATCGATTATTGATCAGTCACGGCCGCCAATGAGCGGTAATGGCGGTAACCCGCACAGTCTGCGAGACTTGCTGGGGACCTATGAGAAATCCGGGCTAGCGCTGCTTACCGGCTTGCCATGGGCAGATGGAGGGCGTCGTCGTCTACTTGCAAGGCATAGCCGGTGTCGGCAGGAGCAAGCAGTTGTCGCTGCTGCGTCTGGCTGACGATGGCGGATTGGTAGACAGGTGACGACTCGCCACGGGTAATAATCGCGGTTAGTGACTCCGGCGCCTGTAGCAGGTAGTTGCCAGCATCGCTGCCTTCGAGCGAGGCGCTTACGGTGACACTGTGCTCGCCCGGCTCAGCGCTGACAAAAGCGCCATCGAGCTTAAGCACAACGTCGTCACCGCTGATGGTACCGTTGAGAATGCCTTCAATAACTGCCGCGAGTGTGCCGTCGAATAACTTGTTTTTGGCCGCTATGTTAACGGTGACAACCTTGCGACCGATGTCTGCGGTGGTGCTGCTGTTGGTGCTGGTCAGCAGGTAGTTGCCTGCGTCGTCGCCAGTCAGGGAGCCCGTTACGGCCACCTGTTTGCCATCGCCAGCGTTCTTGTTGGCAAAGGCACCTGTGGTGTTGAACTGCAGATCATCGCCGCTGATCATGCCATCGAGCGTGCCGTGGGTATTGGCGTAAGTGCTGCCGTCGTAGCTCTTGCTGTCGGCTGTGATGTTGCCGGTGATTGCCTTGCGCTCGATAGTCAGGGTGCCGTCGACGAAGGTCAGTTCGTAGTTACCGTCGCTGCCACTGGCGGTCAGCGTGTAGCTACCGGCATTAGTGCCTTTACCGCCGCTGGTGGTGACGCCGGTGAGCACACTTTCAGTCTCGCCGTTTACCAGGCCTGTGGCGGTAAAACCGCTGCCGCTCTGCTCTGTGCCGTTGTAGGTGGTGGTACCGCTGTTGGCGGTGACGGTAGCTGCGGCTTTATTGATGGTCAGTGTGCCGTCGACGAAGGTCAGCTCGTAGTTGCCGTCGCTGCCGCTGGCAGTCAGCGTATAGCTGCCAGCGTTGGTGCCTTTACCGCCGCTGGTGCTGACGCCGCTAAGCACGCTGGCAACTTCGTTATTGACCAGCCCGTCGACGGTAAAGCCGTTGACGCTCTGCTCGGTACCGTTGTAAGTGGTGGTACCGCTGTTAGCGGTGACGGTAGCTGCGGCCTTGTTGATGGTCAGGGTGCCGTCAACAAAGGTCAGCTCATAATTGCCGTCAGTACCGCTGGCGGTGAGGATATAGCTACCGGCGTTAGTGCCTGTACCGCCGCTGGTGGTGACGCCGCTTAGCACGCCGGCACCCTCGCTGTTAACCAGCCCGTCGACGGTAAAGCCGTTGACGCTCTGCTCGGTGCCGTTATAAGTGGTGGTACCGCTGTTGGCGGTGACGGTAGCTGCGGCTTTATTGATGGTCAGGGTGCCATCGACGAAGGTCAGCTCGTAGTTATCGCTGGTACCGCCGCCGACTTTGAATACATAGCTACCGGCGTTGGTGCCTTTGCCTCCGCTGGTAGTGACGCCGCTAAGTACGCTTTCATCCTCATCGTTGACCAACCCATCGACGGTAAAGCCACTGACGCCCTGCTCGGAGCCGTTGTAGGTGGTGGTGTTGCTGTTGGCGGTGACGGTGGCTTTGGCTTTGTTGATGGTCAGGGTGCCGTCGACAAAGGTCAGCTCGTAATTGCCGTCGGTACCGCTGGCTGTCAGCGTATAGCTGCCAGCGTTGGTGCCTTTGCCGCCGCTGGTAGTCACGCCGGTGAGCACGCTGGCATCTTCGTCATTGACCAGCCCGCCCACGGTAAAGCCGCTGACGCTCTGCTCGGTACCGTTGTAGGTGACCTGATCGCTATTGGCGGTGACAGTGGCCTGAGCCTTGTTGATGGTCAGGGTGCCGTTGCTGACGCTGAGGTCGTAGCCCTGTTGTGTCGAGTAGAGCCCACCAAGGTCGAGTTCGTAGGTGCCGGCGTTGCGCTTGCCTACGATGTCGTTGCCCAGTACCTGCTCCGAGTTGTATTCAGCGCTCGGGATCCAGTTGCCGGTCTGAACCTTACCGTTGTAGGTTACCGTCGTGTCGCCCCCGTCAAGGCTCAGCGCGGTGAGAAAGCTGCGTAGCAGCGGGGTGCTGTAACCATCATAGATTCGCCATCCGCTGCCGGTGCCTCCTTCGGCATCGATCGATGTGCCCCAGCTGTTGAAGCTGTCGAGATCCATCATCTCAGCGCTGGTCAGACCGGTCGTGCCCTCACTGGAGCCCGAGCCAACGCCCGCCAACTGGGGGGTTGTGTCTTGATTGAAAAATGACAAGGTGATGCCAGCCTCACTCAAACCGACCAAGCCCCCTGCGTCGCTGGTGTTAGCCTGAACTGTACCGGTGGCGTAGGCTCTACTAATACTTAAGGAGTCATTGTTGTATCGGGCGCGATGTTGACCTATCAGCCCCCCAACATAACTGTTGCCAGTTACGTTGCCTGTTGCATAGGCATAAGTGACTTTCAAGGAGTTCCAGCCGATCAGTCCCCCAACCGAATTGCCCGAGCCGATGACTTCACCTGTGGCGTAGGAGTTGGAGAGTTCGTAATCACCGGGCATGCCTCCCGCGAAGCTGCCGAGCAGCCCCCCTACCTCGTGGTGGCCTCTAACCGTGCCGGAGGCATAATTTCCGTAGTGCGTGTTGCCTGAACGCCCAACCAAGCCGCCAACCTCGTTCTGTCCGGTGACATCACCCAATGCGAAGGAATTACTGATTACGCTTCCTCCAGCCACCCCTGCCAGCCCGCCGACTGCGCTGCCAGTGGAGCTGACGGTAACGTCGGTCCAGGAATCGCGTATGGTTGGCGCATATGTGGTGCTACCAATCAGTCCACCCACTCGATCACCATGACCCGTGACCGTGCCGGTCGCATAGCTCTGATAGGTATTGGCGGCGCTGTATCCTGCAAGAGCCCCTACATAAGTTCTTCCGGTAATGTTTACATTTTCCAGCCCAACGCCACTGATGCCTGAGCCCCGTTCGGTGTAACCAAACAGCCCTACTGCGACTGCTGTTGGCCGAAAAATATAGAGGTCCCGAATGACATGGCCTTGGCCAGAGAGGCTCCCTCCAAATCTATTGTGTTGCTCACCGATCGGGGAAAAGCCGGCCCCTCCATGCCAGTTTATGGTTCCGCTGGCATCCATATCGTTGGCCAAGGCAAAGTCCGTGTGGAGTAGGGTGTGAGACGCAATACCCTGCACACCATAAATATCGGTTAGTTGATAGGGGTCGTTGGACGCCCCACTTCCTCCGAGAGCGCGGATAAAGGTGGAGTATGCTAATGAGGTGTAAAAGATGCCGGTATTAAAGTCAGGTAGTTCGGGCCCGAGTTGCTTCCAGGTACCCTTCAAGAGTGCAAAACTGGCGGTATCGATCGCTCCATCGGCGGTGACCAGATTTACTGCATCCAAGCGTAGATGGCCATTACTGGCAGTAATGGCTTTGTTGATATGCAGATTACGATAGGATCTCAACTCGAGAGTAGTCGCTGCATCCCAGCTGATTTCGCCATTCACGTGCATGTCACCGTGCTCTTCCCCCTCGCTGAAGGGAATCAGCGTGACATTGTTGTCTTCCAGGTTGGCGCTAAGGGTTGCAGCACCAATGCCGCTGTCGGTTTTCGGGTCATTGCTGTCGGTAACGTAAAAATCGGTCGGGTCGATCAGCCATTCGCCGGTGGTGCCATTGTTGGCTTTGGTGGTGACCCGTGTGCCATCGGCAATCTTTACGTGGGCGCCGGAGGTGTCGATAAAGCCGCCGTCGCCGCTGTCCGGGGCAGAGGCATCCAGCGTGCCGGCGACATTGACGGTACCGCCGTTAAAGCCGCCCTTTAGTACGATGGTGCCGCTCTGGTTGTCCAGGGTTTGTGCTTCGATGATGCCGGTGTTGTTGACCACGGTTTGCAGCAGGGCATCGGTGGCGCTGGCGGTCATCACTACCTGGCCGCCGTTGGCGCGGATCAGTTGGTGGTTCTCGACCAGTGCATCAATGGCGCTTTCATCCACGGTGACGTTGAGCAGGCCATCGCCGGCAAAATCCAGGCTCACCTTGTCGCCTGCAGCCAGTGCCACGTTGCCTTGGTTGGCCTGAATGATCCCCTGGTTACTGACCTGGCCACCGAGCAGGGCAACGGTACCGTTGTCGGCCTTGAGGCTGCCGCGGTTGATCACGGCGGCGTTGTTGCCGTCACCCTGAAACTGGTAATTGCCGTCGTTAAAGTCCTGATCAGACAGGCTCAGGGTTGAGGCCACCAGCGCACCCACGTTGACCGCCGCCCCCTCGCCAAACAACACCCCGTTGGGGTTGACCAGAAAGACCTTGCCGTTGGCATTGAGGTTGCCGTAGATCGCCGAGGCGTCTTCACCAATCACCCGGTTCAGCGCCACCGAGTTGCTGCCCGGCTGGTGGAAATTGACCGTATTACCCGCACCAATATCGAAGCTGTCCCAGTTGGTGATCAGCTTGTCGCTGTTCTGCTGCACGTTCAGGCTGTTGCCATCCTGGCTGATGCTGCCGGAGCCACCGACGATGTTGCCGCCGGTGGGCAGGTCTGCGGCGTGCAGGTGGGCGGCGCTCAGGCTGATGGCGATGGCCAAAGCAGTGGGGGCGAAGTTGGGGCGTTTGGATGAACTGCTCATGTGAAATCCCTTTGGTGTTTAACCGGCCGCTGCGAGGCGCAGCGGCGCTATTCCGTAAGTCATAGAGGTCGGGCAGGTTTAGCGACTTGCCATGGGCAGATGCAGTGCATCGTCGTCGACGTCAAGCTGATAGCCCGTGTCTTTCGGTGCACTGAGTCCGCGCTGCTCTTGTGGCTGACTGTCGATAGCGGACTGGTAATCAGCGCTCTGCACAAAGCCCCGCATGTTGGCCGTTACTGAGTCCGGGGCGACCAGTTGGTAGTTGCCTGCGTCATCGCCGGTCAGTGAGGCATCCACCAGAACGCGGTTCTCGTCCGGCGTGAGGCTGGCGAACAGGCCACTGAGCTGTAACGCGACGTCATCACCACTGATGGTGCCGTTGAGCACGCCTTCCAGCGTCGCGGCCAGAGAGCCGTCGAACAGCTTGTCCAGGGCGCGGACGTCGGCGGTGATGATCTTGCGGTCAATATTGGCCGTGGCGCTGCTGTTGGTAGTCAGCACATAGTTGCCGGCGTCACCGCCACCGAGTGAGCCGCTGACGGTGACCTGTTTGCCATCGCCGGCGGTCTTGTTGGCAAAGGCGCCTGCGGTGTTGAACTGCAGATCATCGCCGCTGATGACACCGTCCAGGGTGCCGTGGGTGTTGGCGTAGGTGCTGCCGTCGTAGGTCTTGCCGTCGGCGGTGATGCTGCCGGTGATAGCCTTGCGTTCGATGGTCAGGGTGCCGTCGACGAAGGTCAACTCGTAGTTATCGGCGCTGCCACCACCGACCGTGAGTACATAGCTACCAGCATTGGTACCTTTGCCGCCGCTTGTGGTTACCCCGGTCAGTACGCTTTGATCTTCGCCGTTAACCAAGCCGTCGACAGTGAAGCCATCAACACTCTGCTCGGTGCCGTTATAAGTGGTGGTGCCGCTGTTGGCGGTGACGGTGGCTTGGGCTTTGTTGATGGTCAGGGTGCCGCCACCGCTGGTGATCAGGTCGTAGCCCTGTTGGTCGGAGTACAGGCCGCCCATGTCGAGGGCGTAGTTGCCGGCATTTTTGCCACCGATGGGCTGACCGTAAACGCGATCAGCATCGTACTCGCCTGTGGCGCTCCAGCTGCCGCTCTGCTCGGTGCCATCATAAGTGGTGGTGGTGTTTTCACCGGCCACGTGCAGGGCGGTTAGAAAACGGCGCAGCAGCGGCGTCGCGTTACCTTCATACAGGCGCCAAATAGCGCCGGTGCCGCCCTCGGCGTCAATGTCGCTGCCCCATGTAATGAAGGTATCCAGTTGGGCCATCTCGGCCCAGCTTCGGCCCCCAAAATCAAGGCCAACAGTATCCAGCGCGTTGCCGTCGCGGTCGGTGTTGGCGTAGTACACATTGGTAAACACGCCTTGCGTCGCGCTGCCAACCAGCCCCGCTGCGGTGTCATTGATAATGACCGTGCTGTAACTGTTGCTGATGGCCCCATCCAGCATACCCACCAGTCCGCCAGCGGACCCCGATGCGGGATCAACGGTGACCTTGATGGTGCCGGTGGCATAGCTGTTGTCGACGCTGCTGGTGCCACGTGTCCGGGTTGCTGAGTCGTAAATGCCCGGGCCTTGGGAGCCGACCAGACCACCGGCGATGGAGAATGCTTCAATATCCGTTGCGGCGTAGCTTTCAGTAATGTTGCCCTGGCTTGAGCCAGCCAGGCCGCCAACCACAAAGTCACCACCCACGCGGCCGGTGGCAAAGACACCATCAAGGATTCCAAGGCTTTTGCCAACCAGAGCGCCGACAAAAGACTGGCCCTGAATGTTGACGTTGCTCAGCCCAAGGTTACGGATCTGGCTGTCGGCCGTGGTATATCCAAACAGCCCCACTCCGAGCTGGTCCGCACGCTTAATGGTCAGCCCGTCGACGATGTACCCCATGCCGTCCAACTGACCGCTGAAGCTGTTATTCGATACGCCCAGCGGATCAAACCCCGCGCCGCCGTTCCAGCTGGCGGTTGCGCTGGCATCAATGTGGTTGCCCAGCAGATAGTTCGCTGACAGGTTGTCGCGCACCGCCTGCAGCTGCTCGGCGTTCTGGATCACGGTGTAGAGTGCCGGGCGGTTAGTGGCGTCGATGGTGCCGGTGGGCAGGTCGTTTTTATTGAACACCCGGTTGCCGGCCAGAGCGCGCAGGTAGGGGGTGGTTTGATTGTCGGCATTGGCCCAGACGCCGTCAAAATCAAAGCCTTCAAGGTTGCTGGCTTCGAACATCTGTGCGGTAGTCAGCCCGGTCGCGCCGCTGTTGACGCCAGCGCCACTGGCTGTGGCAGCGCTGTTGGTATCGCTGTTCCAGTAGCTATTGCTAATGTAATAGCCGTTATTTCTGCCAATCAACGCGCCCACGATGGCATCGCCTGTGACGTTGCCGGTTGCGTAGCTTCTGTTAATCCCGCCATAGCTGATTTGGCCGGCGAGGCCGCCAACTGCGGTTGCTCCGCTAACATTGCCAGTGGCGTAGCTGTCGTAGATCGAACCAAAGATGCTTCCCACCAGCCCGCCGGTGCTGTCAGTCCAGGGGCCAGAACTACTGACGTTGCCGGTAGCAAGGCTTGTGTAGATTGATCCGGTCATGCCTCCGACGAGTCCGCCAACGTAGGTGCCATCGCCGACGACGTCCGCCGTTGCGTAGCTGTTGTGGATGTTACCGGTAAGTGAACCGACCAGCCCGCCTTTGTACTCGCCGGCGGTGCCTGCGAGGGAGCCGGTGAAGTAGCTGTCACGAATGGTGCCGCTGAAGTGGCCAGCCAATCCGGCCACCCTTGTATAGCGGCCGGTCACGGTCCCGGTGACATAGCTGTTGCTGATCTCGCCAGTCGCTGACAGCGGCGTCCCGCCGTTGTAGCCATAGCCAACTATCCCCGCGACGTAACTGTTGCCGTCGATGGAGACGTTGGTGAGCCCGATGTTGCTGATTGCACTGTTGGACGTGGCGCCAAATAGTCCGATGTTGTTCGAGTAGCGTCGGTAAATCGTTAGCCCATCTATCACATGGCCTTGCCCATCCAGCGAGCCCGTGAAGTAGGTCCCCAGAGTGCCAATTGGCAAGTAGCCCGCTCCGGCATTCCAGTTCGCTGTGCCGCTGGCGTCAATATCGTTGACCAGCACAAGGTGGCTATCCAGCAGGGAATGGGAAGCGAAGCCCTGCACGCCGTATATGTCAGTCAGTTGATACGGACTCGACGCTGCGCCGTCGCCGCCAAGAGCACGAATAAAGCTGGCATTGGCGGTGTTGAGGCGGAAGTCCCCGGCTGAGAAATTGGCAAGACTGCTGCCCAACTGGCTCCAGGCGCCGCGTTGCAGATTAAAGGTGTCGACGTTGACCGCGCCGTCGGCGCTGATCGCACCAACTGCGTCGAGGGTCAGGCCGCCGTTGGTGGCGGTGATGGCTTGGTTGATATGGATATCGTTGTGGGCTTTCAGGCTGAGGGTGTGGTCGGCATTCCAGCTCACTGCGGCATCGACGTGTATATCGCCAGCGTCGGTTCCCGCTTCAATGGTCGCCAGGGTAATGTTGTTGTCTTCCAGATTGGCGCTGAGGGTGGCAGCACCAATGCCGCTGTCGGTCAGGGCGTCGCTGCCGGCGCTGATGGTGAAGTCGGTCGGGTCGATCAGCCATTCGCCGGTGCTGCCGTTGTTGGCTTTGGTGGTGACCTGGGTGCCGCCGGCGATTTTGACGTGGGCACCGGAGGTGTCGATAAAACCGCCGTCGCCGCTGTCCGGGGCTGAGGCATCCAGCGTGCCGGCGACATTGACCGTGCCGCCGTTAAAGCCACCCTTGAGCACGATGGTGCCGCTCTGGTTGTCCAGGGTTTGTGCTTCGATGATGCCGGTGTTGTTGACCACGGTTTGCAGCAGGGCATCGGTGGCGCTGGCGGTCATCACTACCTGGCCGCCGTTGGCGCGGATCAGTTGGTGGTTCTCGACCAGTGCATCAATGGCGCTTTCATCCACGGTGACGTTGAGCAGGCCATCGCCGGCAAAATCCAGGCTCACCTTGTCGCCTGCAGCCAGTGCCACGTTGCCTTGGTTGGCCTGAATGATCCCCTGGTTACTGACCTGGCCACCGAGCAGGGCAACGGTACCGTTGTCGGCCTTGAGGCTGCCGCGGTTGATCACGGCGGCGTTGTTGCCGTCACCCTGAAACTGGTAATTGCCGTTGTTAAAGTCTTCATCACTGAGACTCAAGGTCGAGGCCACCAGCGCACCGACGTTGACCGCCGCACCCTGACCAAACAACACGCCGTTGGGGTTGACCAGAAAGACCTTGCCGTTGGCGTTGAGGTTGCCGTAGATCGCCGAGGCGTCTTCACCAATCACCCGGTTCAACGCTACCGAGTTGCTGCCCGGCTGGTAGAAGTTGACAGTGTTGCCCGCGCCAATATCAAAGCTGTCCCAGTTGGTGATCAGCTTGTCACTGTTCTGCTGCACGTTCAGGCTGTTGCCATCCTGGCTGATGCTGCCGGAGCCACCGACGATGTTGCCGCCGGTGGGCAGGTCTGCGGCGTGCAGACTGGCCGAGATCAGGCTGATGGCAATGGCCAGTGCGGTGGGGGTGAACGGATGCTTTGTGTGGGCCATGGGACTTTCCTGTCTGACGGTGATCGCGAGATGCTGTTTTCGGGCTCAGGTACGTGAGGGGCTTAGAACATCCATTGCACTTGGCCCCAGAAATAAACGTCTTCCGGTTCGTCACTGACAGCCTCTTCATTGTCCAGAGACGTGGCGGCGATTGCGCTGACCTGCCATTGACGGTGCGGTTGCCAGTAGGCGGATACGCCGGCTCCCTTCAGATTGCGGTGGCGGTCGCCAAAAGCCAGAGGGTCTTTGTTGTAGGTAATACCGCCGGCTTCAAGAAAGGTGCCCAGTTGCCACTGGCTATTGAGGGCATAGCGCAGTTCGGTGCTGGCGAGCCAGCCTTCATCACCCGATGCTTCACCCTGCGGGAAGGCGCGGATGCCGTAGGCTCCGCCCAGGCTGATTTTTTCCGCTGAGTCCAGGTTGCCGTCCGCCAGTTGGCCGCGCAGGTTGAGGTTGAGGGACAGGCGCGGGGTCAGGCGCTGCTGACGTAGCAGTGCCAGGTTGACTTTATGGTAGCGGCCTTCGGTGCCGTAAAAGTCGGAGGCTTGGGCGTAGGGGGTATCCAGAGATAGTTCGCCGTGGGTCCAGCTCAGCCGATAGCTGTTGGCACTGCCGCCAAGTACCTCATCGCGCCAGTAGCCATTAACAAGGTCAAGGGTAACGCTGCGTAAGGTTTTCTCGCTGGTTAGCCCGAGCTGCTCATCTTCCAGATCGCGGTAGCGCCATTCGATCCGGCTGGATACGCCCCAACTGCGTTGTTGCCACCAATTCTGGCTGGCAAACACGCTGCCGGTGGTGGCTTTACCCTTGGCGTTTAGGCTGTCGAAGTCCTTGCCCAGTTCGTACTCCAGCCAGGACAGGCTAGCACCGACACGGGTATTCCAGGGGCCAACCGGGAGTTCGTACTGGGTGCTGAGGAAGTGCTGGTCACCATCGGATACGAGCGCCTGCAACTGTAGCGAGTCGCCCAGACCAAGTGGGTTGGCGACGGAGAGGCCGCCGTTCAGACGGTACTCGCCATTGTAGGTGTTGCCGTAGTTATCGAGCGACAGCTGTCCGCTTAGCGCGGGCTGGTCAGTGACCTCGATGTGCAGGGCGCTAGTGCCGACGGCCTCTCCACGTGACAGCTGTGAACTGACTTGTGTGCCGGGCAGCGCATCGAGGTTCATCAGCGCATTTTCCAGCGTACCAGCGCGCACGCCGTCTCCGCTATTTAGGCGGCGTGTTGCGTTGATCATAAGCCGGTCTGGCAGCGTGCTCTGGTTGCTCAGGTCAACCTGGTCGTAGTTGCCTTCGACCACCTGAATCAGTAGGTAGCCATCATCGATTTCTTGGGGTGGCAATATGGCTCTTGCCAGTAGCCATTCGTGTTGGCGGTACCAGGCTGTGATGCGGTCGGCGGCTTGCTGTAGCTGCGAAAGTGTCAGCGCCTGGCCGGACAGATCGAGCAAAACGGCTGCCAGTTGCTCATCACTGAATGCGCTGTTGCCGGTAAAACGAAAACCGATGATATCGACGGTATCGCCACCCTGGACCTGTTGTTCGGCAGGTGGTGGCGTTAGGCTTGGGGTGTCTGCCGGTGGCTCTGGTGGCAGATCTAGCGGGCGAATCTCTAAGTCTCGTAGCGCGCCGCCGGCACTTTCGGCGGCTTGTAACGGTGTTGCTGCGATACATGAAAACAGCCATACGACCTGCAAACTTGATACTGCGACCAGTTTTTTCACGGTTTCCCTTCCCCTTTGATGCGGTGTGCAAATTCAGTGGGGGAGGAGCGTAACAATGCGCTTGTTGGTGGGCCTCCACTCAGCGCCACACCGGGTAAGTATTTACGCGGCGGGGGGGGGAGTGGTGGAAGGTGCTAGGGGCGGGCTTTCGCCGCGGGGTCGCGGGCTTCGCTAGGCGTTAAACCAAAGCGGCGCTTGAATGCGCGGTAGAACCAGGAAGGGTTGTTGAAACCGGCATCGTAGAGAATAGCGGATACGGTCTTGTGGGCGTGGGTCGGGCTACTCAACGCGTGAAAAACGCGGTCCAGGCGCAGCTCCAGCACGTAATCGGTGTAGCTTTGTCCTTCCTGCTCAAACATAGCGCGGATATAGCCGGGTGATACGCCGTGTCGTTTTGCCACCCAGTCAAGCGAGGTGTTGCTACGCCAGGCGTTTATCATCAGGTCGGCTTTAACGGCGCGCAGCCGTGCCTGCTTTAGTCCGCGTTGGCGCGCGAGTATTTCTACGTCGCGCGGAGCGCCTACCGAGATAGCCGCCAGGTCCAGTAGCCGGTTGGTATCACCCAGAATATCGCCTTCTTCGGCATCTTGATTCTGGATCAGTTCGATTGCACATTGCGCCAGATGAACAAAGGTTTCCTTGGCAAGAAGAGGGGATTTACTTTTGCGTTCAAGATCGACTACGAGTGGTCCGAGTAATGCTCGCGAGAAAGAGATGTTAAGCATGTAGGTTTTATTGCCCTGGAAGACAATCGTGCCCGGCCGGTCGTTAAAACCAAAACAACCTGCGCCGGGAGGGCACTCGATCTCGCCAACCCCGTCGAGCTCTGAAAGCCATGATGCCCGTCCAGCTGGGTTTATCAGCAGCGAAAAATCGTCATTGCCATCCTGCAGTTGTCGCGAGCTACGATTGACGATCAGCGGCGAGCTTTCTACCATCGCGATAGAGACGCCGGGCAAAAGGCGTAGTCGGGTTTCTATATTGGGCGCTTTACCTTTCTCAGTGGCGATCTCGATGTTGGCCATCGCTGCGTATATGTCCTGAGCAGCTTCCATACGCTCTGCCAATGGGTAGTCTTGGGTGGAGAACCTGATGTAGGCCATTGCCGGTTATCTCTATGACTGCTGCTGCACACCCCGCTGTATATGCAGCACTGTTGTTTTTTTGGGCACTGTCGTCGTATTACGGCTACTTCGCTATTCAGGGTTGCTCTGCTACCCGTGCTGCGTCCAAGCGAGCGAGCGAGGTTCGGCTCCAGCTAATCAGCTCGCGTGCCAGCTCGTCTGACGCTGCGCCCAGGCCGGCTACCACTGCGGGTACCTCAGGGCTATCAAGTTCGCGTGTCAGTTGAAAGTGCCTGGCGGCGATGACCTGACGGCTGGTGGGATCTACCAGTTTGGCATCCAGCGTAACGGCTATCTCCGGTACACCATCAACGTAGCGTGTCTGAAATTGACGCAGGTCGCTGTACAGGTGGACGTCTGCTTGCAGCGCATGGCTTTCGTTGCTGACTGTGCGAAAGCTGCCGTCCTGCTGAAATGCCTGGATCAGATGCTCGCGCATGAGCGCGGTGTTGGGGTCGCTCCAGCGTGCACCTTCATAGCTATTGATGGTGTTTTCATCAGGGCTAACCATGATGCGCGGTGTTTGCAAGGCATAGCTGGCATCTGGCGTGGTGATGCGCAATGACAGCCGCATTGGTTGCGCTTGATTAGGCTCCAGCTGCGGTGTGGGCAGTTGGTAGAACGTAGTCGGGGCCGATTCTGGCAGTACCGAGCAGGCGCTCGCCAGGCTGAGTGCCAGCAGGGCGGCGCCAATCTGCACAACGCGACGCTGGATCATGGTTGAAACTCCTGTTTGTTATCGCGCCCAAGCAAAAAGCGGGCGGGGTCATCCTGTAGTCGACGGGTTAGCAGGCGCAGCTCGGAGAGGGTTGAGCGTAGCTCATTGATGGCAGGATCAAGCTGCCCCAAGCCCTGCATGCCGCTGGAAAAAGAGGCCTGGTTGTCGACCAGTATTTGCTCGAGTGTGGCGCTGGACTTGGCGACTGATGCCATAGCCTCTTCAGCGCTACTGAGCGTTTGCGCGCCCTGGTTAGTTACCAGTCGATCGGCATTGGCAATCAGTGTATTGCTTTGCTCCAGCGCCGCCTTCGCCGCACGGCTGGTCTCTTTCAGCTCGACCAGGAGTTGCTGCAGGTTGCCATCCGGGTTGCTGATGCTGTCAGTAGCCTGATGCAGCCCCTCCAGCGTCTGGCTGAGATGCTGTACGTTTTCTTCCGAGAAGATGTCGCGCGCATTGATGATCAACTTGTTGATATTGGTCATCAGATCTTCGCCGTTCGCCAGCAGACTGGCAAAGGGCGAGGGTTTGGCGTAAATCACCGGATCTTCGCCGTTCTTGCTTTGCAAGGGCGGGCTGCTTGGGTCGTCATGGCTGAGCTCGATGACCGAGTTGCCGGTGATGCCGGTGAACGACAGACTGGCAACAGTACTTTCCTTGATCGGCACGCTGGGATCGATGCGGATGCGTGCGCGCACCTTGCGTGGGTCTTCCTTGTCGAGTGTGAGCTCGGTGATGTCGCCAATACGGATGCCGCTGAATTGCACCGCGCTGCCGCGCGAGAGGCCGGTCACCGCCTGCTTGAAGAGTACGGTGTAGTAGCGGTACTCGCTGCTGGTGCTGGAGCTGCTCATCCAGATAGCAAAACTGATGGCTGCCAGTGCTGAAAGCACTGTGAAAAAGCCGATCAGCACGTGATGGGCACGGGTTTCCATGATCTAGTTAGGCTCCGGGTTAAGGGCGTGTTGACCTGATGCGGCGCGGCCTCTGGGGCCATGAAAGTAAGCTTGAATCCATTCATTGTCGGTGTTGCTGACGGTCTGCAAATCGTCAGCTACCAGCACGCGCTTTTGCGATAGTACCGCAACGCGGTCACAGATGGCGTAGAGGGTGTCGAGGTCATGGGTAACCAGAAAAACACTCAAGCCCAGTGCGTCGCGCAGGGTCGCGATCAATTGATCAAAGGCTGCTGCACCAATGGGGTCAAGGCCTGCTGTGGGCTCGTCGAGAAACAGAATGTCGGGGTCGAGCGCCAACGCACGCGCTAGTGCGGCGCGTTTAACCATGCCGCCAGACAGCATTGAGGGATATTTATCGCCTGCTTCGGGAGGCAAGCCGGTCAGCGCTACTTTCATCTTTGCCAGATGCTCGGCATCGTCGCGGCTAAGCCCGGCATGCTCGATCAGCGGTAGCGCGATGTTTTCCAGTACGGTCAGCGATGAGAACAGCGCGCCGCCCTGAAAGAGCACGCCAAAGCGCCTTTCCATTTCTGAGCGCTGCTCGGTTGACAGGTTTTCTAGCTCCTTGCCAAACACCCTGACAGAGCCACCGGTAGGGCGGCGCAGGCCGACTATGGAGCGCAGCAGTACCGATTTGCCGGTGCCGGAGCCGCCCACCACGCCGATAATTTCGCGCGGAAAGATGTCGAGATCCAGCTGGTCATGAATCGTTTGGCTGCCAAAGCGGTTAACAAGCCCGCGCACGGAGACCAGTGGCTGCTGCTGTTTATCAGTTTTTTCGCTCACCAGCCCATCTCCATGTAAAACAGCGCCGCCAGAGCATCAACCAGGATGACCACAAAAATGCATTGCACTACGCTGGAGGTCGTATGTTCGCCGACTGACTCAGCGCTGCCGCTGACCTTGAAGCCTTCCATGCAGCCGATCACCGCAATCAAAAAGGCAAAGATGGGTGCCTTGGCGATACCCAGCAAGAAATGCCTAACCTCAACATTCTGATGCAGCATGCTGACATACATGGTGGGCGATATATCCAGCGACAAGGCGCAGACCATAGCGCCACCGAATAGACCTGAGAGCATGGCAATAAAGGTCAGTACGGGCATGGCTACCATTAGCGCCAGAACACGAGGCAGTACCAGGATTTCCAGCGGATTGAGTCCTAGCGCTCGAATCGCATCTATCTCTTCATTGGCTTTCATCGAGCCGATCTGCGCAGTAAAGGCGCTGGCGGTGCGACCAGCCATCAAAATGGCTGTCAGCAATACGCCGAACTCGCGCAAAAAAGAAAAGGCAATCAGGTCAACGGTATAAATGCTGGCCCCAAAGGACTCAAGAACGGTGGCGCCCAGAAAGGCAATGACAGCGCCCACCATAAAGGTGAGCAGCGCCACTATGGGAATGGCATTGAAGGCCGTCTGCTCAATCTGCGCAACGATAGCGGTAATCCGCCAATTGCCCGGGCGCACCAGGTTTCGAGCGAGCGCGCTTAACGTCAGTCCAATAAAGCCGAGCAAGTCGATCAGGTGGGCATAAAAGCCAAGCATGGATACGCCGATTTGCTCTAGAAGAGCAATTATCAGCCCAGGTTCGGTTTTTTGGTTGTCGGTGCTTTCAGGACAGCTACTGGCGATACGCTGCAAAAGGGTGCGGCGCTCGCGTGCCATGTCGGGACTGTTGTCGCTGACCTGCTTGAGCTGTTCTGCCCCGAGCAGCTCAGCCAGCAGCTGGCCGCCCGCTGTGTCCAGTCCTGCCAATTGACTCATATCCACTTGGGTAAAGTTCTGCCGCTGCTTTTCCGGTATTTGCCCGATCAGCGTGCGTAGTTCCGCGTAGTGTTTAAGAGTCCAGTCGCCGGAAATACGTAAGATGTCCGACGGGTCTTTGGGTAGTGTCAGGAATGGGGGCTGGGTTGAGGGCATAGGTGGCATGGGGTGAGTTGCCCGCGCTCAGACGTTCACGCGGGCGGATTGGCTCAAGGCTTGCGCTTGATGCCGTAGTCTTCAGACAGTGTGCCGGGGCCGCCGGCATCCTTGGGAGCATAATCGCGTGGCGGCTCCAGGCTGTCGAAGGCGCTTTCGCTTGGCTTGCGGCTGCTGGGCGCGATCGGGGCGTCCTGATCGAGTGCCGCCAATAGACGTTGACGCGTCATGTCGTCGGGTGCCAGTTCCAGCGCGCCGTGGGTCAGGTGCTCCTGTATGTCCTGGTAGCTGCGGTTCATGCGTCCAGCCAGATTGGCTGTGGTTTTGAAGTGTGCAGCGACTTCCTGCTGATATTCTTCAAAACGCAGCTGCAGGCTTTCCAGTTGAGCCTGGGAGCTAGATGAGCTGCCGCCACTGATGCGACGAGATACGCGCGCCAGTACGACACCGACTATGATTCCCACTGCCAGGGCAATGGCTGCTGCTATCCACAAGTTCTCGCTTGCTTCCACCTTGGGTCCCTCACTTTCGGTTGGTGCTTCCGGACAATAATGATGCTCTTGCCCCAGTAGCTTAGGCTTACGGTAACGACATTTCATGGCCAAGGCTAGTGTCTATGTCGGCACTGTTCTTTCCGGTGCGAACATCAGACCAGTCTGGCACTAGCAAGTTGGCTTGGCGCTTCTTCTTGCCAGGCTCAACGAGCAAAGGTCAGAATATCAGATTGGAGTGCTGGCTGTGCTGGCAGTTCCACGTCTACGACGCCATTCATGCAGCAGCAGTCACGGAGAAACCCATGAGTCGTCCGGGTGAAGAGCAGGTTGTAATCGAAGGGCCCGCTGGCCCAATTGAAGCCGTTGTTACGACAGGAGACCGCGCAGGTCTGGTTGCGATTATCTGTCACCCCAATCCGGTGCAGGGCGGCACCATGCAAAACAAGGTGGTGCATACCCTGATGCGCACGGCCCGCGATATGGGAGCTAGCACGCTGCGCTTCAACTTCCGCGGGGTGGGGCGGAGCGCGGGAGAGCATGACTATGGTGTGGGCGAGGTTCAGGATTGCCTTGCCGTGATTGCCTGGGCACGTGCCGAATTGCAGATGGACCAGTTGTGGTTGATGGGTTTCTCCTTTGGTGGTTATGTCGCTGCTGCGGCGGCCAGTGAGTTGCCCGCGTGGCCAGAGCGCCTGGTGTTGGTTGCACCCTCTGTTGAAAAGCAGCGTTTTGGCGACCTAAAGCCGCTCGGCGGCGCAGCAATCGTGATGATGGGTGAGGCAGATGACGTCGTTGCACCGCAGTCGGTATATGACGCCTTCGCCGATGAAGCCGATTCTACGGTGGTGCGCTTTGCCGACACCGGCCACTTCTTTCATGGCCAGTTAGTGCCGCTTAAAACGGCAGTTGAAGAGGCTCTGAGCTGAGTTTTTTGTTGTTTATTTGTATGCGACCTACCGGTTGAATGAGTCGGCAGTGATGGCCGTATGCCTTTCAGGGCGGTTTATTTAGCGTGTCGGGCGCCAGGATTCTTGGCGCTCTGCGCGCTCTAGAGCTGCATGCAGGCAGGGAGCTCGATTGCCAAGGTGGTGGCGTCCGAGTAGAGTATCGCACCCGTCGAACCCCCTTTTGGTAACAGCGTATGTCTCCCCTTGAGCGTTACAAGGCGGACCTCCAGCGTCCGGACTTTTTTCATGATCCAGCCCAGGAAAAGGCAGTGCGTCATTTGCAGCGCCTGTTCGAGGAGCTGGTCGCCAACGAGCACGCCAAGCCTGGACTGCTCGGTAGGCTGCGCGGCAAAAAGCCGGAGCCGGTTAAAGGTATTTACTTCTGGGGTGGCGTCGGTCGCGGCAAGACTTATCTAGTCGATACTTTTTTTGACGCTCTTCCTTTTAAGCGCAAGATGCGCACGCACTTTCATCGTTTTATGCAGAGGGTGCACCAGGAGTTGCGGGCGATGAAGGGTAAAAAGGATCCGCTGAAGCTGGTTGCTGCTCAGTTTGCGGAAGAGGCAAAGGTGATTTGCTTCGACGAGTTTTTCGTTTCCGATATTACCGATGCGATGATTCTGGGCAGTTTGATGGAAGAGCTGTTTGCTCAGGGCGTGACCCTGGTTGCTACATCCAATATCGTGCCAGATGGGTTGTACAAGGATGGTCTGCAGCGCGCGCGCTTCCTGCCTGCTATCGCTCTGCTGAACTCTCGGACAGAGGTAGTCAATGTGGATAACGGCGTTGACTACCGTCTGCGTGCGCTGGAGCAGGCGGAGCTGTACCACTGGCCGCTGGATTGTGAAGCGAATAACAGCTTGCAGCGCAGCTTCGACAGCCTGGTTCCGGATATGGATGAAGTGGTCGAAGGCGAAGAATTGATTATCGAGAATCGGGGGATAAAATCGGTGCGCGTCTGTGAAGATGTTGCCTGGTTCGAGTTTCGCGATCTCTGCGATGGACCGCGCAGCCAGAATGACTACATCGAGCTCGGCCGTATCTTTCATGCGGTACTCATTGCCAACGTTGAGCAGATGGATGTCAGCAAGAACGACATGGCGCGGCGCTTCATTAACTTGGTAGATGAGTTCTACGACCGCAACGTCAAACTGATCATTTCAGCTGAGGTAGCACTCAAAGACCTGTATACCGGTGGAAGGCTGGAGTTTGAATTTCAGCGTACCTTGAGCCGTCTGCTGGAAATGCAATCCCACGAGTTCCTGGCGCGCGCACACAAGCCCTGATTACTCGGTAATCTGCCGCTGGTACTGCCGGCGGTATTGGTTGGGTGACTGGTTGGTGTGCTGGCGAAATAGCCTGGCGAAAAAGCTCGCGTCGTCATAGCCCACTTCATAGCTGATGGTCTTGATGCTGAGCTGGCTGGTGCTGAGCTTGCTTTTGGCGATCTCGATGCGCATTCGCTGCAGGTACTGCAAGGGTTTGTCTCCCGTTGCCTGCTGGAATCGGCGCATAAAGTTGCGGATGCTCATGCCGTGTCGGCTGGCCAGGTCCTCAAAGCGGAACTTGTCGGCAAAATGACTTTCCAGCCATTGCTGAATCTGCAGGATGGCCGGGTCATGATGCATTTTTTGCCCGCCAAACCCGATCACGCCAAGACTATAGCTGCGCTGCACCTCGTAGAACACGTCCCGGGCCACCGTTTGTGCAACGCCAGCCCCGCATAGTCTCTCTGCCAGATGAACAAATAAATCCCGCCCCGAGTCTATGCCAGCGGCACACAGGATGCTGCCCGCATCCGTAAGGTGTTTGTCCCGCTGTAGGTCAACGCGGGGGAAGCGCGCGCTGAAGTCGTCTTGATAGCGCCAGTAGGTAGTTGCTTCTTTTTGGTCAAGCAGACCCGCTGCGGCGGCCCAATAGGCTCCGTTGGCAACGGCGCCGATTACGGCACCCTTGCTGTGCGCTTCACGCAGCCAGGGGAGCACTTGAGGATATTGCGCAGTCAGTTGGTCAAAATCGCCCCAGAATGCCGGCAGGATGATTAGCTGAGGCTCCACCTGGTCTATTCGTGCTTGAGCGGGCAAAGGGTCCTGACTGAAACTGTTTGCTGGCTGATCATCTGCGGTCACGATCAGGGTTTGGAAGCTCGGCTGCAGGCCGATGCCGCGTTGCCGGCCGTCGTTCAGGCTGGCCATATAAAAGAAGTCTTTAGCCTGCATGACGGTAGAGGCGATGGTCAGGTTGGTAGCGAGTATTGCAACCTCCTGCAAAGGGGGCAGGGAAGAGGTTTGCGTGAGCATGATTATTATCTTTGTATGCTGGATCGGCCAATAGTGGCTGAAATGTCGTCTTGTCTGGCAGTCTCGCTGGTCTGCAATTAGGGGTCAAGCGTGGCTGCCTATAGGTAGCCACGCTGTGAGGTGGGGTTTTTGCCTGGCGCTTTGTTCAGGGGGCAGGGTTGGGCTGGCTCTGGTGGATCTCGGCAATCGCCTGCAAGACGCTGTCAGTCAGGCCCATGTTGACGCTACTCAAGTTACGGTTGAGCTGATCCATGTTGGTGGCACCAATAATGTTGCTGGTGACGAAGGGTTGCCGAGTGACGAAGGCAAGCGCCATTTGAGCTGGGTCCAAACCATGGTCACGCGCTAGCTGCACGTAGCGGGCGCAGGCTTTTTGCGCTTGCGGGTTGCTGTAGCGGTTGAAGCGGGTGAACAGCGTCAGGCGGCCCTTTTCCGGCTTGAGACCGTTGAGGTATTTACCAGTCAGTGCGCCAAAGGCCAGTGGCGAGTAGGCGAGAAGGCCACACTGCTCGCGCAACGACATCTCGGCCAATCCGATCTCGTAGGTGCGGTTCAGCAGGTTGTAGGGGTTTTGCACGGAAGCTACCCGCGGCCAGCCGCGTGCGTCGGCTAACTGCAAAAAGCGGCTCACGCCCCAAGGGGTTTCGTTAGAAAGGCCAATATAGCGGATCTTGCCTGCTTTAACCTGCTTGTCCAGCGCTTCAAGCGTGTCTTCAAAAGGCGTCAGCTCATCGTCCGGGTTGTGCTGATAGCCCAGTTGACCAAAGAAGTTGGTGCTGCGGTCGGGCCAATGCAGCTGATATAGGTCGATGTAGTCGGTTTGTAAGCGCTGCAGGCTAGCGTCCACCGCGCTCTCGATGTGTTCCTGAGTAAAGCGAGTGCGGCCATTACGCAAATAGTTCATGCCGTTACCCGGGCCGGCTATTTTGCTGGCCAGGATCCACTTCTCGCGTTCGCCGCGTTGCTTGAAAAAGTTGCCTATGATGCTCTCGGTAGCACTATAGGTTTCAGCCTTTGGTGGTACCGGGTACATTTCGGCGGTATCAATGAAATTGACGCCAGAGTCGCGTGCGCGATCGATTTGCGCGAATGCGTCCGCCTGGGTGTTCTGTTCACCCCAGGTCATGGTGCCTAGGCACAAAGCGCTGACTTTCAGGTTGGTGCGGCCGAGGGGGCGGTATTGCATGACGAGCTCCTTGGTTGCCGGAATGATGTGGCCCATTATTGACCATCAATTCAAATAAAGGTTGTATTTTTTCAACGCCTTGGCATAATGCCCGCCACTTTCGACAGGATGCCTAGCCTGTCGTTGTTGTTTACAGCGCAGATGCCACCCAGACCCACGCAGCCCCCACTGAGTGTCTGTACTAGGCTTTGTTGTCTTGTAAAAACACATTTCATTCTGTAAGATTCGCCCT
This sequence comes from Pseudomonas neustonica, assembly GCF_003797945.1. Lineage (GTDB taxonomy): Bacteria > Pseudomonadota > Gammaproteobacteria > Pseudomonadales > Pseudomonadaceae > Halopseudomonas > Halopseudomonas neustonica. The sequence goes on from NZ_RKKU01000019.1 coordinate 20,944, forward strand.
CTTATTATTAGAGCGGCCTCTGAGGCTAGGATTAATGAAAACCTTCAGCGCAAAAACTGAAACCGTAAAACGTGATTGGTATGTTGTAGACGCCAATGGTCTGACCCTGGGTCGTCTTGCTACCGAGATTGCTTCACGTCTGCGCGGTAAGCACAAGCCCGAATACACCCCGCACGTTGATACCGGTGACTACATCGTAGTTATCAATGCAGAAAAAGTGCATGTGACCGGTAACAAAACTCAGGACAAGATCTACTACAGCCACTCCGGTTTCCCGGGCGGCATCAAGTCGATCAACTTCGAGAAGCTGATTCAGCGTGCTCCTGAGCGTGTTATTGAAAGCGCCGTGAAAGGTATGTTGCCGAAGAACCCACTGGGTCGTGCCATGTATCGCAAGATGAAGGTCTACGCAGGATCTGTTCATCCGCATACCGCACAACAACCCCAAGAACTGAAGATCTAACAGGAGTTCACTATGTCGGCGACACAGAACTACGGCACCGGCCGTCGTAAAACCGCCACCGCTCGCGTATTCCTGCGTCCGGGTTCTGGCAATATTTCTATCAACAACCGTAGCATCGATGTGTTCTTCGGTCGCGAAACTGCTCGCATGATCGTGCGTCAGCCGCTTGAACTGACAGAAAACACTGAAAAGTTCGATGTTTTCGTCACCGTTAGTGGTGGTGGTATTTCCGGTCAAGCCGGTGCTATCCGTCACGGTATCACCCGTGCACTGATGGATTATGATGAGACTCTGCGTGGCGAACTGCGTAAAGCGGGCTACGTAACGCGTGATGCGCGTGAAGTTGAGCGTAAGAAAGTGGGTCTGCGGAAAGCACGTAAGCGTCCTCAGTACTCCAAGCGTTAATCAGTCTTTGGCGCTTAAAACGCCCGGCCTCCCTAGGGGAGTGCCGGGCGTTTTTGTGTCTGCGGCAAGGTGTCGCAATGAACTATGCTATCTGTGGCAGTTGTATGGAGTGGCTTTAGGTATAGTGTCTACTAGCCTTGGAAGTGGATATCACCTTGTCAAAAAAGGGGTTTTTCATTACCATCAGGTTCATTTTGTGCAGGCTGTATAAAACTTGAAAAAAGTCCTTGGAAAAGGTCTGAAATTAGCTGATGGGAGACGACTGGATGAGTAATGACGGCGTGAATAATGGCCGGCGTCGCTTCCTGGTGGCCGCTACTAGTGTGGTAGGTGCCGCCGGAGCAGCAGGGGTAGCAGTCCCCTTTGTGGGATCTTGGTTCCCGAGCGCCAGAGCCAAAGCGGCGGGTGCGCCGGTGAAAGTGAATATCAGCAAGATCGAGCTGGGCCAGCAGATCGTGGTTGAGTGGCGCGGTCAGCCGGTATTCGTCTCTCACCGCACGCCTGAAGCGTTAGCGCTGCTGGACGATACCGACTCAGAGGTGGCCGATCCGCAATCCGAAGCCTCCAGTCAGCCAAGCTACGTTGATGGTAAGACACGGGCTATCAAGCCTGAGTTGTTGGTGGTCATGGGTGTGTGCACACACTTGGGCTGCTCACCATTGTTCAAGCCTGAAGTGGCTTCTGCGGAGATGGGTGCTGACTGGAAAGGCGGTTATTTCTGTCCTTGTCACGGTTCTCATTACGACATGTCCGGTCGAGTTTTCAAGGGCCAGCCAGCGCCGTTGAATCTGCCGGTTCCGCCTTACTCCTACGAATCTGATGACATTATTGTTGTCGGCGTGGGGCAGGAGAGCGCCTGATGAATAAATTGATGCAGTGGGTCAATGCGCGGATGTCCGTCACCCGGGTGATGGAAGATCACCTGACCAAGTACTATGCGCCCAAGAACTTTAACTTCTTCTACTTCTTCGGCTCTCTGGCGATGCTGGTGCTGGTTAACCAGTTGGTTACCGGTATCTGGTTGACCATGAGTTATGAGCCCTCGGCGAGCGGTGCCTTTGCGTCAGTCGAGTACATCATGCGTGATGTGAAATACGGCTGGTTGCTTCGCTACCTGCACTCCACCGGCGCTTCTGCGTTTTTTGTGGTGGTTTACCTGCACATGCTGCGCGGTATCATGTACGGCTCTTATCAGAAGCCGCGTGAGCTGATTTGGCTGTTCGGTATGATGATCTACCTGGTGTTGATGGGTGAAGCCTTTATGGGTTACCTGTTGCCCTGGGGGCAGATGTCGTACTGGGGTGCTCAGGTTATTATTTCGCTGTTTGGCGCCATTCCCTTTATTGGTCCTGATCTGGCCCAGTGGGTGCGTGGTGACTTCCTGATCTCTGGTATTACCCTCAACCGCTTTTTTGCCTTGCACGTTGTGGCTTTGCCGGTTGTTTTGCTTGGCTTGGTTGTGTTGCACATCATTGCCTTGCACGAAGTGGGTTCCAACAACCCGGACGGCGTTGATATCAAGAAGTTCAAGGATGAAAACGGCAAGCCACTCGATGGTATTGCTTTCCATCCGTACTACACCGTGAAGGATATCGTAGGTGTGGTGGTCTTCCTGTTTGTCTTCTGCTCGATTGTTTTCTTTGCGCCAGAAATGGGTGGTTACTTCCTGGAGAAGCCTAACTTCGAGATTGCCAACCAGCTGAAGACACCAAACCATATTGCGCCTGTCTGGTATTTCACGCCCTTCTACGCGATTTTGCGTGCGGTGCCCTCGGTTGCGGGTTCGGCTTTCCCGGGTGTGGTTGCCATGGGTGCGGCTATTGCAGTGCTCTTTGTTTTGCCCTGGTTGGACCGTAGTCCGGTTCGTTCAATCCGCTACAAGGGTTGGATGAGCAAGCTTGCGCTGTTCTTGTTCTGCATTGTGTTCGTGGTTCTCGGGATTCTGGGCGCTGTGCCTTCAACTCCTGCACTGACCAAGCTGTCGCAAGTCTGCACCGTACTGTACTTCGCGTTCTTCATCCTGATGCCGTTCTATACGAGCATGGAGAAGACCAAACCGGTTCCGGAGAGGGTTACTGGCTAATGAAAAAACAATTAATTGCTCTGTTTTTTGCGCTTGTGCCGGCGGTCTCTATGGCTGCTGGTGGTCCCGCGGTAGCGCTTGATGAAGCGAATATCGACCTGACAGACAAGGCCGCTATGCAGGATGGTCTGCGTACCTTTGCTAACTACTGCATGGGTTGCCATTCGGCTCAGTATCAGCGCTATGAGAGGGTTGCCAATGATCTTGGTATCCCTGAGCAGCTGATGCTGGACAATGTCGTGTTTACCGAGGGTACTTTGATCGGTGAGCATATGAAAAATGGCATGCGTCACGATGACGGCAAGACCTGGTTTGGTGCTGCGCCACCCGACCTGACTCTGGTTGCCCGTGTGCGCGGTGTCGACTGGCTTTACACCTACCTACGGACTTTCTATGAGGATTCCGCGCGTCCACTGGGGGTCAACAACACGACATTCCCCAACGTGGGCATGCCTAATGTGATGGCTGAGCTTCAAGGCCGTCAGGTTGTCGGATGTAAGGCGATGCCGGTTAAGAATCATGATGGTAAGGTAATGCGTGATACCCTTACCGGTGACATCATGAAGGAAGAGCAGTGTGATGTGCTGACAGTGGTTCCGGATACCGGCACCCAGAGCGAAGAAGAGTTTGATACCACGGTGCGTAACCTGGTTACTTTCCTTGCTTACTCGGCAGATCCGGTCAAGTTGGAGCGTCAGCGCATTGGTGTTTACGTTCTGCTTTATCTGGCCTTCCTGTTCGTGTTTGCCTACCTGTTGAAGCGTGAGTACTGGCGCGACGTTCATTGATTGTCGGTATTTGCTAACTATCGGTGCGCGCCCTTTGGGGCGCGCACTTGTTTCTAGGGTATAATAGTCTTTCGTTTGCGTGGGCAGAGGCCTGCGTTTTCTTGAGTTTCATGCTGCATTCAGTGTGCTTGCCGCAGTCCGCTAAAGGATGAGGGTTGATTTATGGGCGTTACCGCCAACAAGCGTTCCTCTATGGCTTTTTTCTCCGATCCACGTGACCACTACTGCCACCGTGTACGAATCGTGCTGGCAGAGAAGGGCGTCACCGTCGATGTGGTGGATGTTGAGCCTGATAATCACCCCCAAGAGCTGGCTGAAACCAACCCTTACAACAGTGTTCCTACATTGCTTGATCGTGATTTGGTGCTTTATGAGCCGAATATCATGATGGAGTACCTGGACGAGCGTTTCCCGCATCCGCCGCTACTGCCGGTTTACCCGGTTGCGCGTGCCAATAGCCGCTTGCTGATGTATCGCGTGCAGCGGGACTGGTGTCGCCTGGTCGACATTATCGTCGATGCCAAGAGTGCACCTGCCGCTGTAACCAAGGCTCGTAAAGAGTTGCGTGAAAGCCTGACAGGCGTTGCTCCTGTGTTCGCCGAGATGCCGTTCTTTATGAGCGAAGAGTTTGGTTTGGTTGATTGCTGTATTGCTCCAATTCTCTGGCGTTTGCCGGAGTTGGGTGTTGAATTGCCGAAGCAGGCAAAGCCGCTTCAGGATTACATGGACCGCGTTTTCAAGCGCGAAGGGTTTATTGCGAGCCTGTCCGCTGCAGAGAAGGAAATGCAGTAACTCATTCTATGCAACCAAAGGAGTAAGGCATGACGGATATGAATTCCAGTCGCCCCTACCTGATTCGAGCGCTGTATGAATGGATTCTGGATAATAATTGCACGCCGTATCTGTTAGTAAATGCTGGTTTTCCCGGCACTGCGGTACCCGAAGGTTTTGTTGAAGATGGGCAGATAGTGCTGAATTTGTCGCCCAGTGCAGTGCGCGAGTTACATATGGATAACGAGCGTATCTGTTTTGATGGTCGCTTTGGTGGTGTTGCGCAGCAGGTGTGGATTCCTGCTGATGCAGTCATGGCGATCTATGCTCGTGAGAATGGTCAGGGCATGGTGTTTGAAGTTGAGCCGGTAACGCCGCCTCCAGGCGACGATGCAGGCCTTGATAGCAAGCCGCCAAGTAAGCCTGAAGGCGGTCGTCCGTCGCTTAAGGTCGTTAAGTAGAGTTCATTGTTTGAGTTATATTTAACGTCTTGTGAGCAAGAAAAAAGCGCCACTCCGGTATGGAAGTGGCGCTTTTTTTTGCTCTGAAACTATCGGCAATCAGTCGATATATTCAAAGAGCTTCACAATGCGCTGTACGCCGCCTATTTGCTGAGCTTGGGCTACGGCAAGCGAGGCTTCGTTTTGTGTTACCAGGCCCATCAGGTACACCACTCCGGCTACTGTTACGACCTTTATGCGGCTTCCGGGGATATTGCCAGCGGTCAGCATGCGTGTTTTCAGGTTGGTGGTAATCAGGGCGTCCTGGTTAAGCGCAAGTAAAGAGAGTGGGGGGGAGGCAGTCAGCTCGTTGTGTACGACTTTGACTTTCTGCGTGTTCTTGGCTGCCTCTCCGGCGACTGCAATGAGCTCCTGCCGAGGTAGTTGGCCCGCTAGCAAGACAACGGCGTTGTAGCTGGTTACGGAGATCCGACCCTGGCTCTCGATATCCGGGTGGGCCTTGTTGACGTTAACCGACACCTTGGTTTCGATAAGCTGATCATCAATGCTGCTACCCAGTGTGCGGGTGCCGCGATTGTCTTTGATCGGTGTGTCACGCGCCGCGGTCAGCACGCTGGTGCAGCCAGTCAAAGTGATTAGCAGGGCTACGGTAGCTAGTCTTATCATTCCTCGCTCCCAAACAGTTGTCGATCGATAAGGTCGCATAGGCAATGAATGGCGAGTAGATGCACTTCCTGAATGCGGGCAGTAGAGCGGGCTGGTACACGGATTTCAACGTCTTCTGGGAGAAGTAGAGACGCCATTGCGCCGCCGTCTCGTCCGGTCAGGGCGACAACCAGCATTTCGCGATCATGTGCGGCCTGGATGGCTTGCATCACATTGGCCGAATTGCCGCTGGTAGAGATGGCCAGTAGTATGTCGCCGGGCTGCCCCAAGGCTCTGATTTGCTTGGAAAATACTTCTTCGTAGCTGTAATCGTTGGCTATCGAAGTGATAGTGGATGCATCCGTTGTCAGCGCGATTGCTGGCAGGCTCGGACGCTCACGTTCAAAGCGATTTAGCAGTTCTGAAGAAAAGTGTTGAGCATCTCCTGCTGAGCCGCCGTTGCCGCAGGTCAGTATCTTGCCTTCATTGAGCAGCGCGTTAACCATTGCCTGGCTACCCTGCTCAATACTCGGCCCGAGTACATCCATGGCGCGTGTCTTGGTTTCAATGCTGTCAGTAAAGAGCTGTTTAATTCGGTGTTGCATATCCATAGGGGAACTCGCTAGCAAGTGAAAGCCTCTCGGATCCAGTTGTAGGCAGCTGGATCCGCGGGATTGCCTTCGGCGGCAATAACATCGAAGCGGCAGGGACGGTTGACCAATTTCGGGTGGTTCAGCAGGAAGTGCTGGGCAGCTAGTATGACGCGTTGCTGCTTTGTCTGGTTAACACTCTCTGCTGCGCCGCCCCAGCGGTTTTGCCGCCGGTAACGTACTTCGACAAATACTACTGTATCCCCGTCGCGCATGACCAGATCAAGCTCGCCCTGCTTGCATCGGTAATTGCGCGCGAGACATTTTAGACCCGCACGCCGCATGATTTGTTCAGCCAGGGCTTCGGCTTGATTGCCTGTGCGTTGCTTGGCTGTGAAGCGCAGCATTAGAAGTCACGTTCAACGACCGCCGGTTGGAGCAGTCCGTCCTGGATTTGACCCCAGGCAAGATCGCGTTGAATACGACCGTCTTGAGTGAGTGATAGCAGCCCGGTAGCACCATCGATGCGGGTTTCTGGATATTGACGCATCTGCGGTAGGCGGTTGAATACCCGCTGAGCGTCTATGCCCATGGCGTAAATTCGCCCTAGTGGGCCCGCTGCTTGTGGCCAGTTGGAGGTGACGCCCTGATACAGCGGGTCGTCGTGCTCAAGTAGCCACGGGGTTTCGGCGACTAGCAGTCCGTCCAGGTCGGTGTTCTGGCTGCCGCTTGGGTCAACCGTATATGAATGCGATGTGGCGTATACCGGCAGGCTGGCAGCGTACTGAAACGCAAGTGTTGGTTTGATTTGCCTGGCTTGCAGTGGTGTGGCGGCCAGGAATAGCGCGTCTAGATCCTGGCGCGGAGTGGGTAGGGCTTTGACGTAGCGCAGCAGTCGTTGAATGCTACTGGCTCGGCGTTCGCTTTGGCGGATTTTCAGCAGCTCGCCCATCTGATTGGCGACTGTGGCCGGTTGGTCAACAATTTCCTGACCAATTATCTCGCCACCCATTGCTTCCCACTGTTGTTTGAAAGCGTTATTAGCGCGCTGACTCCAGTCGTCATTGGTGGACAGGGTGGCCATCCGGCGAAAGCCGTCATCCCATGCGCGCGTAGCCGCGGAGCGAGCCTCGTCTTCCGGCGCCAGGCCGAACTGAAACAAATCGAGCCCTTCGGTGCTGGGTTGTTCGCTGTAATTCAGTGACAGAACGGGGAGTGGCAGATTGGGCTGACTGGCCAGGTAGGCAACCTTGTCTTTTTCCAGTGGCCCAATGACCCATTGAACGCCCTCTGACTTGGCCTGGTTCAGGGCCTGTAGTGGGTCGGCATACTGGGTACTGTCATACAGGGTCACTTCGGGTTGTTCGATGCCTTGGGTTTGAGCCTGGAATTGGGCGGCAAGAAAGCCATCTTTCAATGCCTGTGCGACGCCGGCGAGCGGCCCGCTGAAGGGCAGTAACAGGCCAATATGCGTTGGCCTGTTGGCTTTTAGCTCCTGAATTTGAGCGATCGCTTTTGGCAGGTTCTGATTGGCTGGATGATTGGCATAGGCTTCGCGCCAAGCCTGCAGGGCCTGAATCTGCATGCCGAGGTTGTTGTTCTGCCGATTGATCAAGGCCAGTTGAACCCAGCCGGCAAACTCGCCGGTCGCATCTTTGGCTGCCGCCTGCAGCTGCGTGGTGCGAGCACCGTTCAGGCTATCCCATATGGCTTGCTGGTTCTCTGTCTGTGCTTCAGCGGCTAGCAGGCTGTTAATAAAGACCCGCTCGCGGGCACCCTCTATTGGTCTGTCGTTGGCATCGTAGATGTCGGCGCGCAGTTGCTGGATCCGCAACTGCTCTTCCAGTGGGCGGCTATCAATCTGCTGCAGTGAAGGGTGCTGGATTGCACGCAGCGCGCCGTTTTTGTCGCCGAGCGCCAATGCGCTTTGCGCCTGTAATTCGCTGAAGCGGATCTGCTGGTCGGTAGGTAGCTTGCTCTGCGGGATCTGCTCTAGTATGCGTTTGGTGCGCTCGGGATCATTGGTTTGCATGGCCGTCTGCGCAGCGTAAAGACGCATGAGTTCTGCCTGCGGACCAACCTCATTCTTGGCATCTTTCAGCAGTTGGTCGACAGAGGCTCGCGGTGTTCTGGGCAGGTCGTCCAGATTGGTGGGCTGGGTGGTACAGCCGACCACTAGCCAGGAAAAGGCAGCGGCGAGCGCGGTCAGGCGAAGAGTGCGGGGCATGCAGAGGTGTCCTTGCGCGGAGGGACGCAGCTAGAGCGCTTCCCTTGAGATAATCAATGCGTGCATTGTAACCAAGGGACCAGCCAATCTCCAGGCAATCGCAGCGGTGGTTGTCGCTCCTGTACAATGCATCACAGTTTATTATTAGGGGTATTTATGACAACCGGTACAGGTACGCTCTTTGTGGTTGCGACGCCAATCGGCAATCTACAGGACATTTCGCCTAGAGCGCTTGAGGTGCTGCGCTCGGTTGCCTTGATCGCCGCCGAGGATACCCGTCACAGTGCACGGCTGATGCAGCACTTTGGTATAGGTACACCCATGACGGCCTGTCACGACCATAATGAACGTGACAAGGGCGAGCGATTAGTGGCTCGATTGCTGGCTGGTGACGACCTGGCGCTGATCTCGGACGCGGGTACGCCGCTTATTTCTGATCCCGGTTACCACTTGGTAAGGCAGGCGCGAGAAGCGGGCGTACGGGTTTCTCCCCTCCCTGGCGCCTGTGCGCTGATTGCGGCCCTTAGTGCGGCAGGGTTGCCCTCCGACCGCTTCGCGTTCGAGGGTTTTTTGCCAGCCAAGTCACACGGGCGCCGCCAGCGCTTGCAGGCGCTCGCCGATGAGTCGCGCACCTGGATGGTATATGAAGCGCCCCATCGGCTGTTGGAGTGCCTGGATGATATGTGTGAAATCCTCGGTGCCGAGCGTCGTGTTGTATTGGCCCGAGAGTTGACGAAAACCTTTGAGACGTTGCGCTCGGCACCGATCGCTGAGCTGGCTGACTGGGTTCGCGGTGATAGCGATCAGCAGCGGGGTGAGTGCGTGTTGGTGGTGGAGGGAGCGTCGGTGGCTGAGTCTGAGGAGGTTTCAGGCGAAACCTTGCGTGTGCTGGATGCGCTGTTGCAAGAGTTGCCGGTTAAGCAGGCGGCACGGCTGGCGGCGCAAATTACCGGTGAGCGCAAGAATCAGCTATACCAACTGGCTCTTGATCGCGGTACCAAGAACGCGTGATCAGGCCTGCGTGAAGTCGTTTCTCCTTGCTCTGTGGGCCGAAGGCGGCTAACCTTGCCGCCAAGAGTTGGCTGGACAGTCGCTGTGTTGGCACCGCAAGGCGTCGGCAGGGAGGAAAGTCCGGGCTCCATAGGGCAGAGTGCCAGGTAACGCCTGGGAGGCGTGAGCCTACGGAAAGTGCAGCAGAGAGCAAACCGCCTAAGCGCGTAAGCGCCGGTAAGGGTGAAAAGGTGCGGTAAGAGCGCACCGCGCAGCTGGTAACAGTCTGTGGCGTGGTAAACCCCACTCGGAGCAAGACCAAATAGGAATCCATTGGTGTGGCCCGCACTGGATTCGGGTAGGTTGCTTGAGGTTGTCAGTGATGGCAATCCCAGAGGAATGACTGTTCTCGACAGAACCCGGCTTATAGGCCAACTCTTATTTTTCTTCTTGTTGTGACTCCCCTCTCTTTTAGATCAAAAAGATCTTACTCTTCATAAACCACTTTAAGTTGCGAGTGGATCTGTTTGCTTTGAATCTGCTTTACCCCCTATCCCTTATGTTGTTTGCAGGTGAATTCCTTCCTTTTTGCGCTAAACCCCTGCTCTACAAGGCTTTTTCCCGCAATTGCGTGCTTGACGGTGTATCCGCGCATTTCTATAGTGTGCAAAAGTGGCATGAAGTGGATAAAAGTGGGAATTATTGGCGTAGAGCGTCAATTCACCAAAGGGGAAGGTAAACAGCGTGTTTCGTGGATCCAACGCCATCAATCTGGACGCCAAAGGGCGACTCGCGATGCCTGCGCGCTATCGCGACCGCTTGGTGGAGTCCTGTGGCGGTCAGTTGGTGGCGACTATTGCACTGGAAGAACGTTGTCTTTGGATTTATCCCTTGCAGGAGTGGGAGGCGGTTGAGGCGCAGCTGCGCTCTGCGCCGAACATGAATCCTGCGGTAAAGCGGCTACAGCGCCTGCTGATTGGTAATGCCAATGATCTGGAGCTGGATAATAACGGCCGCTTTGTTATTCCGCCGCTGTTGCGCGAGCACGCCGGGCTAGACAAGAAAGTCATGCTGGTCGGGCAAATCAATAAATTTGAGCTCTGGAGTGAAGAGGCCTGGACGGCCACCACCAGTGCCTACTTGGACGAATCGCAGGACACCGGTGAATTACCGGTGGAACTGCATTCCTTGAGCCTATGAACGCGCAATCCAATTACCAGCATGTCAGCGTTCTGCTGAATGAAGCGCTGGAAGGGCTCGCCATTAAACCGGACGGGCTTTATATCGACGGTACTTTCGGGCGCGGCGGGCACAGTCGCGCGCTGCTATCGGGGCTGGCGCCGGGAGGGCGCCTGATCGCCTTCGATAAAGATCCGGAAGCCATCCGGGCAGGGAATGAACTAGCGGCCATAGACGGCCGCTTTGTCGTTGTGCAGCGCTCATTTGCCGATATGGCGCAAGAGCTCAAGGACAAGGGTTTGCACGGTAAGGTCGATGGCGTACTGCTGGATCTTGGGGTGTCGTCGCCGCAGTTGGATGACCCCGAACGCGGCTTTAGCTTCTTGCATGACGGCCCGTTGGATATGCGTATGAATCCGGGTATGGGTCAAAGCGCAGCGGATTGGGTCAACAGTGCCAGCGAAAGCGACATTGCCACTGTATTAAAAGAATACGGTGAAGAGCGTTTCTCCAAACGCATGGCTCGCGCCGTTGTTACGCGCCGTGAGCAGCAGGCTTTTACCCGCACAGGTGATCTCGCAGCGGTATTAAAGGAAGCCAATCCCGCGTGGGAGAAAGGCAAGCATCCTGCTACGCGCGCTTTCCAGGGTATCCGGATTTTTATCAATCGTGAGCTGGACGATTTGGCTGACGGTTTGCGCGCGGCTCTGGAGTGCCTTGCTCCGGGTGGCCGCTTGGTGGTGATCAGCTTTCATTCGCTGGAAGATCGTCTGGTTAAGCAATTCATGCGCCGCGAGGCCAAGGGCGCACCGCTGCCGCGCGACCTGCCTATCCGTGATATCGATATTCCGGTGTCGGTCAATCTGGTTGGTAAGGCGATCAAGCCTACTGCTGCAGAAATTGCGGCAAACCCTCGTTCTCGCAGCGCTGTACTGCGTATCGCGGAGAAGCGCTAATGACCGCGCCAGAGCAAATGATCAAATCACAACGGCATCTGCCGGCGGGCAGCGGCTGGCTGCTGCTGGTGGGTGTGCTGGTGGTGATCACTGCTTTGGCGGTTTCTTATAGCGCTCACTGGAGCCGTTTGCTTCTGAACGAGATGGCAGCGGAAATAGAAGTACGAGAAAAGGCGCAAGCCGAATGGGGACGCCTGGTGCTTGAGCAAAGCACCTGGACGGCCTATAGCCGCATTGAGCGTATCGCGACCGAGCAACTGGGCATGCATGTGCCAGAGCCGAGCGACGTCATTTTGGTGCAGCCATGAAGAAATTCGGCTTCAAGCCCAATGGCAGTCTGTATCCCTGGCGTTTTCGTCTGGTGATCGCGCTGCTTGGCTTGTGCTGTGTGGCTGTGTCCTGGCGCATTGTCGAGCTGCACGTGCTGGATGAGGGTTTCCTCAAAAGCCAGGGTGACAAGCGCAGCGTGCGCCATGTGCCTATTCCTGCGCACCGCGGACAGATTACCGATCGCAATGGCGAGCCGTTGGCTGTCAGCACACCCGTTTTGACTATCTGGGCAAACCCTTCGCAGTTGATCGACCAGGAAGCGCATTGGCCGGACCTGGCCCGTGCTCTGGGTACAGACCTCTCCACCTTTAACGATCGACTCAAAGCCAACGCAGATAAAGAATTCATCTATTTGCGTCGCCGCATGACACCGCTGGATGGTGAAGCCGTCATGGCGTTGCAGGTGCATGGTGTGTACAGCATCGAAGAGTATCGCCGTTTTTATCCTGCGGGCGAGGTTGCAGCACATTTGGTTGGCTTTACCAATTTGGATGAAAAAGGCCAGGAAGGTTTGGAATTGGCCTATGACCAGTGGCTGCAAGGTGTACCCGGGAAGCGGCAAGTGCTGCAGGATCGTCGTGGCCGACTGATTAAGGATGTGCAGGTTGTCAGTAATGCCCGCCCTGGTAATGATCTGAAGCTGTCAATTGACCTGCGTTTGCAGTATCTGGCGCACCGTCAATTGCGCGAAGCGCTGCAGGAATTTGATGCCAAAGCCGGTTCTATCGTGATGCTGGATGTGCGTACCGGCGAAGTGTTGGCGATGGTCAATCATCCAACCTACAACCCCAACAATCGCGCCAACCTGCAGCCCGGCATGATGCGAAATCGCGCACTGATCGATGTGTTCGAGCCTGGCTCGACCATGAAGCCCATTTCCATGACTGCCGCTTTGGCTACCGGCCGCTGGAAACCGAGCGACAAGGTTAACGTTTATCCCGGTACCCTGCGTATTGGCCGCTATACCATTCGTGACGTATCGCGTGCCCCTGGCGGCGTACTGGATCTGAGTGGCATTTTGTTGAAGTCCAGTAACGTTGGCATGAGTAAGGTGGCACTCGATATTGGTGGTCAGGCCGTTCACGACGCCATGCAAAGCGTAGGGCTTGGTGAGTATACCGGTCTTGGTTTTCCGGGCGAGCGGGTAGGTAAATTGCCGAGCTATCGTGAGTGGCGTTCGGCGGAAACAGCAGCGCTATCCTATGGCTATGGCTTGTCTGTCACAGCTGTGCAGTTGGCACAGGCCTATTCGATTCTGGCTAATGATGGGCGCAAGGTGCCCATGTCGCTGCTGCGGGTGGATGAAGAACCCGCTGCACAGCAGGTGCTGCCGGAAGATTCAGTCAAGACCGTTCAGGGCATGCTGCAAAACGTCATTGAAGGTGAGGGCGGTGTCTACCGTGCGCGTGTGCCTGGCTACCACGTGTCAGGCAAGAGTGGTACGGCGCGCAAGGTCAGCACTTCAAGCAATGGCTATCAGGAAGACGCCTACCGTTCCCTATTCGCAGGCTTTGGTCCGAGTACCAATCCGCGCATTGCGATCGCTGTGGTTGTTGATGAACCCAGTAATGGCGGTTACTACGGCGGCCTGGTTGCGGCTCCCGTGTTTAGCGGTTTGATGTCCAACGCACTGCGATTGATGAATGTTGCTCCGGATAATCTCAGCGATACGCAGCAGGTTGAGTTGCCGCCTTTGCCAGAGGAGGGCGCGCGCGGATGAAACTGGCTCAGTTATTTCCGGCTCAAGTGACGCCTGATCTCGAGATCAGCGGCATGACGATGGATAGTCGTCGCGTTCGCCCTGGCGATCTGTTTCTTGCCGTTCCGGGATTACAGCAGGATGGTCGTGCTTATATCGATCAGGCCGTTGCGTCAGGAGCCGTCGCAGTTGCTTACGAGCCTGCCGAGTACGAGATAGCTCCTCTTTCAGTCTGCGCGATTGCAGTTCCCGAGTTGCAGCAAAAGCTATCCGAACTGGCCGGGCTTTTTTATCAGCAACCCAGTAAGCAATTGCAGGTGATCGGTATAACCGGCACCAATGGCAAAACCAGTGTTAGCCAAATGCTTGCTCAAGCCCTCGATATGGCTGCCAAGCCTTGCGGTGTGATTGGCACTCTGGGTAGCGGCATGCTTGGGCAACTTTCCGAACACGGCATGACGACGCCCGACGCTTTGCTGATGCAGGCTCAGTTGGCACGTTTGCACGCGCAAGGCGCCAGCCACGTGGCTGTCGAAGTGTCTTCCCATGCGCTGGATCAAGGGCGTGTTGCCGCAGTGGATTTCGCCGTTGCGGTCTTTACCAATCTAAGCCGCGATCACCTCGATTATCACGGTGATATGCAGGCGTACGGCGCCGCCAAGGCGCTGTTGTTCAAGCGTCCTCTGCAGGCTGCCGTAATCAATATTGACGATCGGTTTGGGCGTGAGTTGGCAGCGCAATGCAGCTCGCCGGTAATCAGCTATAGCCTGGAAGACGCCAGCGCCACCTTTTACTGCAGCGATGTCCAGTACGGCACTGATGGCGTAAGCGCCACGTTGCATGCTCAGGGGCAGCGTTTTCAGTTACGCAGTGCGTTGCTGGGCCGGTTTAATTTGAGCAACCTGCTCGCCGTAATTTCAAGCTTATACGCCTTGCGTATTGCTCTGCCTCAGGTGCTCGAGTTGGCTGCTCAGCTACAGCCACCGGCGGGTCGGATGCAGCGTCTGGGCGGCGGCGAGAAGCCTCTGGTGGTGGTCGATTATGCGCACACCCCGGACGCGCTCGACAAGGCGTTGGCTGCGTTGCATGAGCATGCCAGCGGTCGGGTTATTTGCGTATTTGGTTGCGGCGGTGATCGCGATAAAGGCAAGCGCCCGCTGATGGCCAAGGTGGCTGAAGCGCGCGCGGATGAAATCGTGGTGACCAGCGACAACCCGCGTAGTGAGTCGGCACAACAGATTATTAAGCAAATTTGCCAGGGTATGGAACGCAGTGGCTCTGCCACCGTCATACCCAACCGTGCTGAGGCGATCCTTGCAACGATCACCAAGGCAGGCGCCGGCGATGTCATTCTGCTCGCCGGCAAAGGGCATGAAACTTACCAGGAGATTGAAGGCGTGCGTCATCCCTTCAGCGATATAGAACATGCGCGTCAGGCGCTTCTGCAATGGGAGGCGCAACATGCTTGAAGCAATTCGCCTTTCGGAACTATTGAAGCCGCTTGCGGCGACTATGAACGGTGTGGATACCCACTTTGACAGCGTCAGTATTGATGCTCGTGCGGTGCAGCCCGGAGGTTTGTTTGTCGCGTTGCCGGGTAGCCGCGTGAACGGCCATGACTACGTGGCTCAGGCACGCGAGCAGGGCGCTGCTGCTGCGATGGTTGAATATCTGGTTGATGATGAGCTGCCTCAGCTGCTGGTCCACGATTGCCAGCTGGCGCTGGGTCAGCTCGCCGCGCTGGTGCGTGATGGCTTTAAGGGCAAGATCATCGCGATTACTGGATCCAGCGGCAAAACCACCGTCAAGGAAATGCTGGCAGCCATCCTGCGCCATGCCGGCAGTGTATTGGCCACTGAGGGTAACCTGAACAATGAACTGGGCGTGCCTCTGACGCTCTTGCGTTTACAGAAAACGAATCAGTATGCGGTTGTCGAAATGGGTGCTGCTGCTGCTGGTGATATTGCTTACACCATGGGGTTGGCAAAGCCGCATATCAGCGTGCTGACCAACGCCGAGATGGCACATGTGGGGCGCTTCGGCAGCCCGGAAGGTATCGCCAAGGCGAAAGGTGAAATCGTCAGTGAGTTACCTGATGGTGGCCAGGCCATCCTCAACCTGGACAGCCCCTGGTTTGAGCAGTGGTACCAGTTGCTGGGTAGCAAGCGCACTTGCTGTGCTTTCAGTCTGAAAAATCCGACGGCCCAACTGCGCGCTGAACAGATTGAAATCGATAGCAAGGGATGCCCTTCATTCAAGCTGCAATCGCCTGCCGGTGAAGTGCAGGTTTCATTGCAGCTGCGCGGTCAGCATAACGTCGCCAACGCGCTTGCCGCAGCGGGCGCTGCACTGGCGGCGGGTGTTTCGCTGGAATGCGTGAGCAATGGCCTCGCCGACCTGGCGCCGGTAGCCGGTCGCGGCAACTGCTGTGCTGGTGTGGCTGGAGCACAAATCATTGACGACAGCTACAACGCCAATCCTGCCTCAGTGAAGGCCGCTATTGATCTGCTGGCTGGCTTGCAGGGAACCCGGATTCTGGTGCTGGGCGATATGGGCGAGCTGGGCGACTGGGCTGAGTCCAGCCATACCGAGGTAGGCGAGTACGCATTAGAGAAAGGACTGGATGGGCTCTATGCGGTTGGCCGGCTTTCTGCGTTGGCGGTCGAGGCTTTTGGTGAGCGCGGCGAGCTATTCGCCAGCAAGGATGAATTAGTCGAATCGCTCAAAGGGCGACTGGATATCAGTACTCAGGTACTGGTCAAGGGCTCGCGCAGTGCGGGTATGGATGAAGTTGTTGCCGGTCTGACGGCCTCGGCTGACACGCAAAACAACGACAACAGGGTCAGCTGATATGTTGCTTCTACTAGCCGAATATCTACAGCAGTTCTACTCCGGCTTCTCGGTCTTTCAGTACCTGACGCTGCGCGGGATTCTGGGTGTGCTCACGGCGCTGGCATTAGCGCTGTGTCTTGGCCCCTGGATGATCCGCACCCTGAGCTTTCGCCAAATCGGTCAGTCAGTGCGCAACGACGGGCCGCAATCGCATTTGTCCAAGGCAGGTACGCCGACCATGGGCGGTGCGCTGATCCTGGTCGCAATCGGTATTAGCACGCTGTTGTGGGCGGACTTGAGCAACCTCTATGTATGGGTTGTGTTGGGCGTGACACTGAGCTTTGGCGCTATCGGTTGGGTGGATGACTACCGCAAGGTGGTTGAGAAGAGTTCGCGTGGCCTGCCTTCACGCTGGAAGTATTTTTGGCAGTCGATATTCGGGATGGTTGCTGCAATTGTGCTCTACATGCACGCGCAAACGCCGGTCGAAACCACGCTGATCGTGCCGTTCTTTAAACAGGTAGAGTTTCAGTTGGGCGCGTTTTTCGTTGTCCTGACTTACTTTGTGATTGTGGGCTCCAGCAATGCGGTCAACCTGACTGACGGTCTTGATGGTCTGGCGATTATGCCAACAGTCATGGTTGGTGGCGCGCTGGGTATCTTTGCCTATCTGTCGGGTAATGCGAAGTTCGCCGAGTACCTGCTGATCCCCTATGTGCCGGGCGCAGGTGAGCTGATCATTTTCTGTGGTGCCTTGCTGGGCGCCGGTCTTGGCTTTCTCTGGTTTAACACCTATCCAGCTCAAGTCTTTATGGGCGACGTCGGCGCATTGGCGCTGGGCGCCGCGCTTGGTGTGATTGCTGTCATCGTGCGGCAGGAAATTGTGCTCTTCATCATGGGGGGCATCTTTGTGGTGGAAACCCTGTCGGTGATTGTGCAGGTCGCGTCGTTCAAGTTGACCGGGCGCCGCGTATTCCGCATGGCGCCGATTCACCACCATTTTGAATTGAAGGGCTGGCCTGAACCGCGCGTGATTGTGCGGTTCTGGATCATCACCGTGGTACTGGTGTTGATCGGTCTCGCTACCTTGAAACTGCGTTAATAGAAGCTGAGGAATAACGGGTGTCACTGATTACTACGGACAAAAAACGGATCATCGTCGGGCTCGGCAGTAGCGGGCTCTCGGTCGCCCGTTATTTGGCGGGCCGAGGCCTGTCATTTGCCGTGGTTGATACCCGCCAAAACCCACCGGGTCTGGACAAGCTGAAGCGATTTGCGCCCATGGCTGACCTGTATTTGGGTGAGCTTGATGAGCAGCTCCTGTGTGGCGCCAGCGAGCTGATTGTCAGCCCTGGTATTGCGTTGAGTACGCCTGCATTGCTGGCCGCCGCTAAAGCTGGTGTGTCTATCGTCGGCGATATCGAACTGTTTGCTCGCGAGGCAAAGGCGCCGATTGTGGCCATTACTGGTTCAAACGCGAAAAGTACCGTCACCACACTGGTTGGCGAGATGGCGGCTGCCGCGGGAATTGCGGTAGCTGTCGGCGGCAATCTGGGTACACCTGCGCTAGATCTGTTGGATGAGAATGCGGCGCTGTATGTGCTCGAACTCTCCAGCTTCCAGTTGGAAACCACAGACCGCTTGAATGCGCGGGTCGCCACGGTATTGAACGTGAGCGAAGATCATATGGATCGTTACAGCGGCCTTGCTGCTTATCATCTGGCCAAGCACCGCATATTTCGCGGCGCAGAGCAGGTTGTGGTGAATCGTGACGACGCCTTGTCGCGTCCCCTGGTCGCAGATGAGTTGCCTACGTTCACTTTTGGTCTGTCACGTCCTGACTTCAAAGGGTTTGGACTGGTACAGCAAGACGGTGAAAGCTGGCTGGCCTTTCAGTTTGAGCCTTTGATGCCAACTCGCGAGCTGAAAATGCGTGGCGCCCATAATCAATCCAACGCGCTGGCGGCGCTGGCGCTTGGGCATGCTGCCGGCGTCCCGATGCAGCCCATGCTGGAGACGTTGCGTAGCTTTGCCGGTTTGCCACATCGCTGTCAGTGGGTGGGGGAGCACGCAGGGGTTAGCTTCTTTGATGATTCCAAGGCGACCAATGTGGGCGCTGCGCTGGCGGCCATCAACGGCTTGGGTGCGGACATTGACGGCAAGTTGGTGCTGATTGCCGGTGGTGATGGTAAAGGCGCCGACTTTAAACCTTTGAGCCAGCCGGTCGAGCGCTATTGCCGCGCTGCGGTGCTTTTGGGGCGTGACGCAGACAAGGTTGCGGCGGCGTTGCCAAACAGTCTGGATACTACGCAGGTCGATAGCATTGAAGCTGCAGTGCAGCTTGCAGCGGCCAAAGCGCAGCCCGGTGACATCGTGTTGTTATCGCCTGCTTGCGCCAGCCTGGACATGTTTAAAAACTTTGAAGAGCGTGGCCGCTTGTTTGCCGACGCCGTCGGGAGGCTAGCGCTATGAACTGGCTTGCCACTGCTCGCGACGCTAGCGCACCGCTGATTGGCGAGCGTCGGTTTGACATGGACCTGCCGTTGTTGGTGGGGTCTCTGTGTTTGCTCGCGTTAGGGCTGGTCATGGTGACGTCCGCCTCGATGGAAGTAGCGGCCGGTCGTCTCGGCGACCCGCTTTATTACATGAACCGCCAGATCGTCTATCTGGTGATCGGTTTGCTGGCGATGGCGGCTACCCTGGCGGTGCCGGTGCGCCTTTGGGAGCAGTTCCGGTTCCCGCTGTTGTTCCTCGGCTTTGCCTTGCTGCTGGCGGTATTGATTCCCGGCATCGGCCGTGAAGTTAACGGTAGCTGGCGCTGGATTGCTGTTGGCCCCATTAACGTGCAGCCCTCAGAGCTGGCCAAGTTGTTTGCTGTGGTCTTTTTGTCCGGTTACCTGGTGCATCGTCAGGCAGAAGTCAAAGAGCAATGGTTCGGCTTTATCAAGCCCTTCATGGTGCTTGGCCCTATGGCTTGGTTGCTGATCATTGAGCCCGACTTTGGGGCCACCGTGGTATTGATGGGGGCGGCCACCGGCATGCTTTTCCTGGGCGGTGTAGGGCTGTTCCGCTTTCTGTTGCTGTTCGGTTCGCTTGGCGGTTTGGCCGGTCTTCTGGTCGCGTTCGAGCCCTACCGCTTGCAGCGCCTGACCGGCTTTCTCAATCCGTGGGATGACCCCTACGGTACTGGCTATCAGCTGACCCAGGCGTTGATCGCCTTCGGGCGAGGCGAATGGCTGGGGGTTGGCTTGGGTAATAGCATTCAGAAGCAGTTTTATCTGCCCGAAGCGCACACCGACTTCGTGTTTTCCGTGCTGGCTGAAGAGCTGGGCATGATTGGTGCGCTGGCCGCCTTCGCACTGCTGATTTTCGTTGCGGTACGCGCGCTGTATATCGGCTTGTGGGCCGAGCGCGCCGGCAGGATGTTTTCCGCCTATCTGGCTTACGGTCTGGCAATCATGTGGTGTGGTCAGGTGCTGATTAATGTGGGCGTTAACATCGGCCTGTTGCCAACCAAGGGGCTGACGTTGCCGTTTCTAAGCTACGGCGGTAGCTCGTTGGTGGTGTGCTGCGTGTCTTTGGGCCTATTGCTGCGCATTGACTGGGAGCGTCGTCAGGCGCTACGGGAGGCCGCAAATGGCTAAAAGAGTTCTGGTAATGGCTGGTGGCACCGGTGGGCACGTATTCCCCGCACTGGCCTGTGCTCGCTTGCTGCGTGATCAAGGTTTCGACGTGCACTGGCTGGGAACGCGCCGAGGTATCGAGGTCGATCTCGTGCCGCAGGCTGGCTTCCCGATTCATTACATTGATATTCAGGGGCTGCGCGGCAAGGGCAAGCTGGATCTGCTCAAGGCACCGTTCCGTATTCTTCGTGCGTTGGGCCAGTCGCTCAAGCTGTTGTCTGAGTTGCGTCCGGTGTTTGTTCTGGGCGCCGGTGGCTACGTGACCGGTCCGGGTGGCTTGGCCGCGTGGATGCATCGTATTCCGGTCATCATCCATGAGCAGAACGCAGTAGTGGGCACTGCCAACAGGCTTTTGTCGCGCGTTGCCAAGCGCTGCTGCGAAGGTTTCGCGGGTAGCTTTCCGGACGACAAGCGCCGTCGCAGCACGGGTAACCCCGTGCGCGAAGAGATCTTCCAGGTGCCGGCGCTTGCTTTCGATGGTCGGCGTCCGCTGCGGCTGCTGGTCCTGGGCGGGAGCCTTGGTGCTATGCCGCTGAACAGGCTTTTGCCAGAAGCGCTCAGCCTGATCCCGCAGGAGCAGCGTCCGCAGGTTGTTCATCAGTGCGGCAAGCAACATCTATTGACTGCACGTGAAGGCTATCAACACGCCGGAGTGCGAGCTGATGTCGAGGCCTTTATTGCCGACATGAGCGGCGCCTATGAATGGGCTGATCTAGTGGTCTGCCGCGCGGGAGCACTGACGGTATGTGAGTTGGCCGCTGCGGGTCGTCCCTCGTTTTTGATCCCGCTGCCACACGCTATTGATGATCACCAGAGCGCTAATGCGCGCTACCTGGCTGAGCGGGGCGGCGCAGAGCTACTGCCCCAGGCCACGCTAACCGGTGCTCTGTTGGCAGAGAAATTGACGACTTATATGAATCAACCGGAGTTACTGCAAGAGATGGCATTACGCGCCCGCGAACAAGCAACACCCAATGCCACCACAGATTTGGTGCGTGCCTGCCTGGAGGTTGCTCGTGAACAGTAAAAAACGTAACAAGGCAACGTTCACCCTGCCGGAAATGCGCCGCATTCGCCGCATTCACTTTGTGGGTATCGGCGGCGTAGGTATGTGCGGGATCGCTGAGGTGTTATTGAATCTTGGCTATGAAGTGTCTGGCTCAGACCTCAAGCGCTCCGCAGTTACCCAGCGGTTGGAAGAATTCGGGGCGCGGATTGATATTGGGCATCGTGCGGAGAATGTGCAGTCGGCTGATGTACTGGTCGTCTCTAGCGCCATTAATCCGCAGAACCCGGAAGTCGCCGCTGCGATGGATCAGCGTATACCTGTGGTGCCGCGCGCAGAGATGCTGGCCGAGCTGATGCGCTATCGCCATGGTATTGCGGTCGCTGGGACCCACGGTAAGACCACAACAACCAGTTTGATTGCGTCGGTACTGGCTGCCGACGGTTTGAGCCCGACGTTTGTTATCGGCGGTCGGCTGACCGCCGCCGGCACCAACGCCCAGTTGGGTGAAAGTCGCTATCTGGTGGCTGAAGCAGACGAAAGTGATGCGTCCTTCCTGCATCTGCAGCCGATGGTGGCGATCGTCACCAATATCGATGCAGACCACATGGCCACCTACGAAGGCGACTTCAATCGCTTGAAGCGCACCTTCGTTGAATTTCTGCACAACCTGCCATTCTATGGGCTGGCTGTGCTGTGTATCGACGATCCGGTGGTGCGCGAGATTCTGCCGCAGGTCAATCGTCAGGTCATCACCTATGGTGAGTCAGAAGACGCCGATATCCGCGCAGTCGATATTCACCAGCAAGGCATGCAAACCCACTTTACGGTACTGCGTGAAGGACATGAGCCGCTCAATGTCTCGGTCAACATGCCTGGCGTGCACAACGTGCTGAACTCGTTGGCAACCATTGCGGTTGCGACGGATGAGGGCGTTTCCGACCAAGCCATATTGGCCGGCTTGACTGGCTTTCAGGGCGTGGGTCGCCGCTTTCAGGTGTATGGCGATTACAGCTGGGCTGATGGCCAGATCATGCTGGTTGACGACTACGGACATCACCCGCGTGAAGTGGCTGCGGTGATCAAGGCCGTGCGCGCCGGTTGGCCGGAGCGTCGTTTGGTCATGCTCTATCAGCCGCACCGCTATAGCCGTACCCGCGACCTCTATGAAGACTTTGTGCAGGTGTTGGGCGAGACCAACGCCCTTCTGCTGATGGAAGTCTACCCGGCCGGTGAAGAACCCGTGCCTGGCGCAGACAGTAAGCACCTGTGCCGCAGCATTCGCCAGCGTGGTCAGTTGGACCCTATTTATGTGGAGCGCGATGCTGATGTCATGCCGCTCCTGGAAGCCGTGCTGCAGCCGGGCGATATTCTGTTGACCCAGGGCGCAGGGGATATTGGCGGTCTTGCTCAGCAGTTGGCTGAGGCATTGGCAGCAAAAGACGCTGGAGGTAAGGCGTGATGGTAGATGTAGCAGCCTTTGGCCGTGTGGCCGTCCTGTTTGGTGGCAGTTCAGCTGAGCGCGCCGTCTCGTTGAAGTCCGGCGCAGCAGTGCTTGAAGCGCTGCTGGGTGCGGGTGTGAATGCCTATGGCATTGACGCCGACGAGCGTCTGGCAGAGCAGTTGATTGCCGAGCGCCCGGATCGTGTGTTCATCGCGTTGCATGGGCGTGGTGGTGAGGACGGCAGCCTGCAGGGCTTGTTGGAATCATTGCGTATTCCTTATACCGGTAGCGGTGTTATGGCGTCAGCAGTGGGCATGGACAAGCTGATTACCAAGCAAATCTGGCAAAGCCTGGGCCTCTCGACGCCGGCCTACGCCATGTTGGGTGCGATGGACGAGTGCGCGGGTATCGTCGACCAGCTGGGTGTGCCGCTGATCATCAAGCCGGTGCATGAAGGCTCGTCTATCGGCATGGCCAAGGCCGATAGCCTGGCGGACCTTCAGGATGCGTGGAAAGGTGCGCAGGCTTACGACGATCAGGCGCTTGTTGAGCAGTGGGTGCAGGGCGCGGAATTTACCGTCGCCATTCTGGATGGCAAGGCGCTACCGGCCATCCGTTTGCGTACGCCACACAATTTTTACGATTACGACGCCAAGTACCTGGCCAACGATACCCAGTATCTGTGTCCGTGTGAGCTGCCGGCAGAAAAAGAAGCCGAGCTCGCAGACTTGTGTCTTCGTGCTTTCAATGCCGTTGGCTGTCGTGGTTGGGGGCGGGTAGACGTGATGCAGGATGAGGCAGGACGTTTCTATCTGCTGGAAGTTAACACTGTGCCGGGTATGACCGATCACAGCCTGGTGCCGATGGCTGCTAAAGCCACGGGTATGTCATTTACCGATTTGGTGCTGGCGATTCTTGCCAGCGCCCGCTGCTGAGGTAGTCAAGCAATGTTGGGGCAGATGATCCGCGATTCACGCACCGCACCTGCTGCACGACGCAAAGCGTCGAGCCGCGGCGCTGTGCGCGTGACGCCTCCTGCTCCGCGTCCGAGTGTACGCAGTCGCCTGGGTAAGCCGTCGTTCGATGGACTGGGACGCCGGCTGCAGTCACTGCTGTGGCCACTGTTGCTGGTCGCGCTGGGGATGGGGCTTTACGAGCTGGGTAGTCGCTTGATGCCGCTGGCAGATAGACCGGTATCGCTGATTACTGTCGACGGTGAGTTGCTTTACATCGATCGTGAAGCGGTGCAGAAGGTTATCCAGCCTTATTTGCATGAAAGCTTTCTGGGTATTGATCTGAACGGTCTGCATGCCGATTTGCTGGCAATGCCCTGGGTTGCAGACGCATCGGTTAAACGGGTTTGGCCGGACAAGCTGGTGATAGACCTGGACGAGCAGTTGCCGATCGCCCGTTGGGGTGATGCGGCGTTATTGAACAATCAGGGTAAGGCGTTTACGCCAGACGATATCAGTCGTTTTGCACAGCTGCCGCAGCTTGATGGTCCTGAGCGCGCCAAGCGTCGTGTAATGCGCCATTACCAGCAGTTCAGCAGCCTGCTGCGCCCGCAGGGCATGGTGGTCAGCAAACTTGAGCTGCGTGATCGCGGTAGCTGGTTTCTGACTACCGAAGACGGCATTGAAGTTTTGCTCGGGCGCGACAACCTGGTGGACAAGATGCAGCGCTTCATGACGATTGAGCAAAGGTTGCTGCAGGACCGGCGAGAAATGATCGCGCGAGTAGATTTGCGTTACAGCAATGGTATGGCCGTGGCTTGGCGAGAGCCAGTTGAACCGGCCGAATCGGGGGAGTGACAGGAAGACTATGGCAAGCAAGCAGGGTAGCAGGATGATTGTAGGGCTGGATATCGGCACCTCCAAGGTCGTGGCACTGGTCGGCGAGATCGGTGCGGACGGCGAGCTGGAGATCGTGGGTATCGGCTCGCACCCCTCACGCGGCCTGAAAAAAGGCGTGGTGGTCAATATTGAGTCCACCGTGCAGTCGATTCAGCGGGCGATCGAAGAGGCCGAGCTGATGGCGGGTTGTCAGATTCACTCGGTTTTTGCGGGTATTGCCGGTAACCACATTCGCAGCCTGAACTCGAATGGCATCGTCGCGATTCGTGATCGTGAGGTGGTGCAGGCAGATATCGAACGGGTTCTCGATGCTGGGCAGGCAGTGGCTATTCCGGCTGACCAGAAGGTGCTGCATATCCTGCCGCAGGAGTATGTGATCGATAACCAGGAAGGTGTACGGGAGCCGCTTGGCATGTCTGGTGTGCGTTTGGAGGCCAAGGTGCATCTGGTGACCTGTGCGCTCAACGCTGTGCAGAACATCGAGAAGTGCATCCGTCGCTGTGGCCTGGAAGTAGAAGATGTGATCCTGGAGCAGCTGGCTTCCAGCTACGCCGTGCTGACTGAGGACGAGAAAGAGCTGGGCGTCTGCCTGGTTGATATTGGCGGCGGCACAACGGATATCGCCATCTTCACCGAAGGCGCGATCCGGCACACAGCGGTTATCCCGATCGCGGGCGACCAGGTCACCAACGATATCGCGATGGCGTTGCGCACCCCGACTCAGTACGCCGAGGAGATCAAGATCCGTTATGCCTGCGCACTGGCCAAGCTGGCGGGTCCAGAAGAAACCATTAAGGTGCCCAGTGTCGGTGATCGGCCGCCGCGCGACCTGTCTCGTCAGGCTCTGGCTGAAGTGGTAGAGCCGCGCTATGACGAGTTGTTCACGCTGATTCAGGCCGAGCTACGTCGTTCCGGATTTGAAGACATGATTCCGGCCGGCATCGTGATGACCGGCGGTACCGCCAAGATGGAAGGCGCGATCGAGTTGGCGGAAGAGATCTTCCATATGCCGGTTCGCCTTGGCATGCCGCAAGAATTCAAGGGGCTTACCGATGTGGTACGTAACCCGATATACGCCACCGGTGTAGGCCTGCTGCATTACGGCATCAAACACCATGGCGAGCAGAGCAATAGCCCGAGCGACAGCGGCAATAAAGTGCCAGTTGTCGAACGGGTGAAGAAGTGGTTTCAAGGCAACTTTTAAGCACTTGCAGTTTAAGTAGTAGACCCGCCAAAGCGGGCTAAACGCAGTAAACGAAACGAAAACGAAACGAGTCTGTACTCAAGGAGAAGGTCATGTTTGAACTGATCGATAACGTTCCTCAGAACGCAGTAATCAAAGTTGTTGGTGTCGGTGGTGGCGGTGGTAATGCGCTCCAGCACATGGTCGTCAATAACGTCGAGGGTGTGGATTTCATCTGCGCCAATACCGATGCGCAAGCATTGAAAAATGTCAGCGCGCGCACAGTGCTCCAGCTGGGTTCGGCAGTAACCAAGGGCCTTGGCGCTGGCGCCAACCCGCTGATTGGTCGTGAAGCTGCGATCGAAGATCGCGAGCGCATTGCTGAAGTGCTGCAGGGCGCCGATATGGTGTTCATTACTGCTGGCATGGGTGGCGGTACCGGTACCGGTGCAGCGCCTGTCGTTGCAGAAGTGGCACGCGAAATGGGCATCCTCACAGTGGCTGTGGTAACCAAACCGTTCCCGTTCGAGGGCCGTAAGCGTCTGCAGATCGCAGAAGAAGGTATTCGTGAGCTGAGTCAGCACGTTGACTCACTGATCACTATTCCTAACGAAAAATTGCTCACCGTACTGGGTAAAGACGCCAGCCTACTGGCTGCCTTCAGTAAGGCAAACGATGTATTGCTGGGCGCAGTACAAGGTATTGCTGATCTGATCATGCGTCCGGGTATGATCAACGTTGACTTCGCCGACGTGAAGACGGTTATGAGCGAAATGGGCATGGCGATGATGGGTACTGGTCACGCCAGTGGGCCAAATCGTGCTCGTGAAGCTGCTGAAGCCGCTATCCGCAGCCCGCTGCTGGAAGACGTCAACCTGATGGGCGCACGCGGTATTCTGGTTAACATCACTGCCGGTCCGGATCTGTCCCTGGGTGAGTTTTCCGAGGTGGGTAGCACCGTAGAAGAGTTCGCTTCTGAAAGCGCGACTGTTGTGGTTGGTACCGTTATTGATCCAGAGATGCGTGATGAGCTGCGTGTTACTGTGGTTGCTACTGGTCTGGGTGCCAAGGTGGAAAAGCCGGTCAAGGTAGTGGATAACACTGCTGCGCAGGCTCAAGCACCGTCTGCTCGCCAGGGTGAAGGCTCTGCACCAAACTACCGCGACCTGGATCGTCCTACGGTGATGCGTAATCAGCATCCTCAGGGCAGTGCAGCCGCGCGTTTGAGCCAGCCAGCTGAAGATCTGGATTATCTCGATATTCCAGCCTTCCTGCGTCGCCAGGCCGATTGATCTGATCAATCGGTGGCATAGGGCTTATTGGTATTCAACAAAGGCGTACTTTGCTATCATGCACGCCAATTTGTTGAAAATTATTCGCAACTAGAGCGGACCCAGTCAAGCATGATCAGACAACGCACACTGAAGAACATCATCCGGGCCACTGGTGTTGGTCTGCATTCGGGTGAGAAGGTATATCTCACGCTGAAACCTGCACCTGTGGATACGGGCATCGTGTTCTGCCGTACCGATCTCGACCCCGTGGTCGAGATCCCGGCGCGTGCCGAGTTCGTGGGTGAGACTACTATGTCCACGACCCTGATCAAGGACGGCGCCAAGGTTGATACAGTAGAGCATTTGCTGTCTGCCATGGCCGGTCTGGGTATTGATAACGCCTATGTCGAGCTGAGTGCTCCTGAAGTGCCGATTATGGACGGTAGTGCCGGTCCTTTTGTATTCCTTATCCAGTCCGCTGGTATTGAGGAGCAGGACGCCGCCAAGCAGTTTATTCGTATAAAACGCGAAGTAACTGTGGAAGAGGATGGCAAGACCGCAACCTTCGTGCCTTTCGAGGGGTTCAAGGTTTCATTTGGTATCGACTTTGACCATCCGGTTTTCCGTGGTCGCAGTCAGACCGCATGCGTGGACTTTTCCAGTACTTCTTTTGTAAAGGAAGTGAGTCGCGCCCGGACCTTCGGGTTTATGCGTGATATCGAGTATCTGCGCTCCCAGAATCTGGCGTTGGGCGGTAGTGTGGATAATGCAATCGTTGTTGATGAGTATCGAGTACTCAACGAGGACGGTCTGCGTTATGAAGATGAGTTTGTTAAGCACAAGATCCTGGATGCCATTGGCGATCTTTATCTGCTGGGCAAAAGCTTGGTGGGTGAGTTCAAGGGCTACAAATCAGGTCATGCGCTGAATAACAAGTTGCTTCGCACGCTGCTTGCAACCAAGGACGCCTGGGAAGTGGTGACCTTTGAAGATGCGGGTACGGCGCCTATTTCGTTTATGCGCCCGGCTGCTGCAGTCTAAGCGTCACTTAAAGCAGTCATCTGACAGCTTTCTCGTTTCGTTCTATATTTAACGGCCACCTCTGGTGGCCGTTTTCTTTTCTCTCGAATGTCTACTTGGCGGCTCTTTTGCTCAGCAAGGGGTAATCCTGATAATGGCACTTTGTGCCATCGAGCTGTCTTCAGTTGCCGTTGTGATGACTTGCCAGCTTCTGCAGTGCGGCGCGTAAATTGGGGTCAGTTACCTGCTCTGCGGTCTCCTGCAGGTGTTCGGCAGCAACACTGGATCTGCGCATTGTGCGAACTGGTGGTGCTTTTTTGATCAGTGGCGGTTGTACCTTGCAGTGTATTTTCGTTAAAGTTGCGAATTCATTGTAGGCTTGTAATGCGCGAATAAGACGCTTTTGCTGGTATCTGAGGCGTGTAGCCCAATGGCTACTGCTGACCACGAAGCGCAAAACGCCGTCTGCAAATGACGCCACTTTGCAGTGTTCCCTTGCTGCAGGCTCCAGTTGAGTCTCTACCAAAGACTGCAGGCGCTCGATAGATTTCGCCTGAGCGTAGAGTTTTTTCAGGGTGGTGTTGGTGCGCAGCAGATCAGTGGGTCGGCGTGCATCCAGCGGATAGAAAGCCATGCAGGTCTGAACCAGGTTGGAGTGATGTGGTGGTTATCCTATCAGAACCGCCATCATGATTGTTTGGGGTCTTTTATTTGAACATTATTATCCTCACTGGGCGCCATGGTGCGTCGCGAACGGTTACGTTAAGTGCCCCCTGGGTTGCTGCCGGTATCGCCGTGCTTACTGCTTTGCCCATTGCCGCCGCGCTTTTGACGTGGCAGCTGCTTGGTGGAAGCGGGGCTCTTGATGAAGTGGCTGAAACAGACGCGCCGCAATGGCAGCAGGTACTCCAGGATTACGACATAGAGGATGTCGGGGAGGATGACGGGCAACAGGCACAAATGGAGCGTATGAGCCAACAGTTGGCTCGTCTGCAAATGCGCCTTACGCGGCTGGATGCACTGGGTGAGCGCCTGACCGAGTTAGCTGACTTTTCAGACGGCGAGTTTAACTTTGGCGATGATATCGATCCGGGTATGGGTGGGCCTGAGCTGCAGTCCGACGACTTGAGCTATCACTCGCCTGATTTGCAAAACGTTATTGAGCAACTGGCCGAGCGGATTGATGATCGCACGCAGCAGCTACAGTTGCTGGAAGAACTGATGGTGAGTCGGCAGTCTGATGTTGACTCGGCACTTGATTTCAAGCCTGTGCGCATTGGGCGTTTGTCGTCTGGATTTGGGCGTCGCACCGACCCGATTACCGGGCGTATTTCCACGCACAGCGGGTTGGACTTTGCCGCCCCTCGTGGCACCCCTATCTATGCTGTCGGTAGCGGCGTGGTCGTATTTTCCGGGCGCAGCGGCGCCTACGGTAATATGGTTGAGATCAATCATGGTGGTGGCTACAAGACCCGTTACGCCCATGCCTCCGAGCTAAAGGTCAGCAAGGGTGATCTGGTGCAGAAGGGGCAGGAGATTGCGGCGGTGGGTACCACAGGTCGCTCTACCGGCTCTCATTTGCACCTTGAAGTCTATCGTAACGGCATGGCAGTCAATCCTGCACGCTATGTCGCATTGAAATAATCCCTGTTGATCCCCATATCTAACGCAAGGGCGCTGCAACAGCGGTGCCCGGGCGTCCTTGCGTGCGCCCGGTTTATTGTCGGGCAATAATCAGAGTAGAATGCCTTTTTCTGTGCGACCTCCCGCGGCAACTGCCGGGTTCGCCGATCACCAATATGGATATCGAAGTCGACTATGTTTGCGCCTTTAATGAGAAAGCTGTTGGGAAGCAAGAACGATCGTGAGCTGAAGCGGATGGGTAAGGTCGTCAGTGCAATCAACGCACTGGAGGAAGAGCTTAACGCTCTCAGCGACGAGCAGCTCAAAGCGAAAACACCGGACCTGAAGCAGCGCGCGCTGGACGGTGAGCCACTTGAATCAATTTTGCCCGAAGCTTTTGCCCTGGTACGTGAAGCCAGTAAGCGCGTTATGGGTATGCGGCATTTCGATGTGCAGATGATTGGTGGTATGGCATTGTTTGAAGGCAAGATTGCCGAGATGAAGACCGGTGAGGGTAAAACCCTGGTCGCCACTCTGCCTGTCTATCTCAATGCGCTATCCGGTAAGGGCGTGCATGTGGTGACGGTGAACGATTACCTGGCCACGCGTGATGCCAATATGATGCGCCCGCTTTATGAATTCCTGGGGATGTCGGTTGGCGTCGTAGTGCCATTCCAAGACCCGGAAGAAAAGCGCAATGCGTATCGGTGCGATATTACCTACGGCACTAATAACGAGTTGGGCTTTGACTATCTTCGCGACAATATGGCGTTCCGCATGGAAGATAAATTCCAGCGGGAGCCAAATTTTGCGGTGGTGGATGAGGTTGACTCCATCCTGATTGACGAAGCGCGGACGCCGTTGATTATCTCCGGCCCGGCTGAAGATAGCTCACGTCTTTATACCTCCATTAATACGCTTATCCCTTTGCTCAAGCGTGGCTACCCCGCTGAAGAGGCCGAGGAAGAAGTCGATGGCCATTACAGTATTGATGAGAAAACCCGCCAGGTAGAGTTGAACGAGGCGGGTCACCAATACGTTGAAGAGTTGCTGGTCAAGGAAGGGCTGCTGGCAGAGGGTGATAGCCTTTACGCCGCACAGAACCTGAACCTCCTGCATCACGTGCACTCGGCCTTGCGTGCGCATACGTTGTTTCATCGCAATGTAGAGTACATCGTACAAAACAATCAGGTATTACTGGTCGACGAACATACTGGTCGTACTATGCCGGGCCGTCGCTTGTCAGAAGGCCTGCATCAGGCCATTGAGGCGAAGGAAGGGTTGAAGATTCAGGCTGAGAGCCAGACCCTCGCCTCCACGACTTTCCAAAACTACTTCCGTTTGTACCCGACGCTGTCAGGTATGACGGGCACGGCGGATACCGAGGCTTTTGAGTTTCGCCAGATCTATGGTCTGGACGTACTGGTTATCCCTACCAACAAACCCATGGTTCGCAAGGATCACAATGATCTGGTGTACCTCAGCATTGATGAAAAGTTTGCCGCTATCGTCGCAGACATCAAGCAGTGCATGGAAAGTGGGCGCCCAGCTCTGGTCGGTACAGCATCAATCGAGTCCTCAGAGGTGGTTGCCCAGTTACTGACTCGGGAGAAGATCCCGCACAAGGTTCTGAACGCCAAGTACCACGAGAAAGAAGCCGAGATTATCGCCCAGGCCGGTCGGCCAGGCGCGGTAACTATCGCAACCAACATGGCGGGTCGCGGCACCGATATTATCCTTGGCGGCAGCTGGGAAGCTGAGGTGGCAAGTCTGGAGAACCCGAGCGAGCAGCAGATAGCTCAGGTCAAGGATGAGTGGCAGCAGCGTCACCAGCAGGTGCTTGAGTCCGGTGGTTTGCACATTATTGCGTGCGAGCGTCACGAGTCGCGTCGTATCGATAATCAGCTGCGTGGTCGCGCTGGTCGTCAGGGCGACCCGGGTTCCAGTCGTTTTTACCTGTCGCTGGAAGACAGCCTGATGCGCATTTTTGCATCAGACCGGGTTAAGAACTTCATGAAGGCATTGGGTATGGAGAAAGGCGAGGCCATCGAGCATCGCATGGTGACCAATGCCATTGAAAAAGCGCAGCGCAAGGTTGAAGGTCGCAATTTCGATATTCGTAAGCAGCTGCTGGAATACGATGATGTGGCCAATGAGCAGCGTAAGGTCATTTACGGTCAGCGCAACACCATTCTTGCCAGTGAAACGGTATCGGAAACCATTCAGGCTATTCGTGAAGACGTGGTAGCCGATGTGGTCAGTCAGCATATGCCCAGCGGCAGCTTGCCCGAGCAATGGGACATCGCTGGACTGGAACAGCAGCTTGCTACTGAGCTGGGCCTGCACCTGCCGGTTCAGCAGTGGCTGGATGAGAATGAAATGCTGGCCGAAGAAGGTGTCAGTCAGCGCGTGTTGGAAGAGTTGGTGCTTGCTTACGAAGAGAAGGAGCTGCTGGCTGGCGCAGACGCTATGCGTTCTTTCGAGAAGCAGATGTTACTGCGTGTATTGGATGATCTGTGGAAAGAGCATTTGGCAACCATGGACCACCTGCGTCAGGGTATTCATCTGCGCGGTTATGCGCAGAAAAATCCCAAGCAGGAATACAAGCGCGAAGCATTCAACCTCTTCGAAGAGATGCTGGGTAACCTTAAGCGCGACACTGTGCGGGTTCTGAGTCACGTGCAGATCAAGCGTGAAGACCCCGCAGAAGAAGAAGCGCGGCTGCGACAGCAGGCCGAAGAGATGCAGAAGCGCATGCAATTCAAGCATGAAGAAGTTGCCGCTGTCGCCGATGCAGACAGTGCGGCTGATCAGTCTGCAGAGCCTGCCGCCGCGGGCACGCCTGTCACACGGCAAGGCCCTAAGGTGGGTCGCAATGAACCATGCCATTGTGGTTCTGGCAAAAAATATAAGCATTGCCACGGGCAGATAAGCTGAGCCTTTGGCTCAGTAGCTCCAAGCGCTAAGCTCCAAGCTACGTCAAACAGTCTGACAAAGCACTTGACAGCTTTCGCCAAAACTTAAAACTATTTGCAGCTTGCAGGGGGCGGCCATCCGCCTTGCAGCTCCCCTTTCTTTCTTTGGAGTTTCCGCTATGCCTGTCGGTCTTGGCCCATTGCCTGTTATGCACCCAGTCCCCGGCTTCCGTCTTGGTATTGCATCGGCAGGCATCAAGCGAGTTGGCCGCAAGGATGTCGTCATAATGGAGGCCGCCGAAGGCGCAAGCATTGCAGGCGTGTTCACCACTAACGCATTTTGCGCTGCCCCGGTTACGCTGACGCGCAAGCACCTGAGCCACTCTCCCCGCTATTTGCTGGTTAACACCGGCAACGCTAACGCGGGCAGTGGCAAGCCAGGCATGCAGGCCGCTATAAGCACTTGTGAGGCCCTGGCTAAACTGAATGGTGTTGCCCTGGAGCAAGTGCTGCCGTTCAGCACGGGCGTTATCGGAGAAGTGCTACCGGCTGCCAAAATTATCGATGTCATGCCGGCGGCTTTGTCTGACCTGTCTGAAAGTAATTGGGCTATGGCGGCCGAAGGCATCATGACCACCGATACTCAGCCGAAGGGTAGTAGTCGCCAGATCACCTTGGCCGGTCAACTGGTGACTATTACCGGTATCTCAAAGGGGGCGGGCATGATCCGCCCCAATATGGCTACCATGCTGGGTTATGTCGCTACTGATGCCAAAGTGGCGCAGCCTGTGCTGCAGCAGATGGTAAAAAAGGCGGCAGATCTGTCGTTCAACCGTATCACCATTGACGGTGACACCAGCACCAATGACTCTTGCATGCTGATTGCTACCGGGCAGGCGAATATGCCTGAGATAAACACGGTTGAGAGTGCCGAATATCAGCAATTGAGCGAGGCGATCAATGCAGTGATGCTGGAGCTGGCTCAGGCAATAGTGCGTGACGGTGAGGGTGCTACCAAGTTCGTGACTATTCAGGTGAACGGTGGCGGTAACCGCGATGAGTGTCTGGATGTCGGTTATGCCGTGGCGCATTCGCCGTTGATCAAGACGGCGCTGTTTGCATCTGACCCAAATTGGGGTCGTATTTTGGCCGCTGTAGGCTATGCCGGGGTGCCGAGTCTGGATGTCGAGAAGATTGACGTCTATCTGGATGATGTCTGTATCACGCGCCAGGGCGGCCGTGCTGAAGACTACCGCGAAGAGCAGGGCGCCCGTGTGATGGCGCAGGCCGAAATTACTATCCGCATCGAGCTTGGTCGCGGTGAGTTCAGTGAGACCTTATGGACTACTGACTTGTCGCATGAGTACGTGCGAATCAATGCCGAATACAGAACCTGATGTATTTTGGCCTGGCGGCAGCTTGTCGCCAGGCTTTTGCTTGACCGCTGTGCTGTTAGTCTCAGGGTAAGCAGTAGCTTGCCGGGATTTCACTGGCATCCATCCTCAGGCGGCCAACGCGGTTAATAATGAGCCTTCTGCCATCGCCGCCTTGCTGTGCCGGACACAGGTAAAGGGTGCCAGCAAGGAAGCCTCCATGCAGCAGCTCAGACTCTCCCATCGCGTTGTAGCGTAAATACTTCGCTAACGCGCCACTGCCATGTATGTGGCTGACCCGAGCGGCAAAATCTTCTGCCAGCAACTCGTCTTCAGCATCGAATGCAGCATTACGATTGTGATCAATGAAAATGCGCCAGCCCTCGTTCCAATCTCCGTTCAGCGGTGCCATGGTCACTGCCTGGTTGCGTCGCAAAGCCTCTTCGCGGGTTTGTTGAATGCTGCGTGCCAGTTGTTCCTTGCCGACGTCCAGACGATGGCTATCTACCAGCTTGCCAAATGAAGGTAGCCCAATACTCAGGATTAAGGTGATTACTGCCAGTGCAGTAAGCATTTCAACTAGAGTAAAACCGCCATTTTTCATCGCTCTCTCCTTGAGCATGAGTCGCTTTGCAGGGCCGGCAAGTTAAAACGCGCCTGTCATCCCCTCTATCTGACCGACTATCGGTGCAAGCAAGACCTTGCCGAATACAGTGCCTATATTGTACGAACTACTAGGAGGGTTGTTTTAATGCGAAGTGTGAAGGGGTTCACCATACTAGAGCTGATGATTACGCTGGTTGTTGCTGCCATAGTGTTAAGTCTTGCTGTACCTTCCTTTCAGCGAACTATTGCGAATAATGCAGTTAGATCGACTACGAGCGATTTGGTTTCCGCCTTAAATGCTGCTAGGGCCGAATCCATGAGCTCCCGTTCATTGGTTACGGTGTCACCTGTGGGAGGGGACTGGGGTAACGGCTGGACTATCGTTCATCAGTCTTCTGTAAATAGTGACGACGCCTATCAGCTTGCCGATAAGGTGAGGATTCGTAGTGATATCGCCTCAGTGATATATAGGCCCGAGGGAGGGCTGACCGCTGCAGGAAGTAACATCACTATCTGCCACGAGGATGCAACTGTCGATGGGCGGCGGATAACGCTTTCTTTTCTTGGGCGCGCGACTGTTGAGCAAATCGCAGGAGGGTGTGGAGCATGAGAATAGTGTCGATGCGAAGTTCGCAAATTGGCATAGGCATGATAGAAGTGCTTATTGCAGTGCTTGTCCTGGCGGTTGGCGCTCTGGGGTTTGCAGGGGTACAGCTGGTGGCTATGCAGAAATCTGAGGATGCCAACTACCGAAGTGCGGCGATGTTGATCGCGCAGGATGCGGTAGAGCGAATTCAAGCGAACTCAGCCAAGATCGATGATTACAGGAGAAGCGGGGCTATAGCTACCCCCGCTAATGCTCCCAGTCAGACGTGCGGGGCTGGCTGTGACGTGAGTGGGCTCGATCTCAGTCAGTTGGCATGGTCGGCGAGTCAAACGCTGCCAAATGGGCAAATCAAGATTGATGATTGTGACTTCAATGGCCTGACATGTGTCGTGCTGAATTGGGGAGAGCGTGACGGTGCGGCGAACAGTATTGACGCGTGTACGAGCGCAGACGGCGTGAATTTAGCTGAGGGTTCTAACTGCTTGGTAATGGAGTTTATTCGATGAGGCGGTCACAGCGAGGGCTTACCCTGGTAGAACTTATGATCGCGTTGCTGCTTGGTCTACTGCTGAGTCTTGCGGCCATACAGCTTTTGATCACTAATCAGCGGACCTTTTCGCTGCAGGATGCCGTTACAGGTGTGAATGAAGATGGGCAAACGGTGCTGCGATATATCGCGGCAGATATTCGGAATGCAGGGCGTGGCAGTCAGGTTGAAGGTTTCGTCCAGCCTGTGGTGCAGGCTCTCTCTGTTGACGACGCCGAAGGTAATTCGGTCGCGTTTCAATCCGCAGATGGAGGCGCTGGCGGTAATGATGTCTTGGTAGTGAGCTATCTGGCCCAGAGAGCTTGTCAGGGGGCTGACTTAACCGCAGGTGGTGCTAATCCAGAAGGGGAAATCGTCGTTAATCGCTATTATGTAGTGGATGAGAGCTTATGGTGCTCAAGCTTGCGCAAGTCGGGAGCAGGAGGTTACGCCGCATTGGCACCTAATGCTGTAGAGCTGATTTCTGGGGTTGAGAGTTTCCAGGTGCTATATGGTGTTGATGGGAGTCTAGACAGTGATATAGGCGCGACGAAGTTTGTATCTGCTGCTGGCTTGGTTGCTGATGATTCCGTTGTGTCTATTCGAGTAGGCTTGCTACTGCGTAGTAGCGACACAACATTGCCTGTGCCAGCGGGCGGCCAGACGCTTTCAGTGCTTGATCAGCAGGTTGTTACGCCGGAAGATCGTGCAATTCGCCGTGTATTCTCTACAACAGCTCAAGTCCGTAATGTTAATTGGGATGGTATTTGATATGACTTCGCTACTTAATGGCGGTTTGGCGCAGCGAGGCTCTGCATTGATCGTTTCGTTATTTATTCTTCTTATGGTTTCGGTGCTAGGCATATCCGCGATGCGGACAAGTATCTACTCTTCTAAGGTCGCGACGGGCGTGCAGGCGGATACTATGAGTTTTGATGCTGCGGAGTCTGCTGTGGCGACGAGTTTGGCTCTCTTGCGTGGCCTTAATGACGCAGAGCTCTCATGGTCAATTCTTGATGGTAAGTCTATACAAACCTGTTTGCAGTCGGATGGGACGTTGAAGAACAGTGAGTGTGATGCGTCGGATCATATGGATTCGCGAGATCTACTGCAGGCGGGAAGTTATATTGTGCACTTGAAGAATAACTGTCGCATGGTTTCTGGAAGTGATGTGGAAATATACCGGGACTATGTAATTGATGTGTTAGGTGAGAGCAGTATGCAGTCTTATCAGATTGAGAATAATCATTTGCAAGAGGCCTTGAAATTAGGGCTCGACTGCATTCAGCTTTGAGGTTGGGGAGGTAAAAATGAAACTTTTTACTCGTTATGCTCGTGTCGTTTTTCTCGGTGCGGTGGCGATGTTTTCCTCTGGTCAATTATGGGCTGAGGATGTTGAGGTATATTACTCTGAAGTATTGTCAGACGATTCGGTGAACAAGAATATTGCGAACGTCATGATTATGCTTGATAACTCAGGCTCTATGCGCAATTGCGAAATAGGCTCGGGAGCTAATTGGTGTACGGGGAGCGATTGGCGTGAGCGCAGAATCAACCTCCTCAATGATGCGATGGAGACGATACTTGATGACGCCGATGAGAATGTAAAAATAGGGCTGGGGCGCTTCAATAACTCGAGTAACGGTGGATATGTCATGGTGCCGGTAATGCCGGTAACTGAAAAGACTCGTCCCTATTTTGATGATGCGCTTAATTCGATTAACCCTAGTAGAAACATTCAATATCCTTCTGGCGGTATGCCGAGCACTGGCACTCCAACATCCCTTGGCTACGAGGAGATGGCCGATTATATGCTTGGGCGTAGCAGTAGTAATACGTACTCTTCTTCAGAGAATAGGTTTTGTCTAAAAGATGAGTATGAAGAGCAATGTACTACTGAATATGAATACTCGGATGGGCAGCCCGTAAGCTATTGTGACGTAAATGAAGCGTCTTGCTCAATAACATATGGTGGTTGGCGAGTATTGCCCGCTAACGAAAGTTGTACTGTTGGTGAGGTTTGCCGTATTAGCTGGGGGGCGTGGATAAGTTATAACTGGTGGCAGCCTAGGCCCTCTTGTCCCGCGAGCGCAGCGACTTGTGAATACGATGATAGCCGTTGGTGGGATCTTAAGTATAGAACGGGGCTTTATCAAGAACGCGAAGTTTCTTATACGGAAAGTTTAGTCGCTAACGAGGTGACTTACTGCGAGATGGTCCCTACTGGTAGCTGCGCAGAGTATGCTCAAATAACCTCAGGTTCTAGCTACGACTCTCCCGTTGTGCAGGCTAATCAGTGTGAATCGAATCACATCATCATGTTCACGGATGGAGCGCCTTCAGGCGACAGCCCTGGCAGTGTGGAGCTGGTTTCTTGTACGTCTGGGTCGTACAACTGTCAGGTCCGTATCGCGCGTAATCTGAATCGAGAAAACAACGCGATTGGTCGTGAAATCAAAACCCACAATATCGGCTTGTATATGGAAAGTAGTACTCTCGAAAATATGCAAAGCGTGTCCGCGGCCGGTGGTGGTAGCACCTATAACTCTGATAATGCTGAGAGTCTGCTCCTGGCGTTCCAGTCGACCCTCGACTTAATCGCGGACGAAGCGAACACAATGGTTTCGCCGGGCGTGGCAGTGAGCCAAAGCCAGCGGTTTCAGCATTTGGATGAGATGTATTTTTCGTTGTTTAAGCCGCTGCAAAGCAGCTTTTGGCACGGTAACCTTAAGCGTTACCGAGTTGAGGTCGAGGATGGCGAGGCCTCCTTTTATGACGTGTCCGGCAATAATGCGATGAGTGGTAGTGAGTTTTCTTCTTCATCCCGCAGCTGGTGGAGCCGCTCAACGGACGGCGCTGATATCATGCTGGGTGGCGCTCGTGATCGATTGCAGTCGTCGGCACGCAGGCTTTTTTACTCCTCATCTCCTGGCGGGAGTCTGCGCCGGTTTGATCTAGACGACTTCACGAATGCGCAGCTTTTTTTGCCGTCCGAGGCGACGGACGCAGTTCGTGGCAATGTTGAGCGGGAGTTGCTGACTATGTGGGGAGATCCGTTACATAGCCGCCCATTAATGGTTAACTATGGTGGTACGATTGTTGGCGAAAACTTCGATGAAGATAATATTGTTTTCGTTTCGACTAACGCTGGCATGCTGCATGCGATTGACACCAGCAATGGTGATGAAAAGTTCGCTTTTATGCCGTATGAACTTATCTCGAAGGCATCCAGTTACACGGTTAACCGCTTGCCATTGGCCGGCGGGAATAAGCGTCAGACATATGGCCTGGATGGAAGCTGGGCTGTTTTGCGCGAGCCAGGTGACTCAATCGAAGATGCTCCCTCTAAGGTTATGATTTATGGGGGTATGCGGCGTGGCGGCAATAGTTACTACGCTTTGAATGTCACTAACGTGAGTAGCCCGCAGTTAGCATGGCAGGTTACAGGTGGATCGGGTGATTTTGTCGACTTGGGACAGACTTGGTCTACTCCGAAGTTGGCGCGTTTCCCCACCGGCGATGGCGAGAGTGTTCCGGTGGTGATTTTTGGCGGTGGTTACAGCCCGGCAGATCACGATGATCATAAGGAGCTTCGTGCTCAAGACGAGAAGGGCAACGCGATCTATGTGGTGAATGCTGACACCGGCGAGCTGGTTTGGTCGGCGGGCAGCCGGAGTGGGAATGTGGTAACTGCGGTCTCGCGTATGACTCACTCAATTCCGGGTAGCATCGCTGTGGTTGATACTGACTCTGATGGTGTGGTTGATCATCTGTATTTCGCTGATTTGGGTGGGCAGTTGTTCCGGGCAGATATTGATGGTTCAGAGGCTAGGTCCCACAGTGTCACACTGCTAGCTCGTTTAGGTGGCTCTGGTGAGAATCACCGTCGTTTTTACGAGCAGCCAACGGTGTCCTACGTACGCGATGGCGCCAATTCGAGCTATTTTGTGTCGCTTGCATCAGGGTATCGTAGTCATCCACTAGACGATGAAACACAAGATGCGTTGTTTGTGTTGAGCGATCGAGAACCTTTCGGTGGTCCTGCGAAGCCGGCGGCGACACTGGTCGATTTTACCAATGTGTCTACTGGCGCTCAGCCTGATACCACCAAGCGTGGATGGTATATGCAACTGAATAAGGCTGAAGGGGAAAAGTCGTTGTCCTCACCTGCTGTCTTTAATTATGAGGTACTGTTTACAACGTATTCGCCAAGCTCTGCGTCGGATGATGAGCGCGATCCTTGTTCCGTCAGCTATGGGAAGTCTTATCTTCACAGGGTTGACTTGCTAACGGGACAGGGTGAGCGTTACGCACTCTTGCAACCTGGCCTGCCTCCAGGCGTTACCGTGCTGTTCGGCGAAAACGGTGACACTGCAATTGTCGTCGGCACGGAGACTGTTTCCCCCAGTGGTCCTGGCAATCCCCCGAATCCCCCGAATCCTCCTGGTGGTGATGTGCGTGACCTGCGCCATGGTCGCTGGATGCAGTTGACGCCCGATGCTGCAGGGGCTATCAAACTGCCTGAAAGCGGACAAGGAGATTAAGTCGTGATGAGTAAAGCGATCAAGATCTCGCGTGATGCCGGTTTTACCTTGCTTGAGGTGATGATTGTGGTGGCGATTGTGGCGATTCTCGCCGCAATCGCTTATCCCTCTTACCAAGAGTATATCCGCAATACGAGAGAGGCCGAGGCAAAGGGTCAGATTATGGAGTATGCCAGCGAGTTGGAGGCCTTTAGAGCCAAGAACTTTTCGTATCCGGCTGATGAGGCAGCGGCAAGGGGGGTCGCGCCGGACGGTCTCTACGGTAGTGATTTCTACACGCCGGCCTATAATCGTAATAGCCCTCACGCTTTCACGATTACGGTTACCCCTAAAGGTATTATGAGTGGTGAGCAGACCTTGGTATTTGAAACTGTAAATGGGGGCCCGCAGTGGGCTGATTAGGGTCTGGTGGGCCTGAGTTTGCTTTGCTACACAGACTCCAACAGCACCCCTGATTCCATATGATGGCTATAAGGAAACTGATCGAATAGCGCGCAACGGGTTATTCGATGAGTCTCGTTTAGCGTCTCCAGATTTTGCGCCAGAGTCTGCGGGTTGCAGGAGATGTAAAGAATACGGTTATAGCCCTGGACGAGCGCTAGGGTGGCGGGGTCTAGACCTGCTCTTGGCGGGTCGACAAAGACAGTGCCAAAGTTGAAATCATCCAGATTTATACCTTGTAGGCGCCGAAACTCTCGCACGCCGGTGAGCGCTTGAGTCACCTCTTCGCTTGCTAGCCGCACCAGGGTCACGTTGGTGGCTTCGTTCATGGCCAGGTTTTCTACTGCTGATTTGACAGAGCTTTTCGCCAGTTCGGTTGCCATCACGCGGCGAAAGCGGGTGGATAGCGGTAAAGTAAAGTTACCGTTGCCACAGTACAGTTCCAGCAAGTCGTCTTGATTGCTGCCGACTGCATCGACTGCCCATCCCAGCATATGTTGATTGACGCCGCCGTTGGGCTGCGTAAAGCCGCCCTCTATCTGTTGGTAGCGCCAGGTGCGCCCGGCTACGTCGAGTGCTTCAGTAACATAATCGCGTTCGAGTACGCGCTTGCGTCCGCGGCTACGGCCTATTAGCTGGATATCCAGTTGTCTTGCCAGCTGTTTGGCGGGCTCGTCCCAGTCTTCGTCCAGGGGGCGGTGATAGCACAGAGTGACTAGCGCCTCGCCAGACAGCGTGGTCAGGAACTCCACTTGAAAGAGCTTTCGACCCAGTGTCGGGTTCGCCTTGCAAGCATCCAGCAGCGGTGTCATCAGTTCGTTGATGCGCTTACTGGCGATCGGAAGTTGATCGATAAGCACTGCCTTGTGCTTATTGCCCTGTTCAAACATCGCGTAATGCGGTTGTCCGTTCTCGTACCAGAGGCGGAACTCGGCGCGTAGCCTGAAGTGCTCAGGCGCTGAGGTGAAGACCTCGGGGTCAGGTGCGTCGAACTCTGCGAGCAGATGACACAGGCGCTCACGCTTTTCTGCCAGTTGAGTGGCGTAGTTTTCCGGATTGAATGCAAGGCTCATTAGTTGAACAACGCCAGTTTGATGATGAAGAGCCCAGCCAAGATATAAAGGCTGAGGTTGAGGTCGCGCCAGCGACCAGACAATAGTTTGATTGCGGTCCAGACAATAAAACCGGCGGCGATACCGTTAGCGATTGAGAAGGTCAGCGGCATCATGATCGCCGTGATCACGACCGGGGCTGCTTCAGTCAAATCATCCCAGTCGACCTGAACCAGGCCACCGGTCATCAGCACGGCAACAAAGAGCAGGGCTGGCGCGGTTGCGAATGCGGGTACGGCGCCGGCGAGCGGTGAGAAAAACAGGCTGAGCAAGAAAAGTAGCGCAACCACGCACGCGGTCAGGCCTGTGCGACCGCCTGCAGCCGTGCCTGCGGCTGATTCAATGTAGCTGGTGGTGGTTGACGTGCCGAGTGCGGCCCCAGCCATGGTGGCAGTGCTATCCGCCATCAGGGCGCGGCCCAAGCGTGGCATTTTCCCATCCTCATCAACCAGGTTGGCGCGCTGGGCGACGCCGATCAGTGTCCCTGAGGTGTCAAATAGGTCAACGAAGAGGAAAGCGAAAATAATACTGAGCATGCCAACTTCTAGTGCACCTTTGATATCCAGCTGCATGAAGGTCGGCGTCAGGCTGGGTGGCGCTGAGACGACGCCGTCTGCCTGGCTTAAGCCGGTCAGTAGGCTGATCGCGGTTACCAGCAATATGCCGATCATCACCGCGCCGGTGACCTTGCGGTACGCCAACGCCACAATCACTGCAAAACCGCCTGCCGCGAGCAATGCGCCTGGCTGCGTCAGGTCGCCCATGGCGACCAGCGTCTCAGGGTGGTCTATTACTATGCCCGCGTTCTTGAGCGCGATAAGGGCCAGGAACAGGCCAATGCCCGCGGCAATGGCCGAGCGCAGCGCCATAGGGATGCTGTTAATGATCCATTCGCGGATGCGGAAGATGCTGAGCAGGAAGAACATCAGGCCAGACAAGAAGACCGCGCCGAGAGCGACTTCCCAGCTGTAACCCATTGAGCCAACGACGGTGTAGGAGAAGAACGCGTTGAGGCCCATGCCTGGTGCCAGAGCGATTGGGTAGTTGGCCCATAAGCCCATGACCAGCGAGCCAATAGCCGCTGCCAGACAGGTGGCAACGAAGGCGGCGCCTGGGTCGATGCCAGCATCAGCCATCATCGC
The DNA here is from genome assembly GCF_003797945.1 of Pseudomonas neustonica. Classification (GTDB taxonomy): domain Bacteria; phylum Pseudomonadota; class Gammaproteobacteria; order Pseudomonadales; family Pseudomonadaceae; genus Halopseudomonas; species Halopseudomonas neustonica. Next base: position 63,715 of record NZ_RKKU01000019.1, read on the forward strand.
CGGATTGACGAAAATGATATAGGCCATGGTCAGGAAGGTGGTCAGGCCGGCCAAAAGCTCGGTGCGCACGTTAGTACCGTGTTCACTAAGTTTGAATAGTTTTTCTAGCATGATGGGTGCTTCCGAGGTTTAGGCAGAAAGCCGGGCATTGTAGCGGATTCGCTGCTGTGGGTGAATTTTTGCTGTTCTTGTGTCAGGCTTATCGCCCTTTTTATGACTGGAGGCTCGCCATGAGCACCACTTTTGAGAACGACGAACAGCGCGTTAGCTACGGCATTGGCCGCCAGATGGGCGAGCAACTGCTGAGCAGTAATATCCCGGACCTTACTCTGGACCTCGTTGCCGCCGGGCTACGTGACGCTTATACCCAGCAGCCTAGTCAAGTGGCTGAAGCGGATCTGCAGGCGGCGTTTCAGCAGCTGCAGGAAAAAATGCGTGCTGCGGCACAAGAGTCTGCCAAGCTGGCTGCGCAGGCAGGTGTTGAGTTTTTAGCCGAAAATGCCAAGCGTGACGGCGTCACCACCCTGGCTTCAGGTCTGCAGTATGAAGTTGTTACCGCAGGTGAGGGTGCGACTCCAGAGGCGGGCTCTACCGTGCAGACTCATTATGAAGGCACGCTAATTTCCGGTGAAGTCTTTGATAGTTCATACAAGCGTGGCCAGCCAGCTGAGTTTCCAGTGGGCGGTGTGATTGCGGGTTGGACTGAGGCGTTGCAGCTGATGCAGGAAGGCGCTAAGTGGCGTTTGTTTATCCCGGCTGAGCTGGCCTATGGCGAGCGCGGCGCAGGTAATAGCATTCCGCCGCATAGCGCGCTGATCTTCGAGATTGAGCTGCTTAAGGTTCTGTAAGTAAGCGCCTGTCCTGGTCGGCGGTGGTAAGTTCAGCTCTCGACCAGGTCAGATATGTGAGCCTCTGTCGTTACGTAATGACGTAGTTGCGAGGCTCACAGGTTTAGAACGTGCGATCTACCGAAAAACGAGCCAGTTGTTCCAGTGAATCCCGATAAGGCGAGGCTGGAAGGGCTTGTAGCAGGTCGATTGCCTCCTCTATCTGCGCTTGTGCCAGACGGGCGGTATATTCCAGTGCGCCTGATGCGGTGACCGCATCGCGTATCAACTCGATCTGTTCGCCGCTGCCTTTTTGAATGGCATTGCGCACCAGTTTTGCCTGTTCTGGGGTGCCGTGGCTGATGGTGTAGATAAGGGGCAGGGTGGGCTTGCCTTCAGCCAAATCGTCTCCCACGTTTTTACCCATTTCAGCGGCGTCACCGCTGTAGTCGAGCAGGTCATCCATTAGCTGGAACGCTATACCCAGCGCATTGCCATATTTGCGCAAGGCTTCAGTCTGCTCCGCGGTTGCACCGGCCAGCACGCCAGAGGTATGGCAGGCCGCCTCAAATAGCATGGCCGTCTTGCTGCGAATGACTTCCATATAGGTGGCTTCGTCGGTGCTCGCGTCGCGTACCTTGGATAGCTGCAGCACTTCGCCTTCGGCTATGACGTTTGTCGCGTTGGCGAGTATTTGCATAATCTGTATGTCGCCCAGTGCAACCATCATTTCGAAAGCGCGCGAATAAAGGAAGTCGCCAACCAATACGCTAGGAGCGTTGCCCCACAGCGCATTGGCTGTCGAGCGCCCGCGTCGCAAATCTGATGTGTCTACTACGTCATCGTGCAGTAGCGTAGCGGTGTGCAGGAACTCGATGATCGCGGCCAGACTGTGTTGGCGTGCATCATCCATCCCGCAGGAGCGTGCACCCAGCAGAACGACCAGTGGACGCAGGCGTTTGCCGCCAGCGCTTATAATGTAGTGGCCGATCTTTTCTACCAGCGGGACCCGGGAATGCAGCTGATTTAGAATGAGCGTATTCACCGCATCAAAGTCATCGGATACCGGTGCATAGAATGGCAGGGTGGTCATTGGTTGCAGACTTCCTGAAAAGGTTCGGCGGCATGCTAGGTTGCAGGCCATTTGCTGTCAAGAAAAGCGCAGTCTATCAGGCTTGGTCAGTGCTTGCGTAAAGCGGTGCGCTTGAGTACAATCCTCGCCCCTAAGATACAGCATCCCTGTTTTAACAATGGCAAGGTCGGGTCCGATAGGCGGAGCCACTTGCAGCCATGCCAGCCACTAACGATTCTAATCAAGCGCTGGGTGAGCAGGATTACGGAGAAAGCAACATGTACGCAGTCATTGTTACCGGCGGCAAGCAATACAAGGTCGCTGAAGGCGAGTTCCTGAAAGTAGAGAAGCTGGACGTTGAAACCGGTGCCAGCATCGAGTTTGACAAGGTTCTGCTGGTTGCAGATGGCGATGACGTCAAGATCGGCGCTCCTGTTGTTGAGGGCGCTAAAGTGACTGCCGAGATCAGTGCTCACGGTCGTGGTGATAAGATCCGTATCATCAAGTTCCGTCGTCGCAAGCACCACATGAAGCGTCAGGGCCACCGTCAGTGGTACACCGAAATCAAGATTACTGGCATCTCTGCCTAAGCTGATTCAGGAGATATAGACTCATGGCACACAAAAAAGCAGGCGGTTCCACGCGCAACGGTCGCGATTCAGAATCGAAACGCCTTGGTGTAAAAATGTACGGTGGTCAAACCATCATTCCGGGTAACATCATCGTTCGTCAGCGTGGCACTGAGTTCCACCCTGGCAAGAACGTTGGCATGGGCAAGGATCACACCTTGTTCGCCAAAGCTGAGGGCGTGGTGAAATTCGAAGTTAAGGGCAAGTTCGGTCGTCGTTACGTTAATGTCGTAACTGCCTGATAGCTCTTTGCTGCTGAAAAGCCCTGTCTTGCGACGGGGCTTTTTTGTTTGTAGCGTACTCTTTCCATTAGCCCGTCCCGATAGGGAAGGGGAGATAGATGAAATTCGTTGATGAAGTGTCCATCACGGTCAAGGCTGGTGATGGTGGTAATGGTTGCATGAGTTTCCGTCGTGAGAAATTCATTCCCAAGGGTGGTCCGGATGGTGGTGATGGTGGCGATGGGGGTTCCATATTTCTGGAGGCCGACGTTAACCTCAACACCCTGGTTGATTACCGCTATACCCGTCGCTTCAATGCGCAGCGCGGCGAGAATGGTCGGGGTAGTGACTGCACTGGCGCCAAAGGTGAAGATATGGTGTTGCTGGTGCCTGTGGGGACCACTGTCATTGATGCTGGTACTCAAGAGATTATTGGCGACCTGACCGAGCCAGGTCAGCGCCTGTTGGTGGCGCAGGGTGGTTTCCATGGCTTGGGTAACACCCGGTTCAAGTCCAGTGTGAATCGTGCGCCGCGACAAACCTCTAACGGTTCCTTGGGTGAGTTGCGTGACCTGAAGATGGAAATGAAGGTGCTGGCCGACGTAGGTCTGTTGGGGCTGCCCAACGCGGGCAAGAGCACCTTTATTCGTTCAGTGTCTGCGGCCAAGCCTAAGGTTGCCGATTATCCCTTCACGACCATGGTGCCAAACCTGGGCGTAGTGGATGTCGGTCAACTGCGCAGCTTTGTGATCGCTGATATTCCCGGTGTTATCGAGGGGGCTGCCGACGGTGCTGGTCTCGGCACGCGTTTCCTTAAACACTTGTCGCGTACTCGCCTGCTGTTGCACCTGGTGGATATGGCGCCGTTGGATCAGGCCGATCCGGTTGAGTCGGTCGAGACCATTGTTCACGAGCTGGGCAAATTCAGTCCTGCAATGACTATGCGTGAGCGCTGGTTGGTATTGAACAAGTGTGATCAGTTGCTCGAAGATGAGCAGCAGACTGTGCTGGATGATGTGGTAGAGCGGCTGGAGTGGGAAGGTCCGGTATTTGTTATTTCGGCTTCTGAGCGCCAGGGCACTGCTGAGCTGGCCAAGGCAGTAATGAACTGGCTGGATGAGCGCGAAAATCGCCTTGAGGATGATGAGGAGTACGCCGCCGAACAGGCCGTGCTTGATCAGCAGATTGAAGATGAGGCGCGCGCGCACATTCAGGCGCTGGACGATCGTCGCGCTCTGCGCAAGCAGGGTATCGCCCTTGAGGGTGAGGACGATGATGAAGATGACGACGAAGATGATGAAGATGGTCCGGAGATTTTCTACGTCCATTGATTCGCTTTAGTGCAACCGTGTTAGCTCCGACTGGTTGCAGTCGGGGTTCTGGTTTAAATATGGGCAATCTGTTGATGGGATCAGCATGCGTGAAAAGGTAACCGGAGCCCGTCGTTGGGTGGTCAAGATTGGTAGTGCCTTATTAACCGGTGATGGTCGAGGTCTCGACCGTGCTGCCATGTCCGTATGGGTCGAGCAATTAGCGGCCTTACGCGCCAGCGGCGCTGAGTTGGTTCTGGTTTCGTCCGGTGCGGTTGCGGCAGGTATGAGTCGCCTGGGTTGGACTGAGCGGCCCAAGACGACGCACGATATGCAGGCGGCTGCCGCCATTGGTCAGATGGGTCTGGTGCAGGCCTGGGAGTCCAGTTTCCAGCAGCACGGCTTGTCTACTGCGCAGGTATTGCTGACTCACGATGATCTGTCTGATCGCAAGCGCTATCTGAATGCCCGCAGCACGCTGCGGGCTCTGCTGGATCTGAATGTCATTCCCGTGATCAATGAAAACGACACTGTGGTGACCGACGAGATTCGGTTTGGGGATAACGACACTTTGGGTGCACTGGTGACTAATCTGGTAGAGGCTGATCTGTTGGTGATTCTTACCGATAGAGATGGCCTGTACACCGCCGATCCGCGCAATAACCCGCAGGCGCAGCTGGTCTCGGAAGCGATGGCGGATGACTCGTCGCTGGACGTGATGGCTGGCGGTAGTGCGGGCGCGCTTGGGCGTGGCGGGATGCAGACCAAGTTGCGCGCTGCGCGGCTCGCTGCGCGTTCAGGCGCAGCTACCGTTATCGTCGGCGGGCGTATTGAGCGCGTCGTCTCACGGCTGCATCAAGGCGAGGAGCTGGGTACCTTGCTCTTGCCTGAGAGAGGCATGCTCGCGGCCCGTAAGCAATGGCTGGCTGGGCACTTGCAGACGCGCGGGCGGTTGCTGCTGGATGATGGCGCCGTAAAGGCGCTTGCTACTGGGCGGCATAGTCTGTTGCCGGTGGGTGTTACCGCTGTGGAGGGTGGTTTCAGGCGTGGTGAAATGGTTGTGTGTATAGCGCCTGATGGCCGAGAGGTCGCGCGTGGGTTGGTTAACTACGCTGCTCAGGATGCTGCGCGTATTGCCGGTAAGCCAACAGAATCTATTGCGCGCATCTTGGGTTATATCGACGATCCGGAGTTGGTACACAAGGACAACCTGGTGCTGATCTGACCAGGTAAAGCCTTTGTTGTTTGGGCAGGCCTGCTTAATAAGTGGCGGGCTGAAGTTGCGATAGATTAGACGTGCCAAGTGGTTATACGAGGCAATAAAAAAACCGGCTCAAGGCCGGTTTTTTTTGCAACAAGAATCGCAGATCAGGCGGCTTCAGCCATTGCCTTGATGTGTGCGTTCAAGCGGCTCTTATGGCGAGCTGCCTTGTTCTTGTCGATGATGCCCTTGTCAGCCATGCGGTCGATGACCGGAATAGCTGCAGTATAGGCAGTCTTAGCCTGCTCGAGATCTTTGGCGTCGATAGCCTTGATCACGTTCTTGATGTAGGTACGGACCATGGAGCGCAGGCTTGCATTGTGATTGCGGCGCTTCTCGGCCTGCTTGGCGCGTTTCTTGGCTTGAGGTGAGTTGGCCACCGTCGTGCTCCTCAGAAAATCTGGATGAATTAGGTACAAATAAGGCCGCGTACTATGCAGCCGAGACAGGTTAATGTCAAGAGGGCTGAGGAAAACCGACAGGCGGTTTTGCTGTATGCCAGCAAAGAGTTGCCTGTCGTTCGGCGCGGTGCGCAGAGTATACAGGGAAAGCGCTTGGTGTACCTCTATTACTTGTTTGCTGATTACGTTGGCGGCACCTGACAATTCGGGCGGCGGGGCGCTATGATGTCGGCTTTTCCTGGCGCGCACATTCATGACCCAATCTCCATCCTCCGACAAGCAGCCTCCAAAGGCCCCAAGCCTCCTGCGTTCAGGGATGGTTGTCAGTGTAATGACGCTGCTGTCACGTATTCTGGGTATGGTGCGTGATGTGGTGGTGGCGGCTTACTTTGGCTCGCAATCCGAGGCTGATGCCTTCTTTATTGCGTTCAAGATCCCAAACTTTTTGCGCCGGCTGTTTGCCGAGGGTGCTTTTGCTCAAGCCTTTGTACCTGTGTTGTCCGAGTACCGCGCCAAGCGCGCGTTGGCAGACGTCAAGCAGCTGGTTGATCGGGTAACCGGAACTCTCGGGTTGACGCTTGCTGCGATTACAGCGGTGGGTGTGGCAGGCGCGCCAGTGTTGATCATGCTGTTCGCGCCAGGTTTTCACGACGACCACGGTAAGCTTGAACTGGCTACCGATATGTTGCGTATTACCTTCCCCTATCTGTTTTTGATCTCTTTGACCGCACTCTGTGGTGCGATCCTCAATAGTTACGGCCGCTTTGCGGTGCCGGCTTTTACTCCGGTATTGCTTAACGTGTGTATGATCGGCGCCACCGTATGCCTTACCCCTTATTTCGATCAGCCAATCATGGCGCTTGCCTGGGGAGTGTTTATCGCCGGGGTAGCGCAGCTGCTGTTTCAGTTGCCGTTTCTGGCGCAGATCAAACTCTTGCCAACGCCGCGGCCCAATCGCAAAGATCCGGGTGTTAAGCGCATTATGACGTTGATGATCCCCGCGTTGTTTGGGGTGTCGGTTAGTCAGATCAATCTATTGCTGGACACTGTGCTCGCCTCTTTCCTGCAAACCGGCAGTATTTCCTGGCTGTATTACGCAGATCGTCTGTCTGAGCTACCGCTTGGCGCTTTTGGTATCGCCATAGGTACCGTAATCTTGCCAGCACTGTCGCGCCAGCACTCGGCCGAAGATCCGCGCGCTTTTGCGCGCACGCTGGACTGGGCAGTGCGTATGGTGCTTTTGGTCGGTGTGCCGGCCGCTATTGCGCTGCTGTTGCTCGCTGAGCCAATGATTGCGTCGCTGTTTCATTATGGCGCTATGGCTGACGAGGACGTGGTGCAAGCCGCTGCTGCGCTACGGGCCTATTCCGTTGGGGTAATGACCTTTATGCTGATCAAGGTGCTGGCCCCCGGCTATTTTGCCCGCCAGGACACCAAAACGCCGGTCAAGATTGCGATTATCTGCATGATTACCAACATGGGCCTGAATCTGATCTTTATCTGGCCATTGGCGCATGTGGGGCTAGCGTTGGCGACATCGCTTTCTGCACTCTTGAATGCCGGGCTGCTCTGGTGGGGCTTACGCAAGGCAGGCGTGTTTCAGGCACAACCCGGTTGGCTGGCCTTTACGGCTCGTTTATTAGCTGCCTGTGTAGCAATGGCGTTGGTATTGTTGTGGCTGGTGCCGCCAACGCAGGATTGGCTGGTGTGGGGGTGGCAGCAAAAAGCCGGGGAAATGACGCTGCTGGTGGCTGCGGGTATGGGTGTTTACCTGCTGGTGCTGCTGATTGGTGGCCTGCGCTTGCGCGATCTGCGTAACGATTGATGTACTGCAAAGCGTCGCAGCGACAGCGTGCATGACGTTGGCGGCTGCAAACCTGTATACTCCAGCGTTTCGACTGATCCACCATTAACGAGCATTATGGAACTGGTCCGCGGTCTACATAATCTGCGGCCCCGGCACCGGGGCTGTGTTGCAACAATTGGCAACTTCGACGGCGTGCATGCCGGCCACCAGGCGATTCTCTCCCGGTTGCGTGCGCACTCTGCACGTCTCGGACTGCCCGGTTGTGTGGTGATATTTGAGCCGCAGCCACGAGAGTATTTTGCCCCCGATGCCGCTCCGCCCAGACTGACGCGCCTACGCGAGAAGCTCTCGCTATTGCAGGCGCAGGGCGTCGATCGCGTGTTGTGTCTGGCCTTTAATCGTCGCTTGCGTGAACTCAGTGCCGAGCAATTTGTTCAGCAGGTGTTGATCGATGGGCTCGGGGTGAAACATCTTGAGGTGGGCGATGATTTCCGCTTTGGTTGTGATCGCTCCGGTGATTTCGCTTTCCTGCAAAATAGCGGTGAGCGCCATGGTTTCACTGTCGAGGCAGCCAATACCGTCGCGGAAAGCGACGAGCGTATAAGTAGTACGCGCTTGCGTCAGGTGCTGGGCGAAGGGGATTTTGCTTTGGCTGAGCGCCTGCTTGGTCGGCCGTTCAGTATTGCCGGACGAGTGCTTTATGGTCAGCAACTGGGGCGTACGATTGGCGCGCCTACCGCGAATGTCCAGCTGAAGCGCGTCAATCCGCCGTTGCACGGTGTTTACCGCGTTAGCGTCGAGCTGGACGGTGTTCAGCTCAAGGGCGTTGCCAACATTGGCAAGCGTCCGACGGTGAAGGGCGACGGCAAGGCGCATCTGGAAGTACATCTTTTTGATTTTGCTGGCGACCTTTATGGCCGCCGGCTGGATGTCGTATTTCACGAAAAATTGCGAGACGAGCAACGTTTCGACTCGCTGGATGAATTGCAGGCGGCAATCAAGGCTGATTTTGCCGCGGCCAGGGCCCAATGGGGCCTGTGAACTTAAAAGAGCCTGAACCGAGATGACTGATTACAAAGCGACACTGAACCTGCCCGCCACGGATTTTCCGATGAAGGCCGGGTTGCCCAATCGTGAGCCAGAAACCCTCAAGCGTCTTGACGGTTTGTACCAGCGTATCCGTGAGGTCAGCCAGGGTCGTCCGCAGTTCATCCTGCACGATGGCCCTCCCTATGCTAACGGTGTGATCCATATTGGTCATGCGCTGAACAAGATCATCAAAGATATGATCGTGCGCTCCAAGACCTTATCTGGCTTCGACGCGCCCTACGTTCCGGGTTGGGATTGCCACGGCCTGCCAATTGAGCACAAGGTGGAGACGACCCACGGCAAGCATTTGCCGGCAGACAAGGTGCGTCAGTTGAGTCGCGCCTACGCGACCGAGCAGGTCGCTTTGCAGAAAGCCGACTTTATCCGTCTTGGCGTGCTAGGCGACTGGGATAACCCTTACCTCACCATGAACTTTGCCAACGAAGCCGGTGAGATCCGTGCGCTGGGCAAGATGGTCGAGCAGGGTGTCGTTTTCAAAGGGCTCAAGCCGGTTAACTGGTGCTTTGATTGTGGTTCGGCGCTGGCCGAGGCCGAAGTGGAGTATCAGGACAAAAAGTCTGATGCCATTGATGTTGCCTTCCCGGTAGAGGATGCCGATAAGTTGGCCGCCGCGTTTGGCCTAGCCGCGCTGCCCAAACCTGCGGCTGTCGTGATCTGGACGACCACGCCCTGGACCATTCCTGCTAACCAGGCGTTGAACGTACATCCCGAATTCAACTACGCGCTGGTTGATACCGGCGAGCGCTTGCTGCTGTTGGCTGAAGATCTGGTAGCTGACAGCTTGGCCCGCTATGGCTTGCAGGGCGAGGTGCTGGCGACTGCACCGGGTACAGCGCTGGAGATGATCAATTTCCGCCACCCATTTTATGATCGCCTCTCTCCAGTATATCTGGCTGAATACGTTGAGCTGGATGCGGGTACTGGCGTGGTGCATTCGGCACCGGCTTACGGTGAGGATGACTTCCGCGCCTGTAAACAGTACGGCATGACCAATGACGACATTTTCAGCCCAGTACAGAGCAACGGTGTTTACGTTGCTGACCTGCCATTCTTTGGCGGCCAGTTTATCTGGAAGGCCAATCCGGCCATCGTCGCCAAGCTTGAAGAAGTCGGTGCTCTGCTCAAGCACGAGAGCATCAACCACAGCTATATGCATTGCTGGCGCCACAAAACGCCCCTGATCTATCGCGCCACTGCGCAATGGTTTGTTGGTATGGATCTGCCGGTCGCTGGCGGTGAGTCTTTGCGCGAACAAGCGATCAAGGCTATTGAAGAGACCGATTTTGTCCCCGCATGGGGCAAGCAGCGCCTGCACAATATGATCGCCGGTCGCCCTGACTGGTGTATCTCGCGGCAACGTAACTGGGGTGTGCCGATTCCCTTCTTTCTGCATAAAGAGAGCGGAGAGCTGCACCCGCGCACCCTTGAGCTGATCGAACAGGTAGCTCAGCGTGTTGAACAAGGCGGCATAGACGCCTGGTTCGATATGGATGCGAGTGAATTGTTGGGGGATGAGGCTGCACAGTACGACAAGATCAGCGATACCCTGGACGTGTGGTTCGACTCCGGCACCACCCATTGGCACGTGATGCGTGGCTCCAATCCGATGGGGCATCAGCAGGGGCCCTTGGCCGACCTATACTTGGAAGGTTCTGATCAGCATCGTGGCTGGTTCCACTCCTCGTTGCTGACCGGCTGTGCGATTGATGGGCACGCGCCCTATCGCGGTTTGCTGACCCATGGTTTCACGGTCGACGAGAATGGCCGCAAGATGTCCAAGTCGCTGGGTAATACCATCGCACCACAGAAAGTGAACGACACCTTGGGCGCCGATATTCTGCGTCTGTGGGTTTCGTCTACCGATTATTCCGGTGAAATGGCGGTATCTGACCAGATTTTGCAGCGCAGTGCCGACGCCTACCGCCGCATCCGCAATACCGCGCGCTTCCTGCTTTCGAATCTGAATGGCTTTGATCCGAAAGTGGATGCGCTGCCTGCAGAGCAGATGCTGGATCTGGACCGCTGGGCTGTCGATCGTGCGCGCCTGTTGCAGGCGGAAATCGTTGAAGCCTACGACACCTACAAGTTCTGGAACGTTTACCAGAAAGTACACAATTTCTGCGTGCAGGAGTTGGGCGGTTTCTATCTGGATATCATCAAGGATCGTCAGTACACCACGCAGGCCAATAGTATTGCCCGTCGCTCTTGCCAGACTGCGCTGTACCACATCGCTGAGGCGTTGGTGCGCTGGATTGCGCCAGTGCTGTCCTTCACCTCGGAAGAGTTGTGGCAACATTTGCCCGGTGAGCATAATGACTCGGTCATGTTGAACACCTGGTACGACGGCTTGGCAGAGCTGCCGGCTGATCAGAACCTGGGTCGCGAGTTTTGGGCTACCGTCATGGGTGTTAAAGAGGCGGTAAACAAAGAGTTGGAAAATCTGCGTAGCGCCAAGGCGATTCGCGGCAACCTTGAGGCCGAGGTGACGCTGTACGTAGAGTCTGCCTTGAGTGAGCAGTTGGCGAAGCTGGGTGATGAGCTGCGCTTTGTACTCATTACCTCTCAGGCCACGCTGGCGCCACTGGCAGACGCGACCAATGACGCGGTAGCGACTGAGCTACCAGGGCTCAAGCTGCGCATTCTCAAGTCGGTCGAAGCCAAGTGCGCTCGTTGCTGGCACTTCCGCTCAGACGTGGGTGTTAACCCGGCGCACCCGGAGATCTGTGGTCGCTGCGTAGACAATATCGAAGGGGCTGGTGAGGTGCGTCAGCATGCCTGAAGCCAACAAAGGTAGCCTGGGGTGGCTCTGGCTATCGCTGGTGGTAATCGCGCTGGACCAACTGACCAAATGGATTGCTGTCAGTAATCTGGGCATGTATCAACAGGTACCGGTGATCCCGGACCTGTTCAGCTTCACCCTGGCCTACAACACGGGTGCCGCCTTCAGCTTTCTGGCTGATGCCGCAGGCTGGCAGCGTTGGTTGTTTGCCGCGATTGCGGTGGTGGTCAGTGTTGTGCTCTGCGTCTGGTTGTCTCGGCTGGATCGCAGTAAGCGGCTGGAGGCCGTCGCACTGGCACTGATCCTGGGTGGTGCGCTGGGCAATTTGTATGATCGAGTGGTATTGGGGCACGTGATCGACTTTATTCTGGTGCATTGGCAACAGGATTGGTTCTTCCCGGCGTTCAATATTGCCGACAGCGCTATCTCGGTCGGCGCAGCCTGCCTGATACTGGATATGTTTGTGGGTAAGAAGTCGTCCCAAAGCTAGAAGCTAGAAGCTAGAAGTAGCTGGTGTCGCTGTTAGAGGCTCAGCCCAAACAGCCCCTCACGTCACGTAAAATTTACATTGAGGTACCCACATGACTGATCTGCGCATCAACCACGACACACTGGTTACCTTGCACTTTACGCTGAAATTGCCTAATGGCGATGTGGTCGATAGCACGCTAGATAAGCAGCCAGCCACCTTCAAGGTAGGCGATGGCAGCTTGTTGCCGGGTTTTGAGCAGGCTATTTTTGGCTTGAAGGCGGGCGACAAGCGCGGTTTTGAAATCGAGCCTGAGCGCGGTTTCGGTCCTGGTAATCCGCAGAACCTGCAAACTATCCCGCGTGATCAATTCGACGAAATGGAGCTGGAAGAAGGTCTATTGGTTATCTTTCGGGATGCGGCTGGCGGTGAGCTACCCGGTGTAGTGAAAACCATCCACGATCAGGTGGTTGAGGTTGACTTTAACCACCCACTGGCGGGTAAGGTGATTACCTTCGATGTGGAAATCATCAATGTACAGGCGGCCTGAGCAGGCCGCTTTCTGTTGTTAGTCGCCTAACCGCATTCGACGTTGCGATGACGAATAATCCAGCGACACTCGCCTTTTCCTCCCGAGGTACCTATGCAGATCAAATTGGCTAACCCCCGCGGCTTTTGCGCCGGCGTTGATCGCGCCATCGAGATCGTTAATCGCGCTCTTGAAGTATTTGGCCCGCCCATTTATGTGCGTCATGAAGTGGTGCATAACAAATTTGTGGTTGAAGACCTGCGTAGTCGTGGCGCGATTTTTGTCGAAGAAATTGATCAGGTGCCAGACGATGTCATTGTTATCTTCAGCGCACACGGTGTTTCTCAGGCTGTGCGCCAGGAAGCGGCCGACCGCGGCCTTAAGGTGTTTGACGCGACTTGCCCGCTGGTGACCAAGGTTCACATGGAAGTATCGCGTTACAGTCGCGACGGCCGCGAGTGCGTGCTGATTGGCCATGCCGGTCATCCCGAAGTTGAGGGCACCATGGGCCAGTATGACGAGGCTAGGGGTGGCAAAATCTATCTGGTTGAGGACGAAGCAGACGTCGCCAAGTTGCAAATACAAGATCCGGAGCGCTTGGCCTTTGTAACGCAAACCACCTTGTCCATGGATGATACGGCGCGGGTGATTGATGCGCTGCGTAGTCGCTTCCCCGCTATCGATGGGCCGCGCAAGGATGATATCTGCTACGCCACCCAGAATCGTCAGGATGCGGTCAAGCAGCTAGCCCGCGAATGTGATCTTGTACTGGTGGTGGGTAGCCCGAATAGCTCCAACTCCAACCGTCTGCGTGAGTTGTCTGAGCGTATGGGTACGCCAGCTTATTTGATTGATGGGGCTGATGAGATTCAGCCGCAGTGGTTGGCTATGGCAAACAATATCGGCGTGACGGCGGGTGCGTCCGCGCCTGACGTGCTGGTGCGCCAGGTTATTCAGCATCTGCATGCGCAAGGTGCCACCGGTGCTGAAGAGTTGGCCGGGCAGGAAGAGAATATCGTCTTCAGCATGCCGAAAGAGCTGAGGGTAGTTGAGGTTGAATAACGTTGGTTTTAGTGCGTGTCTGGCCAGAACGCGCTGATGCCGGCTACACCCTGCGCGCCGCAGTTGCGCGCTTGGTCGAGATGTTCAGGCGTCATACCCCCGAGCAGGTAGACTGGCAGAGTTGCCGCTTGCATCAGTTGCTCTGCAGCCGCCCAGCCCAATGGCTCGCTGCCTGGATGACTTTGGGTCGCAGCAATAGGCGATAGCGTTACAAAGTCGATGCCCAGCTCCATCGCCATCTGCAATTCTTCCGCATTGTGGCAAGAGGCGGCCATTAGTTTGTTGCCTGGCTTCGCTTGTTGTGCGCGCTGCTGCCATAGGCGGCGTAGCTGGGCACTGGTGAGATGCCAGCCAGCGTCGGGCCAGGTTGGCGGATTGTCGCCTTTGAGCAGCCATTGAAAGTGGTCACCAAAGCGCTCCAGCACCTTGACCGCCAGATCACGATACGCGGCGCAGTCCAGTTGGGTCTGACGTAGTTGCACGAGGCGAATGCCATTAGCCTTGGCCTGCTCCAGTCCAGCCAACAGCGATTGTTCGTCGGTGTCCGGTGTGATCAGGTACTGATCAGGCAGCTGCGCTGCGATCACGATGGGCTTGTTGGCTGCCGGAAAGTCAAAATCAGACAGTGTCTGTGGCGGTACCCAGCGCACCGGCTGGCCCTCGGCACCGTGTGCCTCACCCGAAAAAGCAGTGACCTTCCATACATCCAGCCGAATGGACTTGTCGGTATAGTCATGGCGGATGTCTATCAGTGGGTGAGCTTCAATAACCTGGATGCCCAGCTCCTCCTGCAGCTCCCTACTCAGCCCTGCAAGGCGCTCTTCGTCCGACTCCAGCTTGCCACCCGGAAACTCCCACAATCCGCCCTGGTGGCTACTGTCAGGGCGCTTGGCGATTAGTATATTGCCGGCCGGGTCTACGATAACTCCGGCCATCACGTGAATGCGGCGCATCAGTGTGCCGAGGGCGTTGGGCGGTATGGGATCATTGCCGGGACAGGTCTTCGGAAAACACGTCCTGTTCCTGCTCATTGCCGGGGATGACATGTTCTTCAGAAGCCCAGGCGCCCAGGTCAATCAAGCGACAGCGCTGTGAACAGAAGGGGCGGTCAGGAAAGCTGGCGTCCCAGGTGACGGGTGCCTTGCAGGTTGGACATTCAACATTCAGGGTCATGGGTTTTTCTCCTGCAGCATAGCCAGATACTGCTGATGCAATGTGTTGACCTGCTCGTGCAGGTGGGCCAGATCACGATCATTGGTAATGATGTCGTGGGCCTGGCTGAGCCTGGCTTCGCGCTGCGACTGTGCTTGCATGATAGCTTTCACCTGATCTTCGGAAACCTGGTCGCGCGTAGCCGTCCTGGCGAGCTGCAGCGCCTCAGGCACGTCTACCACTATGACCCGGCTGGTCAGGTGGTGCTGCCCTGACTCAATCAGTAGCGGCGAAACCAGGAGCACATAGGGCGAGGTCGCGCTGTTGAGGTCGCGCAGGGTCTCTTCGCGAATCAGTGGATGCAGTAAGGATTCGAGCCAGATACGCTCATCAGCGTCGCTGAAAATACGCTGGCGTAATGCCGCTCGGTCGAGGTTGCCGTCCGGCAGCAATATGTCATCACCAAAGCGATCAACAATGTGCGCCAGGGCCGGTTTGCCTGGCTCTACCACCACCCGTGACTTGAGATCGGCATCTACCACATGAATGCCGTGCTCTGTCGCAAAATGGTTGGCTGCGGCTGACTTGCCGCTACCGATACCGCCAGTCAATCCTATGATCATACTCATAACGGGCAACAGCTATTTCCGGGCGTGTGGATTCAAGATGATAATGCGAAGTGCCGTCTGCAGCGGCGTTACGCTGGCTCAGAAGCCAGCGAACTGCATATAGCTGCTGGTGATTGTCTCACCCCAGATGAGTGCAATCCAGCCTGCTATAGCCAGGTAAGGCCCGAAGGGCAGTGGGGTTGCATTGTCCTGTCCGCGCGTCTTCAGGATGATGATGCCAAGAATAGCGCCGACCAGCGATGACATAAGGATAGTCAGTGGCAGAATTTGCCAGCCACCCCATGTACCGAGCATAGCCAGCAGCTTGAAATCGCCATAGCCCATGCCTTCTTTACCGGTCACCAGCTTGAATACCCAATAAACTGACCATAGGCTGAGGTAACCGACCACGGCGCCCCAGAGCGCTTCGTCCAGAGAGGTGTAAGTACCAAAACTATTGGCAATCAGCCCTAGCCATAACAACGGCAGGACGAGTACGTCCGGCAGTAACTGGGTGTCCGCGTCAATCATGCTAAGACTGATCAAGCCCCAGGTCAGCACCAGCATGCCCGCCGCCGGCCAACCGAAGCCAAACTGCCATGCGACCAGCATTGATAGCCCAGCGGTAAGCAGTTCAACCAGGGGGTAACGAGCGCTGATCGTCTCCTTGCATTGCCCGCAACGGCCTCTGAGCAGCAGGTAACTGATCACCGGCAGGTTTTGCCAGGGCTTGATCTCGGTCTTGCAATGAGGGCAGTGGGAGTGCGGCAATATCAGGTTGTAGGTCGTCTGTTCTGCCTCTGGTGACTCCAGCTCCAGCATCTCACGGCTTTGCTGCAGCCACTGCGCCTCCATCATTCTGGGCAGGCGATGGATGACCACGTTGAGGAAGCTGCCGATGATCAGGCCCAGCAGGCCTGCGAGCAAAATAAAGGCCAGCGCTTGGCTGGCCAGGTAGTCGAGAATTTGCATGCGTTATACGACGTTGCCGAGCTGGAAGATGGGAAGGTACATGGCGATGATGAGGCCGCCGACCAAAACGCCGAGCACGCACATGATCATCGGTTCAAGCAGGGTGGTAAGGTTGTCGACTTTGTTATCAACCTCTGCTTCATAGTAGTCGGCTACCTTCTCTAGCATCCCGTCGAGGTTGCCGGACTCTTCGCCGATGCCTGCCATTTGTACAGCTAATGATGGAAAAACATTTGTTGCGCGCATAGAGAAATTGAGCTGTGAACCCGCGGAGACATCTTCTTTGATCTTCATGACGGCGTTGTAGAAAACTACGTTACCTGCGGCGCCGGCGACTGAGTCAAGTGCTTCAACCAAGGGTACGCCGGCGGCAAAAGTAGTGGAAAGTGTTCGTGCATACCTTGCCACGGCCGCTTGATAAATTATATCGCCGACTATAGGAGCCTTTAGCAAAGCACGATCTTCAGCATCCCTTAGTTTTTTTGATTTCGTATGTGCTTTACCATATATGTAACCGCCTACGATGATCGCAATGAGAGCGACAAACCACCAAGCCTGAAGCCATTCTGAAAGACCAATTACAAAAAGAGTGAAGCTTGGGAGCTCCGCGCCAAAGCTGGAAAAAACGTCCTGAAAACTCGGCACTACTTTAAGCAGCATGATCGCAGTGACAATGACCGCAACCAATACTACTGAAACAGGATAAGTCATCGCTTTTTTGATTTTAGCTTTAAGAGCTTCTGTTTTCTCTTTGTAGGTCGCAATGCGATCCAAAAGCGACTCTAATCGACCTGACTGTTCGCCGGATTCGACTAGGTTGCAGAACAAATCGTCAAAATATTTAGGATGTTGGCGTAGCGAGTCTGCCAAGGTATTACCTGCAGCCACATCAACTTTCACCTCGTTGACCAACTGGGCCATATTGGGGTTTTCGGCTCCCTCGGCAATGATTTCAAAAGCCTGGATGATGGGGACACCAGACTCCATCATAGTTGCCAGTTGACGAGTAAAGAAGGCGATATCAAGTGGCTTGATCTTTTTTGCGCGTTTGCCAAAAAGCGTCGATTTTTTGTTGATTTTGGTTACAAGAATACCCTGCTTTCTTAGCTGGTTCTTGATTAACGCCGCATTTGAGCCTTGAATTTCGCCGGTGATCTTGGTGCCTTTCCGGTCTTTACCCTCCCATTTGAATGGGTAGAGCTTTTCTTCCTTGGCCTTTTTATTGGCGGCTGCAGGATTCTTTTTTAGTGCTGCTTGTTGCGCCATGACTTAATCCTTGGTCACTCGGTTAACTTCCGCCAGGCTGGTAACGCCCTCTTCTGCTTTCATCAGGGCGGACTGGCGCAAGCTTCTAAAACCCTCACTCTGGGCTACTTCAGAAATCTGAATAGAATTGCCGTCTTCCATGATAATACGCTGCATGGCTGGGGTTATTTTGACGACTTCATAGATACCTACACGCCCTTTATAACCATCTTTACAGTTTTCGCAACCCACTGGTCCAAAAATTGTAACGCCTGCATCAATTTTGTCCGCTGCAAAGCCTTCCTCCAGCAAGGTGTCGCGTGGTACCTCCATTGGTTTCTTGCAGCTCTTGCAAAGTCGACGAGCCAAGCGCTGCGCGATAATCAGGTTGACTGAGGTGGCAATATTGAAGGACGGCACGCCCATATTGCGCAGCCGCGTCAGTGTCTCTGCAGCGCTGTTGGTGTGCAGAGTAGACATCACCATATGGCCTGTTTGGGCTGCCTTGATGGCAATCTCTGCTGTTTCCAGGTCACGGATCTCACCCACCATGATGATGTCTGGGTCTTGCCGGAGAAAAGCGCGTAGGGCTTTAGCAAAATCCAGCCCCTGTTTGGGGTTGACGTTAACCTGGTTAATACCTTCAAGGTTGATCTCTACCGGGTCTTCAGCGGTAGATATGTTGCGTTCTACGGTGTTTAGAATGTTTAAACCGGTGTAGAGCGAGACCGTTTTACCTGAACCGGTGGGGCCGGTTACCAAAATCATGCCTTGAGGTCTTTCCAGTGCCGCCATGTACATCTGCTTCTGGTCTGCCTCGTAGCCCAGCGCATCAATGCCCATCTTGGCGCTTTCCGAGTCGAGAATACGCAGTACGACTTTCTCACCCCAAAGGGTGGGCAGGGTGTTCACGCGAAAGTCTATAGCTTTGTTTTTTGATATTTTCAGTTTGATACGGCCATCTTGTGGTTTTCGTCTTTCTGCTAAGTCCATAGATGACATGACTTTCAATCTTGCTGCTATACGAACGCCCAGCTGTTGGGGGGGCTTGGAAACTTCGTGCAAAATACCGTCGGTGCGGAAGCGAACCCGGTATGCCTTTTCATACGGCTCAAAGTGCAAGTCGGATGACCCCATGCGCACTGCGTCCAGTAGCATTTTATTGACGAAGCGAACGATTGGAGCGTCGTCGGAGTCATTGGACATGTCCTTTTTGTCGTCATCAGTGACGGACTGAATGTCCAAATCATCCAGGTCTGCATCAGACATGTCGCCCAGGCCACCTGTGGGGCTGTCTAGAAATTTTTCTATTGCTAAATGTAGTTTGTCATCTTCGACAATGACTGCGTCCGTCATTAGACCTGTGTTGAACTGGATGTCGCTGAGAGCCTGCTGGTTCGTTGGGTCTGAAGTGGCCAGGTAAAGGCGAGAGCCACGCTTGAATAATGGCAAAACGCTGTGTTGGCGTATCAGTTTCTCGCTAACAAGATCCTGAGGCTGTGCTTCCTTGTCTATCGCTAAGAGATCAAAGTAGGGATAGCCAAATTCTTCCGCACACACCATGGCCAAGTCGCGCGAACTAGCGAGCTTCTTTTGTACCAAATAGGTAATAAAAGGGATTTTATCTTGGCTAGCTTGCTGGGTGGCTTTCGCCGCGACTGCTGCATCAAGCAGCTCGTCTTGCACGATGCGTCTGGCTAGGCCAGATAGGGAAGGGTTTTCCATGGGGAGTCCGTATCTCTGATACAAGGCGCGAATTTTAACTTCACTATAGTATAGGTCTTGGTTGGCTTGCACGGAAAGTCAGATAGCGACTGGGCTTTTTAGTGCTGGGTAAGAGTGACGAATATGGTCACAAAACGACGTCTGGGGGCGCTCTTAGCAGGTTAGGCGCGCAATGGATCCAAGGTGGGACCGGGTTTGCTCTTGATTTTCTTGGTTGGCCTGATAATTGCTTTTTGTTGGCAAGCCGCAGGGCTATCTCAAATATGAATGGAGAACTAAATGAAAGCTCAAAAAGGTTTTACTCTTATCGAACTGATGATCGTGATCGCGATCATCGGCATTT
The DNA here is from genome assembly GCF_003797945.1 of Pseudomonas neustonica. Taxonomy (GTDB): domain Bacteria; phylum Pseudomonadota; class Gammaproteobacteria; order Pseudomonadales; family Pseudomonadaceae; genus Halopseudomonas; species Halopseudomonas neustonica. Next base: position 83,237 of record NZ_RKKU01000019.1, read on the forward strand.
TGGCTGCTATTGCACTACCAGCTTACCAAGATTACACGGCGCGTGCCCAAGCAACTGAAGGCCTGAAAGCGACCGCTGGTCTGCAGGCAGATATTGCGGTTGACTCTGCGACAGCTGGTGCGGCTGCTGCCAGTGCTACGACTATCGCGTCTGCGCAGCTGCTCGAAGGTAAGTATTTTGGTGCGGGTGATGTGGTTGTAACAGGTGCTGGTGGCATTACTGTAACCTTTGATGACGGTGCGATCTCCGGCGACACCCTGGTCCTGACCCCAACTGTTACAGGTTCTGGCCAGATTTCTCGCTGGACGTGTACTGGTACGCTTGATGATAGCCACATTCCTTCTGGTTGCCGCTAAGTAATAATAGGGTTCAAGCTAACATTTTTGCTTGACCTCAATTATTAGCTTCTTGCGCTAACACCAATCCCCGGCCCGCCGGGGATTGGTGTTTCTGCTTTCGGAATTACAATTCGCCAGCAGAAGTAACCTGGCGGGTGCTATCGCACCCCAGTCTCTAAGAGACAGAACTGAGCGAGTGCTGCCGCAGTGAAGACCTTTATCCGCAGTAGTGGTCAGATATTGAAGTCTTGGCGAAGTTTCACGAAAACTGCAATCAGGTTTACTCCGAGCAGCCGAAACGTTGGTCAAGAGCTACAATGCCTTATCAGCTTGCTGAAGAGGTAATGCTCAATGTGTAGTGGTCAACTGATCCCGGACAGTATTATAAGTTTTTCTTCGGCTACTACCGGCGATATACCACCGTTGAACGTATGAGGCCGTTGCTGGTTGTAATACCCCATCAGGTAATCGCCAACATCCT
>NZ_RKKU01000002.1 GCF_003797945.1 Pseudomonas neustonica
TGGGCCTGTCAGGCTTGGTGGCTTTGATCAGCGCAAAGCCGGTGGGAATCTAACTCCGTATTGGACGTTAAAAGTGTAACCCATGTATTTGAAATGATGTGTTACCTATGTTTTTGAATCATACAGGTGCATTTCTTTGCGTCAGGTTTCTTTATGCAAGTAAAGAAAGGTGACTCGCCAGCAAGGCGAAAAGCGCGCGTGAAGACCGAAACCGATACTGCTAAAAGCCCCAAAGCACCCACAAAAAAGGGCTACCGAAGCAGCCCTTACGCCAAAACCCAAAACCTACTTCTTGGCCTCCGCAAAATTAGCCTGAATCCGCTGCAACAAATAATCAGCAGCAGAAATGGGCGGATACTTACCAGCCGGACTCTCAATCATCACCGTTTTGTTGGCCTGACAAAAGAACGCCATGCTGTAACGCGGACCGCGATACTCACCCGGCTTGGGCATGCGCACGCGGTGCAGAGTGGACTTGAGTTGATCGTCACTCCAGCGCATCAGCATGTCGCCAATGTTGCAGGTGATGATGTCGTCACGCGGAATCACACTGCTCCACTCGCGGTTGTCACCAGCACCCTCGGCATCTTTGCCGGGGCTGACCTGCAGGCCGCCCTGGCCTTCTTTCTGGAACACCATGGTCAGGCAATCAAAGTCGGTGTGCGCGCCAGCGCGCCACAGGCTTTCATCCTGATCCTCTTCCGGCATGGCGAGGTAGTGCAGCAGGCGCAGGGTGCTTTGGTAATCCGGCTGGCGCCGGTCGTGCGCTTTGGTGAAAAAGTCGCGCTCAAAACCCAGGCGCTCGGCAAAGCACGACAACACCTGCATGCCCAACTGCCAGGCGCGGTATTCAAAGTCGAGCATGATGCGGTGAAACTCCGGCACGACCGTCTGGTTGGGCCAGCGATCGTCCATATGCGGCAAGGTGATCTGGAAGGATTCTTTCTGGTCGGCGGTGCGGGTCGAGGGCCGTACCTGCGACATAAACTCCCAACCAGTATTCAAGCCTTTTTTCAGCGCAAAGGCGGCTTTTTGCTCGTTGCTCAGGCTGAAAAAAGCTTCCGATAGCGCAAAGGCACTCTGCACCAGCTTGACGTCCAGACCATGGTTCACCAGCTGGAAGAATCCCACCTGGGTCGCGGCCTGCCAAAGCTGGTCGGTGATCTCGCTGCGGCGGTTTTCAAAATCACTGAGGTCGATCAGCGGAATCTCGCGCTCGGTTTCCTTGCCCATGCCGCCAAAAGTGGTTTCCAGCTGCAGTTCTTTCAGTCCGTATTCTGGGGTGGTGGTTGTCATCTGTGTTCTCCGAGTAGTGCCCTTGAGGGCGCAAGGGGCGGAGAATGGCGTGCGTGAAAGCGGGGTAATCGGAGGGTGAGGCAGCTGTGCCTGTCAGTCCGATGGGTCCGCCGCGCAGCGCGCATTGTCCGACCGTAAACTGAGCAATGACCTGGGGTGGTGCCCCCTGACAGCTTCTACTCACGTTGCCGAGGATAATCGCGCAACGAAATTTATCAAGCAGTTATCAGGCCAGCTCGACGTTTTCTGACGAACGTGGGCTTGCTGAGGCCTGCAGCCCTGCTTGCGCAGCGGCAACCGCTGTGCGGCTGCACCGCCTTCGCGCAAAAGCTGACCACTTGCACCATTTTTGCGCCAACACAACGCGTGGACTCGCCAACAAGCGCCAAACGATAGAGCCTGCAGCCGCATGACGGGTTGGTGAGAAAATTGCTACTGTTTAGCCGAAGACAACTTACCGGCAAATAACCGGCCGGGCTTAGCCCGACGGTTCGCGGCCGAATGTGCACTAGAGTAGAAGCGGTCAGGAGCCAGGCTCCGGGACATTGCTCTTTGGCTGGCTTAAAGGAGCAGTTCCATGGCGTACCTGATCAAGAATACGGCAGCAATTTTTTCCCCGACCCAAAGCGACGCGCGCGATATTCGCATCAGCGCGGGCAAAATCACCGAAATGGGCGGCAACCTGCAGCCATTGGCCGATCAATCCGAGCAGATCATTGACGCCAAGGGCTGCGTCGTTTGGCCGGGGCTGGTCAACACCCATCACCACCTCGCGCAGTCCATCATGAAAGGCGTGCCGGAAGGCCTGAACCAAGATCTCGGCGACTGGCTCAGCTCGGTACCCTACCGCTACTGGCCCAAGGTGACCCCAGAGCTGATGTACCACGCCGCGCGGCTTGGTTTGTATGAACTGCTGCGCTCGGGCGCAACCACCTGCGCCGACCACCACTACCTGTACCACGCGACCACCAGCCCCGAGCTGGAAGACGCGGTCTGGCAGGCCGCCGATGAACTCGGCATGCGTATGGTGCTGTGCCGGGGTAGCGCGACCGAGGTCGGCAGCCACCAGGGCATGGTCGATCACGGCATCGCGCCGGAAAGCCTGGAGCAGATTCTCAACCGGCTGGAAGCCAGCCGCAGTCGTTACCACCAGAGCGGCGGCGATGCCATGCGCAAACTGGTGGTCGCTCCCACCAGCCTGATCCACTCCAGTGACCCGGACGGTCTGCGCGCGCAGGCAGCCTATGCCCGCGAGTTTGGCCTGGGCATGCACTCGCATTTGCTGGAGGTCAACTTTGACGAGGTGCAGGCGCAGAAGAAGTACGGCATGAGCGCCGTCGACTACGCGGAGTCCTGCGACTGGCTGGGTGAGGACGTCTGGTATGCCCACCTGGTGCACTGCGACGACCACGCCCTGTCACGCCTGGCCGAACGAGGTACGACCATCGCCCATTGCCCCACCTCCAACTGCCGCCTCGGCAGCGGCGTAGCACGCGCCATCGAAATGGAAAAACTCGGCCTGCCGGTGACTCTGGGCGTGGACGGCTCCGCTTCAGCCGAGTCTGGCTCGATGCTGCAGGAACTGAACATGGCCTGGCTGATTCATCGCGCCATGCACGGGCCCGAAGCCACGACGCTAGAGCAGGTGCTGACTTGGGGCAGCCGCAATGGCGCACAACTGCTGGGGCTGGACAACGTGGGTGAACTGAGCGTCGGCATGGCCGCCGATCTGGTGCTCTACGACATCAACCTACCGCGCTTCGCCGGTGTACACAGCCCGCTGACGGCGCCACTGATGTGTGGTGAGCCGGTGAGTGTAAAGTACAGCTTTATTCAGGGCCGGCCGGCTATTGAGAATGGTGATGTTTGTGGGTTGGATGAGGCTGAGTTAACAGCTCGGGTGCAGGAGTCGGTGGCGCAGTTGATTCGGGGCTGATTAGCGAGCCTTGTAAGCTGCCAATCCCTGACCAGCCTGCGCTTTTCACAGCAACGGCGTTAATTGTTCTGGTCAGCCTTTCGCCCTGATGGCGAGCGGGGGAAATGCTTGGCCATTTCCCCCTGCACCCCCTAGGCCACCCCAACTGCCCGGCCCTGCGGGTTCGCTGCGTTGCTCGGTCTGGCGGGGGCACTCGCAAACTCGGCGCTACGCACCTCAAACACCGCGAGCACCTTATCCCGCCAGTCCTGTGCTACTCGCCCGTGCAGACGGGGATTTGGGGTCCGTGCATTCTGGTCGATCTTTTCGTGGTGTTGCTCACCCTCGCCCTAGCCATAGGCTCACTGAATGATCGTTCCCACGCTCCAGCCTGGGAACGTGTGCGGCAATTGAGCAGAGGATTTTGGTTTCTGTGGTGTTAGTTACGCAGTGACGGACTGGGCTGCTCTTTAACCCGGCCTTGGCAGGTTGTTCTGATCAGCTTTTCGCCCTGACGGCGAGCAGGGGGAAAGGCTGACCAAAACAATTCACCGAAGCATGCATTTCCTCGCAGAGCTGTGGGCGCGATCAGACTCTTGTGGTGCAAATGGCCGCAATGGACACGGGGCATCGAGGGCTGCGTTCCCACGCCGGAGCGTGGGAACGATCACTGCACAAGCAACGCTATGCAAGCAGCACCAGAAAAATCCACCAGAATGCACGGACCCCAAATCCCCGTCTGCACGGGCGAGTAGCGCAGGACTGGCGGGAAATAGGTGCTCGCGGTGTCTGAGGTGCGTAGCGCCGAGTTTGCGAGTGCCCCCGCCAGACCGAGCAACGCAGCGAACCCGCAGGGCCGTGCAGTTGGGGTGGCCTAGGGGGTGCAGGGGGAAATGGCCAAGCATTTCCCCCTGCTCGCCATCAGGGCGAAAGGCTGATCATGCCAATCTGCTGCGTGGTTGAGCATGTGCACGTGATGGACGCAGAGCATCCGGGGCTGCATTCCCACGCCGGAGCGTGGGAACGATCACTATCCAGTATGTAGCCCATAAAAAAACCCGAACCAAAATCCGGGTTTTTCACTACCTGCGAATCCCACTGACAGCCACGTGATGAGCGCGCTGTTAGCAAGAGCACATCAAGATTACTGCGGAATAGTGGCCGTCATACCCTCAACGTACCAATCCATACCCGCCAACTCCTCATGTGTCATCTCCACACCATCAGCAACGCGAACGGTACCGCTCTGATCCTTGATCGGACCAGTGAAGGGGTGGAACTCACCGCTACCGATAGACGCGATCATGGCATCAACCTTGGCGCGTTGTTCAGCGGTCAGCTTGTCACTGATGGATTCAATCTTGATCACGCCATCGTGGATGCCGCCCCAATAGTCAGCGGACTCCCAGGTGCCGTCCATTACGTCCTGCACGCTCTTGATGTAGTAAGGACCCCAGTCGTTAACCACTGACAACAGGTGCGCTTCAGGAGCAAAGTGGCTCATGTCCGATGCTTGACCTACACCCCATACGCCGCGTTTCTGCGCAGCCAAAAGAGGAGCTGGGCTATCGGTATGCTGCACGATCACGTCCACGCCCTGGTCGATCAGCGTGTTGGCGGCATCAGCTTCCTTGGCCGGGTCGAACCAGGTGTTGACCCATACCACTTTCATTTCTACATCCGGGTTGACCGCACGCGCGCCCATGAATGTGGCGTTGATGTCGCGGATCACTTCCGGAATCGGGAAGGAGGCGATGTAACCGATGGTGTTGCTCTTGGTCACCATACCAGCGGCGGTGCCGGTGACGTAACGGCCTTCATAGGTAACTGACAGGTAAGTGCCCAGGTTGTCGGCCTGCTTATAGCCCGTAGCGTGCATAAAGGTTTTATCAGGGTAGTCTGCGGCAACGCGCGCAGTCGCGTTCATGAAACCGAAAGACGTGGTGAAAATGACGTCATTACCGGCCTGCGCCAAGCGACGGATGGTACGCTCGGCATCAGCGCCTTCGTTGACGTTCTCAACGTAGGTGGTCTGTACCTTGTCGCCGAAGTGGGCTTCGAGCTCCTTGCGGCCCTGATCGTGCTGGTAGCTCCAGCCGTGGTCACCAATGGGACCAACGTAGACAAAACCCACTTTTAATGGATCTTCCGCTGCCGTTACCTGCATGGGCAGCACCAGTGCGGCTGCCAGTGCGAGAGTGCGTTTCAAACTCATGGGTACTTCTCCTGGGATCTAGTTATCGGCGACCGCCACACTTGCGTTGAGAACGGCGGATACAAGCTTGCAGCAAAAAGCTGGCCATTTGTTCAGGAAATGACAAAAAAAATTCACCTGCCCTGATAGCATGCCGTTAGCCTGACTCTACTGCACCCGACCACGTTGGCAGGCAAAGCATCATGCGATCGGCCCGCACTATTATAGTGCGGGCAAGCAATTCATGCACCGCAGCGATCAGCCATGCGCCAACGGCAGCAAGCCTCCGCGCAGGCTGGCAACCTGCTCCAGGCCCTGTTCCCGCAGGATCGACGTTGCCAACGCCGAGCGCCGGCCGGAGCGACAGAGGGTAACCACCGGAAGGTCGGTCGGCACTTCTGTGACGCGCTGGCGCAGCTGATCCAGCGGGATTTGCAGCGCCGTGCCGAGCACCTCCGGCAGCTCACCGGGAATCACCTCTCCGGCCTGCCGCACATCCAGCAGTGTTACCCGATCCGCATGCAACAGCAGCCACTCAGAGCCGATCTCTGGCACACCGGCATAGGTGACGCGCAGGTCCTCGGCCCAGTTCGGTTCGGGCGGCACCTGACCATCTGCCGGGCAACCGCTGCGCAGATTGGCTGGCACTGCCTCGTCGATCTTCTTCGGATGCGGCAAGCTCATGGCCTGCATGTAGCCGACAAAATCTGCTTCATTGGCACTACCACCTACTCTGGCGTTATAGCTGCGCTCTTCGCCAATGCTGCTTTGCGTGCGGCCGTTGTAGTCGTGCGCCGGGTAAACCTGGCAGTCATCCGGCAGGCTGAACAGTTGCTCGGTGATCGAATGAAAAAGAGTGGCCGCATTGCCCTGCTGAAAGTCACTACGGCCACAGCCCCGAATCAATAGCGCATCACCGGTAAATACCATCGAATGGTCGGCCAGCACATAGCTCATACAACCGTCGGTATGACCGGGAGTGGCCCGCGCCTCCAGGCTCACGCCGGCAACGCCAAACGTCTGACCATGGGATAACGGCAGATCGAGGTGCTCTGCGTTTATAACGGCCGCAGAAGCGATCAGGCAGCCGGTTTTCTGCTTAAGCAGCCAGGCCGCAGTGATGTGATCGGCGTGGGCATGTGTGTCGACGACCAGCTTGAGTTGTAAGCCCAGTTCACGGATCAGTGAGAGATCGCGCTGAGCCTGCTCAAACACCGGATCAATCAATAGCGCTTCTCCGCTGGTAGTGTCACCCAGCAGGTAGGTGTAGGTTGATGACGCGGCATCGAACAATTGACGAAAGACCATGGCAAAGTACCTCTGGGCTATTATTAACGAAAATATAATATATAAAAATATAGATTGTTTGCTGGTCACGTGCAAGCGGCAAAACGCCACAGGTCTCTAGCTACATGAAATACCGACGATATTGCTTCGTTTTCCTGCCATTTATCCGGTATTTACCTATAATCTGTGCTGATATTTCCCGTCATAAGAACACGGATTACCTATGCATCGCGCCAATCAACTTTGCCGTATTTCTGTCTTGGTCACAGTCTGCCTCGCCCTGCTCAGTGGCTGCGCAGACGAACAACCACCTGCGGCAACGCAAGCGCGACCAGTCAAGCTGTTTACCGTCGCAGACCCCAGTAGCCAACGCGTGCGTGAGTTCCCGGCAAGGCTGCAGGCGCCGGAACAGGCCGAGCTGTCCTTCCGACTTGGAGGCGAACTGCAGGCGCTGAAAGTGCTGGAAGGTCAGCAGGTAAAGAAAGGCGAGTTAATTGCCTTGCTCGACGATACCGATTACCAGCTAAAGGTCAGCGACCGTCAGGCCAGTTATGACCTGACGCAAAGCCAATTCGCGCGCATGCAGCAGCTGCTTGAAAAGCAGATGGTCTCGCGCGCCGAATACGACCAGCGTAAAGCGCAGTTCAACTCTGCCGAGGCGGCGCTGAACCTGGCCAAACAGGAACTGGCCTATACCCGGCTAACAGCACCTTTCCCCGGCATCATAGCTCGCACCCACGTAGAGCAATATCAGGTGGTGCAACCGAACCAGCCCATCGCCACCCTGTATGCCCGCGAGAGCATGGACGTTGTCTTTCAGGTCCCAGAGGGGTTGTTGTCGAGCCTGCGCCGCGATCTAATTCCGGCGGACATACACCCGCGTGTGCGTCTGGACAATCTCAATGGCGAACTGGTGCAGGCTGTCTACAAGGAGCACGCCAGCCAACCAGATCCAAAGACCCTGACCTACGATGTCACCCTGAGCATGCCGATGCCCGAAGGCATCGTACTGCTGCCCGGCATGAGTGCCACTGTGATCATCGATTTTGCTTTGCTCAGTCGTAACGGCAATATCCCGATTATAGTGCCGGTAGAAGCCGTGTTCAGCCCGGATACCCGCGATAGCAGTCAGCAGCAAGTATGGGTGACCGAAGAGACTGATGAGGGCTTGCAGGTGGTTGCCCGCAAGGTGGAAGTTGGCCAATTGACCCACGATGGTATTGAAGTCACCTCAGGGCTTGAAGCAGGAGAGCGGGTGGTCGCCGCCGGAGGCGCCGAACTGCAGGCGGGCCAACGCGTCCGGCCCTGGGTGCGTGAGCGGGGTCTGTAATGGATATCGCTGGTTACTTCATCAAGCACAAGGTTACCAGTTGGCTGGTAGCCCTGATCATGGGCGTTGGCGGCGCTATTGCCTTTGTCGAGCTGGGTCGACTGGAAGATCCGGCCTTTACCCTGAAAATGGCTATGGTCGTCACGCCCTATCCGGGCGCTTCGCCGGAGCAAGTAGAAGAAGAGCTCACCTACCCGCTGGAAAACGCCATTCAGCAGCTTCCCTATATCGATAAGGTCACCTCCATCAGCAGCGCCGGGCTGTCGCAGATCACCGTTGAGGTGCAAAGCAGCTACGGCGCAGACCAGCTGCCACAGATCTGGGACGAATTGCGTCGTCGCATCAACGATCTGCAACCCAGTCTGCCGCCCGGCGTCGGGGAGCCGCAGATCAAAGACGACTTTGCCGACGTGTACGGCATCTTCCTCATGGTCAGCGGGGAAGGCTACGACTATAGCGAGCTGCGTGATTTTGCCGAGCACCTGCGCCGTGAGCTGGTGTTGGTGGATGGCGTGGGTAAGGTCAGCCTGGCTGGAGTGCCACAGGAGCAGGTGTATGTAGAAATATCTCGCGCGCGGATGACGGCACTGGGCATTGCACCGCAGCGCTTGCAACAACTGCTGAGCAACCAGAATGTGGTCTCGGATGCGGGCAAGATACTGGTAGGTAGCGAATCCATTCGCCTGCACCCCACCGGCGAGTTTCAGGATGTTAACGAGCTGGAGCGCCTGATCATCAGCGAGCCGGGTAGCTCGCGCCGGGTCTACCTCGGCGACATGGCGACCGTCAGCCGCGGCTTTGCCGAAGAGCCAACCAATCTGTATCGCGCTCAAGGCCGGCCCGCCCTGGGCTTGGGCGTATCCTTTGCCAATCACGTAAACGTAGTGGATGTTGGTAATGCGGTCACCGCAAGACTGGCGCAACTGGACGCAGACCGTCCTGCGGGTATGCAGGTTGGGATGTTCTACAACCAGGCGCATGAGGTTGAGGCGTCGGTCAGCGGCTTTGTCTTCAACTTCATCATGTCTGTCGCCATCGTGATTGCCGTGCTGCTGATGTTCATGGGACTGCGCAGCGGACTGCTGATCGGCCTGATACTGGCGCTCACGGTACTCGGCACCTTCATTTTCATGCGCCTGCTGGACATAGAGTTGCAGCGCATTTCCCTGGGCGCACTGGTTATCGCACTAGGGATGCTGGTTGATAACGCCATTGTTATTGTCGAGGGGGTTCTGGTCGGGCGCCAGCGCGGGCGGAGCACACTGCAATCGGCCCGTGACATCGTCCAGCAAACCCAACTGCCGCTGCTGGGTGCAACCGCAATCGCCATTATTGCCTTTGCGCCCATCGGCCTGTCGGATGACGCCACCGGCGAATACTGTCTGTCGCTGTTTCAGGTATTGCTGATCTCGTTACTGCTCAGCTGGGTCACCGCCATCACCCTGACGCCCTTCTTTGCCAGCCTGTTTTTCCGCGACCAACCAAGCCAGGCGGACGCTACGGACAACCAACAGGATCCGTACAAGGGACTGATATTTACCGTCTATCGTCGCCTACTGGGCAGTGCGCTACGCCATCGAGTCGTCACCCTGGTGATGCTCGTGGTGATGCTGGGCGCCTCGGTTTATGGCTTTAGCCTGGTACGTCAGAGCTTCTTTCCACCCTCCAATACGCCCATGTTCTTCATCGATATCTGGCTGCCCAAGGGCAGCGATATCCGCTACACCGAGCAGGTAACTGCCGAAGTCGACCAGTATGTATTGGCGCAGCCGGGCGTGACGTCGGTGACCTCGACCATCGGCCAGGGTGCGCTGCGCTTTATCCTCACCTACTTCCCGCAACGTATCCACGCCAACTACGCGCAGCTACTGGTGCGAACCGAGGAGCGCGAGCAGATAACGCCCTTGATTGCCGAGCTGGACAGCTATTTCAAACGCCAGCATCCGACCGCCCGGGTAAAACTCAAGCAGTTGATGCTCGGACCGGGCAGCGACAGCAAGATCGAAGCACGCTTTACCGGGCCGGATCCGCAGGTTCTGCGCTGGCTAGGCGCCGAGACTATCGCCATCATGCGCGCGGACCCGGTGTCCGACGCGGTGATGCACGACTGGCGCGAGCGGACAAAGCTGGTGCGCCCGCAGTTCGTAGAGGCCCAGGCCCGTGAACTGGGGGTCGATAAGCGCGATCTCGATGCGCTGCTGAAAATGAACTTCAGCGGTCTGAACGTCGGTCTCTACCGCGACGGCACCCGCATGCTGCCGATTGTGGCCCGCACCCCGGATGACGAGCGACTGGATGCCAGCACACTGAACGACCTGCAGGTCTGGAGCGGCGCACGCAGTACCTATATCCCGGTCGAGCAAGTGGTCAGCGGCTTCGTAACCCTGTGGGAAGATCCGATGATCATACGTGAGAACCGCAAGCGTACCCTTACCGTGCAGGCCGACCCGAGCATCATCAGCCAGGCAACCGCGACTGAACTGTTCAGCCGCCTGAGGCCGCAGATCGAAGCAATAGAACTGCCGCGCGGCTACAGCCTGGAATGGGGCGGCGAATACGAAAACTCGCGGGATGCCCAGAAAGCCGTATTCAGCAATCTGCCATTGGGTTATCTGGCGATGTTTCTGATCACGGTACTGCTGTTTGACTCGATCAAGCGTGCTGGCATCATCTGGGCCACAGTGCCACTGGCTGTCATCGGCGTCACCCTGGGTTTTCTGCTGACCGGTATCCCCTTCGGCTTCATGGCGCTACTGGGCTTTCTCAGCCTGAGTGGCATGCTGGTGAAGAACGGTATCGTATTGGTCGATGAGATAGGCCAGCAGATCGATAGCGGCAAGGACCGCTACTCGGCCCTGGTCGATGCGTCCATTAGCCGGGTACGGCCGGTCGCAATGGCGGCGCTGACCACCATACTCGGCATGGCGCCACTGCTGACCGATGCCTTCTTCCAGAGCATGGCGGTGGTCATCATGTTTGGCCTTGGCTTTGCCACCCTGCTTACGCTACTGATACTGCCGTTGCTCTATAGCATGGTGTACCGCATTGCTGCGCCCCAAGAGGGCGCCGCTTGAGTCAGGCTGAACAGGACACAGGTCGCCAGCCGGTGCGGCAATAAACCTACTGCAATACATTACGCCGTGAGGAACCTGCCCATGAGCAATCAGGAAACCCGGAGCCAGCTGTCCTCGTCCAGCGACTGCCTGAATGAGGTAGCCAGTGTGCAGCGTATCAATGCGCGCAGCGCCGAGATTGGCGGCACACTAACCGTCAATCGCGTACTGCCGACTCGGCAGCGGCGCATGATAGGCGCCTGGTGCTTTCTCGATCATGCCGGTCCGGCGCGCTTTGCACCGGGCGAAGGCATGCATGTGGGAGCGCACCCGCACACCTGTCTGCAGACCTTCACCTGGATGATTGAGGGCGAGGTTATGCATCGGGACAGTCTGGGCAATGAACAGGTGCTGCGCCCCGGCGAAGTCAACCTGATGACCGCCGGGCGGGGTATCAGCCATACCGAGGACTCCCTGCCAAGCGCCAGCGGCCTGCACGCTGCGCAGCTGTGGATTGCCCTGCCAAAAACGCATGGCCACTGCGACCCCGACTTTACTCATTATCCGGATTTACCGCGCTGGACGGCGCAACGCGTGAAACATAGTCTGCTGGTGGGCAGCTACGCCGGTTATCGCTCTGCCGTGCAGGTGCATTCACCGCTGCTGGCGATGGATCTGGAATCCACTCAGGGCGCTGCGCTTGAGCTCGATCTTGACCCGCGATTCGAGCACGGTATTTTGCTGCTGGAAGGGGAGTTGAGCATCGGCACCGAGGTGTTCAGCGAAAACCAGTTGGCCTATATGGGCTGCGGGCACCAATCACTGAAGGTGCACCTGGCGCCCGGCTGCCGCGCCATTCTGCTGGGCGGCGAGCCCTTTACCGATGAGATTCTGATGTTCTGGAATTTTGTCGGTTACAGCAAGGCAGAGATTGCCGACGCATGGCGCGACTGGAACGCTGGTGATGCGCGCTTCGGGCGCGTCACCGGCTACCAGGGTGAACCCTTGCAAGCGCCAGCCCTGCCTTGGCGCGCGTGAGCGCCGGGCAGGCAAGCTAGCTCAACTGGTGCGTAGCTTGGCCAGCACCGGCGCGGTATCAGGACGCACACCGCGCCAAAGGTAAAAGGCCTCAGCCGCTTGCTCGACCAGCATGCCCAGGCCGTCGATGCAGCGCGCCGCACCCTGCTCACGCGCCCACCGGTTGAACGCGGTTTCATCGCTGCTGTACATCATGTCATAACACCAGGTGTGACCCGGTTTGATCAGACTCTCCGGGATCGGCGGCACGTCCCCGGCGAGACTGGCTGAGGTCGCATTGATGATCAGATCAACCGGCTCGACCAGCCACTGCAAACCGGCTGCCGCAATAGGGCCCTGATCAACAAACAGGGCTGCCAGCTCTTCCGCCTTGCTCACTGTGCGGTTGATCACGCACAGATGCGCTGGCTCCGCCGCCAGCAAGGGCTGAATCACGCCGCGTGCTGCGCCGCCGGCGCCTACCAGCAGCACACTCAGGCCCCGCAGTGACAAGCCCGCGTTGACTTGAATATCGCGCACCAGTCCCTTGCCGTCGGTGTTATCGCCCAGCAGGCTGCCATCAGCGCGGCGCACTATGGTGTTCACCGCGCCCGCCCGTTCAGCGGCAGCCGAGTGCTCGTCTACCAGCGCCCAGGCCTGCTCCTTGAAAGGCACGGTGACATTGACGCCGCGTCCGCTACGCAAGAATTCACGTACGCTCGCCTCAAAGCCATCCAACGGCGCCAGCAAGGTGCCGTATTCGAGCTGCTGCCCGGTTTGCTCGGCAAACATGGCGTGGATCAGAGGGGATTTGCTGTGCTCAATCGGATTACCTACAACGGCATAACTATCCATCGTCTTGGCTCCCATCAGTCGGCCTGCGCCAGCCAATCGCGCGGCGTCAGGTATTGCTCGGCCAGCAGGGCTTCGGGGCTATCGGCCTCAGGCTGCCAGTTGTAGCCCCAGCGCACTTTTGGCGGTAGCGACATCAGGATGGACTCGGTGCGTCCGCCGGTCTGCAGACCAAACAGGGTACCGCGGTCGTAGACCAGATTGAATTCGACATAGCGACCACGGCGATACTCCTGAAACGCCTTCTGCTGTGCGTTGAAGGCGGCTGCACGGCGGCGCTCGATAATCGGCAGGTAAGCCTCCAGGTAGGCATCACCAATCGCACGCTGAAACTCGAAGCAGCGCTCAAAGCCCCACTCATTCAGGTCATCAAAGAACAAGCCACCAATACCCCGTGCTTCATTGCGATGCTTGAGATAAAAGTACTCATCACACCATTTTTTATAACGCGGGTAGACGTCATCACCAAAGGGCGCACAAGCGTCGCGCGCGACCCGATGCCAGTGCACGCAGTCGGCGTCATTAGCGTAGTAGGGCGTGAGGTCAAAACCGCCGCCAAACCACCAGACCGGATCGGCACCCTCTTTCTCGGCAATGAAAAAACGCACGTTGGCATGCGAGGTGGGTACAAAGGGATTTTCCGGATGCATCACCAGAGACACGCCCATGGCCTGAAAATGACGGCCAGCCAGCTCGGGGCGGTGCGCCGTCGCGGAGGGCGGCATACCGTCGCCAAATACGTGGGAAAAGCCCACACCGCCTTTTTCCAGCAGGCCGCCGTCTTCGATAATACGCGACCGACCACCCCCACCACCCGGCCGCTGCCAGCTGTCTTCAACGAAACGAGACTGACCATCGGCCGCCTCCAGTGCGCTGCAGATTCGGTCCTGCAGGTTCATCAAATAGTCTTTGACCGCAGCCACATCGGCGGGGGTAGGAAGATCATGTTTCACAGAGATTCTCTCTTGCTGGCTTGCGGGCGCGCCTGCTCAGGACGCCCGAATGACTTTTTCAGTACGCAGATCACGAATGATACTGGGATTGCGCTGCGCACCCAACGCGCCAGGCACGATAGCGTCCAGCTCATTATGAAAATACTGCTCAACCCGCAACCGTGAACGCGCCGGAGGGTGGCCCGCCGGATTGGCTGACGTAGAGACCAGCGGCCCGACGGCGGCACAGAGTTGGCGAATCACCGGATGGCTGCTGACGCGCAGCGCCACGGTGTCATGCTGCCCGGTAATCCAGGCCGGCAGGCGGCCCTGATGGGGTACCAGCCAGGTATTGGGACCTGGCCAGGACAGGCGCAATTTGGCCAGCTGCGCGTCGGGTAGATCCCAGAGTAGAAAGTCGAACTGCTCGATATGGCCAGCGACCAGTATCAGTCCCTTGGCCACCGGACGCTGTTTGATCAACAGCAGCCGTTCAACCGCCGAACCAACCCAGGGGTTGCAGCCCAGCCCCCAGACTGCCTCAGTGGGGTAAGCAATCACGCCGCCAGCCTGTAGCAGCGAGTTCAGACGGGTAGTACGCCAGTGTGCCAGCATGGAAGTTCCTCAACGGGTCAATGCCTGCGACAGTAGCGGCTCGCGGCCAAAGGCTCAAGGTCGCGCGCGGCAAAAACCCTGAGCGGTATTCAATATCAGCCCATCCAGCTCCCATTCCAGCAGCGCTGGCATCACCTCCTGCACCGCCAGGCCGCTGTGCTGCACCAACCAATCGATACTGACCGGATCATAACCGAGCCATTGCCACAGGGGGCTATCCGGCTCACTCGGAGCAGTGCTCTCGAGCTGCAGCGCGGTCTGTAATGGCAGCTGCAGCACATCGAGCACATCCTGCACGCACTCCACCAAATTGGCGCCTTCACGCAACAGACGGTGACAACCCCGCGCCTGCACGTTATGAATTGAGCCCGGCATGGCAAAGACCTCACGGTCCTGCTCCAACGCCAGTCGCGCAGTAATCAATGAACCGCTATTGAGGCTGGCCTCCACCACCAGTGTGCCTAATGACAACCCGCTGATGATGCGATTACGCCGCGGAAACTGCCCCGCCTGTGGGCCGATATCAGGCCACATCTCCGATACCAGCACGCCGCCTTGCGCCACAATCTGTTCCGCCAACTTGCGATGGCGCGCCGGATAGCAGCGGTCCAGCCCGGTGCCCCACACCGCCAGCGTTTGCCCGCCAGCATCCAGTGCGCCCTGATGACAGGCCGCATCCACGCCCAACGCCATGCCACTGGTCACACTCAGGCCGGCCTGGGTAAAGCTGCGGGCAAAAGCACGAGCGGTTTCCGCGCCAAGCGGGCTGGGGTGCCGCGTTCCAACCATGGCTATCTGTGGATCGCCCAATAGCCCGGCATTACCCCGCACAAAGAGTACCGCTGGCGGATCGGCGATCTGCCGCAAAAGGGCAGGGTAGTCTGTCTCATCCAGACAGATGATCTGCTGGCCAGCGCTGGTCTGCCATTCCAGGGCCAACTGCAAACGGGCCAGCAGCGATGATTCGCCACGCTGTAACGCAGCGAGACTATTAAGCACACGCGGTACTACACCCAACGCACGCAGCGTTGCGGGCTCAGCATTGAGAAAGGCGGAAGGAGAGGTAAATTCTTGCAACAGACGCTGGATAAAGCGGGGACCAACACCATCGAGCAGTGTCAGCGCCAACCAGGCCTGCCGCGAATCGGACAGGTCGGGAAACATGGATCATCCTTGATCTACAGAAACAACAAGGCCGCCTTCCGGCGGCCTTGAACAGCGTTCAACTCAGGGGTTGCGTACCTGATCGAGAATCGCCATCTGGCGCGTCGCGTTGAGCACGATGCCATAGCTCATCTTGTCGTACACACGGAACACCATCAGCAGGCCGGCACGCTCGGCAGGCAATTGCACCCGCTCGTTGCGTACCCGGTCGCGGACGATTTCGCCGGTCTTGTAGATGGCCAGTACGTTGCCTTCGATCAAGCCTTCGCGCGAACCCTTGTCGAGCAGTACCACATCATACTGACCAATCTGGGTAACGCCGTTTGGTACGTCCATGATCAGGCCATTGATTTCCTGACTAGGCTCGCTGGGGAAGAAGGTAGAGGCAACAGAGCGCTCTTCCGACTCCAGCAGACGATCTTCTACCAATACTTCCTGACGGCTGCGGGTGATATTCAGCGTGGCGATATCATCGTTGACTGCCGCAACAGTACCGTTACCCACTTCCTGCAGGTGGATACCCAGCAATTCACCGGTTTCCGGGTTGGTGTAGGCCTTGCCGCGACGATAGATCTCGTAGGCAGGAACGTTGGCGGAAAAATCACCACGCGCATACACCTTGCTGCCCGCACCAGCGACCACACTTTCCGCCGCGCCACCGATAACATAGGGCGCCTGCTCAATCTCGGAAGGGTCATTGATCACACGGCCAGCGCGCAGGAAGGAATTGATCGCTTCCAGCGGAATAGTCGGAATGGCCTCGGCAATCGGACGCACGCGAGCCTGCGGCGACAGCTTGATCTTGCCGCCGTTACCACGGTTAACCATCAGGCGCGGTTGACCATCGATATACACCAGGGAAATAAGATCACCGGGGTAGATCAGGTGTGGGTTATCGATTTGCGGGTTAGCGTGCCAGATTTCCGGCCACTTCCATGGCAAGTTGAGGAAACGTCCCGAGATATCCCATAGAGTGTCTCCCCTGACCACTGTGTAGGTATCTGGATGATTTTCCTTAAAAACAGGCTCTTGAGCCTGTACCCAAACGCTCACTGCGAGCAACAGGAGGCCGAGTAATGTTTTCCTCATGACGCGAATCCCTTTATTATAGAGGCCAGCACTTAGGCCTGGCACGTGCTCCCACACGCTAGACCTGCATTATTCCAAGCTGCTCATCATCTTAGCAGCACAAATTAGATTTGTTCCACATAAAGCATCACAAACCGATATGGCCATACTGAACATACTTGAATTTCCAGATCCACGGCTGCGTACCATCGCCAAGCCAGTCACCGCGGTGGATGCGCGCATCAAGCAACTGATCGACGACATGTTCGAGACCATGTATGACGCGCCCGGCATTGGCCTGGCCGCATCCCAGGTCAATGTGCATGAGCGCGTCGTGGTGATTGATCTGTCCGAGGATCACAGCGAGCCACGGGTGTTCATCAACCCCGAGCTAGAGCCGCTGACCGAGGATTTGGAAGAGATGCAGGAGGGCTGCTTGTCGGTCCCCGGTTTCTACGAAAGCATCAACCGCCCCGAGCGCGTGCGGGTCAAGGCGCTGGACCGCGACGGTAACCCCTTTGACGAGGTATATGAAGGCCTGCTGGCGGTCTGCATTCAGCATGAATGCGACCACCTCAACGGCAAGCTATTCGTCGATTACCTGTCTAACCTGAAGCGTGACCGGATTCGCAAAAAACTGGAAAAAATTCACCGGACCCAGGCTACCTCCTGATTCGGACCTGATCATCAAGGCTTGCTTCGGCAAGCCTTTTCTTTACGGAACCTCATGAAGTCGACTGAACTGCGCATCCTGTTTGCCGGCACGCCCGAATTCGCTGCAGCACACCTGCAAGCCCTGATTGACGCCGGACTGAACATTGTCGGCGTGTATACCCAGCCGGACCGGCCAGCGGGGCGCGGCCACAAACTGGCGATGAGCGCAGTCAAGCAACTGGCGCAACAACACGCACTACCGGTATACCAGCCAGAAAAGCTGCGTAGCGCCGAGGCCCAGCAGGAACTGGCCGCGCTCAAGCCCGACCTGATGGTGGTCGTCGCCTACGGGCTGATTCTGCCGCAGGCGGTGCTGGATATTCCGCGTTTGGGCTGTATCAACAGCCATGCCTCGCTGCTGCCACGCTGGCGCGGTGCTGCGCCCATTCAACGCGCGATCGAAGCGGGCGATAGCCAGTCGGGGGTCACCGTCATGCAAATGGAGGCCGGCCTGGATACCGGCCCCATGCTGCTCAAGGTAACCACCCCCATCAGCCCCGCCGATACCGGCGGCAGTCTGCACGACCGGCTTGCCGAACTGGGGCCACCGGCGGTACTGCAAGCGATAGATGGACTGGCTGCCGGTAGCCTCATGGCAGAGGTGCAGGACGATGCGCTCGCTACCTACGCGCATAAACTGAACAAGCAGGCCGCTGCTATCGATTGGCAACGCAGTGCCACTGAGCTGGACTGCCTGATCCGCGCCTTTAACCCCTGGCCTCTGGCGCATGCCGGCCTGGACGGTAAACCACTCAAGATCTGGGCAGCACAAGCGGCTGAAGGCAAAGGCCAACCCGGTGAAGTGCTGAAATGCAGCAAAGAAGGCCTGCTGGTTGCCTGCGGCGAACAGGCACTACTGCTGACCCGTCTGCAATTGCCCGGCGGCAAACCGCTCGCTTTCAGTGATCTGTACAACGCCCGCCGCGACCAGTTTGCTCCCGGCTTGCTGTTGAGTAACGGTCTGTGAGCCCACGTCTGGCGGCTGCCCGCGCACTCACGGCGGTAATGGCAGGCAAAGCGTCACTGGGCAGTAGCTTGCCCACCCAGCTAAAAGAGGTGGCAGCGCGTGATCAGGCACTGGTACAGGAGCTGGCCTTTGGCACCGCTCGTTGGTATACACGCCTGGATGCGCTGACCCGCGATCTACTGAATAAGCCCATGAAGGCAGCCGACCTGGACTTGCAGGCGCTACTGCTGGTGGGGCTCTACCAACTGCTTTACCTGCGTGTGCCAGCTCACGCCGCCATCGCCGCCACGGTGGAATGCGCTACCGAGATGGGCAAGCCCTGGGCCAAAGGCATGCTCAACGCGGTTCTGCGCCGCGTACAGCGTGAAAGTGCAGCGCTAATGGCGATCGTCGATCAGTCACCCTCAGAGCGCGTATCGCATCCCGGCTGGCTGTTCAAACGACTGCAGCGTGCCTGGCCCGAGCAGTTGGACGCCATCACCCACGCCAACAATCTGCATCCACCCATGACCCTGCGCGTTAATCAACAGCAGGTCAGCCGCGATGACTACCTGCTAGCCTTGCACAACGCTGGCATTGCCGCCACGGCCTGCAACTTCAGCACTCTGGGCATTCAGCTAGCGCAAGCCTGCGATGTGCTGCAATTACCGGGCTTTGCCCAAGGCCAGGTCAGCGTGCAGGACGAGGCCGCTCAGTTGGCTGCGCCCTTGCTGGATCTGCAACCGGGTCAGCGAGTACTCGACGCCTGTTGCGCCCCCGGTGGCAAGACCTGCCAGATGCTGGAGCAGCAGCCAGCGCTAAGCGAAATGCTGGCTCTGGACCTGGAACCCCAACGCCTGAAGCGCGTGGCGGAGAATCTCCAGCGCCTGCAGTTAACAGCTACGCTGAAGGCAGCAGATGCACGCGACCTGGCAGACTGGTGGGATGGCACGCCATTCCAGCGTATCCTGCTGGACGCGCCCTGCTCGGCGACCGGCGTGATTCGCCGCCATCCCGATATCAAGTTGACGCGCAAGGCGGCTGATATCAGCGCACTGGCCAGTCTGCAGGGCGAGATATTGGACCAACTGTGGCAAACATTGGCGGTCGGCGGAATTCTGGTTTATGCCACCTGTTCTGTGCTACCCGAGGAGAATACCCAGGTGATCGAAGCTTTTCTCGCACGCCAGCCCGGAGCAAGGGCGTTGGATATCGCCGCCGACTACGGCATTGCACAACCCTGTGGCCGCCAGTTGCTGCCGCAGGCTGACGGGCACGACGGCTTTTATCTGGCCAAGCTGGTCAAACTGTCCGCCAGCCCGGCTGCGACCAGGCAGGAGTCTGCTTAATGAAGATCATCATTCTCGGCGCGGGGCAGGTCGGTGGCAGTCTTGCCGCGCAACTGGCGAGTGAAGCCAACGACATCACCGTCATCGACACCGATGCTGTAAGGCTACGCGAGCTGGGCGATCGTCTGGATATCCGTACGGTGCAGGGCAAGGGCTCCTTCCCGACTATTCTGCGTCAGGCTGGCGCCGACGACGCCGATATGCTGATTGCCGTGACCAGTAGCGACGAAACCAACATGATCGCCTGTCAGGTCGCCTATACCCTGTTCCGCACACCGACCAAGATCGCCCGCGTGCGCGAATCCGCTTACCTCACGCGTGGCGGACTCTTCCACAATGAGGCCGTGCCTATCGACGTGCTGATCAGCCCGGAACAGGTGGTCACCAATTACGTCAAACGTCTGATCGAAACCCCCGGCGCACTGCAGGTGCTCGACTTTGCAGAGGGCAAGGCGCAGTTGGTCGCGGTACGCGCCTACTATGGCGGCCCGCTGGTTGGTCAGGAGCTACGTTTCCTGCGTCAGCATATGCCGGGCGTGGATACACGGGTTGCCGCTATCTTCCGCAAGGACCGCCCCATTATCCCCAAGGGCGATACCATCATCGAGGCCGATGACGAGGTGTTTTTCATCGCCGCCACGCGGGATATTCGCGCGGTCATGAGCGAATTGCGCCGCGTCGAGAAAACCCACAAGCGGGTCGTGATCGCGGGCGGTGGCAACATCGGTGAACGCCTCGCCGAGGCGATTGAAAATCGTTATCAGGTCAAAATCATCGAAGCCAGCAAAGCCCGCGCCGACTACCTGTCACAGAATCTTGATCGCGCCATAGTGCTGCACGGTAGCGCCTCCGACCGTGAGCTACTGATTGAAGAAAACATCGAGGAAGTCGATATTTTCTGCGCCGTGACCAACGATGACGAGGCCAACATCATGTCCTCGATGCTGGCCAAGCGCCTGGGGGCACGCAAGGTGATGACGCTGATCAACAATCCAGCCTACGTCGATCTGGTACAGGGCGGCGAGATCGACATTGCCATCTCCCCGTCGCAAACCACCATTGGCACGCTGCTGACGCATGTGCGCCGCGGCGACATCGTCAATGTCTACTCCCTGCGCCGCGGGGCAGCCGAAGCCATTGAGGCGGTAGCCCATGGCGACGCACGTTCGTCCAAGGTGGTGGGCAAGGCGATCGGCCAGATTGATCTGCCACCGGGCACCACCATCGGCGCGATCGTACGCGATGATGAGGTACTGATCGCCCACGACTCTACGGTCATCGAGTCAGACGATCACGTGATCCTCTTTGTGATCGATAAAAAACACATCCGTGATGTCGAGCGCCTGTTCCAGGTCGGCCTGACATTCTTCTGAGGTAAGCAGCTGCATGCAGTATCCCCAGATACAACGCATCATCGGCATTCTATTGATGCTGTTTTCTACCAGCATGTTGCCGGCGGCGGGCGTTGGTCTCTATTACAACGAACCGGCGATGCAGGCCTTTCTCAGCGGCTTTCTGATCACCATGGTGGCAGGCGCGCTGATCTGGCTGCCCGTGCGTGGTCGTCGCAACGAGTTGCGTACCCGTGACGGTTACCTGATTACCGTCCTCTTTTGGCTGGTACTGGGGTTGTTCGGTGCGGTGCCATTGTGGCTGCTGGAGATGCCCGATCTGAGCGTGGCCGATGCTGTGTTCGAGTCTTTCTCCGGCCTGACGACCACGGGCGCCACCGTGATTACCGGGCTGGATACACTGCCCCGCGCTCTGCTGTATTACCGCCAGCAGCTGCAGTGGTTTGGCGGCATGGGGATCATCGTCTTGGCGGTGGCGATTCTACCCATGCTTGGCGTGGGCGGTATGCAGCTATACCGTGCCGAAATGCCCGGCCCCTTGAAGGAAAACAAGCTGACGCCGCGTATCGCCGAGACCGCCAAGGTACTCTGGTACATCTACGCGGGTCTGACCCTGGCCTGCGCGCTGGCTTACTGGGCGGCGGGCATGGACCTGTTTAACGCCATAGGTCACAGCTTCTCGACGGTCGCCATCGGCGGCTTCTCGACCCATGACGCCAGCATCGGCTACTACAACAGTCCGCTGATCGAGGGTATCTGCATCCTGTTCATGCTGATCTCCGGCATCAACTTCGCTCTGCATTTTCTGGCCTGGCGCTTTCGCTCGCTGAAGAACTACTGGCAGGACCCCGAGTGCAGGGCCTATGTGTTGATTTTGTTTGGGCTCTTTGTGGTCTGTACCGCCGTGCTGATTCACTTTCAGCACCACGATGTCTGGACCTCAATTCGCTACGCCGCCTTTGAAACCGTCTCCATCGCAACGACCACCGGCTTTGGCGTAACCGACTTCTCCACCTGGCCCACTTTGCTGCCTTACCTGCTGCTATACGCGAGTTTCATTGGCGCCTGCGCTGGCTCAACCGGCGGCGGCATGAAGGTTATTCGGGTGTTGCTGCTGTACAAGCAAGGCTCGCGCGAAACCAAGCGGCTGCTGCATCCGCACGGGGTGTTTCCGGTGAAACTGGGCAACAAACCTGTGCCTGATCGGGTAGTAGAAGCAGTTTGGGGGTTTTGCGCAGTCTACGTCTTCACCTTTGCCATGCTGTTTCTGCTGCTGCTCGGCACCGGGCTGGACTTTGTCACCGCCTTTTCCGCACTGACCGCCTGTATCAACAACCTGGGCCCAGGTCTCGGTGAAGTGGCGGTGCACTACGGCAATCTGGAAGCGTCGGTAAAATGGATATTGACCTTCGCCATGCTGCTCGGGCGGCTCGAAGTGTTTACCCTGCTGGTGCTGCTCACTCCCATGTTCTGGCGCCGCTAGGCGCTGGCTGCCTCAGGCTTCGTCGAGAAACTGCATACCAGCGCCTTCGCCAGCGACGATGCGCTGCACCACCATACGCAGCACCGGAGCTTCGAAGGGCATACCTTGCACCTGACCGGTAACCTCGTCACCCGGCTGCAAAGCCGTCATATTCACATGCTCAACAAAGACGCCCCCATCTGACAGGTCCTTGGTATACGCCAGCAGTTCACCGAAGCTGTCGTGCCAAATTTTAATCTGCGCCCGCATCGGCGTGCGCGGGTGCTGCCGCTGGTTACTCAATCCATGACCCCCTGATACATCGCGTTCGGGTTTTCCCAACCGGGCCCTTTACGGTGTGGTTGCGTGTATGTCTGCGCGTCGCTCAGCTCAAGCTATGACTTAATACCATCTTTTTTCGCCCGGCGGGCGTTTCTTGAACCGTTTCATGCTCCACATGTACTGGCTGGGCCAGCGCCGAACATAACCTTCAATAACCGCGCTCATGCAGGCGACCGCCTCATATTCATCACCACTATAGAGTGCCGCGGGCGCTTCTTCGAGAATCACCTTGAAGCCGCTGTTGTCCGGCAGGCGCAGGCAGTGGAAGAAGATTGCCCTGGCATCGTTACCTTTCAACAGGTTTGGGACAAATTTACTGGTCAATGCCTGGGTGGCAAAGAAGGGCACAAAAACGCCACTTTTGACTGCTGGCTCCGGGTCGGCAGGAATTCCCACCGCGCCACCGCGCCGCACTTCACGCATCACGCTGATAATACCTTCACGGGTCGAGGCCGCGACCTTATTGCCCAGTTGCGTGCGCTGACGCTGCAGTAACTCATCGACGGCCTTCTGCTTTGGCGGTCGATAGAAAATGACTGGTTTGGCCCGCGAGCAGTACCAGTGGTTGAGTACCTCCCAGTTACCCAGGTGGCTGGTAATACCTACCACGCCCTTGCCAGCGGCCAGGGCTTCGGCCAAAAGGTGCTCACCTTCTACCTCTTTAATCAAACCGATGGTTTTGCTCGGCGACCACATCCAGGCGCAGGCACTTTCTGCCATGCTACGCCCGGTGTCGAGTAGCGTCCGCCGCACCAGCGCATTGAGCTCCGGCTCACTCAGCTCTGGCATACAGTGGCTGAGGTTGATCCGGGTGACATCCCGCGAACGGTTGGGCAAGATCCACATCAGCCAGCCAACAAAGGCCCCCAGTCCCTGCGCAGCCGAAAATGGCAACAGGGCAAAGAGCTTGAGAAATCCAATAATGAATGCGCCTTTCAACCGCTCCACTGCAACGCTCCAAGCAAAAATGAAAGCAATATTGTAAGTCGCCCAAGGCGACAGAGCGAGCGAGGCTAGTCTGCCCCGCGCAAAGCATTGTAGCGAAAGCACTCGGTCACGTGATCCATCACCATACCGGTGGCCTGCATGAAGGCATAACAGATAGTCGGCCCCACGAAGGTAAACCCGGCCTTTTTCAGTGCCTTGCTCATGGCCTCTGCCGCCAGCGTACTGGTAGGTGCATCGCGCAGGCTGGCCAAATGGTTGATCTGGGGTGTACCGCCGACAAACTGCCAGAGCCACTCAACCGGGTCGTGCTGCTCACTCAGTACCAACCAGGCCTGGGCATTGCGTCGCGCGCCATAAACTTTCAGCCGATTGCGAATGATGCCCGCATCCTGCAGCAGCTCCTGCAACTCGGTATCCGTCTGGTTCGCCATAAACCCGGCATCAAAACCGCGATAAATAAGCCGATAGTGCGCGCGCTTGCGCAGCACCGTAATCCACGACAGTCCGGCCTGAAAGCCCTCCAGCAGGAGCATCTCGAACAGCTTCTGCGCATCTCGACAGGGCACACCCCATTCGTGATCGTGGTACTGCTGATATAAAGGGTCGTCGCCACACCAGCTGCAACGCAGCGGCGCTATCGATCTATCGTTCCGGTGATCCACAAAGACTCCTGTATCGCATCAATCACAACATCGACTCCAGAGCTGTTTATACTCCCTATGCGCGCCGTTGCCAAAACGGCCGACTGACTAAGGACTGCATTCGGGAAACGGCCATGAGTAACGAACTGACGATAACCGACCTCTGTGTTGGCGAAGGCAAGGAGTGCGTCAAAGGCGCACTCATCACCACCCACTACACCGGGTGGTTGGAGGACGGCAGCGTATTCGACTCGTCACACCAGCGCGGCAAGCCCTTCCAGTGTGTGATCGGTACCGGCCGGGTGATCAAGGGGTGGGATCAGGGCCTGATGGGCATGCGGGTCGGCGGCAAGCGACGCTTGTCAGTACCCGCGCACCTGGCCTACGGGGAACGATCAGTAGGTGAGCACATCAAAGCCAACAGCGATCTGCAGTTTGAAATCGAACTACTGGAGGTTCTAACCCGGGATGACTGATCCCCGCCACACCACCGCACCGCAGAGGAAGCGCGCATGCCAGACACCCTGACATTCAATATGGACGCCGTACTGCAGCGTCTGCTGGAAGAGTGTTACAGCCTGCTGGCGGCGCTACCGCTGTTTCTACTCGCGCTCGTGGTGGTCGCGGTGTTCTGGCTCCTGGGTAGCTGGCTAGCCCGCCGGCAGGTGCTCGACCGCGTCGCCCAGCGCAACCCTTTCCTGCGTGACCTGACCCGCACCACCATACGTTGGGTCATCAGCCTGATCGGTATCCTGATCGCACTGGAAGTCATGAATGCCACCGCACTGGTTGGTGCGGTACTAGGCACCGCCGGGGTCATGGGGGTGGCGCTCGGCTTCGCCTTCAAGAGCACCATGGAGAACTATCTGGCCGGTATTCTCATGAGCCTGAGGCAACCCTTTTCGCCAAAGGATCATGTCACCATTGATGGCAATGAAGGCATTGTGGTCGCGCTGACCTCGCGGGCGACCATTCTTATGACGCTGGACGGCAATCACCTGCGCATCCCCAACGCCTTGGTGTTCAGCAGTGTCATGCTCAACTACACCCGCAACCCCAGCCGCCGCTTTGCCTTTGATGTTGGTATCGGCGTCAACGAAGATCTGGTACGCGCCCAGCAGATTGGCGTCGAGGTCCTCATCGAACTGGAGGGCGTGATGGATACCCCGCCGCCGCGCGCCTATATCACCGCGCTGGGCGACTCCAACGTACAGATTCGCTATCAAGCCTGGGTGGACCAGCGCAGTCACGACTTTGCCAGCGTCAAGAGTGAGGGTATCCGCCTGGTCAAACTGGCCCTGGAAGCCGCCGAGATGGATATGCCTGAACCCATCTACCGCGTGCAACTCAGCGAACGGGGCGCGCCCGCCAAACCGAGTAGCACCGCACCAACAGTGCCGCTGCAGGAAAACATAACCAGCACAGTGGATACCCGCGTTCAGGCCGATCTCGACGAGCAGATCGCAGCAGACCAGCGTAAGCGCGGGAGCGAAGACTTGCTTGATCCCAGCGCCCCGAAAGAATAAGAGGTTGACCGCTACCAGCACAGCCGCTAGATTCGATGACATGAACTGCACACGCGCACTGACAGCTCGAATGATTATTACCGCCATTCCCATATCGGCGGGCTAGCTACGTGCGCACCCAAACCCGCCTCCGAGGCGGGTTTTTTGTACTGTCTTTGAGGTAAAAAAGCGTCAGGAGACAGTATGACAACCGCAGCATCCCCCCTCGATAGCGCACAAAGCGCAGACGACGACAGGCAACCCGCACTCCCGGTTGACGTGCGCGTTGCGTCCGCTGATTGTCCCTCCCTGCTGCAAGCCAGACTCAAGCAGCAGGTTGCCAGCATTCTGTCGGCTCCGGTTTACGACGTCGCCATCGAAACCCCGTTGCAGCCCGCCCAGAGCCTTTCAGCCCAACTGGGCAATCAGGTATTGCTCAAGCGCGAAGACCTGCAACCCGTGTTCTCTTTCAAGATCCGCGGTGCCTATACCCGCGTCGCGCGCTTAAGTCCCGAGGCCAGAGCACGGGGGGTTATCACTGCCTCCGCCGGCAACCACGCCCAGGGCCTGGCGTTGGCGGCGCAGAAACTTGGCATCAAGGCGCTGATTGTCATGCCCACCACCACGCCCGCACTCAAGATAGAGGGTGTGCGCTCACGGGGCGCCACTGCGCTGCTGCACGGCGAAGCCTTCCCCGAGGCACTGACCCGTGCATTGCAACTGGCCGAAGAGCACGGCTACACCTTCGTGCCGCCGTTCGATGACCCAGATGTGATCGCCGGGCAGGGCACCGTCGGCATGGAAGTGCTGCGTCAGCAGGGCGGCCAGCTCGACGCCATCTTTGTACCCGTGGGCGGCGGCGGTCTGATTGCCGGTATCGCCGCCTACGTGAAGTATCTGCGCCCCGAGATCCGCATCATCGGCGTCGAATCGGAGGAGTCCAACTGCCTGCAAGCGGCGCTGGCGGCGGGCAGTCGCGTGGTGCTACCCAAGATCGGACGTTTCGCTGACGGCGTCGCCGTGGCGCAGGTGGGGGAACACAACTTTGCGCTCTGCCGCCACTACGTGGATGAAGTGATTACTGTCAGCAACGACGACATCTGCGCCGCGGTGCGCGACATTTACGACGACACCCGATCCATCACCGAACCCTCTGGCGCACTGGCGGTTGCCGGGCTAAAAGCCTACGTCGCACGCGAAGAGATCACGGATCAGGTGCTGGTTGCCATCAACTCGGGCGCCAACATCGACTTTGACAGCCTGCGCCATGTGATTGAGCGGGCAGGACAATGCGGCCGATAAGCACCAGCACAGACAAGGGAGAAGAAAGGCGGAAGACGGGATGAGAAAACAGCAGGGGACAAACGAAGTGCCAATGACTCCGGCCTGAACCGGAGCATGGTAAAGCACACCGTCACGGCGCCATCGGACGCCGTATCAGGTTATCTGCAAGCGCTATCAGAAGGACAACTGGTAGCTCGCCGCAACCCACATGTCAGGTTGGTCGCTATCGGTGGTGCCGTTCAGCATCAGCGAGGCCTTGCCGTCGCCCAGCAAACCTTCGATACCAACACCGGCCTTCAACCAATCGTTCTGGTAATCTTCGCCGGGCAGGTTGAAAGTGAAGAGTCCATTCACATTGCCGCTGACGCCGGCGCTGCGATCTTCAAACCGATGCGCCGCCTCAAGATTGGCAACCAGGTTATAGCCAGACCACCAGCTCAGCGGTGTTTCTGTGCCAAAGCCCAGGCGCGCTTCGGTATAGCGGTCTGTCCGACTATCAAAACTGGCCGGATTCGCACCGCCTTTCTCGGTGTAACCATCAAGCTTTGAGTGGGTATAGCTCAGATCCGCGTAGGGGCTGATTCCGGTATTACCCAGCGACAGCGCATCGACCCAGTCCAAACGTGCCCGCAGGCCCCAGGTTTGACTATCGGCATTACCCTTTGATGAATCCAGCGCGCTGGCGCTGATGTAGCCACGACGCATGTCTATCTCGCCCCAGTGACCAAAGGCACCCAGGGTCGCGAACAGGTTTTGCTCTGAAGAGACCGGGACTATCCCTTCTACCAACAGATACTGGCCGTCACTTTCGGCACGGCCATTGCTGCTCAAGTCTTGCCGCGCCCAGGTTTGACCCAGTGACGCATTAAGCTGAACGCTCCCGTAGTTATGGCCAACCCCCACTTCCGCCAGCCCAGCGGAGCCGGAACGCTGGCCATGCTCATCAGTACCCCAGTCACCCGCCGCCCAGAAGGTGCTCTTGCCCGGCGCAACCATACGCGACAACGGACGACTGTGAGCGCCATTGATCATCATATTCAGGCCGCTATTGAGCGAGCTTAAACCTTGCGAGGTTGATTGCAGGCTATTGGCCATGGATGCCTGCGTTATCAGCTCGTTGAGGATGGCGTAATTATAGACATCGACAACTCTAGGGCATCCATTTGGACAATCTTCTACAGAACCAGATCCGCCAGGAAGGTAGGTTATTGAGACGCTGTCGTCCTGAATGCCATACGCAAAGAGCAAAAAAGTATCCAGGTTCCCTGCTTGCCCCACTAGTCCGGCAAGAGCATAGGACAGGCTGGAGTTGCCCCACCAAGGCTGGGCACTCAGAATGTCGGGGCTATCCGTGTACGACGTATTCAGATAGGTGATGCTATAGGTGCTGCCGCCGTATTCAACAGTCACGAACGGATTCATACTCGGATCAACCGGGCCCGGCTCAGCAAAGCCGACCATCGGCAAACACAAACCAGCCACAAAGCTGAACGGCAAAAGTCTATTTTTAAGTTTCAAGCTTACCTCCATGTTTGAACAGCATCATCTGATATCAACACAATATTAGAATCGTGACATAGTGCTCAAAAGACAAAAAAAAGGCAATAAACAAGAAACCACTCTTTTCTGCCGTAATATTGACGACCAGTACTCGTCAACCGTCTGCAGCCAACCCGGCAAGGCAGCAGCACCGTCGCTGTCTGCGCCCATAATCCTGTATACTGCGCCCTTTCTTTATTTCGCAGCCTATCCGGGTGAAACACGTGACTCAGACCAATCCAGCCGTCCACACCTTTCAAGGACTGATCCTTGCCCTGCAAAGCTATTGGGCAGAACGGGGTTGTGTGGTGATGCAACCCTACGACATGGAAATGGGTGCCGGCACCTTCCACACCGCCACCTTCCTGCGCGCCATTGGCCCGGAGAAGTGGAACGCCGCCTATGTGCAGCCCAGCCGCCGCCCGGCTGATGGTCGCTACGGCGAGAATCCCAACCGCCTGCAGCACTACTACCAGTTTCAAGTGGTACTCAAACCGAACCCGGACAACATCCAGGAGCTATACCTGGATTCCCTGCGTCACATCGGTATCGACCCGCTGGTACACGATATCCGCTTTGTCGAAGACAACTGGGAATCCCCTACGCTGGGTGCCTGGGGTCTGGGTTGGGAAGTCTGGCTGAACGGCATGGAAGTGACCCAGTTCACTTACTTCCAGCAGGTCGGTGGCGTCGAGTGCTACCCGGTAACCGGTGAGATCACCTACGGTCTTGAGCGTCTGGCGATGTACCTGCAGGGCGTCGATTCAGTCTACGATCTGGTGTACTCCGATGGCCCGTTCGGCAAGGTCACCTACGGCGATGTGTTCCACCAGAACGAAGTGGAGCAGTCGACCTACAACTTTGAACACGCGAACGTCGATAAGCTGTTTGGCCTGTTCGACTTCTATGAAAGCGAAGCCAACCGGCTGATTGAACTGGCGTTACCGCTGCCAGCTTATGAGATGGTCATCAAGGCATCGCACACTTTCAACCTGCTGGATGCGCGCCGCGCTATCTCGGTAACCGAGCGTCAGCGCTACATTTTACGTGTGCGCTCACTGTCTCGTGCCATCGCCCAGAGTTACCTGCTGGCTCGCGCCCGCCTCGGTTTCCCGATGGCTACCCCCGAATTGCGTGATGAAGTACTGGCGAAGCTGAAGGAGGCCGAATAATGCAGGCTCAGGATTTTCTGGTTGAACTGGGTACCGAAGAGCTGCCGCCCAAGGCGCTGAAAAAGCTCGCCGAGGCCTTTCTTGCAGGCGTTGAAAAAGGACTGAAAGAAGCTGCTCTGGAGTACCGCGCAGCGCGTTACTTTGCGGCGCCGCGCCGTCTGGCCATTCAGGTGGACCAGCTTGCCAGCCAGCAACCCGACCGCAGCAATCAAATGGACGGCCCGCCGGTCCAAGCCGCCTTTGATAAGGACGGCAACCCAACCAAAGCCGCCGAAGGCTTTGCCCGCAAGTGTGGCGTTAGCGTCGCCGAGCTGGATCAAAGCGGCCCCAAGCTGCGCTTTGTACAGGCCATACCCGGTCAGCCCGCCGCTGACTTGCTACCTGGCATCGTTGATGCCGCATTGGCCGCGTTGCCGATCCCCAAGCGCATGCGCTGGGCCGATCGCAAAACCGAATTTGTTCGCCCCACCCAATGGCTGGTGATGCTGCTGGGTGAACAGGTGGTCCCCTGTGAGATTCTGGCCCAGAGCGCTGGAAACCAGTCGCGCGGCCATCGCTTCCATCATCCGGACAACATCACCATCAGCTCGCCATCCGCGTATGCCGATGCGCTGCGCAAGGCCTATGTGATTGCCGATTTCGCCGAGCGTCGCGAGCTGATCAGCCAGCGGGTAGCAGAGCTGGCCGCCGAGCAGCAGGGCACCGCAATCGTACCGCCAGATCTGCTGGACGAAGTGACCGCGCTGGTCGAGTGGCCGGTACCTTTGGTGTGCAGCTTTGAAGAGCGATTCCTTGATGTGCCGCAGGAAGCTCTGATCTCCACCATGCAGGATAACCAGAAGTACTTCTGCCTGCTGGATGCCAACGGCAAGCTGCTACCCCGCTTTATTACCGTCTCTAACCTGGAAAGCAAAGACCCACGGCAGATCATCGAGGGTAACGAGAAAGTCGTGCGCCCGCGCCTGACCGACGCCGAGTTTTTCTTCAAGCAGGATAAAAAGCAGCCGCTGGAAAGCCACAATGAGCGCTTGGCCAATGTGGTATTCCAGGCTGAACTGGGTAGCGTCTTCGACAAGGCCACCCGCGTCTCCAACTTGGCCGGCTTTATCGCTGAACACATTGGCGGCGACAGTACCAAGGCGCAGCGCGCCGGTCTGCTGAGCAAGTGCGACCTATCGACCGAGATGGTCGGCGAGTTCCCCGAGTTACAGGGGATCGCCGGTTATTACTACGCCAAACACGACGGCGAGGCCGAGGATGTTGCTCTGGCGCTGAACGAGCAATACATGCCCCGTGGCGCGGGCGCCGAGCTGCCCAGCACCCTGACCGGCGCCGCTGTCGCGCTGGCTGATAAAATCGATACCCTGGTTGGCATTTTCGGTATTGGCATGCTCCCCACCGGTTCCAAGGACCCCTATGCGCTGCGTCGTGCGGCACTGGGCGTGCTGCGTATCCTGATCGAGAAGCAGCTGGAACTGGATCTGAACGCCGCCCTGCAGGTTGCCATCCAACAGTACGGCGAACGGGTAAAAGCCGACGGCCTGATCGCGCTGGTGCAGGACTTTATTTTTGATCGCCTGCGCGCCCGCTACGAAGACGAAGGTATCGATGTTGCCGTTTACCAGTCGGTGCGAGCCGTTAGCCCGGTATCGCCGCTGGACTTTGATCAGCGCGTGCAGGCCGTACAGGCTTTCCGCCGCTTACCCGAAGCCGACACCCTGGCCGCTGCCAACAAGCGCGTATCCAACATTCTGTCCAAGGCTGACGGTGAGGTAGCTACCGCCATCGACAACGCATTGCTGCAGGAAACGGCGGAGCAAGCGCTGGCCAGCGCCGTAGCGGCTGCTGAACAGCACGTCGCGCCGCTGGCAGCTGACCGGCAGTACCAGCAGGCACTCGAGCGCCTGGCAGGGCTGCGCGAGCCTGTGGATGCCTTCTTCGATCAGGTGCTGGTCAACGCCGAAGACCCCGCAGTAAAAGCCAACCGCTACGCGCTGCTGGCACGTTTGCGCGGGTTGTTCCTCGGTGTCGCCGATATATCGCTATTGGGTTGAAGCAGCAACAAGCTACGAGCACTGGGCGGCGATGCGTCCGCTTTGGCTTGTAGCTTGCCGCTAGGAGCTTGCCGCTGTGAAGCTGATCATTCTCGACCGCGACGGTGTCATCAATCAGGATTCCGACGCCTACATCAAGACGCTGGATGAGTGGATTCCCATCCCCGGCTCTATCGCGGCAATGGCGCGCCTTAGCCTGGCTGGCTGGACCGTTGCTGTGGCAACCAATCAGTCGGGGGTAGGCCGCGGCTATTACTCCGAGGCCACCCTGGAAAGCATGCATCAGCGCCTGCGCGAGTTAGTGGCAGAGCAGGGCGGCACGGTAGATCTGATTCGCTATTGCCCGCACACCCCTGAGGCCGGCTGCGACTGCCGCAAACCGGCCCCGGGGTTATTTCGCCAGATTGCCCAATTGCTGCACACTGAACTGACCGGTGTACCGACCGTAGGTGACAGCCTGCGAGATCTCGAAGCGGGCGTTGCCCTTGGCTGCACGCCTTACCTGGTACGTACTGGCAAAGGCGAGAGCACTCAGTACAAAGCGCTGCCCGCAGGTACTCAGGTTTTTGATAACCTGAGCGCCGTTGTCGATCATCTTCTGGAAACCTGAATCATGTCATTGCTGATGCGCCTACGCGTCACCCTGTTCTATCTATTGTTGGCCTCAAGTGCTGGTATCTGGTGCGTTCTGGTCGTGTTTGTCGCCCCTTTTCTCAGTACCCGCTGGCGGATCAAGGTAATTATCGAGTGGTGGACCCGCGCAGCGGTCTGGCTGACCAAGACCATCGTAGGGATCAAGCACGAAGTGATCGGGCGAGAGAATATACCCGACCAGCCGGGCGTGATCTTGTCCAACCATCAAAGCACCTGGGAGACCTTCTTTCTTCCCCAACTGTTTCGCCCACAAACGCAGCTGATCAAGAAGGAGCTACTCTACGTGCCCTTCTTTGGCTGGGCTTTTGCTCTGGCCAAACCCATCGCCATCGACCGCAGCAAGGCCCGCAACTCACTGCAACAACTGACGCGTATCGGCGGTCAGCGCCTCGCCGAGGGTATATGGATTCTGGTCTTCCCCGAAGGCACCCGCAAAGAGCCTGGAGAGCAGGTCAAGTTCTCTCGCGGCGGAGCCGCACTGGCGTGTGCCAACAACGCGCCCATCGTCCCCATCGCGCACAATGCCGGTGAGTACTGGCCCAAGCACGGCTGGAGCAAGAAGCCAGGCACCATCAAGGTCATGATCGGGCCTGCTATCTATCCTGCGGGTAGCGACCCACGCTCTATTGTCGCAGCCAATAAACAGGCCGAAGCCTGGATCAATAGCGCGTTACAAAGCCTGCGCGACGCCTGAACAGGATATGGTCCATAATGGCGAATCAACGGTCGCCACGGCTACCGATGAACACTAATCTGACGGTGTCTTGCTATGGATATTTATCGCTACCTGAAAGCTCTGGTAGAAAAGGAAGGATCTGATCTGTTCTTCAGCGTCGGCGCTCCGGTCACGCTGAAACGTGAAGGTGATTTTTTTGCGTTTGGCAATCAGCCACTAGGCAGCGGCTCAGTCAAGGAGCTGGCCTATCAGGTCATGAGTCAGAAGCAGATTGAAGAGTTTGAAGAAGAGCAGGAAATGAACCTCGCCGTTGGGCTGCCCAACTACGGTCGCTTTCGTATCAATGTCTACTACCAGCGCAGCGAAGTCGGCATGGTGGTTCGCCACATCAGCCACAAGATTCCACCCTTCGCCGAGCTCGGCCTACCCAAGCAGCTGGAAAAGCTCGCCCTGAAAGATCGCGGTCTGGTGCTGGTGGTTGGCGCTACCGGGTCAGGTAAATCGACTACCCTGGCGGCCATGCTGGACTACCGCAACACCCATCGTGCTGGCCACATTGTTTGCATTGAAGATCCGATAGAATTTCTGCATAAACACAAGAAAGCCATCGTCGATCAGCGCGAAGTCGGCCTGGACACCAAAAGCTTTGGGCACGCCCTGCGTAACGTACTGCGCGAATCACCCGACGTCATCATGATCGGCGAAATTCGTGACAAGGCGACCATGCAGCACGCTCTGCATTACAGCGAAACAGGTCACCTGGTAGTGTCAACACTGCACGCCACTAACAGCGTGCAGGCCGTTGAGCGCATCGTTAACCTATTTCCGGAAGGGGAGCGCAAGCAAACGCTAAGCGATATCTCGATGAACCTGGCCGGCATCGTGGCCCAACGCTTGGTACCAGGCAAAGAGAAAAAGCGCGTTGCTGCTGTCGAAGTACTCTTACGCACACCCTATATCCGCACGCTAATTGGCCGTGACGAGCTGTCCGAGATAAAGGATTCAATGAATCGGGGGCAGGAGCCGGGCCTGCAGAGCTTCGATCAGCATCTCCATGAGCTGGTCACTGCCGGCAGCGTGACGCTGGAAACGGCCCTGCGCTACGCCGACTCACCTACCGATCTCAAGCTGAAATCCAAGTTCAACGACACCCGATCCGAGTCACCGCTCGCCACCGGCGAAGAGGAAAAGCCGACAGCAGCCGAACCAGAGCAACAAGCCGCACCCTCTGGCTTTTCTGATTCTGATCTGACTGACGACTTTCGTTAGACCTCAGCTGACCAGCAGTATAAAAAAACCCCTTAACGCATTTGCCTTAAGGGGTTTTTATTATCGCCGACCGGGATCAGACATCCAGGTTGGATACTGCCAAAGCGTTACTCTCGATGAACTCACGACGCGGTTCAACGTGATCGCCCATCAGCGTGTTGAAGATTTGGTCTGCCGCAATGGCGTCCTCAACATTCACCTGCAGCATACGACGGCTTTCCGGGTCCATCGTGGTTTCCCACAACTGATCCGGATTCATCTCGCCCAGACCTTTGTAGCGCTGAATAGTGTGGCGACGCGCTGTTTCCGTCATCATCCATTCCAGTGCTTCCTTGAAGGTACTGATCGGCTTCTTCTTCTCGCCGCGCTGCATGTAGGCGCCAGACTCCAGCAGGCTCTGTAGCTTCTCGCCCAGCTCCGCCATAGTGCGGTAGTCGTTACTCGCGAACAGGTCACGGTTAAAGGTGACATAGCTTGAGAGGCCGTGAGTGATGGACTCCACCTCGGGCAACCACAGGTGACGCTCGCGATCTTCACGCAGGTTGACGTTGTATTGCTGGCCAGATTTCTCACCGGTCAATACACGGGCTTCAAAGCCTTTCAACCAGGTATCCATGTAGGCTTTGTCTGCCAGGTTTTCCACGGTGAGACGCGGCAGATAGATGAAGTGCTCCATCAGTTCCTGTGGATACAGCCGAGCCAGACGCTTGAGCGTGCGCATTACCGAGCGGAACTCCTGCACGATGCGCTCCAGCGCTTCACCGGTAATCCCAGGTGCATCCTCGTTGACGAACAGGTAGGAATCTTCCAACGCAGACTGCGTCAGATATTCTTCCAGTGCTTCATCGTCCTTCAGATACTGTTCCTGCTTACCTTTCTTGATCTTGTAGAGTGGTGGCTGGGCGATATAGATGTAGCCGTTCTCGATCAGCTCAGGCATTTGACGGAAGAAGAAGGTCAACAGCAGGGTACGAATGTGTGAGCCGTCGACGTCAGCATCGGTCATGATGATGATGTTGTGGTAACGCAACTTCTCGATATTGAACTCTTCACGGCCAATGCCACAACCCAAGGCAGTGATCAGGGTGCCTACTTCCGCAGAGGAGAGCATCTTGTCAAAGCGCGCTTTTTCAACGTTAAGAATCTTACCCTTAAGCGGGAGGATCGCCTGCGTCTTACGATTTCGGCCCTGTTTGGCGGATCCGCCGGCCGAGTCACCCTCCACTATGTAGAGTTCGGAAAGGGCAGGGTCTTTCTCCTGACAGTCAGCCAATTTGCCGGGCAAACCTGCGATATCCAGAGCACCTTTGCGACGTGTCATTTCACGCGCTTTGCGTGCTGCTTCACGAGCGCGGGCAGCATCAATCATCTTGCCGACAACGGCCTTGGCTTCGCCTGGTTTTTCCAACAGGTAATCAGCAAAGGACTTGTTCATTTCCTGCTCTACTGCCGTCTTCACTTCTGACGAAACCAGTTTATCTTTGGTTTGCGACGAGAACTTGGGATCGGGCACTTTAACCGAAATGATCGCGGTCAGACCTTCACGGGCATCATCACCGGAAGTTGCCACCTTCAGCTTTTTCAGCAGGCCTTCCTGCTCGATGTAGGTATTCAGTGTGCGGGTAAGGGCACTACGGAAACCAGCAAGGTGAGCACCACCATCGCGCTGCGGAATGTTATTGGTAAAACAGAGAATGCTCTCGTTGAAACTGTCATTCCACTGCATCGCCACTTCTACTGCAATACCATCGTCGCGCTGCAGGTTGAAGTGAAACACGGAGTTGATGGTGGTCTTGTTGACGTTGAGGTAATCAACGAATGCCCGCAGGCCGCCTTCGTATTTGAACAGTTCCTTCTTACCCGAACGCTCGTCAGTCAGGTTGATACCAACACCCGAGTTCAAAAAGGACAATTCACGCAATCGCTTGGCTAGGATATCCCAGCTGAAACTGATGCTACTGAAGGTTTCGGAAGAGGGCTTGAAGTGAATCTGGGTGCCTGTGCTGTCGGTATCACCGACGGGCGCTACAGGCGCCTGTGGGACGCCATGGACGTAGGTCTGCTCCCACACTTTGTTGTGGCGTCGCACGGTCAGGATCAGCTCCTCAGAGAGCGCGTTGACCACGGATACCCCTACACCGTGCAGGCCGCCAGACACTTTGTAGCTGTTGTCATCGAACTTACCACCGGCGTGCAGCACGGTCATGATGACCTCGGCTGCAGAGACGCCCTCTTCGTGAGCGTCTACCGGAATGCCGCGACCGTTGTCGCGTACGGTGATGGACTCATCGGTGTGGATGATAATGTCGATATCGGTACAGTGTCCCGCGAGGGCTTCATCGATAGAGTTATCGACGACTTCAAAGACCATATGGTGGAGGCCCGTGCCATCGTCCGTATCACCGATATACATACCAGGACGCTTACGGACTGCATCAAGGCCTTTCAGTACCTTAATGCTCGATGAATCATAGGCTTTATTGTCGGTCATCTTAAGTCACTCCAGACTTCATTCGGTCTGCACAATGTGTCCATGTTCCACGTGGAACATGGATAAAGGTGTCTCTTTTTTCCAGCAGTTCAGTAGCGGCTCAGGCTCAACGCAGGTGATAAACACCTGACAGTCGAGCGACTCAAGCAAACTACAAAGCGCCTGCCGGTGGTTCTGATCAAGTTCGGAAGGAAGGTCATCAACCAGGAATACGCAGTCCTGTTGCCGCCCAAACTCCTTTAGCATTCGCCCCTGCGCCAACTTCAACGCGCAGACCACAAGCTTCTGCTGCCCTCGGGATAAAACCTCAGCCGCATTGAGCCCCTGGATTCTTAGCCGCAAGTCAGCGCGTTGAGGCCCGGATTGGGTATGCCCTATCGATAGGTCACGATCAAACTGACTATCCAACACCTCGGCCAGAGAGCGCTCCTTGTCCCAGCCGCGATAATAACTGAGGGACAAACCGTCGAGCCGCAAGAGCTCACTGAGCACCGCTTCAAATACCGGCTTTAGCTGGCTGATGTACTCCCTGCGGAACAGGTCTATCTGCTCGCCAGCGGCGACCAGCTCTGTCTCCCACGGGGACAACATCGAACGCTCGATTCTACCACGTCGGAGCAATGAATTCCGTTGTTTCAGGCTCTTTTGCAGACGCTGCCAGGCAGGCAGAAAACGATGTTCCACGTGGAACACACCCCAATCGAGATACTGCCTGCGCTGTTTGGGCGCACCTTCAAGCAAACGAAAGCTATCAGGATTGATCAGTTGCAGCGGCAGAGTTTCCGCAAGCTGAGCGGTGCTTTTAACATTCTGGCCATTAACCCGTATCTCATAATCAGCCTGCTTGTTACGGGTAATACCCATGGAGCAGAGGGGTACAGACGGCCGCTCAATTTCAGCAAAGACCGTACAGGCATTCTGCTCGTACTGAATAACCGGCTGCAGACGTGTACTGCGAAAGGAGCGAGCCAGACCCAAAATATGCACGGCTTCCAACAGACTGGTTTTACCACTGCCGTTGGCGCCGGAAAGGATATTGATACGAGGGGAGGGGAAGATGGTCACCGGGTGCAAATTGCGCACCGCGGTGACGGAAAGGCGTTTTAGCGGCATTACGCGTTAGAGGCGCATAGGCATGACGACGTAAAGACTGTCTTCGGACTCGGCTTCCTGAACCAAGGCACTGCTGTTGGCATCGGACAAAATCAGCTTTGCCTGCTCGTGTCCCAGCACGTTCATCACATCGAGCAGATAACTGACATTGAAGCCAATCTCCAGCGCGCTGCCGTTGTAATCGACCATCACTTCTTCTTCCGCTTCTTCCTGCTCAGGGTTGTTGGCCTGAATCTTCAACTGGCCAGCCTGCAGCATCAAACGAATACCGCGGTACTTTTCGTTCGACAGAATCGATGTGCGACTGAAGGCGTCGCGCAGCATTTGACGGTCGGCCAATACAATCTTGTCACCGCCGCGTGGCAGCACACGCTCATAGTCCGGAAACTTGCCGTCTACCAACTTGGAGGTGAAGGTAAAGTCACCGGTGGTCGCGCGAATGTGATGGGTGCCCAGCACAATGTTAACGCTGTTATCTGCTTCACCCAGCAATCGAGACAATTCGAGAATACCTTTGCGCGGCACGATCAGCTGATAGCGCTCCTGGTAATCTATCTCCGCATCGACGGTGCACATCGCCATACGGTGACCATCGGTAGCCACGGCACGCAGTTGACCCTTATTAATCTCAAGCAGCAGGCCGTTGAGGTAATAACGCACATCCTGCTGCGCCATGGCAAAACTGGTGCGCTCAATCAGACGGCGTAGTTTCGCCTGGCTTATTGAAAAACTCATAGCGCCAGGACCGTCTTCCACGTTCGGGAAGTCATTGGCCGGCAGAGTAGCCAAGGTAAAGCGGCTGCGCCCTGCCTTGATGATCGCTTTGTTTTCTTCGACCTTGAAGGTCAACGTGGCGTCATCCGGCAATGATTTGCAGATGTCCATCAACTTGCGCGCGGGGACGGTAACCTCACCGGCCTCGGCTGACTCTTCCAGGTTAATCCGACCCACGAGCTCAACTTCAAGATCGGTACCGGTCATCGACAGGGTATTGCCGTCTACGACCAACAACACGTTGGACAGCACCGGGAGTGTCTGACGACGTTCAACAACCCCTGCTACCAATTGCAGGGGCTTCAACAGGGCTTCGCGCTGAATGGTGAATTGCATTTGTCTTCCTCGACCTCGTGCAGTTTGGCAGATGGTTGCTTGACTATCAGGTAGTCAGAGTCCTTAACAGATTCTTATAATCTTCGCGGATATCAGCGTCAATTTCACGCAGTTCTGCAATTTTACGCGTAGCGTGCAACACCGTTGTGTGATCACGACCACCAAAGGCGTCGCCGATCTCGGGCAAGCTATGGTTGGTTAGCTCTTTTGATAGCGCCATAGCCACCTGGCGTGGCCTGGCCACCGAACGCGAACGGCGCTTGGATAGCACGTCGGACACCTTGATCTTGTAGTACTCGGCGACGGTACGCTGAATATTATCAATACTGACCAACTTGTCCTGCAAGGCCAGCAGGTCCTTGAGCGAGTCACGGATCAACTCAATGGTGATATCCCGACCCATAAAGTGAGAGCTGGCGATAACCCGCTTGAGCGCACCCTCTAGCTCACGCACGTTGGAACGAATACGCTGCGCAATAAAGAAGGCGGCGTCATGCGGCAAATCTACCCGCGACTGCTCGGCCTTCTTCATCAGGATGGCAACGCGGGTTTCCAACTCCGGCGGCTCAACCGCCACCGTCAGCCCCCAACCAAAACGGGATTTGAGACGTTCTTCCAAGCCATCAATTTCACGCGGGTAACGATCACTGGTCAGGATGACCTGCTGACCGCCTTCAAGCAGCGCGTTGAAGGTATGAAAGAATTCTTCCTGCGAACGCTCCTTCTTGGCGAAAAACTGAATATCGTCAATCAGCAACGCATCAACCGAACGGTAGTAGCGCTTAAAGTCGTTGATCGCATTCATCTGCAGCGCCTTGACCATATCGGCAACAAAACGCTCGGAATGCAGATAAACAATTTTTGCTGCGGGATTTTTCTTTAGCAGGTGGTTGCCCACCGCGTGCATCAAATGCGTCTTACCCAGACCAACGCCGCCATAAAGGAAGAGCGGGTTATAGCCGTGCTTCAAATTGTCGGCGACCTGCCAGGCAGCTGCACGAGCAAGCTGGTTGGATTTACCCTCAACAAAATTCTCAAAGGTAAAACTGCGATTCAGGTAACTGGTGTGCTTGACCAGATTATTGCCGGCTTGCTCGTTACGATCAGGCGCTGTGCGATTCTCTTCATCGGATTCAGCGAAGGCTTTGCCCGCGTCCGGCTGAAAACCCTGTGCGCTGACCTGCGCACGGGGCGCGGCGGCTGGCGCGGTTTGACGCGGAGCGGGTGGTGGCGGCT
The DNA here is from genome assembly GCF_003797945.1 of Pseudomonas neustonica. GTDB lineage: Bacteria > Pseudomonadota > Gammaproteobacteria > Pseudomonadales > Pseudomonadaceae > Halopseudomonas > Halopseudomonas neustonica. The sequence goes on from NZ_RKKU01000002.1 coordinate 40,581, forward strand.
GACTAGCTGGAGCGGAAGGGGCCGAGGTTGCGTTACCGCTTGGACGCGGCGCAACAGCTCCTGCGGAAGTAGTGCGACGACTACCGATCAGTAGCGACACCAAAGGCGCCTGACCATGCGACAAGTCATCAAGCAGCTCCTGAATACGGTTCAGGTACTTGTCGTTGACCCAATCAAGAACAAAACGGTTGGGTGCATAAAGGCGGATCTCACTCTGATCACCATCGGCCTGTAAGGGACGAATCCACGTATTGAACTGTTGGGATGGAAGCTCATCTCGCAAAAAATCGATGCATTGCTGCCATAGTTCAACAGACACTAAATCCCCCGGTCCGCCACGGGTGGCGGTTTTTATTGAAGTCGGATGGTTACCACAAAAGCCAGCGCTCAGGCGGTACAACATAGCCGACTATTCTATCCCTTCACCAACGACTTATCCACACTGGATGGCACTGATTCCACTCTTCGGCATGCGTCAGTAAGTAGCACTAAAAACCGGCGTACTTTTAAATTCAGGCTACCGAGCCTTGCAAAACGTGCCCTGTAGACCTTGTGGAAAACTGCACTTGAGCTTTGTTGGCAACTATCGCTAAAAGCAGTGGGTAAGTCTGCCTGTGGATATCTAGCCACTTTATCCACAACAAGAGCACATCTTTGACCCCCTCCTGCCAACCGCTTGCCCACAAGGTTATACTTGCGCCAAGAGCATGATTTAAAAGCGGTTAAATGACTTATCCACGGAAAAGTGCTGCACCATATACAACAACATCATTTATCTATTTAAAGATCTGATTTTATTTTGTTTTTTAGTTATCCAATCAGGTGTAATTCAAATTGACCTAAGCGATCTTATTCTCTAGAATTGCCGATCCCTTGAAAGGGCACTTTGCTCTGATGTGAATTACTCAGGTATCTGAAGATGAAAAGAACGTTCCAACCCAGCGTATTGAAGCGCAAGCGCAACCATGGTTTCCGTGCACGTATGGCCACCAAAAACGGTCGTGCGGTTTTGGCCCGTCGTCGTGCCAAAGGCCGTCAGCGCCTGTCAGCTTAAGAACCGGCTGCCAGGTGGGTCTCGGCTTCGCTCCTGAATACAGGCTATTAACGCCTGCTCATTTCAAGAACGTATTCGATGGAGCCACCTGTAAAGCCTCAGGACCCAGTCTGTTGTTGCTTGCCAGAGAGAACGAACTGGCACACGCCAGGCTGGGTCTGGTTATTGCCAAGAAAAATGTCCGGCGGGCAGTTGATCGTAACAAGGTCAAGCGTGTCGCCCGTGAGTCGTTCCGCCAGCATCGCGCTGAGTTGGGCAACCTGGATATTGTCGTGCTCGCTCGTAAGGGCGTAGGCGACCTGGACAATACTGCTCTACATGCTCTCTACGAGGGCATGTGGCGCAGGCTTATTAAGACCGCTGCGAAAAATCGCTCACGCACCTCTGGACCCCCGTCATCCAATGCGTAATGTCGCACTCGGACTGATCAAGGTTTACCGCTACGCTATCAGTCCTCTGATGGCCAGCCATTGCCGTTTCTATCCCTCCTGTTCCTGCTACGCCCAAGAAGCCATAGAACAACATGGTTTGCTCAAAGGCGTTGCGCTGAGTGCCCGGCGCCTGGGGCGCTGTCACCCGTGGAATCCTGGCGGGTACGATCCAGTACCAACTCACTCTGACAACCGACCTTCCCAGATGGCCAAAAAACCATGAACATGCAACGAAATATCCTCATAGCTGCCTTGCTCGTGATTACCTATCTCATGGTTTTGCAGTGGAACACTGATTTCATGCAACAGGATCTTCCCCCTGTTGCTGAAACCAACGTGGCACCGATCAATAATTCCGATCTGCCTACCGACACTGCTCCTTTGGCTGATGGTGCGAACAGCGATGTTCCCCAGCCAATCGATGCCAACGGTGAACCTACCGTGAGCGCCGGTGACCTGCCAGCCAAACAGAACGACAACCTTATCCAGGTTTCGACCGGTACGCTGAATGTCACCATCAACCCGATTGGCGGCGACATTGTCTCGCTGTCACTGCCCCAATACCCAGCGCGCAAGGATCGTCCGGATCTGCCTTTCCAGCTGATGGAACAGTCCAGCAACCGTCTGTACGTCGCGCAAAGTGGTCTGACTGGCCGCCAGGGTCCGGATAGTGCCAAAGGTCGGGCACGCTACACCAGCGAGCAGAGCAGCTATACCCTGAGCGAGGGTCAGGACAGCCTGGTGGTTGACCTGAAAACCAGCGATGCAGGCGTTAACTTCACCAAGCGCTACACTTTCAGCCGCGACACCTATCTGGTTGAAGTGGACTACCTGATCGACAATCAGAGCACCGAGAGCTGGTCCGGCAGTGCCTTTGGGCAGCTCAAGCGCGATAGCAGCGGCGATCCTTCCAGCTCTACTGCCACCGGCATGGCCACCTTCCTGGGTGCTGCCTACTGGAGCGCAGACAGCTCTTATACCAAGATGAAGATGGGCGAGCTGGATGACGAAAAGCTGAACGAAAAGGTCAACGGCGGCTGGATTGCCTGGCTCCAGCATTACTTTGTCAGTGCCTGGATACCCGATGCGAACACCCAGCACACCTTCAGCACACTGAAGGATAGTCAGGGTAACTACATCGTTCGTTTCACCAGCCCCTCGGTCAGCGTTGGGCCAGGTGAGCAGGCCACGATCAAGAGCCAGTTCTATGCGGGTCCGAAGATTCAGGACGACCTGAAAGCGATTTCGCCCGGTCTGGATTTAACCATCGACTATGGTTTCCTCTGGTGGATTGCCCAGCCGTTGTTTGTCGTGCTGAGCTTCATCCACAGCTTCGTCGGTAACTGGGGCTGGAGCATCATCCTGCTGACCTGTCTGATCAAGCTGATCTTCTTCCCGCTGTCTGCCACCAGCTATCGCTCAATGGCCAACATGCGCCGGGTAGCACCCAAACTGCAGGCACTGCGTGAACAGCACGGCGACGACCGTCAGAAGATGTCGCAGGGCATGATGGAGCTGTACAAGAAAGAGAAGATCAATCCGCTGGGCGGCTGCTTGCCGATTCTGGTGCAGATGCCGGTCTTCATCTCGCTGTATTGGGTACTCATGGAGAGCGTCGAGATTCGTCAGGCCGAGTGGCTGGGCTGGATCACTGACCTGTCGCTGAAGGATCCCTACTTCATACTGCCGATCATCATGGGCGCGACCATGTTCCTGCAGCAACAGCTGAACCCGACTCCGCCAGATCCGATGCAGGCCAAGGTCATGAAGATGCTGCCTATCGTCTTCACCTTCTTCTTCCTCTGGTTCCCTGCTGGTCTGGTGCTGTACTGGGTGGTCAACAACTGCCTGTCTATCGCACAACAGTGGTACATTACTCGTCAGATCGAGAAGGGCGCAGCCGCCAAGAGCTGATCGCGAGTCTGCCAGTCAAACGCCCCGTTTTCGGGGCGTTTTGCTTTGTGTATGCCATGCCAGTGAATGACCAGGAGCGACCATGAACCAGCCTTACCACGCCGATACCATAGCCGCACTGGCCACCGCGCCCGGTCAGGGTGGCGTTGGCATTATCCGCGTGTCTGGCCCGAGTGCCTTGCCGATAGCCAGGCTGATTGCGCGCCGTGAGCCCAAGCCGAGATACGCTCACTACGGGCCTTTCTGGTCCGGTGAACAGGCGCTGGATCAGGGGCTGACGCTGTTCTTCCCTGGGCCGCATTCCTTTACCGGTGAAGACGTGCTGGAGTTACAGGGGCATGGTGGTCCTGTGGTAATGGACTTGCTGCTCAAAGCCTGCCTTGCTGCCGGTGCGCGTCAGGCCCGGCCAGGTGAGTTCAGTGAACGCGCCTTCCTGAATGACAAACTGGACCTGGCGCAGGCTGAGGCCATTGCCGACCTGATTGAAGCCAGCTCTGAACAAGCTGCGCGCAATGCACTCAATTCCTTGCAGGGCGTGTTCTCGGATCGGGTTAATGCGCTGACCGAATCATTGATTGCCCTGCGTATCTACGTTGAAGCCGCCATCGACTTTCCCGAGGAAGAAATAGACTTCCTCGCCGACGGTCATGTGCTCTCGCAGCTGGAGGCAGTGCAGGCCGAGTTGACCCAGGTACAACGCCAGGCAGGGCAAGGTGCGCTGCTGCGGGACGGCATGACAGTGGTGATTGCCGGCCGCCCGAATGCGGGCAAATCCAGTCTGCTCAATGCCTTGGCTGGCCGCGACAGCGCTATCGTCACCGATATCGCCGGTACCACCCGCGACATACTGCGTGAGCATATTCACATTGACGGAATGCCACTGCATATCATCGACACTGCGGGCCTGCGCGATACCGACGATCAGGTTGAGCGTATTGGCGTGGAACGCGCCATGGCCGCCATCAATGAAGCCGACCGCATTCTACTGATGGTCGACGCCAGCCAGCCCGAAGCTATGGACCCGGATCAGTTGTGGCCGGAATTTCTGGCGCTAAAGCCGGACCCAGGCAAGGTCACGCTGATCTACAACAAAGTGGATATCACCGGAGAGTCTGTGGGCACCGCCACCGCAGCGGATGGCTCGGTAAGCTTGCGCGTTTCCGCCAGGCAAGGCGAGGGCATTGAGCTGCTACGCGAGCACCTGAAAGCCTGCATGGGATTCGAGCAGACCGGCGAAAGCCTGTTCAGCGCTCGCAGGCGCCATCTGGACGCGCTGGAAGAGGCTGCCCTTCATCTTGGCCACGGCTATCAACAGCTGACTCTGATGGGCGCTGGCGAGCTACTGGCGGAAGATCTGCGTATGGCACAGCAATCGCTCGGTAGCATCACTGGTGTTTTCAGCGCCGATGACCTGCTGGGACGCATCTTTTCCAGCTTCTGCATTGGCAAGTAGCCTAGATCAACTAAAGCTTCCTCTATTGCGGTTGAGCAGCCAGACCAGTGACAACATTACGGGTACCTCAACCAGCACACCTACGACGGTTGCCAGGGCGGCGCCCGAGTGTAAGCCAAATAAGGAAATCGCCACTGCTACCGCTAACTCGAAAAAATTTGATGTGGCGATCATGCAGGCAGGGGCCGCAACAGAGTGCGCCAGCCTTAAACGTTTAGCGACGACATAGGTAAGGGCAAAAATACCGTAGGTCTGGATCAATAACGGCACGGCGATCAAAATAATCACCGTTGGCTGTCGCAGGATAGTTTCGGCTTGGAAACCAAAAAGTAGCACGACCGTTGCCAGCAAGCCGACGATCGACCAGGGCTTCAAGCGGCTGACAAACGCGTCCAGACGGCGGTGATCATCATTCGCGCGCAACAGTTTGCGCGTAAGCATCCCAGCCACCAGCGGCAGCACTACGTACATAGCGACCGAGAGCAGCAGAGTTTCCCAAGGCACCTGAATATCGCTAACGCCCAACAAGAAGGCAGTTATGGGAGCGAAAGCAAACACCATGATGATGTCGTTGATCGAGACCTGCATCAAGGTGTAGCTGGGATCGCCTTTGGTCAACTGACTCCAAACGAAAACCATCGCCGTACAAGGCGCCGCCCCCAATAAAATCATGCCCGCTATATATTCACTGGCTGACTGCGGATCTACCCAGTCAGCGAACAGGTAATGGAAAAATAACCAACCGAGCAACGCCATACTGAACGGCTTGATCAACCAGTTCACTGTCAGCGTCAGTATCAGACCTTTGGGTTTACTGCCGACCTCCTTCAGTGAGCGAAAGTCGATTTGAATCATCATCGGGTAGATCATCAGCCAGATAAGCAGCGCTACCACCAGGTTGACCTGTGCATATTCGAGCGCTGCCAGACTGGCAAACGAAGCGGGCGCCAGGCTGCCGAAAACCACCCCGGTAGCAATCCCCAAGGCTACCCAGAGTGAAAGGTAACGTTCAAATATTCCCATCTTAGTCTTCCCTTGAAGAGCGGCGGCGATCGAACAACAGTAGCCTTGTCCATCAGCAATGAGTCGGTTCACTGCGCGAAGTATGCGCTATAACAGACAGGCTGAGCGACCCATACGAAGTCTGCTGATCTCAGCATCATTGGGATTAGCGTATTGGCGTCTGACTCATGCGAAGACTGCTTACGATCGCGGCAACACAGGCAAAACTACCAGCTGCGATGAGCGAAGCGTGCGTGCCGTTGTCGGCAAACAGGTTGAACGACAACGCCACCAACGCAGCCCCGGTAGTTTGTCCGACCAGGCGGGCGGTGCTCAGCATGCCACTGGCACCGCCGCTGCGCTCAAGCGGTGCGGCGGTCAGAATAGTGTGATTATTAGGCGACTGAAACAGTCCGAAGCCTGCGCCGCAGAGCAGCATGCGCAGCATGATTTCAAGGTGCGTGGCCTCTTGCGGCAGAGCCGCCAGCATAAACAGACCGGTCGCAAAGATGGCCAGGCCAATCCCGCCCAGCAGCCCCGCGTGCACTCTGTCCAGCAGACGCCCGGCGATCGGCGCCATTACCATGGTTGCCAGCGGCCAGGGCGTCATCAGCAAACCGGTTTCGATCTCACTCAGACCCAGGGTCTTTTGAAAGTAGAACGGAATGGAGACCATGGCGAGCATCTGCGCGGCAAAGGAACAGACCGAGGTGCCAATGGATAGCGAGAACACCGGAATCCGCAACAGATCAATTGGCAGCAATGGAAAGGGCTGATCCAACTGCCGGCGCACAAAGAACCAGCCGACGACTATCGTCAGCACCAGCGGTAGCCCAATCATCCAGCCCGCATGACCCTGTGCAAAGCCGGTTAACGCAGCGAAAAACAAACCAAAGGTAATGGCGTTCAGCAAGCCACTAAGCTTATCGAAACGTTGCTCACGAACCCCGGCGTTAGCCGGTAAGAAACGGTACCCCATGATTAGCGCGAGCAGGCCAATAGGCACATTGATGGCGAACAGCCAGGGCCAGCTGGCAATCGACAGCACGCCGGCCGCCACGGTTGGACCGGCGGCGGCGGACACCGCTACGATCAGCGTGTTGATAGCGATACCGCGAGCCAGAATGCGGCGGGGATAGATCAGGCGGGTCAAGGCGCCGTTCACGCTCATCACCGCAGCAGCGCCCAAGCCCTGTAGCATGCGCGCGATCGTCAGGGTGAGTAACGAATCGCTAAGCGCACAGAGTACCGACATAGAGGCGAAAACACCGAGCCCTATGAGGTATACCTTGCGGTAGCTCCAAAGATCACCAAAGGATGCCAGCGACAGCAGGCTCATGGTGATCACCAGTTGGTAGGCGTTGACGATCCAGATTGAATTGGCCGCGCTGGTACCCAGGTCATCGGCAATGGTCGGCAAGGCCACATTGGCGATCATGCCGTCCAACACGGCCATGGTGACCCCCAGCGCTATGGCAATGATGGCGCCAAGGCGCTGGGGCATCGGCAGGCCATCGAGGTCTTTCATCAGAGATCAGCAGTCCTTGCGGCAGGGCTTGAAGATATGAAAACTACCCGCAAACGATAACATATCCATTGGCACGCCCCGCCTCAATAGTCTGCCGATCAGCTTCAATCCCAACCAGCGACGGAATTGACAACAGCCTCACGCTGCAGCAAACAGCGACCATCGCGAATCGATGCCAATACCGGTGATTGATTCAGCAACACCTCATAGGGGGTTGCGCCGTTCAGCACCATGCAACGCGCAGGCAAACCTGGCGCGATACCATAATCGCTGAGGTTGAGTGCTGCCGCGCCATTGCTGGTGACAATCTCCAGCGCTGTTTCGATCCGCTCAATACCGAGCATATGGCAGGCGTGCAAGCCCACATCCAGAGTGCGCAGCAGATTGCCGTTGCCCATCGGATACCAGGGATCACGAATCGAATCCTGGCCCATACAAACCTTTAAGCCAGCGTCCAGCAGCTCCGGCACACGGGTAATGCCGCGACTCTTGGGGTAGCCGTCAAAACGACCTTGCAGGTGCAGGTTTTCGGTTGGCAGGGCGACAAATCGCAGGTCTGCCTTCTGCAACAGGCGAAACAGTTTGCTGCAGTAGGCGTTGTTGTATGAGTGCATGGCACAGGTATGGCTGGCGGTAACCCGCGTGCCGTAATCACGGCTCAGAGCCTCAGCCGCCAGAACTTCAAGAAAACGCGAGTTCGGGTCGTCAATTTCATCGCAGTGCACGTCGACCAGACAATCGTTGTCTTCAGCCAATTGCATCAACATCTTGACCGACTCGACGCCGTAGTCACGCGTGAACTCAAAGTGCGGGATACCACCAATCACGTCCGCACCTATCTCTACCGCACGGCGCATCAGATCCTGCCCGCCGGGGAAAGACAGGATACCTTCCTGCGGAAAGGCCACAATCTGCAGGTCAATATGTTCACGTACGCGCTCGCGCACCTCGACCATGGCTTCAAGCGCCACCAGCGACGGGTCAGTGACATCAATATGGGTACGCACATACTGAATACCGTGCGCGGCAAAGAGTTTGAGTGTCTGCTCAGCACGGCTGATCACGTCTGCATGGCTTAACGTCGCCTTGCGTTCAGCCCAGCACTCGATACCTTCAAATAAGGTGCCGCTGCGATTCCAGCGCGGCTCACCGGCTGTCATCGCTGCATCCAGGTGAATGTGGGGCTCAACGAAAGGCGGCGACACCAGATTGCCACCGGCATCGAGCTGCTGCTCGCCCGCAGACAGCTTTTCCGACTGGGCAACCAGGCTAACAAAGCGTCCATCGCTGATGGTCAGTGTGTGCAGCCCATCCTTGCCGGCTAAACGTGCGTTGATGATGGCTTCAGGGTGTTGAATCATGGGGTGTCTCCAAAATGTCTGCTTTCTCGGCTGTTTTTGACAACAGCACGTGCAGCAGTATCAGTGTTTGCATGTCGGCAGGACGTTTAGGGTCCAAACCGCTCATGTTAAAAATCTTGTTCAAGCGATAACGCAGTGAGTTGCGATGACAGCCCAATTGCTGTGCCGCCGCCGACAGGTTGCCCTGCTGTGCCAGCCAGGCGTCCAGCGTCGATTGCAGCGGGCTCAGTTGCTCTGGTGCACAAGCAATAAAGGGACGAACGAAATCGGCTATCTCTGTCGCGCTCCCCAGTCGCTGCTGCAACCGGTCTGCCAGTGAGTCTGCCTGTTGCTCAGCCCGGCGGGCATACGCCTGTTCGCGCTGCACAATGGCCCGGCTGATGGTCTCCGTCACCTGCACCATCGGCAGCGAATAAGGCTGCTCCAACAAGGGTAGCGCCAGTTGGTCGGCCAACCGCAGCAGACCATTGGGCAACTGACCTATATAAGCTTCGCCGGTAAGAATAACCAGGCCGGCAACCCCCGATTGCACCGCTTCGTACAGCCGTTCAGTCAAGCTGGCTTGACTGTGATGACGGCCTATCCCGGTGATAAAAACCAGCTCTCCGCCCTGTATCCAGGGACTGAAAGAGCGGTTCTCTGCGACATAGGGCCAACGTACTGGCCGCTCCCCACCTGCCAGGCCTGCGCGCAGCACAATAGCGCCGAGACCGGGCAGAGTAGGGATGTCGGCGCAGCGCAGCAACACCGGTTAAACACTACCCATGGCACTGGCGCGACGGGCCTTAACACCGGCAACCACCGTTTCCAGCAAGGCATAGCTCAATGCCGCCACCAGCACACCGACCAAGGGAGCGACCCAGGCAGAGGTGTAAGCCACCAGGGAACCGATGGCATACGCACTAAGCCCCACGATATTAAAGGCAGGCAACTTGGCGCTGGCGATATCGGGGTACTCGCCGCGGTAACGCACAAAGAAGTTACCCATAATCACGCCGCCCACCGGCGGAATAAAGGTACCCAGCAATACCAGGAAGGGAATCAGCCATTCATACATCCCGAGCACCGCCAGCAGCGTTCCTATGGCAGCGCCCACTAGGGTGATCGTCTTGCGGCGACGCGTACGCAGCATGTTGCAGCCAGCCACCGCAAAGTTGTAAACCGTATTGTCCTGCGTGGTCCACAGATTCAGAAACAGCATCAGAATACCCAGCGTGGCCAACCCCTGCGCCACCATGATATCGACGATATCTGCTTGCTGATAAACCAGTGCGCCCAATGCGCCGACCAGGGTCATCAAGCCGTTGCCCAGAAAGAACGCCGCCAGGGTAGCCAACACGGCCGTCTTGCCGGAGCGAGCAAAGCGCGTCCAGTTGGTCGCTTGGGTTCCGCCGCTGACAAAGGTGCCGAACACCAGGGTAATCGCCGCCGCCACGCTCAAATCACTGGTCGGAGTAATGCTGGTCAAACCGGCCAGACCGCCTGCGTCGGAGGTGGCAATAAACATGCTCACCGCGATCAACACAATCATCGCCGGAACCGCAATTCGCGACAGCAACTCAAGTCCGCGATAGCCAATAAAAGCGGTGACACAAAAACCGAAACCAAAAATCACCATCAAGGGCAGGGTAGCCCCCTCGGGTAAGCCAGTCATTTTCACCAGCAGCAGCGCCATGGTAGCGGTACCCCAGGCGTACCAGCCAATTTGGGTAAAACCAAGAATGAAATCAGATAATTTGCTACCAATATCGCCAAAAGCGTAGCGACTCATTAACGCGGTGTTCATGCCGGAGCGCGCCGCTATATAGCCAAGAATCGCGGCGTAGATGCCAAGCAGCAGGTTACCTGCCAGCAGGACCAGCATCAGGGTAGAAAAATCGAACGCGGTGCCAACGGTGCCGCCGGCCCACATGGTCGCGGTAAAAAAAGTGAAGCCCAAAAGCACCAGCCCCATGGACCACAGGCTTTTTCTGGCCGAAGCCGGTACCGCGCTGAGCGGATAGTCCTGCTCTTGCGCCGTGGTGTTGTTCGTCATCGTTACTCTCCTGTCGTTCAATCTATCTGCAGCCGAGCGAGCATCGCAGCAGCCTGCGGTTCAGTGGATCAGCAGGGTTTTTGCAATGGCTATGCCAGCACCTCTCTTTCGGCTAATAAGACCCGATCGGCCCTGAATATTTTTGTGCATTTTGCACAAAACCTCCAGTGCAACAGATTCTATGTGCTCCGAAAAAGCGCTCTCGCCAAGCGGTTCTTGGCTAACTGCACCAGCATGTGCAGTTAAATAGGCAGTAAAAAGCCGCGTTAAACAAAAAAAATCAGCGGCTAAGCCCTGTGGAAAACCGCACCTAAGCCCGGTCCATAACCCTGTGGGTAAATAGGGGTATAACTCGCCTGTGGATAAGTAAGCACTTTATGCACAGGACCAGCACCCGCTTACCCACCAGTGCAGTACCGCTTTCACACATACTTATGCTTTTCCCAAGTCACTGAATAATATTGACTTTATTCGCTTACCCACAGAAAAAGCGCTACTCATTAGTAGTAACTACATTAAGCTCTATATAAATCTTTATCTTTAATTCTATATAAGTACCTTGTCCTGATCGCGTTCGAATCCCTGTACAAAAAATACTCAACAGCAGCTGCAATTTTTCCCGTCAGACCCTATAATCAGCCCCCTTTTTCCGAAGCCAGGCAAAACCTGAGCAACGAGGTGTTACGTGGATTTCCCCAATCGCTTTGACGTTATCGTCGTAGGTGGTGGTCATGCTGGTACTGAAGCCGCTCTGGCGGCTGCTCGTATGGGCTCGAAAACCCTACTGCTGAGTCACAACGTTGAAACGCTGGGCCAGATGAGCTGCAATCCCGCCATCGGCGGTATTGGCAAAAGCCATCTGGTCAAGGAAATCGATGCCCTCGGCGGTGCCATGGCTATCGCTACCGACAAGGCAGGCATCCAGTTTCGTGTGCTCAACAGCCGCAAGGGCCCTGCAGTGCGGGCAACCAGAGCGCAAGCTGACCGTGTTTTGTACAAGGCCGCGATCCGCGAGATTCTGGAAAACCAGCCGAATCTCTGGATATTCCAGCAAGCCTGCGATGACCTGATTGTTGAACAAGGCGAAACCAAAGGCGTTGTCACACAGATGGGCCTGCGTTTTCTGGCTGACAACGTGGTACTGACCACTGGCACCTTCCTCGGTGGTCTGATTCACATTGGTCTGGATAATTACTCGGGCGGCCGAGCCGGTGACCCGCCAGCAATTTCTCTGGCTCAACGATTACGCGAATTACCCTTACGCGTTGATCGTTTGAAAACCGGTACACCACCACGCATCGATGGCCGCAGTGTGGATTTCAGCAAGATGACTGCACAGCCCGGCGATACGCCGATTCCCGTGATGTCGTTCATGGGTAACGCCGAGCAACATCCTGCCCAGGTGAATTGCTGGATTACCTACACCAACGAGCGCACCCACGAGATCATTCGTAACAACCTCGACCGTTCGCCCATGTATACCGGCGTGATCGAAGGCGTGGGACCGCGGTATTGCCCGTCGATTGAAGACAAGATCCATCGCTTCGCCGACAAGGATCAGCATCAGGTATTTATCGAGCCAGAAGGCTTGACCACGCACGAGTTGTATCCCAATGGCATTTCCACTTCATTGCCATTCGACGTGCAACTGCAGATTGTGCAATCCATTGTTGGCATGGAAAACGCGCACATCCTGCGTCCCGGTTACGCGATTGAATATGATTACTTCAATCCGCAGGATCTGAAGTATTCGCTGGAAACCAAGGTGATTGGCGGCTTGTTCTTTGCCGGTCAGATCAACGGCACCACCGGTTACGAAGAAGCTGCAGCCCAGGGATTGCTGGCCGGGTTGAACGCCTCGCGGCGTGCCCAGGGTCTCGAGTCCTGGTGCCCGCGTCGGGACGAAGCCTACATCGGTGTGTTGGTTGACGATCTGATCACCATGGGCACCCGTGAACCCTATCGCATGTTTACCTCGCGAGCTGAGTACCGGTTGGTACTGCGCGAAGACAATGCCGACTTGCGACTCACCGCCAAGGGCCGCGAATTGGGACTGGTTGATGATGCCCGTTGGGCCGCGTTCAATACCAAGCGCGAAGCCATTGAGCAGGAAACCCAGCGTCTGCGCAGTACCTGGGTACAGCCCAGCAGTGAAATTGGCAAAGCCTATAGCGCGCGGTACAACACGCCTTTGACCCACGAATACAATCTGCTGGATTTGTTGCGCCGGCCGGAAGTCGATTACCAGGCACTGAGCGAGTTGACCGGGAAAGTTGAGATCCCCGCCGATGCCGCTGAGCAGGTTGAGATTCAGACTAAATACGCCGGTTACATTGAGCGTCAGCAGGAAGAAATTGACCGTTTGCGTCAGCACGAACAGACCACACTGCCATTGGATCTCGATTACAGCAGCTTGAGTGGGCTGTCGAATGAGATCCGCCACAAGTTGTCTGATGTGCGTCCCCAAACCCTCGGCCAAGCCTCGCGGATTCCGGGCGTCACGCCGGCAGCGGTGAGCCTGTTGCTGATTCATCTGAAAAAACGCAACGCCTTGGGCGGTAGCAAATTGGCCCAGGAGGCATAACCCCCATGGTGGACCACGCAACACAACTGGCCAACGGCGCCAGTCAGTTAGGCATAGACCTGCAGCCAGAGCAGAGCGACAAATTGCTTGCCTACCTCGGGTTGCTGAACAAGTGGAACAAGGCCTATAACCTGACCGCAGTGCGTGATCCGGATGAAATGGTTAGTCGGCATTTGCTCGATAGCTTGAGCATACTGCCGTATGTCCAGGGTGATACCTGGTTGGATGTGGGCAGCGGCGGCGGCATGCCAGGCGTGATTCTGGCGATTATGTGCCCTGACCAGACGTTCAGCCTGCTCGATAGCAACGGCAAGAAGACCCGGTTTCTTACCCAGGTTAAGCTTGAGCTGGGCCTGGATAACCTGCAGGTACTCAACTGCCGGGTAGAAGCCCTGGAGCAGGACCAGCCGTTTGCCGGTATTACCTCCCGTGCTTTCAGCGCATTGGGCGACTTTGTGCAGAAAACCCGTCAGCTAGGCAACACAGAAACTCGCTGGTTGGCGATGAAAGGCGTGTATCCTGACGATGAGCTGGCGGCGATGCCGGTCGACTTCATGCTTGAGCGTAGTGCAGAATTATCGGTTCCCGGTTGCGTGGGGAGTCGACATCTGTTGATACTGCGACGCTCGGATCAGAGTTAATTCGCACAGCAGACTGTTGAAAAAATAGGCAAGGCAGCTCGTATCCGAAGAAATGGCAAAACACACAGCATGTCTGGGTGGGCGCTTTTTTTGCCGTTTTTACGGCAATATTGGCAATACAGGAAGTTTTCAACGGCTTGATAGGGGGTCTACGTGGGCAAGGTATTGGCAGTAGCCAACCAGAAAGGCGGAGTGGGTAAAACCACCACCACCATCAATCTTGCCGCTTCATTGGCCGCAACCAAACGCAAGGTGCTGCTGATTGACCTGGACCCTCAGGGCAACGCCACCATGGGCAGCGGTGTCGACAAGGCGGAATTGGATAACTCCGTTTATGAATTGTTGACGGGGCGTTGTGAGTTTGCCGACGCCCTGCGGACGTCAGAGCATGGTGGTTACGATCTGCTCCCCGCCAACGGTGACCTGACTGCGGCTGAAGTTGAGCTGATGAACATCAAAATGAAGGAAAGCCGGCTGCGTTATGCCCTGGTCAAGGCACGTACGCAGTATGATTACGTGCTCATAGACTGCCCGCCGTCGCTGAACATGCTGACCGTCAATGGCTTGGTGGCAGCAGACGGGGTGATTATCCCGATGCAATGCGAATACTATGCACTGGAAGGGTTGTCGGCATTGGTCAATACCATTAGCCGAATCAGCTCGCTGCTCAATCCCTCGCTGCAGATTGAAGGTCTGCTGCGCACCATGTATGACCCGCGCAACAGCCTGACTCTCGACGTGTCCGCGCAATTGACCGCGCATTTTGGCGATAAGCTCTACCAGACCGTAATACCGCGTAACGTGCGTTTAGCCGAAGCCCCCAGCTTTGGCATGCCGGCGCTGACTTATGACAAACAATCGCGTGGCGCCGTGGCCTATCTGGCGCTCGCTGGCGAATTGGTGCGTCGCAACCGACAGGCAGCCAAAGCGGCTGCCGTGACAGATTCAACCGAATAACCAAAAGGACATCAGCGGCATGGCGGCTAAGAAACGCGGCTTGGGACGGGGACTGGATGCGCTGCTCGGACAGAGCAATGCAACCGAGGGCAACGGCTACAGCCAGGATCAGCAACTCAAAGAACTACCAGTTGACCTGATTCAGCGTGGTAAGTATCAGCCTCGCCGCGATATGGATCCGCAAGCGCTGGAAGAACTGGCCGAATCCATCCGTGCTCAGGGTGTCATGCAGCCGATTGTAGTGCGTTCGATTGGTGGCGAGCGCTATGAAATCATCGCTGGCGAGCGTCGCTGGCGCGCGACTCAACTGGCTGGCCTGGATACCATTCCGACGGTTATCCGTGATGTGCCCGATGAAGCTGCCATTGCGATGGCTCTGATCGAAAACATCCAACGTGAAGATCTCAATCCCATCGAAGAAGCCATTGCACTGCAGCGACTGCAGCAGGAATTTGAGCTGACCCAGCAGCAGGTAGCCGATGCTGTAGGCAAGAGCCGCGTCAGTATTACCAACCTGTTGCGTCTGACCAGCTTGCCGGAAGACGTCAAGCTGATGCTAGAGCGTGGTGATCTGGAAATGGGTCATGCGCGTGCCTTGCTCGGGTTACCGGCAGAGCAGCAAACCACCGCAGCACGTCAGGTAGTGGCCAAAGGGTTAACCGTTCGTCAGACTGAAGCGCTGGTTCGGCAATGGCTGAATCCCCGCCGCGATCCGGGTCAGCAACGGCTGAATCCCGATGTAGAGCGTCTGCAACAGGATTTGGGCGAACGCCTTGGTGCTGAGGTGAAGCTGCAGCATGGAGCAAAAGGCAAGGGTAAGTTGGTGATCAGCTACAGCTCACTGGATGAGCTTGATGGCATTCTTGGACACATCCGCTAAGCTCCTTTGACTTGGCGGCAGCCTGTTATGGCTTTGTCTTGGATCAATAATTATTACAAAACATGACCGTAATATAGGTAATTGCCAGTGTTGACCACAAGATGTAGTGCTCCAGCAGCAAGTACAACCAAGTGAAGCAAAACTCCCGCTAACTTCAGTGATCATGCGACTTCACGGGGGGAGACGGGTCTAGCGTTTTGTTGATTCAGGGCAGGCGAACACATATAATCACCGGCGCTTTACGGCTAGCCCGGTAATTCGATTCAGACACGCAGCGTCCGGCGAGAAAAGCAGAGTAGTTATGACGACAATGAAGACCAATGCCATTCGTCGTCCTCCGCTGGGCAAATGGTTTGCGTTCCAGGCTGGCGTAATTCTTTTAATGGGGCTGGTTTTTTGGATTAAAAGCCCCGTGGCGGCTTATTCCGCCTTGCTGGGAGGCATCATTTTTTTCCTCCCCAATGTGTATTTCGCGCTCAAGGCTTTTCGTTATAGCGGTGCGCGTGCTGCCAAGCAGATAATGGGATCATTTTATAAGGGTGAGACAGGCAAGCTCATTCTTTGCGCCATCCTCTTCACGGTGGTGTTTAAAAGTATTAAGCCGCTAGACGTCGCGGCACTGTTTCTAACATTTGCGATCATGCTGGTTACCAACTGGCTAACACCGGTAGTTTTCGGTGGTAAAACGCAGCAAAGCTAAAGGACCTGAGAGAACGATATGGCAGGCACCGCATCAGAGTACATCAAGCATCACCTTCAGAATCTGACCTATGGGAAGCTCCCGGCTGGCTATGAGCGTGCCGATGGCACTGTTCTATCGGACGCCACCTGGACCATCGCTCACGGCGGACAGGAAGCATCCGATATGGGCTTCATGGCGATCCATTTGGATACCATGGGCTGGTCCATTTTCCTTGGTGGTTTGTTCATTTTTCTCTTCCGCATGGCGGCCCGCAAGGCAACGTCCGACACCCCCGGTGGTTTGCAGAACTTCGTTGAAATGATGGTCGAGTTTGTCGATCAGAGCGTCAAAGAAACCTTCCACGGCCGCAACAAGGTCATCGCACCCTTGGCACTGACGATTTTCTGCTGGGTGTTCCTGATGAACCTGATGGATTTGATCCCGGTCGACTTCATTCCCCAGTTGTTCCATCTGGCGGGGGTTGAGTACATGAAAGCGGTGCCGACGACCGACGTGAATGCCACGCTGGGTATGTCGTTGTCCGTCTTTGCACTGATTATCTTTTACAGCATCAAGGTCAAGGGGGTTGGCGGTTTCCTTGGCGAACTGACCTTGCACCCTTTCTCTTCCAGCAACATCTTCCTCAAGGTGCTGCTGATTCCGGTCAACCTGCTGCTGGAAGGCGTTAGCCTGCTGGCCAAGCCGGTCTCTCTCGCCCTGCGTCTGTTCGGTAACCTGTACGCCGGTGAGCTGATCTTCATCCTGATCGCCCTCTTGCCCTTCTGGGCGCAGTGGGCACTGTCAGTGCCATGGGCTATTTTCCACATTCTGATTATCACGTTGCAGGCGTTCATCTTCATGATGCTGACCATCGTGTATCTGAGTATGGCGCACGAAGACAGCCACTGAGTTGGCCAAACGATTTAGTTTTAACCGAAAACCCACAACTTGAAATTAACTGAAACTGGGAGCTTTAAATGGAAACTGTAGTTGGAATGACCGCGATCGCTGTAGCACTGCTGATTGGCCTGGGCGCACTGGGTACTGCAATTGGCTTTGGTATCCTCGGTGGTAAATTCCTGGAAGGCGCCGCGCGTCAGCCAGAAATGATCCCCATGCTGCAGGTCAAAATGTTTATCGTCGCTGGTCTGCTTGATGCCGTAACCATGATCGGTGTTGGTATCGCTCTGTTCTTCACCTTTGCCAACCCCTTCCTTGCCCAAGTTGCTTAAGGTGGTCGCCGGCAACGGCGACTCCGACTTGATGGTATTGAATACGATAGGCAAGAGGTGAAGACGTGAACATTAATTTGACGATACTGGGTCAAGCTATCGCGTTCTTCATCTTCGTGGTGTTCTGTATGAAGTATGTATGGCCTCCGGTCATCACTGCTTTGCAGGAACGCCAGAAGAAGATCGCGGATGGTCTTGCAGCCTCTGATCGGGCGGCCAAGGATCTGGAGCTGACGCAAGAAAAGTCGGCCCAGGAATTGCGTCAGGCCAAAGAGCAGGCAGCAGCACTGATTGAGCAGGCCAACAAGCGTGCCAACCAGATTGTTGAAGCCTCCAAAGAGGATGCTCGCAAGGAAGGTCAGAAGATTCTGGATCAGGCTCAGGCGGAAATCGAGCAACAGCGGGTCAAGGCCAGAGATGCTCTGCGCACCGAGATCGCTGCTATCGCCATCGCTGGTGCCGAGAAAATTCTGGAAACTTCTGTCGATGCTGAGAAGCACGGCGACATGCTGAACAAGCTGGTAGCCGAACTCTAAGCGAGGTCATCATGGCAGAACTGATTACGCTGGCCCGTCCCTACGCCAAAGCGGCATTTGAGCGGGCTAAAGCCCAACAAGCGCTGGCAGAGTGGGCTGAGTTGCTGACCGCCGCCGGTCAAGTGGTGGCTGATGCGGCAACTCGACAGCTGCTGACCAATCCGGGTATGGCCGAACAGAAGAAAGCGGAGTTTATCCTTGAGTGCACCGGTAAAACGGCAAGCGAGGAACAACACAACTTTCTGATGATTCTGGCGGAAAACCACAGGCTTGCCCTGTTTCCCGAGATTGCAACGCTTTTCAACAGCTTCCGAGCTGATCTTGAGCGCACCATCGACATCAATGTGAGCTCGCCGTTCGAGCTGACTGACGCACAGCAGCAGAAGCTCGCCCAGGCCCTGTCAAAGAAACTCGATCGCAATGTACAGATCGAGACGACACTGGACACATCATTGATTGGTGGATTGGTTGTTCGCACCGGCGACTTGGTTATCGACGCCTCTGTACGCGGAAAGCTGACCAAACTGGCCGAGTCATTGGGCTCCTGATTTCAGCATAAGGTTTTGAGGATAAAGGCATGCAACAACTGAATCCATCAGAGATCAGTGACATCATCAAGAAGCGTATCGAGCAGCTCGATATCTCTTCTCAGGCACGTAACGAAGGTACGATTCTTTCCGTATCTGACGGTATTGTGCGGATTCACGGTCTCGCCGATGTTATGTACGGGGAAATGCTTGAATTCCCTGAAGGCGTTTACGGTATGGCACTTAACCTGGAGCAAGACTCCGTAGGTGCCGTGATTTTGGGTGATTACCTGAATCTGGCCGAAGGTATGACCGTCAAGTGTACCGGTCGCATCCTGGAAGTTCCGGTAGGTCCGGAGCTGCTGGGCCGTGTGGTTAACACACTGGGCGCACCAATTGACGGTAAGGGCGAAATCAACGCCCAGGAAACTGACGCAGTTGAAAAGGTTGCACCTGGTGTGATCTGGCGTAAGTCAGTTGATCAGCCGATCCAGACTGGTTACAAGGCGGTTGACGCCATGGTGCCGGTTGGTCGTGGTCAGCGTGAGCTGATCATCGGTGACCGTCAGACGGGTAAAACCGCGATGGCCGTCGACGCGATCATCAACCAGAAAGGCTCTGGCGTTAAGTGTGTTTATGTTGCCGTTGGTCAGAAGCAGTCGACTATCGCCAACGTAGTACGCAAGCTGGAAGAGCACGATGCCATGGCTCACACCATCATCGTTGCCGCTTCTGCCTCCGATCCGGCTTCCCTGCAGTTCCTGGCGCCTTACGCCGGCTGCACCATGGGTGAGTATTTCCGTGATCGCGGCGAAGACGCTCTGATCATTTATGACGATCTGTCCAAGCAGGCTGTTGCCTACCGCCAGATCTCCCTGCTGCTGCGTCGTCCACCAGGCCGTGAAGCCTATCCTGGTGACGTGTTCTATCTCCACAGCCGTCTGCTGGAGCGCGCATCACGCGTTTCCGAAGAGTGGGTCGAGAAGTTCACTAACGGTGCAGTAACTGGCAAGACCGGTTCCCTGACGGCGCTGCCGATCATCGAAACGCAGGCCGGTGACGTGTCTGCATTCGTACCGACCAACGTGATCTCGATCACCGACGGTCAGATCTTCCTGGAATCCAACCTGTTCAACTCCGGCGTTCGTCCGGCGGTTAACGCGGGTGTATCGGTATCCCGGGTAGGTGGTGCAGCACAGACCAAGATCATCAAGAAGCTGTCTGGCGGTATTCGTACTGCGCTGGCTCAGTTCCGCGAGCTGGCTGCTTTCGCCCAGTTTGCCTCCGATCTGGATGAAGCGACCCGCAAACAGCTCGAGCACGGTCAACGTGTTACCGAACTGATGAAGCAGGACCAGTACGCGCCTATGTCTGTCGCAGAAATGGGCATCAGCCTGTTCGCTGCCGAGAAAGGCTTCCTGGCCGATGTAGAGCAGGCCAAGATCGGTGCTTTCGAGAAAGCCATGATCGCCTACTTCAAGTCTGAGCACGCCGAGCTGTTGGCGAAAATCAACGAGAAGGGCGATTACAACGACGATATCGAAGCCAGCATCAAGTCTGGCATCGAGAAGTTCAAGGCAACCCAAAGCTGGTAAGCCGAAGGCGGGATGTAGCGATGCTGCATCCCGCATCGTGCGATCCGGCCAAGGGCAAACCTGGAAAGGTGTGACATGGCAGGCGCAAAAGAGATTCGCGGTAAAATCGCGAGCATTAAAAGTACGCAGAAGATTACCAGCGCCATGGAAAAGGTGGCTGTCAGCAAAATGCGCAGAGCACAACAGCGCATGGCTGAAAGCCGTCCCTACGCTGAGCGTATCCAGCAGGTGATTGGTCATCTGGCCAACGCCAACCCGGAGTATCGCCATCCGTTCATGCAAGAGCGTGAAGTCAAGCGGGTGGGTTACATCGTGGTGAGCACGGATCGTGGTCTCTGCGGTGGTCTGAACACTAACCTGTTCAAGGCCCTGGTCAACAGCATGAAAGAGTGGCGTGACCGCAACGTTGAAACCGAGCTCTGTGTGATCGGTAGCAAAGGCGCTTCGTTCTTTCGCAGCTACGGCGGAAACGTTGTCGCGGCCATCAGCAACCTTGGCGAGAAGCCTGCGTTGAATGATCTGATTGGTAGCGTCAAGGTGATGCTGGATGGCTATAACGAAGGTCGCATCGACCGTCTGTACCTGGTCTCAAACGGCTTCGTCAACACGATGGTTCAGCAACCCAAGGTGGAACAAATGATTCCGCTGGTGGCCTCCGATGACGAGGGTGCACAAAAGGGGACCTGGGACTATCTTTACGAGCCCGATGCCCGGGAACTGCTGGATGGCCTGCTGGTTCGTTATATCGAATCCCAGACCTACCAGGCAGTGGTCGAAAACAACGCCTGTGAGCAAGCCGCGCGTATGATCGCAATGAAGAACGCGACCGACAACGCCGGTGAGATCATCGACAGTCTGCAGCTTATTTATAACAAAGCTCGTCAGTCAGCGATCACTCAGGAAATTTCGGAAATCGTCGGCGGCGCCGCCGCGGTTTGACGCGACCCGGTAAAACGGGAACGGTTTCAACCATTTAGAGGAACCAACAAATGAGTAGCGGACGTATCGTTCAAATCATCGGCGCCGTCATCGACGTGGAATTCCCACGCGAAGACGTGCCGAAGGTGTATGACGCGCTGCACGTGACTGACAAGGGCCTGACCCTGGAAGTCCAGCAGCAACTGGGTGATGGCATCGTACGTACCATCGCCATGGGTACTACCGAAGGTGTTAAGCGCGGTCTGACCGTCTCTAACACCGGTGCCAACATTTCCGTGCCGGTTGGGGTCAAGACCCTGGGCCGTATCATGGACGTGCTGGGTAACCCGATCGACGAAGCTGGCCCGATTGGCGAAGAAGAGCGCTGGGGTATCCACCGCCCGGCTCCTAGCTACGACGAGCAAGCTGGCTCTAACGAACTGCTGGAAACCGGTATTAAGGTTATCGACCTTATCTGCCCGTTTGCCAAAGGCGGTAAAGTAGGTCTGTTCGGCGGTGCGGGTGTTGGTAAGACCGTTAACATGATGGAGCTGATCCGTAACATCGCCATCGAGCACAGCGGTTATTCCGTATTTGCCGGTGTGGGTGAGCGTACTCGTGAAGGTAACGACTTCTATCACGAGATGAAGGACTCCAACGTACTGGACAAGGTAGCCCTGGTTTACGGTCAGATGAACGAGCCGCCGGGTAACCGTCTGCGCGTTGCATTGACTGGTCTGACCATGGCCGAGAAGTTCCGTGACGAAGGTCGTGACGTACTGTTGTTCATCGACAACATCTACCGTTACACCCTGGCCGGTACCGAAGTATCCGCACTGCTGGGCCGTATGCCTTCTGCAGTAGGTTACCAGCCTACCCTGGCTGAAGAGATGGGCGTTCTGCAGGAGCGTATTACCTCTACCAAGACTGGCTCGATCACCTCGATCCAGGCGGTATACGTACCTGCCGATGACTTGACTGACCCGTCTCCGGCTACCACCTTCGCTCACCTTGACGCGACCGTGGTACTGTCCCGTGATATCGCTTCTCTGGGTATCTACCCTGCGGTTGACCCGCTGGATTCCACTTCTCGTCAGCTGGATCCGCTGGTTATCGGTCAGGAGCACTACGACTGTGCCCGTGGTGTACAGTATGTTCTGCAGCGCTACAAAGAGCTGAAGGACATCATCGCGATTCTGGGTATGGACGAACTGTCCGAAGAAGACAAGCAACTGGTAGCCCGGGCTCGTAAGATCCAGCGCTTCCTGTCGCAGCCGTTCTTCGTTGCCGAAGTCTTCACTGGTGCACCTGGCAAGTACGTGTCTCTGAAAGACACTATCCGTGCCTTCCAGGGCATCCTCAATGGTGAGTTTGACCACATGCCGGAACAGGCGTTCTACATGGTCGGCACCATCGACGAAGCAATCGAGAAAGCGAAGAAAATGTAATGGGTGCGTCCCCGCGAGGGGACGCAAAACCGAGGCAAAACAATGGCTATGACAGTGCACTGCGATATCGTAAGCGCGGAAGAAGAGCTGTTTTCAGGCCTGGTTGAGCGCGTGATAGCACACGGTAACCTGGGTGATCTGGGCATTATGCCCGGCCACGCACCGCTGCTAACCGACCTCAAGCCAGGCCCCGTTCGGGTGATCAAACAGGATGGTAGCGAGGAGGTGTTTTACATCTCTGGCGGCTTCCTGGAAGTACAGCCCAGCGTGGTCAAAGTGCTCGCCGACACAGCGGTACGTGCCGGTGACATTGACGAAGCAGCTGCTCTGGAAGCAAAGAAAGCCGCAGAAGCGGCTCTCAACGAGAAGGGTGCCGAGTTCGATTACGGTTCGGCTTCTGCTCGTCTTGCCGAAGCGGCAGCGCAACTGCGCACCGTGCAGGAACTTCGCAAGAAATACGGTGGACCAGCGAGCAACAATCGCTGAGTTTTCCAACAATAAAAAAGGCAGCTTCGGCTGCCTTTTTTATTGCCCTCAAGCCTCAAGCCTCAAGCCTCAAGCCTCAAGCTGAAAGCTGAAAGCTGAAAGCTAGAAGCCCACCCAAAGTTCAAATAGAGCTTGACTGGTCAAACCCGGCCGCCATCCTGTTAACGCTTGCAGCTTGCAGCTTGCAGCTTGCAGCTTGCAGCTTGCAGCTTGCACTTTTGCTATCATCCACGGAAGTTTCCCGTCACTACAGGACGTTTTAATGAATCTGCACGTTGTCATCCTCGCTGCCGGTCAAGGCACACGCATGCGCTCTTCCTTACCCAAGGTCCTCCATCCGGTTGCCGGTAAGCCGATGCTGGGGCACGTGATTGATTGCGCCCGTGCGCTCTCTCCAGAGCGTATTCATGTCGTTATTGGGCATGGCGCGGAACAGGTACAGCAGCAGCTTGATGCAGCGGATCTGAACTGGGTAATGCAGCATGAACAGCTGGGTACCGGGCATGCGGTAGCCCAGGCGCTGCCGGATACTGCTGGAGCAGAGCAGATTCTTGTCCTTTACGGCGATGTACCCTTGTTACAGGTTGCGACGCTGGAGCACCTCAGCCGTCAGGCTGGTGCACAGGCGCTGGGCTTGCTTACAGTCAATATGCAGGACCCGACCGGGTATGGCCGCATCGTGCGTGACGCTGCCGAGCGTGTGATGGCGATTGTCGAACAGAAGGATGCCAGCCCGGAACAGTTGCTGATCAACGAAGGCAATACCGGCATCATGGCGCTGCCGGGTGGTCGCGCTGCAGCATGGCTCGGCAGCCTGTCGAATCAGAATGCGCAGGGTGAGTATTATCTTACCGATGTAGTGGCGCTAGCGGTGGCCGAGGCGGTTCCGGTTGAGGTCGCGCAGCCGACGAGCGAGCAGGAGGTGATGGGTGCCAACAATCGGGTTCAGCTCGCGGTGTTGGAGCGCGAATATCAGGCGCGTCAGGCGCTACGCCTGATGACAGCGGGTGTCACCTTGGCTGATCCGGCGCGGGTGGATGTGCGCGGTGAATTGGTCGTTGGGCGTGACATCAGTGTGGACATCAATGTGGTATTCGAAGGCAAGGTAAGTATTGCTGATAACGTGATCATTGAGGCGAACTGCGTTATCCGCGACTCTGTGATCGCTGCTGGAAGCCATATCAAGGCATTCAGCCACCTTGAGCAGGCACAGGTAGGGGAAGATTGTGAAGTCGGCCCATACGCGCGCCTGCGCCCAGGTACTTGCCTTGCCCGTGGGGCCAAAATCGGTAATTTTGTGGAAACCAAGAAAGCGAATATCGGCGAAGGCTCAAAGGTTAACCACTTGTCTTACATTGGCGACGCCGAGGTCGGTAGCAACGTTAACATCGGCGCTGGGACCATTACCTGCAACTATGATGGCGTAAATAAGCACAAAACCCGTATCGAAGACGCTGCATTTATTGGCACCAACAGCGCCTTGGTTGCGCCGGTAACCGTGGGTGCGAGGTCAACGACTGCGGCTGGCTCAACTATCACGATGGATGTCCCAGCTGACAGTTTGGCCGTCAGCCGTGCGCGCCAGCGCAACATCAGTGGCTGGAAGCGCCCCCAGAAAAAATGAGCGCGCCTGCTCGGCTCAACCTCGGCGTGGGTAGGGCGCGCCCGCTTTGCGGTTCAGCGTGTTCAAGCGGGCATCATGCGTAAGTAAGCACCGGCAGAGGGCCGTTCTTAACCTAGGAAAGTCTATGAAAATCAGATGCTTGATTGCAGTTATGGCATGTTCTTGGGCGGTGAGCGTAACCGCTGAACCGCTTGAGCAAACCCTGATGTTAGGTTCGGAGTCTTTCACCTTTGATGTTGCTGCTGACCCGGAGACTCGTCGACAAGGCCTGATGGGCCGTGAGCTAGCGGATAACACCGGCATGCTGTTCGACTTTCCGGTGGGTACACGTCCGGCTATCTGGATGCACAATATGCAGATCAGCCTGGATTTGCTGTTTGTCAGTGCCAGTGGCCGCATTGAGCACATCTTCCCCGAGGTTCCTCCTTGTGCACAGATGCCCTGCAGCATTTACCAGGCTGCTGAGCCGCTACGCTATGTTCTGGAGGTTCCAGCAGGAACGGTCGGGGCTATGGGCCTAAAGCAGGGCCAGACGCTGGATATGAGCGGTCTGCCAGCCTCGCCGCCGGCTAACTAACCCGGCGGCCTACTCCGGATTTTGCGCTGGTGATTGCCAGGCTCCCTTGCTGACTTTTTCGCAGTAGGCCTTTAACACGGGAGCGTCATTTGGGTCGCTGTAATAAAAAATCGACTGCTGATAACCCACGCCGTCAGTGTGCGACCCTGCACAGATACCATAAGCTTCCGCCGGGCATTCATCGACCATGGTGATCTCGAAGCTTCTGTCCGGGATTTGCGGGTGACAAAAGTTGTCAGCGAACAAATGCTGAGGAATGGTCATATTCTGCTGACACATGCGAATGGGTACTTTTTGATCAGTGGACACGATCAGGCAGGCTTGTGCCCAAGCGTGCGTAGTGCTGAGTAAACACATCAGTGGGATAAACAAAAAACGGGTCATGTTGGCCTGCGCATCAAGGCAAAGGGGCTAGATTACTGGCTCAGAGCAACCTGTCGCAAGCTATGTTCCAAGACGTTGGCGTTATCCACATCGGCGACAATCAGTTCTATGCGGTTGTCCTGCCGCCAAGGACTGTCCTGCCAGGCAGGCTTGGTATCGGGCAACAGATTAAACGCTTTCCAGCCCTGATCTGTATTTACGATGCCCTTGGCACGTTGCCACTGGCTACTGGTAAGCCAGTGCTCTAGCTGGGTTAGGCTGAAACGCTGTGTTGGTGACATACGCCAGCCCAGGGAGTAGGGCGCTCGTTGCAACTGGTGTGACCTGATCCAGTTCGTGTTCTCTAGCCAAAGTGTTGGTAACTCGGTTGCTGCTGTTGCCTCTGGTACGCGAGCGGTGGCCAGCTCTGTTTCTGCCTGTGGCAGGTGCTGCCAGTCAAGGTAGCCCTGACGGGTAAAGCGCAGCTGCTGTGTACTAAATCGTTGTTGCAAGGCTTCTGCGGCGTGGCTGCTCAGCTTATCCGCTTTATTGCATACGACCAGACTCGCCAGGGGTAAGGCTTGTTGTTGGCTGTCAGCTAAGGGGGCGCCAGATGCTAGCGCTGCCCCGTCCACTACCATCACCAGCGGCTGCAATGCCAGAACGCCGACCCAGGGCGACTGCCCTAGCTGCTCAAGCAGTTTTGCCGGATGGCCCAGGCCTGAGGCCTCTATGAACAGCCGATCAGGTTTTGCCTTGCGCAATAGCCGTCCCAGGCCGACCTGAAAGGGTAGGCCATTCACACAGCACAGGCAGCCGCCTGGTATCTCACTGAGACTAATGCCATCTGTCTGCTCGCTGGTGAGTAGGGCAAGATCCAAGCCTATTTGCCCAAACTCATTGATCAGGATCGCCCAGTGCTCGCGCTCTGGCTTTTGTCGCATCAGGCTCATCAGCAGGGAGGTTTTGCCTGCACCTAGAGGACCCGCTAGCAAGTGGGTAGGGATTTGGCTCAGCATGACAGGCGCGAATGCGCTGGAGGCAAGGGTTCCACGTGGAACAAAGGGTGTCCGATAAAATTTATAAGCATTTGATTAATATAGATTTAATGCATTCTATGCAGCGTGGCTGTAGGTTGTTCTTTGGCTTGCTGGTCTGAATCCCCACCCGGGAAAGGATGCGGCGCCATTTCGAGATGCAGCAGTTGCTGACCATGCAAATCTATATAGCCATCGTAGCGATGCTCACCTGTGACGGTGAACTCGAATGCATAGCGACGAACCAGACCGGGTCGGCCGCGTCGATTGCGCGCGATCCTCATGCCGGTAAGGGCAATACTATCGTCCAGCAGCTGTACGTCGCTGCGTTGGCAATGATTGCGCACCAAACGCATGGCCTGATCGCGTAGACCCAAATTGCGTAAAAGCCACCAGCCGATCAGCAGAAGCAGCATCAGCAAGGCAACATGACCTAGATTGAACACCGCTAGGGACCTCGTAGTAAAAAATGGCTGTTTGAGTATGCCACGTAACCAATGTTACGGGTTTGGTGACCAGAGCTTTATCCGGTTTCTTCCGCCCGCTTTTGCCGCATAGAGCGCCTGGTCGGCCCGTTTAAGCAGGCTGTCGGGGGTATCATTGGGCTCTAGTTCTGCCAGGCCACCACTGAAGCGCAGTTGATAGACTTGCTCCTGGTAGTGCTGAGGCTGGCCACATATCCCATCATGCAGGCGCTGCAGCACAGCCTGGGCTTCAGTTGCGGTGGTTTGCGGCATCAACAAGACAAACTCTTCACCACCAAAGCGGGCAAACACATCAGTAGCGCGGGCGTGTTCATGACAGTGCCAGGCAAATTGCTGTAACGCATGGTCGCCACCCAGATGACCCAAGCTATCGTTGAGCCTCTTGAAGTGGTCCAGATCAAGCATAGCCAGGCATAGCGCGGTTTTATAACGTTGGGCGCGAGCCATTTCTTGCAGTAAATGTTCATGAAAGGCACGCCGGTTAAGTACGCAGGTGAGCGAGTCTCGGGTGGCGAGTTCTTGCAGCTGATCGGCCAGTTGTTGGCTGCGCGCTAGTACGCGCTGTGTGGTCATCAAGGTGCAACCGATAAAGCCCATGACCAAGGCAGGGATCGCAAAGTTATATGGCAGCAGGTAGCTGAACGATTCATAGGGCTGGATATAGGGTTGATCGTGCCACCAGTCGTGGTAGCCAAGGTAGCCACGAAGTAGGGTTACGACAGAATAAATAGTCAGGCTGACACCGACCAATAGCCGGGCTGGCCTGGTTTGCGCGTCATGCTGGTAGCGTAGCAGCAGCCAGATAGCCTGCGCGGGTAGAAGTCCGGCAATGGTCGAGTACACCCCCATAAGGAAATCCGAGTTGCCGTCGAATAGCCAGTAATGAGTGTTAACCAGTGACATCAGACCCGCACTGACCGGGACTGTCCACCAGGGCAGCGGACGCCCCAGAAAGCGAAAAATGCCGAGTAAAAACAAGGCCTCGCCAGCCAGTTGAGCGGCATTACCAAGAACGTTGAGCACGGGGTTGTGGCTGATGATAAAGCCGATGAACAAGGCAATGCCGCCAATTAACGACCAGCTTCCTGCCATCCAGAAACCGGGGCCCCGTTCGGTTGGCACCATAACGCGCAATGCTGTTGCGCTGATGGCGATAGCCAGCAACAGACATATACCCAGCAACATTGGAGAAAAGTACAACACACCCATAATCGAGCCGCGTCCCGTTTGGCCTGTCGCCCGGAGTATATATGCTAAAGCCGGATTTGTGACGCAAGCTTAATCGGGTAGGTTTACCTGCTGGATGTCGATAACCCGAATACAGTCGGCCGCCGGGTAATGCCAGCGCACATTCAGATCCCAGAAGCGGCCGCCATATTCTCGTGAAGGCTCGGGCTGTTGGTAAGCCGGTTTTGGATCCTGCGCCAGGCATTGCTCGATCAGGCCTCTCAAGTCCGTGCGCAAACGCTCGCCGTGCTCATCGGCTTGCGTTAAGGCCAGCGCTGACCATTCCACCAAAATAGGTGCGGGCGGTGCCGGGGCCAGGTCGTTACGGGCTTCAGGTAGCGCGTCGGCATAGGGCACGTAGGGCTTGATATCCAGTACCGGCGTGCCATCCAGCAGGTCGATGCCGGACAGCAGCAGCTTGCCGTCAACGATGCCTTCGAGTTTGACCACGGACTGCCCCAGTGGGTTGGGTCTGTGCGTTGCTCGGCTGGCGAACACCCCGATGCGCTGGTTGCCGCCCAAGCGTGGTGGCCTGACGCGCAGGTGTTTTGGACCGCTGTCGGCAGCATGAAAGACAAATAACAGCCAAAGGTGACTGACGTGCTCCAGACCGACCAGCGCCTCGGGCTGATTATAGGGTGGGAACAACTCCAGGATACCGGTGGCAGCGGGCGCCAGTTGGGGCTGGCGCGGAATGGCGAATTTCTCACTGAAGCATGAATGCACCACCCCGATGGGCTCCAGGGTGTAACTCATATCAAACGGCCGGCAGCGGTGGAATGCTGTCTGGCCGGTCCGCTGTGATCAGGTGGCTACAGCCTTCTACCTCAATGATCTGTAAGTTTTCTGCCTGCTGCGCGCTCTGACGCATCGCGGCGGCGTCGAGCACCAGATCCTTGGACGGTACCAGAATGGCGCCGAATTTGACGTGCTGATAAATGTCAGTGCCGGTGTTTTCCATCCAGTCCGCCAGATCTTTCATATTGGTCACGAAGGTGTTTCCGTAGCGGGGATTGAACGGTAACGCCATGATCAGCTCACGTTTGCGCGGGTTATCCAGCGGGCCAAAAATCTTGGCATTGGCAGGGCTGATAGGTTGTTGTTGCCAGGCGAACAGATAGAAGGGGGCAAACCAGCGCGCAATAGACGGTACCGGCTTGTAGGGCTTACCTTGCGGCAGCACCGGCGCTTCGAGTATTACTTCAACGCGCTCGAATAAATCTGGACGCTGACGCGCGGCTTCCAGGGTGACCGCACCGCCACGCGAATGGCCATGTACTCGCACCTGGGTACCGGTCGCAAGGTGCTCCAGTGCCTGGTTCAGCACTGCTGCGTCGTAGGCAATGGTGCCGGGGCGCTGGCTTGGAACCTTTATCCAGTCAGCTGTGCTGAAGCGTGGCTGGTTGATCGGCAAATGATAGTCCGCGCTGGTCAGCATGATTAGCTGAATATTGGGGTCGGCATAGTGCTCGGTGAAATAGAGAAAGTTTTCTACAAACCCATGCATCACGATCACACTGCCGCCGGGGGCATCGTCACGGCTGCGGGCTATTACCGCTGAACCGACCTGAAAAAGCTCGACGGGCAAGTCGACAGCCTGCTTCTGGGGCGATTCACGGCGCAGAAGCCAGCGACGCAGGCTGGTTACAATGAGTAGCACCAGCCCTATCAGGCCAATTAGAAATTGCATTGATCCAACTCCAGTGAAAATGATGACATTTCGACAGCATAGCGGATTGGCTCCATACGCAGGGCCACCCGGCTGGGCGATTGTATACGACTGCTTTTTAAGGCGGGTTGTTCATGCCTCAAGGGCCGTCGTAGAGACCTACCTGGTCGGCATCCAGTTCATAGCTGGCATCGGCTAACTGGTTGCTGGTTTGCGATACTCGTAATACCCCCTCTATCCACAGCGGTTGGTAGATATCGCTGAGATCCATGCCGGCGGGGTAGTTCACCAGAATGATCTGGTTCGGCGGCGGCGGTGGAACGTGAATACAGGCACCGGCGTAAGGGACCAGAAAAAACTGGGTGTAGCGGCCATTGGCATCGCTTTCGATCGGCACTGGATAACCGCCGATTTTGATCTGCTGTTGATCCATCTCGGCGACTACCGTAGTGGAGTACATGACCGCGGGGAGTTTGTTGTCTTCCTGTCGCAGGCTTGTGGTGAAGTCGCCGTTGGCGTCAGGTCCGTTACCATTGCCGTGATCGAGTTCGGGCATGTCCAGCATGGCCTGGTAGTCCTCGGCGGGCAGCAGGTCGAGCCAGTCGACCTCTTTGGGTTCCGCGCAGACCAGCAGCGGGGCAGTGAGCATAGTCAGCAGCAGTAAAGCACGGCAGAGCATCATCGGGGCAGATCCAGAAAAGGAGAAAAAGGTCAGACAAGGGCGTGGGCAGAAGTGTTCCACAGGCAGGGTAACAAGGCTACTCCGCCCAGCGATTACGAATCTCGATGATAGCCGCAATGCTATTGATAAAGCAGGTTACCAGCGCTGGATCAAAGTGCTTGCCACTCTGCTCCTGGATCAGTTGCACTGCAGCTTCTACTGTCCAGGCCTTTTTATAGGGTCGCACACTGGTTAGCGCATCGAATACATCGGCGATGGCGACAATGCGGCCCTCAATAGGAATGGCCTCACCGACCAGGCCCTTGGGATAGCCTGAGCCATCCCATTTTTCATGGTGCGAGAGGGCAATCCGTTTGGCCATCTGCAGCAGCGTGGCATCGTGATCGCCAATAATCTGCGCGCCGATCTCGGGATGCTGCCGCATCACTTGCCATTCCTGCTCGTCGAGCTTGCCGGGTTTCTGCAGTATGGCGTCAGGCACGCCAATCTTGCCAACGTCGTGCATTGGTGCCGCGTGCAGGATTTCATCGGCTTCCTCTTCGCTGAAGCCTGCCGCAAGCGCGATGATGCGTGAAAAATGGCTCATGCGGATGACGTGCAGGCCGGTCTCGTTATCCTTGTACTCAGCTGCCATACCGAGACACTGGACGATGTTGAGGCGCGTCTCGCGCAGCACGTCGGCACGCACCAGCGATAGGTGAGTGCGCACCCGAGCACGCACTATCGGGCTGCTAACCGGTTTGGAAATATAGTCCACTGCGCCAAGCTCGAAGCCGCGGATTTCGTCTTCCACAGTGCTGAGAGCGGTCACAAAAATAACCGGGATACTATCGGTGAGAGGGTTTGCCTTGAGCCGGCTGCAGACTTGATATCCCGTCATACCGGGCATCATTATATCGAGCAGTATCAAGTCCGGGCTTTCTGTCCCGGCTAGTGCCAGCGCTCGTTCGCCGTCACGGGCGAACAGCAACCGGTATTCGTCTTGCAGAATATGGCGCAGCAAATGCAGGTTGGACGGCTCATCATCGACCAGCAACAGGGTACGGCGGGCATCTCTCAATGGCATGGCATCAGTCTTCGATAACGGGCGCGGCAAGCTCGAGTTCGAGCTGCTGCACTGCTAGGTGAAAATCAAAATCGTCGAGTGCTTGCTGGATCAGCGTCAGCCGCGGCTCTGATACCAGGCCGACGAGCTTTGATAGGCGACTCTCCAGCATTTCCCCCCGCTTCAGGCTGGCGATCAGATTGCTGAGTAGCTTATGACGTTGCTGTTGCTGTTGCTGCGTTATCGGCAGCTTCGCGACTGTCTGCTGATCTTCGGTTGGCGCCGGGATTGCAGCCTCGGCAGCCTGCAAGGCCTCATGTAGCTCATGCACTGCGTCGGTCAGGTCACCAAGGTTTTCCTCGGTTATACGTGACTCCATGGCCGTAGCAAGCAACTGCACCTGTTGCAGTCCCAGGTTGGCAGCGCTCCCACGCAGTCGGTGTAGTAAGGCCGCTGCGCCTTCGCTCTGTCCGCTCTCCAGCAGCTGTGCCAGCTGACCTGGCGTATCCTGGTTGCTCTGCAAAAAGAGGCGAAGAGCCTGCTCCAAGGCATAGGAGCTACCCCAGCGCTGAGCACCCTCGGACCAATTGATCGAGCCTTCGGCGGGCGCTGGTGCGGCCATAGCAGGCTCGTCGGTGAGCTGCTCGGTGAGTTGCAAAGCTCGGCACATCTCGCGCTGCAGCGCGAGGCGGTCTACCGGTTTTGAGGCAAAACCATCCATGCCGGCTGCCTTGGCTGCCTCCCTATCCTTGTCCAATACGCTTGCGGTTAGAGCGATGATTGGCGTTGGCGGCCTGCCCAGGTTTGTTTCGTAGCGGCGTATGATGCGCGTGGCTTCCAGGCCGCTCACCTCAGGCATCTGCATATCCATGAGGATCAGGTCAAAGTGCTGTTCGGTCATCCGCTCAAAGGCAGCAAGGCCGTTGGTAACGCAGGTAACACTGTGTCCGTCAGCGCTAAGGATCACCTCCATCAAGCGCAGGTTATCGGCAACATCATCGGCCACCAGAATCTTCAGCGGCGGTAGCGTTATACGCTTGCTAGAGCTGGAGGGTTGCAACGATTGCGCTTCAATCAGCGGTAGTTGGATGATGAAGCACGAGCCTACACCTTCCTCGCTTTCAACCTTTATGCTGCCACCCATCAACTCTACCAGCTGCCGGGAAATCGTCGTCCCTAGTCCGGTACCGCCGAAGCGCCGGCTCATCGAGGCGTCTGCTTGGGCAAAGGGTTCGAAGATGAGCTTGATTCGTTGCGGATCAATGCCGATGCCAGTGTCGCGCAAGCGTATGCAGATGCCGTCCTGCGCGGAACTGACTTGCAGCTCAACCTGGCCGTCGAGGGTGAACTTGATGGCATTACCCAGCAAGTTGGTGAGTACCTGGCGTAAACGCATGGCGTCGCCGTAGAAGTAGTGCTGATCCAGTTGATAGTCAAACGTTAGCTGCAGACCTTTCTGCGTCGCCTCGAGGCGGAAAACGGCAAGCAGCTGCTGACAAAGCTCGAATAGCGAAAAAGACTGGTATTCCAGCTGTACTGCGCCTTTTTCCAGTTTTGCTGTATCCAGAATATCGTTTAGCAGACCCAATAGTGATCGTGCTGCGTTATGCACGGTTTTGACGTGTTGTTGCTGAGCGGCTGGTAGCTGGTTGTCACTGAGCAACACGTCACTAAAACCAATGATAGCGTTCATCGGGGTACGAATTTCGTGGCTCATGTTGGCCAGAAAGGCACCTTTGGATTCCGCCGCCAGTTCGGCCCGCTCTTTGGCCTCAACCAGGTCGACTTCCATGCGGTGACGTTCGCTGAGATCGGTTGCCAGCATGATTACTTTGCGCGGCTTGCCGTCCGTATCAAGGATAGGATTGTAATAAGCCTGTACATAAACCACATGCCCATCAATGTGGCGCAGACTGAACTCGCCGGCCACGTAGTCGCCTTTACTCAGCCTTGGCCAGAGTTGGTTACTTTCTTCGCAGGGCTCGAACACCAGCGCGTGCGGGGCTCCCAGCAGACTTGAGCGCGCATAGCCGCTGAGGGCGAGAAAGCGCTCGTTTACCGAGAGAATAGTTGCGTCCATACCTAGCTCAAGCATGCCCTGCGCCTGGCTGATGGCATAGACAATGCCCTCGAATTCGGCGTTACGCTGCTTGCTGTGGGTAATGTCGATCATCACCCCGTCGATCCATTGTGCCGTTCCCTGCTCGTCGAAGATGGCACTGGCGCTTTCCGAAACCCAGCGCTCACTGCCATCGCGGTGGATAATACGGTACTCAATATTGTACTTCTCACGCTTGCTGATAGCGTGCATTACGCGGTCATAGCAGCGTTGCTCGTCGTTGGGATGGATCAACGCGGCAAAGCTTTTACCGCCTGCCAGAAAGTCGTCGGCTGGCCAGCCAGTGAGTTGTTCGGCAGCTTCGCTGATAAACAGCATGGGCCAATCATCGCGCGGCAAACAGCGGAATGAGGTGCCCGGGATATTGGCAATCAGCGTCCGATATTGTTCTTCCCGCTGTTGCAGTGATTGCTCAAGACGACGCTGCTCACTGATATCACTGATAAACCCGACAAAGCGCACTACGTCGCCCGTCCCGGTTTGGCCAATGGCAACACGTACCGGGAACTCACTACCGTCACGCCGACGACAGGTGCTATCCAGGCTCTTACCGAGCAACTGGGGGCGCAGGCCTGCGTTGAACTCACGCAAAAACGCGAGATGACCTTGGTAGCTCTGATCAGTGAGCAGCAGGCGCATATTCTGGCCGACCAGCTCTGCCATTGACCAGCCGAACAGGCGCTCTGCGGCGCGGTTCATTTCGTGAATGGTGCCGTGCTCGTCTGAACTGACGATCGCGTCTACTGCGGTATCAAATACGGCGCGGGTTTGCGCTTCGCTGTCATGCACCTGGCGATATAGCTGGCTGAAACGAACGATACCGTTAACCACACCCACCAGCCCGCCGAGTATCAGTGTGGTCAAGGCAATGATCAGACCTAGCGTCAGGTGTTGGCTGTACTCTGGGCTGTAGTTTGCCGGCGCGATACCGATAAAACGCGCTGCTGCCATGCCGGCGTAATGCATTGAGGCAATCGCCAAGCCCATGATCAAAGCGGCAATGAATAGAGCTCTTGGTGATTTCTGTGACAAGCCGAAGCGAATTCGAAGCGCCAGGGTAGACAGGCCGGTGGCGACAACGATGGACGCGACAAACCAGGCAGGATCAAACAGCAACTGCGCGTCGGCGCGCATGGCTAACATGCCGCTGTAGTGCATGCAGCCGATACCCAAGCCGATCAGAATGCCGCCGCGTGCGAGCTCGCTCCAGCCCAGCTCGCGGCGCGACAGTAGCGGTAGGGCGATTAGCGAAGCGGCCAGGGCAGGGAGGAACGACAGCAGGGTGATTGCCGGATCAAAGCGAACTGGCATGCCGATATCGTAGGCGAGCATGCCAATGAAGTGCATGGCCCAAATACCACCAGCAAGTGCAGCGGCGCCGCTGACGATGGCGCCTTTACGCGCCGACTCGTTAACGGCAACGCGAGCCAGCCCGGCAACCTGCAGCGCCAGCCAAGACGCGGCGATGGCGATCACGATCGACAGAAACATCAGGCTGTGATGATGCATTCCCTGCAACAGCGGGCCGGTATTTAACTCGGCGTTATAAAACCAGGAACCAATCAGCACTGCTTATCCCCGTTCTACGCGACGGCCAGCGGCCAAGCCGTCTACTGATGGAAGCATCAGCTACTTGCCGATGATTGCACAATGTAATCATAGTTCGCACACGGCTTATCTGACAGGAACGTAACCAGCTGTGTACAGCGCGTCAAAAGATATCGGCTCCTTAAGCGTCTGCTTGAGGACCGTTTAGCAGCTGCTGCCAGTGATTGCGGATCGTGGTCAGTGATTCGTCGCCGCCGAGCTGACCGCGGAACAGCAGTACGCTACCCAGCACCGTTGAATATTGGATCAGCGCCATTGCCCGCGCAGTGCCGGGGGCAACCAGGGGTTCAAGCAGCTGCGCGCTCTGTTCGACGCGCGCGTTATCCACAGTAGCAACGATGTTGCGTGCATAGTCGTCGCGCTGCGCGTAGTCGCGGATTGCGAATTCAACCTTCATGCGCTTGAACTCGACGGCCGGTCCCTCAAACATCAGCGTGAGCACCCGATCTACTTCCTGCTCAGGTGAGAGGCTGGGATCTTTACCAGGTTGCCAGTAACGCAGGCCCCGCATGCGCAGGGCCTGCCACTGATCGAGAAACAAGTGGATAAAGCTGCCAAGGTCGTCGAAATGCCAATAGAAACTGCCGCGAGTGACTTTCAAACGTTTAGCCAGGGGCAGCACGCGCAGCTGATCGAAGCCGCCTTCCAGGATGGCCTCGGTCGCGGCATTAAACCAATCCTGCTGACTGAGCACTGCCCGACCTTTGGGTCGGCCACGCGGATTGGCTTTGGCGGGGGCAGGCATGGCAGCACTCTCATGGATAAGACAGAGCTGGCATTATAAGTCAGACGAAGGCGCCGTCATATTGCTTTCCATACACAATTGACAATACACATGTGTATTGAGATCTTGGTTGGCAGGACGCCCATGCGGCGATAGCGAACCGAGTCAGGAGTTAAGCCATGTACCAGCAAACCGAACGGGGCCTGGATCTGCAAAAACGGGTATCGGCCTTTATGGACGAACATATCTTCCCTAATGAGCAGGCCTACGAAGAAGAGATCCGCGCCAACGAGAAGGCTGGCAACGCCTACACCACAGTGAAACTGATGGAAGAGCTGAAGGCCAAAGCGCGCGCTGAAGGGTTATGGAACCTGTTTCTGCCCGAGGCCGAGCACGGCCCGGGGCTGAGTAACATGGAATACGCGCCTTTGGCTGAATTGATGGGCCGGGTACCCGGTATGTGGGCCTCCGAAGTGTTCAATTGCGGTGCCCCTGATACCGGCAATATGGAAGTCCTCGCACGCTACGGCACCAAAGCGCAGCAGGAGCGCTGGCTGACGCCGCTGCTTAACGGCGAGATCCGCTCTGCCTTTGCCATGACCGAGCCGCTGGTTGCCTCATCGGATGCAACCAATATTGAGACTCGTATCGAGCGTGATGGCGACGAGTACGTGATCAACGGGCGCAAATGGTACATCTCGGGCGCTGCCAATGATCGCTGCGAAATTATGGTGGTGATGGGCAAGAGCGATCCAGAACACCCCAATCGTCACCAGCAGCAGTCGATGATTCTGGTACCGATGGACGCCCCTGGCGTTACCGTGCTGCGCGATATGGGGTGTTACGGCTACATGGATCCGCCCTATGGCCACCCGGAAATTCTGTTTGAAAACGTGCGGGTTCCAGCCAGCAATATGCTACTGGGCGAGGGCCGTGGCTTTGAAATCGCCCAGGGCCGCCTCGGGCCAGGGCGTATTCACCACTGCATGCGCGTGATCGGTCAAGCCGAGCGGGCGTTGGCGCTGATGTGTGAGCGTTTGAGTCATCGCGTTGCCTTCCACAAGCCCTTGTCGGAACAGGGCGTGTGGCGTGAGCGCATTGCCGAGTCGCGGATCATGATTGATCAGGCGCGCTTTCTGGTGATGAACGCAGCGTATTTGATGGATACGGCCGGTAACAAGGTTGCAGCCAAGCAAATCGCGATGATCAAGGTTGCGGCGCCGAACATGGCGTGCCAGGTGATCGACTGGGCTATTCAGGCGCATGGCGCCGGTGGTTTCTCATCGGACTTCCCGTTGGCGCAGCTATACGTTTATGCCCGCCACCTGCGCACGGCCGATGGCCCGGATGAGGTGCACCGCAACGCGATTGCCAAGGCGGAGCTTAAGGCTTATCAGTAAGCGTGCTGGCGCAGTAAGGCTCGGTTTGTATTCTCAGTTCTGACGTTCTGACGTTCTGACGTTCTGATGTTTTTATCGAGTCAGCTTTTCGCCTTGATGGCGAGCCAAGGGGGGCCGCTTGCCCGGCCCCCCTTAGCAATCCCCCGGGGCACCCGACTGCATGGCCCTTCGGGTCCGCTGCGTTGCTCGATCTACCGGGGACACGCGCAAACTCGCTTCGCTCAGACACCGCGCGCGCCTTTTTCCCGGTAGCTCTGCGCTACTCGCCCACGCAGACGGGGAGTTGCCCCGTGTATTTGTATTGATTTTTAAACGGCTCTAGCTTTGTTAAAAATGGTGAAGCGGGTACATGTATTTGTCCCGTTTACGCGGGCGAGTAGCGCAGGACTGGCGGGAGAAAGCCCGAGGAATGTTGGGGGCGCCTAGCCTGAGGAGCGCAGCGACGAGTTCCGCAGGGCCCCGTCAGGCCGAGCAACGCAGCGAACCCGAAGGGCCGCGTAGTCGGGTGCCCCGGGGGATCGCTAAGGGGGGCTGGGCAAGCAGCCCCCCTTGGCTCGCCAAAAAGGCGAAAGGCTGACTATCCAGTATCTGAAAAGCTATGTCTAAAAACCTGCGCGCAAGCGTCAACAAAAAAGGCGCAACACTCGCATGCTGCGCCTTTCTCACTGCCGGGATGATCAGCCCTTGATCAGCGCCTCAACCTCAGCAATCCGACCCTTCAAAGTAGTCATATCAGCACAACGCAGCGTGGCGTGGCCCACCTTGCGGCCGGCCTTGAAGGCCTTGCCGTAGTGATGCAAATGGCATTGCTCGATAGCCGTTACCTTGCTCGCTTCCGGCACTTCACCAATGAAGTTCAGCATCGCGGCTTCGCCCAGGGTAGCGGTGGAGCCCAGTGGCAATCCGGCGATGGCGCGCAGGTGGTTTTCGAACTGGCTGCATTCGCTGCCTTCAATGGTCCAGTGACCAGAGTTGTGCACGCGCGGTGCAATCTCATTGGCTTTCAGGCCGCCGTCGACTTCAAAGAACTCGAAGGCCATGACGCCAACGTAGTCCAGTTTATCGAGCACCTTGCTCACGTAGCTTTCGGCCTGCGCTTGCAGCGGGTGCGCGGTGCTGGCGATCGACAGCTTGAGGATGCCGTTCTCGTGGTTGTTGTGCACCAGCGGGTAAAAGCGGGTCTCTCCGTCGCGGGCACGCACGGCGATCAGCGACACTTCACCGGTGAATGGCACAAAGCCTTCGAGAATGCAGGGCACGCTGCCCAGCTCGGCAAAGGCGCCGGCAACATCGTCAGGCTGGCGCAAAACTTTCTGGCCCTTGCCATCGTAACCCAGGGTGCGGGTTTTCATAACGGCTGGCAGCCCTATCCGCTTTACTGCTGTGTCCAGATCCGCTTGGGACTGGATGTCGGAAAAGTCGGGGGTAGGGATGCCCAGGTCCTGGAACATCGACTTCTCGAACCAGCGGTCACGGGCGATGCGCAGTGACTCGGCATTTGGATAAACCGGCACGAACTGCGAGAGAAAGGCGACGGTTTCTGCAGGCACGCTTTCAAACTCGAAGGTAACCAGATCGACTTCTTCAGCCAGCTGGCGCAGGTGATCCTGGTCGCTGTAATCAGCGCGGATATGTTCGCCCAGCGCCTGCGCACAGGCATCTGGCGCCGGATCAAGAAAAGCAAATTGCTGGCCCAGCGGGGTGCCGGCCAAGGCCAGCATACGACCGAGTTGACCACCACCGATTACGCCGATTTTCATAGTCGATTCCTCAGGCCTGACGCGGGTCTGCGTTGCTCAGCACGTTTTCAGTTTGTTGGGCGCGAAAGTCCTGTAGCGCCTGGCTGAACTCGGGGTGCTTGCCGCCAAGAATGCTAGCCGACAACAAAGCCGCATTGACCGCACCGGCTTTACCGATAGCCAGGGTTGCGACCGGCACGCCAGCGGGCATCTGCACGATGGAGAGCAGAGAATCAACGCCGGACAGCATGGAGGATTGGACTGGCACGCCAAGCACGGGCAAGTGGGTCTTGGCCGCGCACATGCCTGGCAGGTGGGCCGCGCCGCCAGCACCAGCGATGATCACCTCAATACCCTTGCCAGCTGCTTCTTCAGCGTACTGGAACAGCAGGTCAGGGGTGCGGTGCGCAGACACTACCTTTACTTCGTAGGGAATGCCCAGTTGATCCAGCATATCGGCCGTATGGCTCAGGGTGGACCAGTCGGACTTGGAGCCCATGATCACGCCAACCAGTGCGCTCATCTGTTTTGTGCCTCGCTCAGTGTTGCCGCCTGCTGGCGGTAAAAACCAACAAGCCACGGCAGAGAACTGACGTGGCTTGGAGAACACAGACCATGCAGCGCTGAAGCCGCTCGGCCTGAAAAATAGAATCTAGTGCTGGAGTATAACCCGATTGGGGGCAATACAGAATCCAAGCCTGCGCGGGATAGTGACTGCACCACGAACCGGACGGCTTTTATCGGCGCAGTCTGGCAAGGCCGAGTGCATACAGGCACAATTCCCGGAGTGGACCAGTTGGTCAAAATACACATGAACTTAAAGGAATAGCCCCATGCGTCGTACCTGGATGTTGGTATCGGCAGGCCTACTCAGTGTGCCGGTCAGTGCGCTTGAACTCGCCAAGTATCCGTTGGCATTCAGTGGTGAGCGTGGATTACAGGTCCAGCTGGCGCCCAGTGCCGATGGTGACCAGGCGCTGTTGCAGGTAACCGGCGTCAACAGCCCGATTGATGAGGTGGTGTTTCTGACGCAAGTGCAGGATCGAGGACAGAAAACGCTGGCCTATCGCACAACCTATGACGGTGAGCAGCGAGCCCTGGTGGTCAAGCGCGAAGACTGGGGTCGTGAGCAGTACTTCCTCTACCTGCCAGGTGAAGGCGAGCAGTCGCTGGTGCCGGATAGCGATTTGGCCAAGAGCGTCAGGCCACAGGCGTTGGAGGCGCTATATGAGCAGCAATACAGTGATGGCGTGCACGCCGAACTGGCCAGGTTCAAGCGCGCAGTGCATCAGCAGGATGCAACAGCCGCGCTGGCCGCCAAGGACGCTGAGGCCCAGCAGGACTGCGGTAGCACGGTCAGCACCGAGGTGTATTGGTCGCAGATTAGTGATGAGCAGCTACAGCAGCTGAGTATTGCCGGTTACTGCGGCGAGGTGGTCAGCCAGATGGCAAGCATTTGCCGTGCGGACGCCGACTTCAAGACCAAGGCAGCGACTATTCAGACCGTCAACTGCACCTTTGGTGACGAGTTGAAGTTGCGTCATGAGGGCGGCGCAATGTTGTTCAGTACCGAGCGCAACGCGCCCAATCAGGGCGACTTCATTAACGCTTATCTACGTAACCTCTGAACCGGCTAAGCCGCAGACACCTAGCCTGCGGCTGCTATGTCAGCGCTTGGGTGATACCGGGTAGCGTGCACGTGGCGTAGCCATAGGTATGGGGCCGTCGCCGATCTCGCGAAACTCGCCGGTATCTGCATCATAGGCGCGGATCTGGGCTGTTTCGATATCGTAGACCCAGCCGTGGATAAACAGCTCGCCACGGGCGAGGCGGGAGGCGACCGAGGGATGCGTAGCCAAATGCTGTAGCTGGGCCACCACGTTTTCTTCGGTCAACATGCTGAGTTTGTCATCGCCGCAGCCGCAGTTGTCTTCTACCACGATCTTGGCGACTTCCGCGTGACGCAGCCAGGATTTCACCGTGGGCAGGGCTTCAAGCTGGGCGGGGTCGAGTACGGCTTTCATCGCGCCGCAGTCGGAGTGGCCGCAGACGATGATGTGATGCACGCCGAGGGCCGCGACCGCAAACTCGATGGCGGTAGAAACGCCGCCCATCATCTGTCCATAGGGCGGTACGACGTTGCCTACGTTACGCGAGACAAAGAGGTCACCTGGGGCGCTTTGGGTGATCAGCTCGGGAGCAACACGTGAGTCGGCACAGGTAATAAACATGGCGCGTGGAGTCTGTTCAAACGCGAGTTTCTTGAACAGTTCCTGTTGCTCGGGGTAAACCTCGTGGCGAAACCGGTTGAAGCCGTCAACAATCTGCTGCAACGCTTCTTCGGCAGTTTCGGTTTTTTTCGGGTCGTTATTCATGTCGCAGTCTCAATCATCAGGTTGGGCTGTACAGGTAGACGATCAGTGTCTGTCAAACGGCACCAGCGTTACAGCGTTGCCGGTGCCGCTCTCGGGTTGCCGGTATCATCGCCGGCCATATTGCTGACGAATCAGGCTTCGATTTCGATCAGGATCTCGCCGGGATTGACGCGATCACCTTTGGCTACATTGACCGCTTTTACGGTGCCGCCAATGGCTGCCTGGATCTCACTTTCCATTTTCATGGCTTCGCTAACCAGTACCGCCTGACCGGCTTTTACGGTATCGCCAACCGCGACCAACACATCCACCACGTTACCCGGCATGCTGGTGGTCACATGGCCCGGCTCACTGGCCTGCTTGCGCTTGCTTCCGCCGTCGCCGACGAAGGCGTTGAGCGGCTCAAAAACGGCTTCTTCCGGCATGCCATCCATGCTCAGGTAGAAGTGACGTTTGCCATCACCTTTGACGCTGACACCGGTGATATCCACGCGGTAGGACTCGCCGTGTACATCGATGATGAACTCGGTCGGTACGCCTTCGCTGCTGGCGGCGGGTGCACTTTCGCCCGGCGGTGGCAGCAGTACTTCCGGCTTGAGTGTGCCGGCTTCGCGTTCTTCAAGGAATTTGCGCCCGATATCCGGGAACATCGCGTAGGTAAGCACGTCTTCTTCGGTTTTTGCCAGCTCGCCGACTTCGCCGCGCAGACGGTCCATTTCTGGCTTGATCAGATCTGCCGGGCGCACGTCGATAACATCTTCGCCGCCGATGGCCTGACGCTGCAGTTTCTGGTTGATCTTGCCAGGTGCCTGACCGTAACGACCCTGCAGGTAGAGTTTAACTTCGTTGGTGATGGTCTTGTAACGCTCGCCGGCCAGCACGTTGAACACCGCCTGGGTGCCAACAATCTGCGACGTTGGCGTCACCAACGGGGGAAAGCCAAGGTCTTCACGCACCCGAGGGATTTCCGCGAATACGTCCTGAATGCGGTCCAGTGCGCCTTGTTCTTTCAGCTGGTTAGCCAGGTTGGACATCATGCCGCCTGGTACCTGGTTGACCTGTACGCGGGTATCGACGCCGGTGAACTCACTCTCGTACTGGTGGTACTTCTTGCGTACGGCGTGGAAGTACATGCCGATTTCCTGCAGCAGCTCCAGATCCAGACCGGTGTCGAATTCGGTGCCCTTGAGTGCGGCAACCATGGATTCGGTGCCCGGATGGCTGGTGCCCCAGGCCATGGAGGAGATAGCGGTGTCGATATGGTCGGCGCCGCTCTCGATTGCCTTGAGCTGACACATGGCAGCCAGACCAGCGGTATCGTGCGAGTGGATGAACACCGGCAGGTCGAGTTCGGCTTTTAGTGCTTTCACCAGCTCACCGGTTGCGAAGGGAGTCAGCAGGCCGGCCATGTCCTTGATGGCGATGGAGTCGACGCCCATCTCGGCCATGGCCTGGGCTTGTTTAACAAAGGCTTTGACCGTATGCACCGGGCTGGTGGTGTAGGCGATGGTGCCCTGGGCATGCTTGCCGGCGGCTTTTACTGCTTCGATAGCGACGCGCAGGTTGCGCACATCATTCATGGCATCAAAGATGCGGAAAACGTCGATGCCGTTGGCGGCCGCCTTGGCGACGAAGGCGCGAACGACGTCATCGCTGTAATGGCGATAGCCGAGCAGGTTCTGGCCACGCAGCAGCATCTGCAAACGGGTATTCGGTAAAGCCGCGCGCAGCTGGCGCAGGCGCTCCCAAGGATCTTCCTTGAGGAAGCGCACACAGGCGTCAAAGGTCGCGCCGCCCCAGACTTCCAGCGACCAGTAGCCAACCTGATCAAGATTGTCACAAATGGGCAGCATATCTTCGGTACGCAGACGGGTGGCCAACAG
The DNA here is from genome assembly GCF_003797945.1 of Pseudomonas neustonica. Taxonomy (GTDB): domain Bacteria; phylum Pseudomonadota; class Gammaproteobacteria; order Pseudomonadales; family Pseudomonadaceae; genus Halopseudomonas; species Halopseudomonas neustonica. The sequence goes on from NZ_RKKU01000002.1 coordinate 84,402, forward strand.
CGATTGGTGGGCGTCGCGCAGTACGGTATCGGTTACGGTGATTTTACGTGTGGTGCTCATTATCTGTTCCTCATCAGCTGCAAGCTTCAAGCGCCAAGCTGCAAGCGGTATCGCTTATGGCTTGCTGCTTGAAGCTTGCCGCTAGTGTCATAGTCCGGCGTGCGCAGCAATCGCGGTAGCGATGGCCAGGGCCAATTCTTCGGGTTTGCGTTTTACTGAATAGTTCAGCAGTTCCGGGTGCGCTTCAACGAAGCTGGTGTTGAACACGCCGCTACGAAATTCGTCATTGCGCAGAATTTCCTGGTAGTAGGGCGTGGTGGTCTTCACGCCCTGCAGACGCATGTCATCCAGCGCACGCAGGCCACGATCCATCGCCTCTTCCCAGGTCAGCGCCCAGACAATCAGCTTCAAACACATGGAATCGAAGTTCGGCGGAATGGTGTAGCCGGTGTAAATTGCCGTATCCACCCGCACACCGGGGCCACCAGGGGCGTAGTAGCGGGTAATCTTGCCGAAGGAGGGGAAGAAGTTGTTCTTCGGGTCCTCGGCGTTGATACGGAACTGAATGGCAAAGCCTTGGTGGTGAATATCTTCCTGCTTGATCGACAGCGGCAGGCCCGAAGCAATGCGGATCTGTTCGCGCACTACGTCGATGCCGGTGATCTGCTCGGTAATGGTGTGCTCGACCTGAACGCGGGTATTCATTTCCATGAAATACACTTCGCCTTCGGCGAGCAGAAACTCCACCGTGCCGGCGTTCTCGTAACCCACCGCCTGCGCCGCTTTCACTGCCAGATCGCCGATATAGGCGCGCTGTTCCGGCGTTAGCTGCGGGCTGGGTGCGATCTCGATCAGCTTCTGGTTGCGCCGCTGGATTGAGCAGTCACGCTCGAACAGGTGCACGGTGTTGCCGTGACTGTCGGCGAGGATCTGCGCCTCGATGTGCTTGGGATTGACGATGCACTTCTCAAGGAAGATGTCCGCCGAGCCGAAGGCCTTGGTAGCCTCGGAAATAACCCGTGGCCATGCCTGTTCGAGTTCGGCCTTGTCGTTGCAGCGACGAATACCGCGACCGCCCCCACCGGAGGTTGCCTTGAGCATCACCGGGTAACCCACACGCTCGGCTTCGCGCAGCGCTTCGGCCATATCGGCCAGGTTATCTTCGGTGCCGGGAGTAACGGGTACACCTGCAGCGATCATGCTGCGGCGGGCCTGGGTCTTGTCGCCCATGCGGGTAATGACATCACCTGAGGGGCCAATAAACTTGATGCCGCGCTCTTTGCAGATGTGCGCCAGCTCAGCATTCTCAGAGAGGAAGCCGTAACCGGGATGCAGTGCATCACAACCGGTTTCGACGGCCAGGTTGACCAGTTGGCGTGGGTTCAGATAGCCCGCCAGGGGATCACTGCCCACATTGTAGGATTCGTCGGCACGTTTGACGTGCAGGGCGTAGCGGTCTGCGTCGGTGTAAACCGCGACCGAAGTAATGCCCATCTCTGCACAGGCGCGAATGATGCGAACCGCAATCTCGCCGCGGTTGGCAATCAGAATTTTCTTGATCACGTACGCTTTCCTCGTGGTGGTGATCGAGTGGTTGCTCGAAAACGTTTGCGTATCACCGCGCCGGTGCGTGGCCGGCGGGTAATACATTGCAAAATATTTCTCCAGTTACCCTAGGCGCGTTGCCGGCGCATGTGAAATGAATAATATTTGGCTTATCTATAAGTAATTGCTTATAGATAAGCTTTGAGCCATTATTTTCGTGGGCTGCGGGCCCGTTGCGGTCTCTTTTAATCCATCAATCAGGTTAGACCATCATGCGTAAGTCCTTACTGCGAATGACGTTGCGCCAGTTGCAGGTGTTTCGTGCGGTCTGCGAAAGTCGTTCGTATAGCCGCGCGGCTGAGGCCATGTCGTTGACCCAGCCGGCAGTCAGTCTGCAGATTCGTCAGTTGGAAGAGCAGGTCGGCCTGCCGCTATTTGAGTATGTTGGACGTAAGCTCTATTTGACTGAGGCGGCCGAATCCTTGATCAGTGCCAGTGACGATATCTTTGATCGTCTCGATAGTCTGGAGATGAACCTGTCCAGCCTGCAGGGCAGCCTGCGTGGCGAGTTGCGGCTGGCCGCGGCGAGCAGCATTCAGTATGTATTACCACATGTGCTGGCCGCCTTTCGGCAACGCTTTCCGGATATCAGTTTTCGTGTCGAGGTAGCCAGTCGCGCCCAGATTATTCAGCGCTTGGCTGATAACCGTGATGATGTGGTCTTGATGGGGCTGGTGCCGGAGGATCGAGCGCTGGAATTCTTCCCGGTTCTGAATAATCCGATTGTCGCGGTCGCCGCGCCGGATCATCCGCTGGCGGGTCAGCAGCAGCTGCCGCTGTCCACGCTGGAAGCCGAGATGGTACTGCAGCGCGAGGCGGGCTCCGGTATTCGTAAAGCCTGCGATGAGTTTTTGCAGCTCAAGCGAGTGCATCTGCAGCAGGTGATGCAGCTGGGCTCGACCGAAGCGCTGGTGCAAGGGGCAATTGCCGGGCTGGGTGTGGCCATGGTGCCGGGGCACGCAGCGGCACCCTTTATCCGACACGGCGAACTGGTTTGCCTGAACATAGCCGAGCTGCCGCTGATGCGCAGCTGGTGTGCGGTGCACGCCAGGGGCAAGCGTCTGAGTCCGGTTGCCGAGGCCTTTCTTGGCTTTTTGCGCGAGGAAAGGGCGCTGATTCGGCAGCTCGCGGAGCCTTTTGAACCTTAGCACTCAACCTGAATAGTCAGAGCGCTTGCTTAGCGTGTGGCGTATACGCCGCGAGCTATTGCAGTCGTTGCGAGCGGTGGTCATCGGTATGACCCAGTAGCTCGGGAAAGTCGCAGACGCTCGCCTGCAGGCTCTGGCTTTCGCGGTAGTCTTCGATGGCTCGGCGGTATGACATGCGTCGCTTGTCTTCCTGGCGTCGCCGCTCGCGTCGCACGTTATTACTGGAGCTGCTGTCACTAAGGTAATCTGGATTCAGGGCCATGGGGCTATTTCCCGTATCAGTGAATATCTGGCAACGGGAGCTATGATGAAGCAGAGGCCATGACGTGTTTATGACAGCAAAACACCGTCTGTCGACTAATGAGGAGTAGCGGATGTTCGAACTGGACCGGCACCTGGCGCAGGACATTGTTGATCGTGCCATGGCGATCCTTCCCTATAACATTAACGTGATGGACCGCCAGGGTCTGATTATTGGCAGTGGCGACAGCAGCCGTATCGATACTCGGCATGAAGGCGCACAGCTGGTACTCGCTAACCAGCGGGTAGTGGCGCTGGATGAGCAGGCGGCAGCGTGTTTGCAAGGGGTCAAGCCGGGGATCAATCTGCCGTTGCTGCACGCCGGCAGGCTGGTCGGTGTGCTCGGTATCACGGGTGATCCGGCCCAGGTTAAACCCTTTGCCGAGCTACTGCGTATGACTGCCGAGATGCTGGTCGAGCAGCGGGTGTTGCAGGCTGAGCAACATTGGCGCGGTCAGCAGCAGGAGGCCTGGCTGGTTAATTTGCTGGATTGCAGTTATCCGGTCAGCAGTCTGCTAGAGGATGCCGAGCGCCTGCGTATGCGCTGGCGCTGGCCGCTGCAGCCCTGCGTTATATCGCTGTCACCGGAGACGGATCACCAGCACGCGCAGGGGCAACTGGTTACCCAGATGCGCGCGCGGCATCCCGCTGACATCTTGCTCCCGTTGGGCCTGCACGATGTGCTCTGGCTGCGCAGCGGCAAGTCTCACGCGCCCAAATTGAGCTGGTTGGAACAGGTCGACAAACGTGATTGGCCGGTGGGTCGCTTGTTGCTGGCTGAGGCGGTCGGCAATCTTGCGGACTTGCGCGAAGCGACCGAAGCCTTGCTCAATTTACGCGATTACGCCCAGGACCTGCGCCTATCAGAGCGCTTGATTCGGTTGAGTGACTACCGCTTGGCGGTGCTGCTGCATCACTTGCAGCCTTCCTGGACCGTGTCTCAGTTGCTGGCACCCCTTGAGCTGTTGCGGCAGGCGGACAGCAATGGCCAGTTGCTGCTGACCTTGCGGGTCTGGTTGGCGCATAACGGTCATGCCCAGAGTTGCGCCGCGGCGCTGGCAATTCACCGCAACAGCTTGCGCTATCGTCTGGAACGCATCGCCGAGATTACCGGATTAAATCTCGACTTGATGGCGCACCGCGTGCTTTTGAGCATCGGACTCTCGCTTTTGCCAGAGCGGTAGGATGATTGAGGCTGTGCAGATGCCCATATAGGGCGCATTAATTAGCCAAGTATGTTGTGCGAATGCATAGGGTAATTGTCTTGCGAGTGGGCAACAATGCTCTCTTGGCTCCGCCCAATGGCGGTTATAGCCCTCTCACCCATACCGGCACACACAATAAAAAGGAGTTCAGCCATGGGCCTCGTCCTGATTCTGGTCGCCCTGATCGCGTTTATCGTATTGGCTACCGCCCGACTTAAACTACATCCCTTTCTTGCCTTGCTCGGAGCTGCGCTGCTCGCCGGCTTCGCCTACCAGGTGCCGACCATGGAGATCGTCAAAACGATCACCGCGGGCTTTGGCGGTATCCTCGGTTATATTGGTATTGTCATTGCGCTCGGTACCATTATCGGCGTGATTCTGGAGCGAAGCGGGGCTGCCATCACCATGGCAGAAACTGTGATCAAGCTGCTGGGGGAGCGTTTCCCGACGCTAACTATGTCGATCATCGGCTATCTGGTATCGATCCCGGTGTTCTGCGATTCCGGTTACGTGATTCTCAACTCGCTGAAAAATGCGCTGGCAGCGCGTATGAAAATCTCGGTGATCGCTATGAGCGTGGCGCTGGCGACCGGGCTTTATGCTTCCCACACTTTTGTACCGCCGACCCCTGGCCCAATTGCCGCAGCCGGCAACCTGGGTTTGGAGAACAACCTGGGTCTGGTGATTCTGGTAGGTCTGGTGGTTTCCATGGTAACCGCGTTGGCGGGGATGCTCTGGGCCAACCGCTTTATCGGTAAGGACATTGAGCTGGTAGATAACGGTACCCACGTGATGGATAGCGAAGACTACGAGCAGATTCGCGCCAAATACGGTGTACTGCCCAGTGCCACCAAGGCTTTTGCCCCCATCTTCCTGCCGATTGGCCTGATCTGTCTTGGTACCCTGGCCAACCTGCCAGCGAAGCCGGTGGGTGAAGGTATTCTGTACACCGTATTGGCCTTCCTTGGTCAACCGGTGGTGGCGCTGGCTGTCGGCTTGGGTCTGGCGTGCACCCTATTGCGTTCGGATAACAAGCGTGAAGAGTTTCACGAGCGCGTGGTTGAAGGCATTCAGGCCGCTGCGCCTATCCTGCTGATCACCGGTGCTGGCGGTGCTTTCGGCGCCATGCTGAAGATTACCCCGCTGGGTGATTACCTGGGCGCTACCCTGTCGGCGCTGGGGATTGGTCTGTTCATGCCGTTCATCGTATCTGCTGCGCTCAAGTCAGCGCAGGGCTCAACTACCGTCGCGCTGGTCACCACCTCGGCATTGGTTGCGCCGCTGCTTGGCCAGCTCGGGCTCGACAGTGAAATGGGTCGGGTGCTCTGTGTCATGGCTATCGGCGCGGGTGCGATGACGGTTTCGCACGCCAACGACAGCTTCTTCTGGGTGGTTACGCAGTTCAGTCGCATGAGCGTGAGTACCGCTTATAAAGCGCAGACCATGGGTACGTTGATGCAGGGCATTGCCGGCATCATCACCGTTTGGCTGCTCAGCTTGGTGTTGCTCTGATGAAATTGGTTATTGCTCCGGATTCGTTCAAGGAAAGCCTTTCTGCCAGCGCGGTCGCGCAAGCCATTGCTAGTGGCTGGTTGCGGGTTTATCCCGATGCAGAGGTGCTGTGCTGTCCGATGGCCGACGGCGGTGAAGGTACCGTCGATGCAGTGCTGGCGGTGACCACCGGTGAGCGGCGCGAGTGCACGGTTGCGGGCCCGCTTGGCGCTCCGGTGCAGGCGCACTGGGGCTGGTTGCCGGATCAGCAGGCAATGATTGAAATGGCGGCAGCCAGCGGTCTGCACCTGGTCCCGGCAGCCGAACGTGACGTGCGTCTGGCCAGCAGTTATGGCACCGGCGAGTTGATTCGCGCGGCGCTTGATGCCGGTGCGCGGCGCATCGTGCTGGGGCTGGGCGGGAGTGCGACCAATGATGCTGGCGCGGGTTTGCTGCAGGCGCTGGGTGTGCGCTTTCTGGGCGCTGATGGTAACGAGCTGGCGCCCGGTGGTGCGGCGCTGGCGCGGCTGCAACACATTGACCTGACCGGGTTGGACACACGTCTGGCGCAGGTTGAGGTGATGGTGGCCGCGGATGTGGATAATCCCCTCTGCGGACCCAAGGGCGCCTCGGCCATCTTTGGCCCGCAAAAGGGCGCAACTCCGCTGCAGGTAGCACAACTGGACCGCGCGTTGGCGCACTTTGCTGATGTGATGGCTGCAACGCTGGGTGATGATGTGCGTTATCACCCTGGTGTCGGCGCCGCCGGCGGACTGGGCTTTGCTGCCAAAGCGGTACTCAAGGCGCAGTTTCGTCCCGGCGTTGAGCTGGTGGCCGAGCTGTGCGGACTGGCGCAGATGCTGCGCGACGCCGATCTGGTGATTACCGGTGAGGGGCGGCTGGATGGTCAGAGCCTGCATGGCAAGACGCCGGTTGGCGTTGCACGCCTGGCGCGCAGTGCCGGCGTGCCGGTGATCGCACTGGCGGGTAGTCTGGGCGAGGGCTACCAACGCTTGTACGCTGAGGGCATCGGCGCTGCCTTCAGCCTGGCTCCCGGCCCGCTGACCCTGGAGCAGGCAATGCAGGATGCCGGCGCCCAGCTTGCCGCCAGGGCAGCGGACCTGGCGCGACTTTGGCAGATAGCGGGCGCGGCGACCGCGCGCGACTAGTCGACCACAACGTCTCGGGTATACTGCCAACCTTGATCTCAGGGAAGGACAGGTATGGAGCAGCGAGGCGAGCTGATCAGCTGGAACGACGACAAGGGCTTTGGTTTTATTCAACCCGAACGCGCAGGTGAGCGCGTCTTTGTGCATATCTCGGCGATGCGCGGTGATGCGCGCCCGGTGGTGGGTATGCCGGTCTTTTTTGTTGCCGGGCAGGATGAGCGGGGCCGCCCGCGAGCCGAACACATGCGCGGCGAAGGGCTAAGCCTGGATCGCCCGGCGATTCGGCGTAAACCAGCAGCCGCAGCGACGTCTCGTACCGGGCGCAAGCCTGCATCGGTAGCCACTCCACGCAAGGCAAAAACACCAAAGCGGCGCCCAGCAAGCCATGCTGGCACGGTTCGCCAACTGCCACTCAAGTTGCTGATACTGGCGTTGCTTTGCGCGCTACCGCTGCTGGGTGCCATCAGTATGTTGAGCAAGCAGGCGATTGTCTGGCCGCTGGCGGTCTATCTGCTGGTCAGTATTGCCAGTTTCGTGCAATACGCGATCGACAAGCGCAGCGCCGAAATCGGCCGCTGGCGCACTCCGGAAAATACCTTGCATATAACCGAACTGCTCGGCGGTTGGCCCGGCGCCTTGATAGCGCAGCAGGTCTTTCGCCACAAGACACGCAAGGCCTCTTTTCAAACGGTTTTCTGGCTTATTGTGCTGGTGCACCAAGTGTTCTGGTTCGACCACCTAGTGCTTGATGGTGAGCTGCTGAGAGCGGTGCTGGCGGGCTAGCTTCGGCGCTTGGCGGGCGACCCAAGGCCGCCGCCGTGCTGAGGGAGAAAGATGGGCGGGTTAAAAAACCACGCCCTGGCTGCGCAGGTAGTCGTCGTAGGTGCCGGAGAAGTCGGTTATGCCGTCCTCCGACAACTCGATGATGCGCGTCGCCAGTGAGCTAACGAACTCACGGTCATGGCTGACGAAAACCAGGGTGCCGGGGAAGTTTTCCAGCGCCAGGTTTAGTGCCTCAATCGATTCCATATCCAAGTGGTTGGTCGGCTCGTCCATCAGCATGACGTTGGCTTTTTGCAGGATCATTTTGCCGAACAGCATGCGGCCCTGCTCACCACCTGAGATTACTTTCACTGATTTCAGGATGTCATCGTTGGAGAACAGCATGCGACCGAGTGTGCCGCGCACCAGTTGTTCGCCGCCCTGGGTCCACTGCGACATCCAGTCGAACAGGGTGTAGTCGTATTTGAAGTCGTCGGCGTGATCCTGAGCAAAGTAGCCAACATCGGCACTTTCTGCCCACTTGACCTCACCTTTCATCGGTTCCATTTCACCGACCAGAGTGCGCAGCAGGGTGGTTTTACCGATGCCGTTGGGGCCGATGATGGCGACTCGTTCACCCGCCTCAATCTGCAGGCCCAGATTCTTGAACAGGACTTCGCCATCGTAGCCCTGGCTGACATTTTCCAGCGTGACGGCCTGACGATGCAGCTTCTTGTTCTGATCAAAGCGAATGAAAGGGCTGATACGGCTGGACGGCTTGACCTCGTCGAGCTGAATCTTGTCGATCTGCTTGGCGCGGCTGGTCGCCTGTTTGGCCTTGGAGGCGTTCGCTGAGAAGCGGCTGACGAAGGTTTGCAGCTCGGCAATCTGCGCTTTTTTCTTGGCGTTGTCTGACAGCAGGCGCTCGCGCGACTGGGTCGCTGCGGTCATGTATTCGTCGTAGTTGCCGGGGAACAGGCGCAGCTCGCCGTAGTCCAGATCCGCCATGTGGGTGCATACGCTGTTGAGGAAGTGGCGGTCGTGGGAAATGATGATCATGGTGCTGCTGCGCGCCGTGAGAATGGTTTCCAGCCAGCGGATGGTGTTGATGTCCAGGTGGTTGGTTGGCTCATCCAGCAATAGCACGTCCGGATCGGAAAACAGCGCTTGGGCCAGCAGCACGCGGAGTTTCCAGCCAGGTGCGACTTCGCTCATCGGGCCGAAGTGTTGTTCCAGCGGAATACCCAGGCCCAGCAATAGTTCGCCAGCGCGGGACTCGGCGGTATAGCCGTCCATTTCGGCGAATTCACCTTCCAGTTCGCCGACCTTCATCCCGTCTTCTTCGCTCATTTCCGCTAGCGAGTAGATGCGGTCGCGTTCGGCCTTAACTTTCCACAACTCTTCGTGGCCCATGATCACGGTGTCGATCACGCTGAAGTCTTCGTAGGCAAACTGGTTCTGGCGCAGTTTACCCAGACGTACGTTCTGATCGAGCATGACCTGGCCACCGGAAGGCTCCAGTTCGCCGCCGAGAATTTTCATGAACGTCGACTTTCCGCAGCCATTGGCGCCGATAAGGCCGTAACGGTTGCCATTGTTGAATTTGACGGAAACGTTCTCGAACAGCGGCTTGGCGCCGAATTGCATGGTGATATTGGCGGTGGAGATCAAGGGACAGTCCTGCCGGAGGTAAAAGATGAATGAGCGCGCCTGATCAGGCGGGCGGCGCATTGTACTGGTTGTGCCGCGCGAGCGACAGGGCCGCACGTCTGGCTGGGTGCTGATTGCTTTGCCGGTGCCCCCCACGCTGATACTCTCAGAGCCAATTATCGCGGAGACAACGCCATGCCTGTAACCCTCGTTTCAGCCGATTTGACGGCACTGCCGGATGTGGCCGATTTGTTCAACCAGTACCGTCAGTTCTACCAGCAGGAGGACGATCTGCCACGCGCCACCGCGTTTATCCAGGCGCGGCTGGTGCAAGGCGATTCGCTGATTCTTTTAGCGCGATCCAGCGCGGGCGAAGCGCTTGGCTTTGCCCAGCTTTACCCGAGCTTCTCGTCCATTGACTGTGCCGCGAGCTATCTGCTCAGTGATCTGTTCACAGCGCCCTCGGCACGCGGCCAGGGCGTGGGTCGGGCGTTGCTGTTAGCTGCTCGTGAGCAGGCGCTGGACAGTGGTCGCACCAGCCTGACGCTGGAGACCGCGGTGGATAACCTGACTGCGCAACGATTGTATGAGTCAGTCGGTTTTGTCCGCGAGCAGGGCTTCTTAACTTACATTTGGGCGCTATGAGTTTATTGTGGGCGGTGCATTTTAAATAACGCTTCCGGTCCAATACTGAAGTAGTCCGCCGGACCACCGCCACGCAGAATAGGCTGCGCTGCGGCAGTATCGTACACGCCCTCTACCAGCAGATGCCGGGCGATATGTACGGCAACCACTTCGCCGAGGACCAGCCAACTCTCAACCTGTTGGCCTTCGCTGGTCTGGAGCTGAATGATCTGCGTCATGCGGCATTCAAAACTGACGGGGCTTTCGGCCACACGTGGCGGTTTTATCAGGCGCGAGGGTGCTGCGGTCAGACCACTCAGAGCGAATTCATCTACGTCCGGCGCGACCGCTGCGCAGCTTTGATTCATCGCCTCGGCCAGCGGCAGTGTCGCCAGATTCCAGACAAACTCGCGCGTCTGTTCGATGTTGTTCAGGCTGTCTTTTCGGCCAATGCTGGAGAATCCAATGATCGGCGGTATGTAATTGAATGCATTGAAGAAACTGTATGGGGCAAGATTCAGGTTGCCGGCGCTGTCCTGACTGGAAATCCAGCCGATCGGCCGGGGCCCGACGATAGCATTGAAGGGGTCGTGGGGCAGGCCGTGGCCCTTACTCGTCTCGTAATAATAGGGGTCAGACATGGGCTGCTCCTGGTGAATAACTGAAGTGCCCAGACTAGACTAATTGGCATGTGGGCAGTTGCTTCTTTTCGGTTGGGCTCATGTCGGCATTAAGTGCTGATATGAGCGTAGGAAAAAAGTAGATGGAGCCAGCCAGGATGTCTATAGGCCGGCTCCAGATCAGTTATCAGTAGCGCTCAAGCCAATGCGCGTAGGGCGCTGGCAAGGTCCAGGATGGCTTGTCGATCTTCAGCTCACGGGCCGCCTGATAGGTCCAGTGTGGGTTGGCCAGATGCGCCTTGCCAACCATGACCAGGTCCAGCTGGCCATCCTGCACGGCCTTCTCGGCGATGTGCGGTTCACCAAAGCCCCAGGCGGAGGATACCGGCACGCCAGCTTCATCGCGGACTCGTTTGGCGATGGGGCCCATAAAGGCGGGTGCCCAGGGGATGTTGGCCTTGGGTGTGTCGAAGCCCATGCTGACGCTCATCATGTCCATGCCGGCGGCCTTGAACTGACGTGTCAGTTCGATCGACTCGTTCAGCGTTTGCTCATCGCGCCCGTCAAACTCGATGACACCAAAGCGGATGGTCAGCGGCAGATTCTCTGGCCAGACCTCACGCACGGCTGCCAGGGTTTCCAACAAAAAGCGACAGCGGTTCTCGAAACTGCCGCCGTAGGCGTCTGTACGCTGGTTAGCGTGCTCGGAGAAAAAACTCTGTGCCAGGTAGCCGTGCGCAAAGTGCAGCTCCAGCCATTCAAAGCCGACAGCCAGCGCACGCTTGGCGGCGGCAACGAAGTCACTCTTTACCCGGGCGATATCGTCCAGCGTCATGGCTTCTGGCACTTTGGGCAGGTTGGCGCCAAAGGGCAGGGCAGAGGGAGCGATAGTCTGCCAGCTGCGCGGGTCGTCACTGGCGATGTGATCGTCGCCTTCCCAGGGACGATTGGCGCTGGCTTTACGGCCGGCGTGGGCAATCTGGATGCCGGGCACTGCGCCGTTGGCTTTGATACCGCGAACGATGGGTGCGAAAGCATCGGCCAACTGGTCGTTCCAAATGCCGGTGCAGCCGGGTGTGATGCGGCCTTCGGGTGAAACCGCTGTGGCTTCTACGATAACCAGACCCGCGCCGCCACGTGCCATGCCGGTGTAATTGGCAACATGCCACTCGTTGACCAGGCCATCAGTGGCCGAGTATTGGCACATGGGTGGCACCGCAATGCGGTTACGCAGGGTTACGTCTTTTAGCGTGAAGGGTTGGAATAGTGCAGCCATGGTGGCTCCCGAAAATGAGCAATGAATGAGTGTGTTGATTCAGTTGTTCGATAATATTGGAACTATGGATCATAAGTAAAGCCTTGTGTATGATTCCGACTATGCGACCTTTCAAACATCCCCCGGTAAGTGACTTCAGCCTCGAGCGCGTGCTTTACGCCTTGAGTGATCCAGTGCGGCTTGACGTTGTGCAGCGTCTGGCTGAGGTTGAGGAGGCCAGTTGTGGCGAGCTGGACGGCGGCCGACCCAAGTCGAGCATGTCCCATCACTTTCGGGTGCTGCGCGACGCCGGGCTGGTGTGCACCAAGGGCGTGGGTACCACCCATATGAATTCGTTGCGCCGTGGCGAGCTGGACGAACGCTTTCCGGGATTGCTTACGGCCATTTTGGCTCAGCACGCCTCACCCAAATAAGTGATGGCGAATGAGCAGTGGTTCCTTTACCGCTGCGTAAACCGGATCTATTGTGATTAGTAGATAGCTGGATGCTGTTTTCAGGAGTCACGGATGGCCCAGAGTCAACGCACTTTCCCCTATGCCGACCTGCTGATTGTCGTCGGGCGGCTGCCTTTCTGGGCCAATCTCGGCTGTGCTCTGCTCAGTTGGGTGGTGCTGCGACACTACGCCAACAGCCCGCTTCCGCTGCTCTCTGGCAGCCAGTCCGCTGGCATTCTGGCGGGTCCCTTTTTCCGCCAGCTGGCTATGGTTGTGCAGTATGTGCTGCCTTTGGCTTTTGTCGCTGCGGCCCTATTGGCAGTATTCAATTGTCTCAGGCTATTGCGCCATCGCCGCGCTGTGCTGACGCAGAATCCGGCAGCATTGCTGAATAACATGGCTTGGCCCGCATTCTTTCAACTGTTGGAGCAAGCCTGGCGTCGTAAGGGCTACCGTCTACTGGGCTCCTCTCTTACCGCAACCGATGCCAGTTGTGACCTGCTGTTGCAGCATTCGGGCGAGCGCTATCTGGCACATTGTCAGCATTGGCGCGCCAGTAAGCTGGGTGTAACTCCGTTGCGGGAATTATTCGACCGCATTGTCACCGAAGGCGCTGTGGGAGGGTTTGTGGTGACCTGCGGTGAGTTCAGCGATGAAGCGCGTGCCTTCGCCGCTGAGCGTCAGCTTGAGCTGATAGATGGCGCACGTCTGCAGCGCTGGTTGTTGGCCAGCCGGCGTTAACGCCAGCACTGCAGGCTCACCCCCTATTCAAAATAATCACCTGGTTTTCAGCGCATTGCTGATCAGCCCAGTAAGGCGACTGATTTTATCTGTGCCCATATTGGTTGCCCTGGGTACAGACCCAGTTGCTCGCTGGAGTAGCGAGTGATGCGCGCCAGCAAGGGTGTGCCCTGCAGGTCCAGTCTGACCAGCAAGTGTGCCGGGTTGTCTGCCGCAGCCAGCTCGACAACCTGAGCGGGAAGCAGATTGAGGATGCTGCTGTGCTCCGGCTGGCTCAGGCTAAGACTGACATCGCGGGCTTGCACACGCAGCCGCAGCTGTTGGCCAGGGGCAATGGGTTGATGAGCGACGCGGATGCTGAGTTGGCTGTTTGGCAGCTGCAGACTGAGCAACTGGTAGTCGGCATCATAGTGGGTGACCAGGCCGTTGATGACCACACCGGCGTTGTCGCCCTGGGCCAAAGGTAGGTCCAGGCGCGGTAGCAGTGTGTTGAGCTCCCCGCTGGCCAGCGCCTGGCCGTTTTCAAGCAGCACCATATGGTCAGCCAACTGTGCGACCTCGTCGATTGCGTGGCTGACATAGATGATGGGTATTTGTAGCTCGCCGGGCAGACGTTGCAGATAGGGCAGGACCTCCGCTTTGCGCTGGGCATCCAGCGCACTCAGGGGTTCGTCCATCAGCAGCAGGCTGGGGCTAGTCAGCAGAGCGCGAGCAATCCCGACGCGCTGCCGCTCACCCCCCGACAGCAGCGCGGGCATGCGCGCAAGCAGGTGTTCAATACCTAGTAGCTCAATCGCCTGATTCAGTCTGATGCGCCGCTCACCCGCGGCGATGCGCTTGAAGCCAAACAGCAGATTGTCTTCGACGCTCAGGTGATCAAACAGGCTGGACTCCTGAAACACATAGCCGATTGCGCGCTGGTGCGGCGCGACAAATACACCACGCTGGCTGTCTTGCCAGCATTCGCCATTGAGCGTTAGTTGTCCTTGTGGTGGGTGTTCCAGACCAGCCATACAACGCAGCAAGCTGGTCTTGCCGGAGCCGGAGGGACCGAACAGCGCAGTCACCCCGTGCGCCGGTAGCTGAAGCTCTACATCCAGCGTGAAGCTATCCAATGACAGGCTGAAGCGAGCTTCGAGCATAGGTGTTCCTTAGCTGATCGCGCGGGCGCCAACCCGACCACGGCGTTGCAGGGTGAGCAGTATGGCGAAGGAAAACACCAGCATACCGGCGGCCAACCAATGTGCCTGAGCGTATTCCATGGCTTCCACGTGATTGAATATCTGCACTGACACCACCCGCGTCTGATCCGGAATATTACCGCCAATCATTAGCACCACCCCAAACTCGCCGATGGTATGGGCGAAGCCCAGCACGCTGGCGGTTACCAGACCGGGTCGCGCCAGCGGCAGCGCGACGTGAAAGAACCGGTCAAGTGGTCCGGCGCGCAGCGTCGCCGCGACTTCCAGTGGCCGCGTGCCTATGGCTTCAAAGGCATTCTGGATAGGTTGCACCACGAAGGGTAGCGAATAGAACAGCGAGCCGATGACCAGGCCGGTAAAGGTAAAGGGCAGAGTGCCGAGCCCCAGGCTTTGCGTTAACGCACCGACCGGCCCCTGTGGGCCCATCGCGACCAGCAGATAGAATCCGATGACGGTAGGGGGCAGCACCAGTGGCAGCGCGACCAGCGCGCCAATCGGCGCCTTCAACCAGCTGCGGGTACGTGCCAGCCACCAGGCTAGCGGGGTGCCGAGGAGCAACAGTAACGCTGTAGTGATGCTGGCAAGTTGGAGCGTTAGCCAGATGGCGGCGAAGTCGGCGCTGGTTAGCGGCATGGCTGCAGGACCCTAGAGCTGGTAGCCGAAGGAGCGGATGATCTTGGCAGCGCGTTCACCGCGAAGATAGTCGACCAGTGCTGTCGCTGCAGGATTGGCTGCTGCTTTGCTGAGAATCACCGCGTCCTGGTGAATGGGATCATGCAGCTCGGCCGGGACCAGCCAGGCTGAGCCGTTACTGAGTTGGCCATCGCGGTAGACCTGCGACAGCGCGACGAAGCCCAGTTCTGCATTGCCGCTGGCGACAAACTGATAAGCCTGTCCAATGCTCTGACCCTCCACCAGCCTTGGGGTCAGCTGCTCAAGCAGGCCCTGCGCTGCCATGACCTGAGTGGCCGCCATACCGTAGGGCGCCGTTTTGGGGTTAGCGATAGCCAGGTGCTGGAAGCGGTCGCTGCGTAGCACGGCGCCGGAGTGATCCACTAGATCAGGCTGGGCGGACCATAACGCCAAGGCGCCGGTAGCATAAGTGAAGCGTGAGCCGCCCAGTGTTGCGCCCTCGCTCTCTAGTTTGGCTGGTGTGCTGTCATCGGCGGCCAGAAAGACATCGAAAGGCGCGCCATGCGTTATCTGGGCATACAACTGACCGGTCGATCCAAAGGAGGCTTTCACCTGATGGCCGGTGTCCTGCTCGAATGCTGCGGCAATGACCTGCATGGGCGCGGTGAAATTGGCTGCTACCGCCACTTGAACCTCTTCTGCCAACACTTGGGCACTGGGCAGCAACAGGCACAGCAGCAGGGTCTTAAGCGTATGGCGCATGGTAGCTCCGATAGCATAGGAAGAATGGCTTGGCGAACCGCTATATTATTGGTTATATAACGAATAACAAGCACTGATCCGTCGCAGCACGGCTGTGCTGGCGTGTCTGCGGGTATATCCTTGGCAAATCGAAACACAATACAGCGGCGATATCGATGAAACTCGAAGGACAGCTCTGGTTTGCCCATGAGGGCCAGAATCTGGCGGGGCAGGGGCGTATCGAGCTGCTGCAACAGATTGCCGACACCGGTTCCATCAGCAAGGCGGCCAAGGCTGCGGGTATGAGCTACAAGACCGCCTGGGACGCGGTGGACGCGATGAATAAGGCGACCGGCTCGCCGCTGGTCGAGCGCTCGGTGGGCGGCAAGGGCGGTGGCGGCACGCGCTTGACCGCCAAGGGCGAAGAGCTGGTGGCGGCTTTTTTGCGCTATCAGCAGGAGCATGAGCAATTTCTCGCGCGACTGGCGGAGGACACTAGCCTGGAGCCTTATCTGCAGGTAATGCAGCGCCTGCGTTTGCGCACCAGTGCACGTAACCAGCTGTATGCGCGGGTAGTGCGGGTTGAACCGCTGGCGCTGAACGACCGGATCAGCCTGCAGCTCGATGGCGGTCAGCCACTGGTTGCCCTGATTACGCGTACCAGTAGCGAGCGCTTGAACCTGAGTGCAGGCTCTGAGGTATTCGCACTGATCAAGGCGCCCTGGCTTTGCCTGGCAGCAACAGGGCCTGGCGATAACCGGCTGGACGGACAGGTAACGCAGCTAGCGCAGAGTGAGCATGGTGCAGAGCTGCAGGTACAGCTCCCAGACGGGCCGGTATTGGTCGCTTCGCTGCGGCAGGATCAAGCGTTGCCGAGCGCGGGTGAGGAGGTCAGTCTCTGGGTTGAGCCGGAACAGATTATTCTGTGTGCCGTATGAGCCTTTTCTGAAAACGTCTTTGAGGTGCCAGCATGTCATCAGATACTTCCCCTGCAGCGCAAGCCAAAGCGGCTGCCAATCACACTCTGCGTTTTCACCGCGCCAGTCTGCACTTGAGCTCCGTATTCGGCGATGGCTGGTTCGCGCAGAAGGCAGAAGCCTTTGCCCGCTTCTTTGGTACGCCGGTTTTTCTGATCGCACAAACGCTGATCGTTGCGCTGTGGATTGGTATCAACGCCAGTGGGCTGGTGCACTTTGATCTTTACCCTTTCATTCTGCTCAACCTGGCGTTCAGCCTGCAGGCAGCCTATGCCGCGCCGCTGATTCTGCTGGCGCAGACACGGCAGGCGGATCGCGACAAGGCGCTGGCGCAAGCCGATGCGCAGCATCGGGAGGCACTGGCGGAGGCGGCGGAACAGCGCGGTCAGCATGCCGCCGCGCAGTCTGATGCCTTGCTCGCGCTGATGGAGCAGAACACCCGGCTGACCGAGCTAACGCACCATCTGAGTGAGCGTATTGAAGCCTTGACGCTGGAGATACATAACGGCGTGATCAGCCAATCCAGGCAGGATTCCTGAGCTAACCGCGTCTGCGCATCAGTTGCAGTACCAGCATGCCCAGCAGCAACCCCCAGAAAGCGCTGCCGATATGGAACAGCGACAAGCCCGAGGCGGTTACCAGAAAAGTCAGAAAGGCGGCCTCGCGCTGTGACTCTTCGTGCAGGGCGCTGGCCAGGCTGTTGCCAATAGTGCCGAGCAGGGCCAGCCCGGCGATAGCCATGATCAGGGCCTGCGGAAAGGCGGCGAACAGACTGGCGACAGTGGCGCCGAATAGCCCGGTCAGCAGGTAGAAAAGCCCGCCCCAGATGGTTGCCCGGTAGCGCTGGCTAGGGTCGGGATCGGCATCCTTGCCGGCACAGATAGCCGCACTGATGGCGGCCAGATTGAAGGTGTAGCCACCGAACGGTGCCAGCAATAGCCCGGTGATGCCGGTCGTGGTCATCAGCGGAGAAGCCGGCACCTGATAGCCGTTGGCGCGCAGTACTGCCATGCCGGGGACGTTCTGTGAGGCCATGGTGACGATGAACATGGGAATACCCACGCCGATCAGCGCGGTCAACGAGAAAGCCGGTGTGGTCCATACCGGCTGCGCCATGGACCAGTCCAGCGCATCCATATGCAGCTGACTCCCCAGCGCCGCGATGACGACGCCAACCAGCAGGGCCAGTGGCACGACGTAGCGCGGTAGCAACTGGCGGCCCAGCAGGTAGGTGATCAGCATGGCGCCGACCATCAGGGTTTGCTGCTCCAGCGCCACAAACAGATTCAGGCCAAAGGGCAGCAACACGCCAGCCAGCATGGCGCCTGCCAGTGAGGCAGGAATCAAGCGCATGATGCGATCAAACCAGCCGAGCAGGCCGCAGAGTGTGATCAGCGCGGCGTTGAACAGAAATACGCCAATGGCTTCATTCAAGCTGAAGCCCGGTAAGCCGGTGGCCAGCAGCGCGCCGCCCGGTGTGCTCCAGGCAATCAGTATGGGGGAGCGATAGCGCAGCGACAGGCCGATACTGGTGAAGGCCATGCCCACACCCAGTGCCCACAGCCAGGAGCTGATTTCATCCGGTGACGCGCCTGCCGCTTCGGCGGCCTGGAAGATAATCACTGCAGAGCTGGTATAACCCACCAGCACGGCGATGAAGCCAGCGGCAATGTGAGACGGGTTGAACCAGGCCTTGAGCATGTGACTATCCTTGATAAGCGGCTGTGCGTTATAGCGCACGAATGGCCGATGCTAGCATTGTGCGCTATAACGCACAAAAGAAAATTGCTAAGCTGTTTTCCCCTTTTATAACCGGACTGTCCATGCAGGAAATCAATCAGTATCTGGCCGATACGTTGCGTCAGCTGCGCCATGATCGTAGCTGGAGTCTCGATCGCGCCGCCAGTGAGTGTGGGGTCAGCAAGGCCATGCTGGGGCAAATCGAGCGGGGTGAGTCCAGCCCGACAGTGGCGACACTGTGGAAGATTGCCAGTGGTTTCGACACCTCGCTGTCGAGTTTTCTGGAGCCTGCTCCGGCCGAACTGCGCGGCGTCACTCTGCGCAGTGCCGATGCGCTGCGTCAGCGGCCAACTGCCGATGCCATGTTAATGGCACCGCTGTTTCCCTTTGATGCGCGCTATGGTTTCGAGCTGTTCGAGTTCACCCTGCTGCCGGGCTACGAGCGGCTGTCAGAACCGCACAGCCAGAGTGTGGTCGAGCACGTGGTGGTCGTGCGTGGGGTGATGGAGTTATTGGTGCGAGGCGTTTGGCAACGCCTCGGTGAGGGGGAGGCGGTACGTTTTGCCGCCGACCAGCCACATGGCTATCGTAACCCCACCAGTGCCCCGGCGGTGTTCCACGACCTGATTCACTATCCGCCTGGTAGCGACTCTCAGTCGCGGTAAAAAACCTGCACCAGGTGATAGCCAAACTGGGTTTTTACCGGCCCATGTACCACTTTCAGTGGCTTTTTGAAGATGATCTGGTCAATCGCCTTGACCATCTGCCCCGGTCTTACTTCACCCAGATCGCCACCACGTTTCTTTGATGGGCAGGTGGAGTGCTTCTTTGCCAGCACATCAAAGGCTTCGCCGGCGGCAATACGCTGCTTGAGTGCGGCGGCTTCGGCTTCGGTTTTAACCAGAATATGGCGGGCCATGGCGACGGGCATGGGGGCATCCTCAAAGGTAACAGGCAGCGAATTATGCCTGATCAGAGCGCCGCTATGCAGGGGCCTGGCTATATGAACTTTATATGAAGTCTCTAAATATACGATTTACCGTATATATGGGAATCCGTATATTGTGTTTATTCCCTGCTGTGAGTGCGCCATGTCCACCCTTACCCCTGTTGTGCTGTTTAAAGCCCTGGCTGATGACACTCGGGCACGTATCTGCCTGTTGCTGGCGCAGCGCGGTGAGCTCTGTGTCTGTGACCTCACCGCAGCGCTTGCGGCCAGCCAGCCCAAGGTCTCGCGTCACCTGGCACTGCTGCGCAGCGCCGGTTTGCTGAGTGACCGGCGTGCAGGGCACTGGGTTTATTATCGATTGGCGGTCACGCTGCCGAGCTGGGTTACTGAGGTGCTCGATCACAGCGCCGCTGGCAACGTAGCTTGGCTGGCCGAGAGTATTGCGCGTTTGCCGCCCTCCGGCTGCTGCGACTGATTGGGTCCATACTCAAGGTAGTGCGTCGTTGCACGCGTCGCTTTCTTTGCCCGTTTCAGGAGACAGATTATGAGCATCAAGGTAGGTATCAATGGCTTTGGGCGTATCGGCAAACTGGCGCTACGCGCCGCATGGGACTGGCCGGAGCTGGAGTTTGTGCAGATCAACGATCCCGGCGGCGACGCCGCGACCCACGCACATCTGCTGAATTTCGATTCGGTGCATGGCCGCTGGCATCACGAAGCCCGGGGTGCTGAGGGCGCCCTGGTGATCGGCAACCGTCATTTGCCGCTCTCCGCCAATCGTGCAATTGCCGATACCGACTGGTCCGGTTGTGATCTGGTGATTGAGGCCAGCGGCGCAAACAAGACCAGCGCTGTGCTGCAGGGCTATCTCGATCAGGGCGTGAAGCGCGTGGTGGTCAGCGCGCCAGTAAAAGAGAGCGCGGTGCTGAACGTGGTGCTGGGGGTAAACGACCATCTGTTTGATCCCCAGGTGCATCGCATAGTGACGGCGGCCTCCTGCACCACCAATTGCCTGGCGCCGGTAGTCAAGGTGATTCACCAAGCCATGGGTATCAAGCACGGCTCTATTACCACCATCCATGATGTGACCAACACCCAGAGTATTCTCGACCAGCCGCACAAGGATCTGCGTCGTGCGCGGGCGTGCGGCATGAGCCTGATTCCGACCAGCACCGGCTCGGCGACGGCCATTGCCGAGATATTTCCCGAGTTGCGCGGCAAGCTGAATGGCCATGCCGTGCGCGTGCCATTGGCCAACGCGTCGCTGACCGATTGCGTCTTTGAGGTAGCTCGGGAAACCAGCGTCGAGGAGGTCAACCAGCTGTTCAAGGCTGCGGCGGTCGGCGCTATGCAGGGCATTCTCGGTTATGAGGAGCGGCCATTGGTTTCCATCGACTATCGTACCGATCCGCGCTCCTCGATTATTGATGCATTGAGCACCATGGTGGTCAACGGCACTCAGGTAAAAATCTATAGCTGGTATGACAATGAGTGGGGTTACAGCAATCGTTTGGTCGAGCTGGCACGCTTGGTCGGGCAGGCGGGCTAACCGATGCAGTGGCTGTCGCAGCTTTCCGCCGAGGTGCGGCAGTATCTGATCGTAACCGGCAATTATTGGGCTTTCACCCTGACCGACGGCGCTTTGCGCATGCTGGTTGTGCTGCACTTCCATCAGCTCGGCTATAGCCCGCTGCAGGTGGCCGGGTTGTTTCTGTTCTATGAAATTTTTGGGGTGGTTACCAATCTGCTGGGCGGCTGGCTGGGTGCGCGTGTTGGCTTGAATCGCACTATGAATCTGGGGCTGTTGTTGCAGGTAGTTGCTTTGCTGATGCTCACCGTACCGGCGTCTGCGCTTACTGTTGTTTGGGTAATGGCGGCGCAGGCACTCTCGGGCATCGCCAAGGACCTGAACAAGATGAGCGCAAAAAGCAGCATCAAGCTGCTGCTGCCGGATGATCAGCAGGGCGCGCTCTATCGTTGGGTGGCGCTGCTGACCGGCTCGAAGAATGCGCTCAAGGGGCTGGGTTTCTTTCTCGGCGGGGTGCTGCTTACAACCCTGGGGTTTGCTGGCGCGGTGCTTTTGCTCGCCCTGCTGCTGGCGCTGGTTTGGCTACTCAGCCGACGGTTGCTCAAGCGTGAACTGGGGCGCGCCAGTGGCAAGCCCAAGTTCCGTGAACTGCTGTCAAAAAGCCGAACCATCAACCTGCTCTCGGCGGCTAGGCTGTTTCTATTTGCGGCGCGCGATGTCTGGTTTGTGATCGCACTGCCGGTCTATCTAAGCAGTGTATTTGGCTGGGACTTCTGGCAAGTAGGCGGTTTTATGGCTTGCTGGGTGATCGGTTACGGGCTGGTGCAGACGCAGGCGCCGCGCTTCACCGAGCGCAGAGACAGGCTGCCGGACGGCCGCGTCGCGGCCTACTGGGTAGCAGGGCTCAGCGTACTGCCCGGACTGATTGCCCTGGGTTTGCTGTGGCAGGGTGCAAATGTCTGGATATTGCTGGGTGGGCTGCTGCTATTTGGTGTGGTGTTCGCGGTCAATTCATCGCTGCACAGTTACTTGATCGTGGCCGGTGCCCGGCGCGATGGCGTGTCACTGGATGTTGGGTTTTACTACATGTCGAACGCCCTGGGACGGCTACTGGGTACGCTGCTTTCAGGGTGGGTCTATCAGAGCGCCGGACTGGTGGCTTGCCTGGGGTGGTCTTGCGGGCTACTGATAACGGCAACGCTGATCTCGCTGGCGTTACCACGTGCGGCGCCTATTCGCTGACTTCACCGCGCGACTTGTTCGAGAGGCGCAGGCCACGCAGGCTGCGCTTGACACTTTTCAGGTGATTGACCAGTTCTGGACCGCGACGCATCGCCATGCCCATTGCCAATACGTCGATGACCACCAGGTGGGCGATACGCGAGGACAGCGGCGTGTAGATGTCGGTATCTTCGGGCACATCAATCGGGATATGAATGCGGCCCAGCTCAGCCAGCGGTGTGCGGCTAGGGCAGAGGCTGATCAGGGTCGCGCCGGTCTCTACCACCAGGTTGGCGGAGTGCAATAAATCCTTGGTGCGGCCGGTCTGCGAAATAGCCACGGCGACGTCTTCAGGGCCAAGGGTGACGGCGGACATGGCCTGCATGTGCGGGTCGGAATAAGCCGCAGTGGATACTTGCAGGCGGAAAAACTTGTGCTGCGCGTCACTGGCGACCGCGCCTGAGGCACCAAAGCCGTAGAATTCGACGCGGCGGGCTTGGGTCAAAGCATCAATTGCGTGCTCAATCGCCTGCGGATCAAGGCGTTCGCGCACATCCATCAGGGTAGCCAGCGTGGTATCGAAGATCTTGTGTGACAGGGTGTCGACGCTGTCATCTTCGTTAATCGAGAATTGGCCGAAGCTGGCGCCAGCAGCTAGGCTCTGCGCCAGCTTGAGTTTCAAATCCTGGAACCCGGTACAGCCGATAGCCCGACAGAAGCGTACTATGGTCGGCTCACTGACACCGACATGCTGTGACAGGTCGGCCATGGACGAGTGCATTACCTGTGCCGCCTGCGCCAACACGTAGTCAGCCACCTTGAGCTCGGACTTTCGGAGCAGGTCGCGGCTGGCGGCTATGTGTTGGAGTAGATTCACGATGGCTTCATGTTAGGCTGCGAGTGAGTGGCTGCAGTGGTGTAGTTAAACATCTGTTTCTGGTGCCCGTAGGCGATCAATCTTGTAGTTATACTACAAAAACGCTGTGGGCGCTGTTTTCCGGGAGAGTGATGTGGCGGCGCAAGACGGTATCAGCTGTGACATGGTGGTGTTTGGCGGCACCGGTGACCTGGCAATGCGCAAGTTGTTGCCGGCGCTTTACTACCTGCATCGCGATGGTCATCTGCACGAAGGTACGCGTATCTATGCACTGGCAAGAGCGCAGCACTCGGCAGAGAGCTATCGCAAGTTTGCCAAGCGCCATGTCAGCCAGTATGTGGCGCGTAGTGACTTCGAGCAAAGCAGCTGGGAAAGCTTTGCTGCGCGTATGGATTACCTGTCGCTGGATGTCAGTCAGCGTGTCGAATTCCCCAAACTGACAAAATTGCTGAAGAAAGACAGTGAGCGCGTGCGCGTGTTTTATCTCGCCACCCTGCCGAGCCTGTTTGCACCCACGGTAAAACATCTGGCCTCGGTTGGCCTTGCTGATGAGTATGCGCGCGTCGTATTGGAAAAGCCGCTGGGCGAAAGCTTGCTTACCGCTAACCAGATCAATGATCAGATTGGCGCAGTGTTCGATGAGTCGCGGGTCTTCCGGATTGACCATTACCTGGGCAAGGAAGCGGTACAGAATCTGCTGGCGCTGCGCTTTGGCAACGCCTTGTTTGAGCCGCTCTGGCGCAACGCGCATATTGATCACGTGCAGATCAGTGTGCTGGAAAGCGTTGGCGTGGAGAATCGCGGCGACTACTACGACCGTGCTGGCGCCATGCGTGACATGGTGCAGAACCATCTATTGCAGTTGTTGTGCCTAGTGGCCATGGAAGCGCCGGTGCACTTTGAGCCCGAAGCGGTGCGTAACGAAAAACTCAAGATTCTTGAGGCGCTACGGCCGATTACCGGCATGGATGTGCAGGACCGTACCGTGCGTGGTCAGTATGCGGCGGGTGAGCATGCTGGCGAGCGTTTGCCAGCCTATTACTTTGAAAAGCGCGTAGACCATGACAGCAATACAGAAACTTTCGTTGCGCTGAAAACCGAAATTGATAACTGGCGCTGGGCCGGGGTGCCCTTTTATCTGCGCACGGGCAAGTCTATGGCGCAGCGTAAATCGGAAATTGTTATCCAATTCAAAC
The DNA here is from genome assembly GCF_003797945.1 of Pseudomonas neustonica. Lineage (GTDB taxonomy): Bacteria > Pseudomonadota > Gammaproteobacteria > Pseudomonadales > Pseudomonadaceae > Halopseudomonas > Halopseudomonas neustonica. The sequence continues at coordinate 108,491 of NZ_RKKU01000002.1, forward strand.
CGGTGCCCTATCGTCTGTTCCCGCGTAGCGGTGATAACCCGGAAAACAATCGGTTGGTTATCAGTCTGCAGCCGGATGAAGGTATTCGTCTGTCGTTAATGGCCAAATCGCCAGGACGCGGCATGGGTTTGCAGAACGTAGATCTGGACCTGGATTTCGCCGATGCCTTCAAGCGTCGCCGCTGGGATGCCTACGAACGGCTGCTGCTGGACGTGATTCAGGGTGACGCTACGCTATTCATGCGTCGCGACGAGATAGAAGCCGCCTGGCGCTGGGTCGATCCGATCATTGCAGGCTGGCAGGACTGCTATCGCTCACCAAAACGTTACCCGGCCGGTAGCTGGGGGCCTGATGCGGCCGACAGTCTGCTGGAACGCCAGGGGCACGCCTGGCTGGACCAGCGTAGCTAGGCGTTAAGGCGTTTTGGGCAACTCAGTAGCGGCTACTGAGCATTGGCATCTCATTGCTGCTGTTCAGCAGCATGCTGAACTCATCAGCTGGAATCGGCCGGCTGATCAGGTAGCCCTGTACCTCATCGCAACCATTGGCCTTGAGGAAGGCCATTTGGCTTTCGTGCTCTACACCTTCAGCCACTACCGTCAGTGACAAGCTATGCGCCATCGCGATGATAGCGAGGATGATGGCATCGTCACTGTGTTTTTCATCCAGCTCGGCGACAAAAGCGCGATCGATTTTCAGGGTGCTGATCGGGAAGCGCTTGAGGTAGGCCAGTGAAGAGTAGCCGGTGCCAAAATCGTCTACCGAGAGCGTGATGCCCAACGCTTTCAGGGCGGCAATATTGGCCGAGACCGTGGGGCTATGCTCCAGCAGCATGCTTTCCGTCAGCTCCAACTCCAAAAGGTGCGCGGGTAAGCTGGTAGCCTGCAGAATCTGCGCAACATCCTGAGCGAAACCCTCCTGCCGCAGTTGTTGTACCGACAGGTTGACCGAAACGGCTACCGCTGTTGGACCCTCCCGGTACCACTGGCTCGCCTGTTTGCAGGCTTGCCGCAGCACGGTATCGCCCAGCGCCACTATCATGCCGGACTCTTCTGCAATGTTGATGAATTCGCCCGGCATGACCAGGCCGCGTTCAGGGTGTTGCCAGCGCACCAGAGCTTCGGCACTGCGGATGCGATCCGTGGCCAGGTGCAGCTTGGGTTGGTAGTAGACGATCAACTGGTCGTCTTCGAGAGCCTTGCGTAACTGGTTTTCCAGCTGCAATTGGTCGAGGCTGTAGGCGCGTAGCTCGTGGGTGAAAAACTGCGCGTTATTGCCGCCGAGTTGTTTTGCATGCTGCATGGCCTGATTGGCTTGCGTAATCAGCAATAGGCTGTCGCTTGCCGTAGCCGGAAACAGGCTGATGCCAATGGACGCGGTCATGACCAGTTCCTGTTCGCCCAGCAGCATGGGTTCGCGCAACCGGTGCAGCAGGGTATTGGCCAGCATTGAGAGGGCCTGCTCGTTCTCCGGATGTTCAACAATCACCACAAATTCGTCTGCGGAAAGGCGCGCCAACAGGTTTTGCGGTTGTACCGCTGCACTCAGTCTTTTAGCTACCTGCTGCAGCAGGCTGTCGGCCAGCGCGTGCCCCAGAGTAACGTTGATCTGCTTGAAACGATCCAGGTCAATGTGCAACAGCGCAACCTGCTGTTTTTGCTGACGGGCGCGGCTGGTGGCGTCCTGCAGACGCTCGTTGAACAGTTTACGGTTGGCCAGTTGGGTCAAGGCATCGTAGTTGGTCAGGTACTGGAGCTGCTCTTCGGTTTGGCGATGTGTTGTCAGGTCTGCGAAGAAACCGACGTAATGAGTAATCTGTCCGCCGCGGTCTCTTACCACCGTCAGCTGTAGCCAAATGGGGAAGTGTTCGCCGCTGCGCCGCTTGGCCGTGAGTTCGCCCTGCCAGCGGTCTTTGCCATTGAGGAATTGCTTCAGGTTCTTGAATTGGCTTTTCAGCTTGTGTCCGGCCAGCTCTAGAATATTCTGGCCTACGGCGTCTGCGCTGGAGCGGCCGGTGATGACGCTATAGGCCTGATTAACAGCAAGTATTTTCATATCCGGGGCAAGAATGAAGATGCCCTCAGATGTCGCCTCGAACACCGTAGATGCCAGCTGCGATTGCTCGTGTTGATACTTGCGTTCGGTGATGTCGCGGCGCGTACCTATCATGCGGATGGCGCGGCCGTCGGCATCGCGCTCGACCACTTGCCCGGCATCCTCAACCCAGACCCATTGGCCATTCTGGTGCAGTACCCGGTATTCCATACGATAGGCGTCGGTATCGCCTTTCATATGACGCACCAGTGTCTTGCGTACCATGGCGGCGTCAGCTGGGTGCAGGCGCGGCTTCAGGTCGAGCAGCATGCTCATGCCTTCATCCTGCTCAATGCCAAAGATGGTATCGATTTGTGAGTGAAACACCTGATCGGTCAATAAATCCCAATCCCAGAGCCCCAGCTGACTAGCCTCCATGGCCAGACTAAGCTGCGTTTTGCTGGCTTGCAGCGCTTGGGTGGCTTGCTCCAGTTCGGCTGTCCGCTCCTTGACTCGCGCCTCCAGGTCGTCGTGACTGTCGCGCAGTGACTGCTCGGCATTGCGACGCTGGTTTATTTCCCGGGTCAGTTGCTGGTTCAATTCTTCACTGCGTTGTTGTGTGCTGCTCAGGTTGGCAACCAGGGTTTCGTTGCGCAGGTTGCTGACCAGTGCTTCCAGTACTGAACGGTGGATAAAGGCGGCGCAGAGCAGAATACAGACAAACAGAATCATGCCCATCACGGCCCAGGCTTGACTGTATTCATTGTTTTGCGCGAACAGAAACAGCACCGGCGGCAGCCAGGCGGGGATAATGAAGGAGGCGAAGGCCGGAAAGCGGCTGGCGTAAATGACCCCAACGCATAACGCAACGCCGCCAGCCAAGCTGTAAACGGGCGCCTGGAGCGAAAAGTCGCCCAGCGGCGTCAAGCCGAGATAGACCCAAGCCAGGCAAAGGCCCGACGCGATATTGCCAAGGTGGAAGTACAGGCGCCAACGAGCGCGCAGACGATCTCTGGGTTGGCATGCATGGTAGCGGTTGACCAGCCGTTGCCGTAGTAGGCCCAATAAAATGATGATCGCCAGCCAACCAAGCAGGCTGGTCGCGCTGCGGTGTGGCCACAGCAGCGGCACAATCAGCAAGGCGGCACAGAGGATTAGCCACTGCGGCAGGCGCGAGTACGCGTACAGCTGGTTCATTTGCTGTAACCGTAGGTCGGCAGCAGAAAAAGAGGCTTGGTTGGCGCGGTAGCTCGTCATGACGAGGTGGAATTCCCGGAACGCTGCGCGTTTCTTTTTATCATTGAAAACTCTGGTAGCTAACAACGGGTTTAGCTACCCAACCTTACACCAGCGTTCTGCTCCGGCACAGCCCCACGTAATTAAAAAGCTGTTACGAGCGCGTCTGGCACGGCAGATACAGCTTACGCTTTCGAGCATTGAGTGGTCGCTGGTAGAATACCGCGATGGATATCTCCCACCTGCTTAATTCTTTAAATGACGCCCAGCGCCAGGCGGTCTCCGCCAGCCTCGGTCAACAGTTGGTGCTGGCTGGTGCCGGCTCCGGCAAAACCCGCGTGCTGGTGCACCGTATTGCTTGGCTGGTCGAGGTCGAAAAGGCCTCGCCCTGGAGCATTCTTTCGGTCACCTTCACCAACAAGGCTGCCTATGAAATGCGCGGGCGTATCGAGCAAATGCTCGGTATTTCGCCGCAGGGCATGTGGGTCGGCACTTTTCATGGGCTGGCGCATAGGTTATTGCGGGCCCACTGGCGCGAGGCCGGGCTGGCCGAGCAGTTTCAGATTCTCGATAGTGATGATCAGCTGCGGCTGGTTAAGCGAGTGATTCGCGAGCTGGGCCTGGATGAGAACCAATGGGCGCCCAAACAGGCACAGTGGTGGATCAACGGACAGAAAGACGAAGGCCTGCGTCCGCAGAATATTCAGCCCGCCGGCGATCTGTATCTAACTACCATGGTGCGTATTTATACCGCCTACGAGCAGGCTTGTGCCCGCGCTGGTGCGGTGGATTTTGCTGAGCTGCTGCTGCGTTCGCTGGAGCTGTGGCGCGACAATCAGACCCTGCGTGAGCAGTATCAGGCGCGCTTCAAGCACATGCTGGTGGACGAGTTTCAGGATACCAATGCGGTGCAGTACGCCTGGTTGCGGCATTTGGCCGGCAAGAGCCCCAGTCTGATGGTCGTGGGTGACGATGACCAGTCTATCTACGGCTGGCGCGGCGCACGCATTGAAAACATCCAGCAGTTTCAGACCGATTACCCGAACGCCGAGATGATTCGCTTGGAGCAGAACTACCGCTCTACTGCGACCATCCTCAAGGCAGCCAACGCACTCATCGACAATAACGCGGGTCGATTGGGCAAGCAGCTGTGGACCGACGGTAACGACGGTGAGCCTATCTCCCTTTACGCGGGCTTCAACGAGCAGGATGAGGCCCGGTTCATCGTTGAACGCATCGAGCAGGCGGTGCGCGATGGAATGAGTCGCAGCGAGATCGCTATTCTCTACCGCTCCAACGCTCAGTCGCGTGTATTGGAAGAGGCACTACTGCGCAGTGGTGTGCCATACCGCATATATGGCGGTCAGCGGTTCTTCGAACGTGCCGAGATCAAGAATGCCATGGCGTATCTGCGGTTGATCGGTAACCGTGGTGACGATGGTGCACTGGAGCGCATCATCAATGTGCCGACTCGCGGCATCGGCGATAAAACGGTCGAGATGCTCCGTCAGCACGCTCGCGAGCAGGATGTTTCTATGTGGCAGGCTGCCTGTGATTTGCTCGATAACAAGGGCCTGCCTGGTCGCGCGGCCAATGCGGTGCAGGCATTTCAGGTGCTGATCGAGGAGCTTAGCGAGCGTGCCGAAGGCGTACCGCTCTATAGTAAAGCGCAAATCGCCATGGAAAACAGCGGCCTGCTGCGCTTTCACGAGCAGGAAAAAGGCGAAAAAGCACAGGCGCGCGTCGAAAACCTGGAAGAGCTGGTCTCAGCTGCACGAGCCTTCGAAAACGATATGGCGGATGAAGACGAGGAGGGCGATGTGCTGCTGGCGTTCCTTGCGCATGCCTCGCTCGAGGCTGGCGAAACCCAAGCCGATCGTTTTGAAGACAGTGTGCAGCTGATGACCTTGCACAGCGCCAAGGGTCTGGAATTTCCACTGGTGTTTATGGCCGGGGTAGAAGAGGGGCTCTTCCCGCACAAGATGAGCCTGGAAGATCCCGGCCGTTTGGAGGAGGAGCGTCGTCTGGCCTATGTGGGTATTACCCGGGCTATGCAGCTGTTAGTGATTACCTGGGCTGAGACACGTCGCTTGTACGGTAGTGAAACATTCAACAAGCTCTCACGCTTTGTCCGCGAAATACCGGCTGAGCTGATTCAGGAAGTGCGCTTGGGTAATCAGGTTAGTCGGCCTTTTGGGCCTGGCAAGACCGGGCTCTTTGCCGCTGACGCCAATGAGAGCACCGGCTTCTCTCTGGGCCAGCGGGTAATGCACTCTTTGTTTGGTGAGGGCGTGGTACTCAATTACGAGGGTCATGGCGCGCAGGCGCGGATTCAGGTCAATTTTGATGATGAAGGCAGCAAGTGGCTGATGGTGGCTTACGCCAAGCTCGAGCCGCTGTAGGCGACTTCAGCTTGGAGCGACAAGCTTCAAGCAGCAAGCTGGCCGTGCAGTTGTTGAACCCGCTGCCCGGATTAGGCGAATACAGGGTTGCAAGCATTGCCAAGTACAGGAACGTTGCGTGCGGCGTAGAGGCTGCCTCGCGAGAAAATTAATTAAGTGCTGCACCGACGCCTTGTCGCTGGCAGCCTGAAGCTTGGAGCCGTTTTATGGAACGTCGTAAGTTATTGACCGCCGCCGGGCTGGGTTTAGGTGCTGCAGCTCTGGCAGGTTGCAAGGATGAGGCTGCTTCCGCAGCGGGCACAGCTGGCGCTGCGCAAGCCGAGCAACGCTTTCGCTGGAAGATGGTCACCTCCTGGCCGGAGAACTTTCCCGGTCTGGGTACCACCGCGCAGCGTTTCGCCGACACGGTCGAGCGCATGTCGAATGGTCGGTTGAGTATTCAGGTGTTCGCCGCAGGTGCGCTGGTTCCTGCGCTGGAAGTCTTTGATGCGGTTTCCAGCGGCACTGCCGAGCTGGGTCATAGTGCTGCCTACTACTGGAAAGGTAAAAGTGCGACGGCGCCCTTTTTTACCGCAGTACCTTTCGGTCTGAATGCTCAGGAAATGAATGCCTGGCTATATGAAGGTGGCGGCCTCGAACTCTGGCAGCGTGCCTACGAGCCGCTGGGTGTATTGCCTTTGCCTTGCGGTAATACCGGCGTGCAGATGGCGGGTTGGTTCAATAAAGAGATCAACAGTCTGGATGATCTGCAGGGTCTGAAGATTCGCATGCCCGGATTTGGCGGCGAAGTCCTGTCCCGCGCCGGTGCTACCACCGTCAATCTGCCCGGCAGTGAAATCTTCACCTCGTTGCAGACGGGCGTGATTGATGCGACTGACTGGGTTAGCCCCTACAACGATCTGGCGTTTGGACTCTATCAGGCAGCCAAGTATTACTACTACCCCGGTTGGCAGGAGCCTTGCGCGGTGCTGGAGTTGACCATCAACCAGCAAAAACTCGCCGAGTTGCCCAGTGACCTGCAGGACATCGTCAAGCAAGCGGCGCGCTCGACCAACCAGGCCATGCTGGATGAGTACACCAAGCGCAATGCGGATGCACTGGATACCCTGGTCAATGAGCACGGCGTTGAGCTTCGTCGTTTACCTGACTCGGTCCTGGATCGCCTGCGCGATATCTCCATGGATGTGCTGGAAGAAACCGCTGCAGCAAATCCGCTTAACCGCGAAGTATGGGATTCGATGCAGGCTTTCCGCGAGAAGGTTAATGCCTGGCACGCGATTAGCGAAAAGGCGATGTATGATCTGCGCAGCCAGTAACGCTAGCGTTAATTGAATCGAAACCCGCCGAACAGGCGGGTTTTGTTTTTCTGCATGTTCACAGCTTTTGGCTTCATAAAGAAAGTGTTTTTGACTAGATCGTTACGACTTGGGTATGGTTGTTGCTTGCAGGTAATCAACCAACAGCCGGGATGGCGTTAACCACTGATAATAAGTCACTCCTACCGGTCTCGTACCGGGGCGCCGATTATGGGTGTAAAGGTGGTGGTAGAGAGGTGAATACAAGTGAGCGAATTACCTGAGGAGTATACCCATCTGTCTTTTTCCCAGTGGTGGCAGCAGCAGGGTGAGTGGGTTGAGGAACCGAACGAGCGACGTGACGGAATCAGCGGTGTGCAGTATTTGCGCACGCCAGACGGCAAAACGCTGTACAGCAAACGCCAGTGCGGGCATCTCAGCCGGTCGCTGCGTTATCCGCTAGGTCGCCCTACCGTGGTGCGCGAGCATCGTGCGCTGGAGGCTTATCGTGCCGCCGGGGTGCGTGTGCCCAAGCTGGTGTTTGCCGGTTCACGTAAAGAGGCGGGCGTTTGGCAGGGGTTGCTGATCACTGAAGAGTTGAAAGACTTTGTCAGCCTGGATCAGTGGTACGCCGAGGATGCGCCTGTTCAGCACGGTAACGCGACTCATCAGCATATGCTGCGAGAACTGGCAAAAACCCTTGGCCTGGCGCACATGGCTGGCTGGCAACATGGCTGCCTTTATTCCAAGCACGTGTTCATTCGCGTGCGCAGTCAGGGCGTAGAAATTGCGCTGCTGGATCTGGAAAAAGCGCGTCGTCGTCGGCGTAAACACGCCGCCGTACGCCATGACCTGAAGCAATTTTACCGTCATCGCGGCCCTATGCCCGAGGCTGACTGGTTCAAGCTGGTTGAGTATTACCAGCAAGTTGGCGTTGTCGAGCCCAGCCAGCGACTATTAGGCACCAAGACGCCCGTCGCTCCCCGTTAGCGTTAAGCCTGCGCTGGCCTCAGCGGTTATAACTGTTCTATGTCGGCTAACAGCGCCTCTGCTCTTTTGAGTATGGCGCTGCGTTGTTCTGCGGTTTTTTTGTGCCAGTTGGCGTAGACCATGCTATTGCGCGGGTTGCCCGAAAAATCAGCTTCATGCCTGCTCATGAAGTGCCAGTAAAGTGAGTTTAGCGGGCAGCTGGTGGGCTCGCTGGTCTGTTTTACCTGGTAAGTGCAGTCAGCGCAGTAGTCACTCATTTTGTTCACATAGTTGCCGCTGGCGGCGTAGGCCTTAGAGCCGACAATGCCGCCATCAGCGAACTGGCTCATGCCCCGGGTATTAGGTAGTTCAACCCATTCGATGGCATCGATATAGATACCCATATACCACTGGTCTACCTGATTGGGATGAATGCCGGCCAGCAGGCAAAAGTTGCCGGTAATCATCAGGCGCTGAATGTGGTGGGCGTAGGCAAAATCCAGTGATTGCGAGATAGCCTGCTGCAGACATCTCATGTTGGTTTTTGCGCTCCAGAACCAAGACGGTAGCTCGCGCTCGGCGGACAGGGCATTGAAGCCTGCATAGTCGGGCATGTTGGCCCAGTAGATACCGCGCACAAACTCGCGCCAGCCGAGTATCTGGCGCACGAAGCCTTCGATTTGGGCGATGTTGATAGCCTCAGCCTGCGGATCTCGATAATGCGCAATGGCGCTGTTTATGACGCGTTGCGGATCCAGCATTTTGCTATTGAGGGCGAATGACAGGCGCGAGTGATACAGGCTCCACTGGCTTGCCTGGTCCGAGCTCTCGAGCTTGCCGGTCATCGCGTCCTGGAAGTAACCGAAGCGCGGCAGGCCATGGCGGCAGAAATGCTCGAGCAGATCAATGGCCTGTTGCCGATTGGTTGGCCAGGGAAGCTGCGCGCTGGTTTGGCCCATGGTTTTGATCTCATGCCGCTGCAGGCGCTCAAGTATGCCGCTGACGTCATTGGCGAACAGCAGAGGTTGGGGTATGTGCTTGAGGTCGTCTTTCTTGAGCTTGTTGCGGTTGTCCTGATCATGATTCCACTGTCCGCCCTCCGGGGAAGAATCATCATCCATCAGCACCTGAAAGCGAACGCGCATCCTGCGGTAGAAGGCTTCCATCTGATGACGTTTGCCCTGAGTGAAATGCTCACGTAGCTCGTTGTCGCGCAGAAAGAAATGTTCTGACTCGAATACGCTGACGTCAATCGCGCTGTCTTCGGCAAAGCTGGCGAGTTGCTGGCGCAGGCGGTATTCGTCGGGTAGCTGATAGTCGAGGTGCTGGATCTCATATTTTGCTATCAGGAGCTCTAGCAGCGCGGGCAGGCTGGGGTAGTCCTGTGTGTCGTCCAGATCAAGATGCAACACCTCGTGGCCCGCCCCTTTCAAGGCCGTGGCAAACGCGCTCATGGCGGCAAAAAAAGCGCAGATTTTCTGCACGTGATGGGTCACGTAGGTGGCTTCCTGGTGCAGTTCAGCAAGCAGATAAAGCGTGGTTTCATCTTTCTGCCGAAACCAGGAATGACGCGCGTTGAGCTGGTCGCCCAGGATGAGTCGCAAGCGCTGATAACGTTTAGCCATGCACGGGTGCCTTATGGTTATGCCGTTGGTGGTCCGCTTACTGCTGCGTTTAGCAGCAAACGAGAGGAGTTCTTCTCAGCGGTTTATGGGTTTATCCTGCCACAGCTTTCAGGCTGACGCCGAGCCGGTCTTTGTGTGTTCTGGTGTATGCTAGCGGCATGATCAGTGAACGCGAACCCTCCGGGCTAAACTCAGCTGCGCCAGATCGCATTATCCTCTTCGATGGCGTCTGCAAGCTCTGTAATGCCTGGGCAAACTTTATTATCAGCCATGATTACCAGCGGGTTTATCGGCTGTGTAGTGTGCAGTCCGCGTCTGGTGAGCGTTTATTGCGGCAGTATGGCTATCCGACGGATCGTTTTGAGACCATGCTGGTGTTGCAGCAGGGGCGCTGCTCTGCCAAGAGTCAGGCTTTCTTGCAGGTGATGAGCGGGCTGGGTTGGCCTTGGCGCGCCTTGGTGGTGTTGCGGTTGATCCCCGAGCCGCTGCGTGATTGGCTGTATGACCGCATTGCGCTTAATCGTTACCGACTCTTCGGTAAGTATGACTATTGTCGCTTGCCCACCCCTGATCACGCGGAGCGTTTTGTCGATGGCCATTAATGCCCTGATGCACACCACCTTTATCTGTCGTCTGGGTTTGGGGTTTCTGTTTGTTTACCACGGTTTACTGCCGAAAATTCTGTTTCTCAGTCCGGTAGAAGTCAGCCTGGTGGAAGCCAGCGGGTCGGGGGTGTCGGCCAATATCGCCTCGCCTCTGGCGGGTGTGCTGGAGATCGTACTGGGACTGCTCATTGCCTTACGTTTGGGGGGTAAGGCACCAATCTATCTTGCGGGCCTGTTGCTGATCGCTTTGCTGGTCTACGTGGCAGTACTCAGTCCGGCGCTGCTGGTAGAAGCCTTCAATCCGGTGACAACTAACCTGCTCGGGCTCTTGCTGTGCTATTTGATTCTGCGGTTGGAGTCGATGCCATTGCCGTCCCGTGCGGCGGTTTGATCATTCCACAAGGAATCTAGCCGGTTGGCCGTGGTCCTAAGCGTGTGTTATTACCCACCGAGGAGTTGTTTTTGATCGCCGTCAGACCCCCAAAGTTGTGGATCGCCTTGCTGCTGGGTATCTTCCTGCAGCCCTTTGTTTTTCTCTACGTCAATCGCCCCAGGCTATTCTGGTCCTACCTTTTTGCGGCACTGCTGATCGCGGCGGTCGATTGGTATTTTGTGCTCAGCCTGCACCTGCTGTTCAGTGTCATCTGCCCGTTGCATGCCTGCTGGCTTGTGCGTCGCTGCGATACAGAGCAGCCGCGGCCCTGGTATAGCCGTATATGGGTGGTGATCGGGTTTTATCTGGGACTGCTGCTGAGTATTTTGCTGGTCCGTGCTTTCCTCTATGAGCCGTATGCCGTGCCTTCAGCATCCATGCATCCAACCCTGGTGGAGGGGGATGTGGTGGTGGTGCAGAAATGGGGTTATGCCCAGTCGGCACTCTTTGGTTACGCGCTACCGGGTTCTGCCGCAGTAGCCCCAGAGCGGCTGCAGCGTGGCAATGTCTACGTTTTTTACCCGCCGGATCGGGATAACCTGTTTGTGAAACGTCTGATGGCGCTGCCTGGTGACGTGATTGCATTGACCGAACAGGGTGTGGTGATCAATGGCGAGACCTTACCAGAGGCGCTATTAAGCGATACCGAGGAGTTAACCCGATTTTCGGAACGCCTGGATGGTCTCGAATATCAGGTTCAATACCTCAAGGGGTTGCCGAAACAGCCCATTCGTACCTTTAAGGTGCCAGCGGGCCGCTACTTTTTCCTTGGCGATAATCGAGAAAACTCTGCCGACAGTCGCCACTGGGGTAGCGTGCCGGCACAGCGGATTGTTGTCGAGGTCGTTGCAATCGTACCCAAATGAGACTGGCGGCAAGTCGTTTAACGCGCCATCAGCCCCGGTAGCCAGGTGACCAGGCCCGGCCAACAGGCCGCGATTATGAGCATCAGTATTTGAATCGCGATGAAGGGCAAAACGCCGCGGTAGATCGCGGATGTTGGCACGCTGGCTGGTGTCACGCCGCGCAAGTAGAACAGCGAGAAGCCAAACGGCGGGGTTAGAAACGAGGTCTGCAGGTTCAGCGCGATCATCACCCCAAGCCACACCGGATCCAGCCCCATGCTCAGCAGCACCGGTCCAACAATGGGCACCACCACAAAGGTAATTTCGATAAAATCGAGAATGAAGCCAAGGAAGAAGATCACCAGCATGACCACCAGGGTGGCGGTAAACACGCCGCCGGGTAATTGCGCGAACAGGTGATGGATCAGATCGTCGCCGCCGTAGCCGCGAAATACCAGCGAGAAAATTGAGGCGCCGAGCAGAATCATGAATACCATGGCACTGATCTCGGTGGTGGCCTGCGCCACCTCGCGCAGCTTGCCTATCCCCAGTTGACGCTTGCTGAGGGCCAGCAGGCTGGCGCCGAGTGCGCCAACGGCGGCAGCTTCGGTCGGTGTTGCCACGCCGGCGAGAATGGAGCCCAGCACGGACATGATCAGCAGCAACGGTGGTAGCAAGCTTATCAACACCCGCCCCCAGGATACCTCTGCCCGCTCTTCACGCGTTAATGCTGGCAGTTTGTTTGGTTGCCAGATGGCCACGCCGACCAAATACAGCAGATACAGACCCACCAGTATGAGACCGGGCAGCAATGAGCCAATAAACAGATCGCTGACGGTGACGGTTTTGGGTGAAAAGATCCCCATACGCGTCTGCGCCTGTTGGTAGGCGTTAGACAGCACATCGCCCAGCAGCACCAGAATGATCGAGGGCGGAATGATTTGGCCCAAGGTGCCGGTGGCAGCCAGGGTGCCAGTGGCGATTGAGGGGTCGTAACCACGGCGTAGCATGGTAGGTAGCGCCAGTAGACCCAGAGTTACCACGGTTGCGCCGACAATTCCGGTACTGGCGGCCAGTAATGCACCGACAATGCAGACGGAAAAGGCCAGGCCGCCGCGCAGGCCACCAAACAGCCGCGACATGGCGTCGAGTAGGTCTTCGGCGATCCGCGATTTTTCCAGCATTACCCCCATGAACACAAACAGTGGCACGGCGAGCAAGGTTTGGTTATTCATGGTGCCGAACAGGCGGCTGGGCAGCGCGCCCAGAAAGCTCGGCTCAAACAGATCGAGGGCGATACCGGCGCCAGCGAACAGCAGGGACATGCCGCCAAGCGTAAAGGCGACGGGATAACCGGCCATCAGGGCCAGACAGATACAGATGAATAGCGCTACTGCCATGTATTCCACACCCATTACAGATGCTCCTCATGGCTGATAGGTAAATGTCTGGGTAAAGCACCGAAGATGACGGCTAGGGTCTTGATCAGTTGCGATACCGCCTGCAACAACAGGCTGGCCACCAGCAATAGAATGAAGCTTTTCTGGATGTAGACCCATTGCAAGCCACCGGCGTCGGCAGAACGCTCCTGGCGCTGCCAGGCCACGCTGACGTAGTCCCAGCAATTCCAGGCTAAAAACAGACACATGGGTAGTAAGAACAGCAGCGTCCCCGAGAAGTCGATCAGCGCTTGGCCGTGTGCAGAAAAGCGGCGGAAGAAAATATCTACCCGCACATGCGCGTCGCGCTGCAGGGCCCAGGCAGCAGCGCCCATAAAGGCCAGTGAGTGACCATACATGATCAGTTCCTGGGTGGCGGTGGCGCCAATATCGAAGCCGTAGCGCAGCACCACAATCAGACAGGTCAGCAAGACCATGAATACGCTTAGCCAGGCAACACTGCGGCCTAGCCAATGGTTAATGTAATCAATGGCACGTGCCAGCGTCAGGCTGGCAGAGAATAGCGGGCTGGGCATATCAGCGGGCACTCGGTCGGGGTGGCCGCGCAGTTATTCCGGCCCCAGCAGCGGGTCAGGACGGGATAACGCGGGTCCGGCCACGGTCATCAATGGCAACGAAGACAAAGGTAGCTTCGGTTACTTTACGGCTTTCATCATGGGCCAGATCTTCGCTCCAGACTTCGACCAGCATCTTGATCGAGCTGCGGCCGATATCCAGTACGTCGCAATGAAAGGCCAGCTGGGCACCCACAGGTACCGGAACCATGAAGCCCATGCGATCGATTGCCACGGTAGCGACGCGACCACGAGCGATGCGCGCAGCGGTGCTGGTGCCCGCTACATCCATCTGGGCTACCAGCCACCCCCCATAAATGTCGCCAAAGCTGTTGCAGTCGCGGGGCAGGGTGGTGATTTTCAGAGCCAGTTCACCCTGTGGAACCGGATCCATATCTAAGTCGTGCATTGAACACTCGAGTCGTGGTCTATTTGTATTTGTTGTGCTGGCCAGCAAAGCAAGTCGAAAAAAACTGGCTAAGCCGCTTATGGTAAGGGATTGAGGCGGGTGTCTCAATCATTCTATTGTTGCGTGTGGCGGAGTTGAGTACCAGTTGGTGTGTTTCACACAATTGTCATAATTCGGGAATAGAGTTGTCACATCACGCTTTGATACTGAGTCGCGTGTTGCAAACACTACCTCACTAGGAGAATGACATGAAACTCAAGCGTATGTTCGCTGCTGTGACCTTCGCTGCTGCCGGCCTGGCTGCCAGCTCAAGCTTTGCTGCCGTTGACCAGACCCTGGAAGATTACCAGCGCGTTGGCGGTGTTTCCGGCAACCTGTCCAGCGTTGGTTCCGACACACTGGCTAACATGATGACGCTCTGGGCCGAAGAGTTTAAGCGTCTGTACCCTAACGTCAATGTCCAGATTCAGGCCGCGGGTTCCTCTACTGCGCCGCCAGCACTGACTGAAGGTACATCCAACCTGGCTCCCATGAGCCGCATGATGAAAGACAGCGAAATCCAGGCATTCGAAGAGCGTTATGGCTACAAGCCTACTGCTGTTCCTGTTGCTATCGACGCCCTGGCTGTATTTGCGCACAAGGATAACCCGATCGAAGGCCTGACTATGGCTCAAGTTGACGGTATCTTCTCTTCAACTCGCTTGTGTGGCGGCGAAGAGCTGACTACCTGGGGCCAGCTGGGTCTGACGGGCCAGTGGGCTGATCGCGACATCCAGCTATATGGTCGTAACTCGGTATCTGGTACTTACGGTTACTTCAAAGAGCACGCACTGTGCAAAGGTGACTTCCGCAGTGGCGTAAACGAGCAGCCTGGTTCGGCTTCTGTTGTTCAGTCTGTTAGCCAGTCGCTGAACGCAGTAGGTTATTCCGGTCTGGGTTACAAGACGTCCAGCGTTCGCGCTGTTCCGCTGGCCAAGGCTGAAGGCGACGAGTTCATCGAAGCCAACGAAGAAAACGCTATTGCTGGTACTTACCCGCTGTCACGTTTCCTCTACGTTTACGTGAACAAGGCACCAAACGACGAGCTGGCCCCGCTGGAGCGTGAGTTCGTCAAGATGATGCTGTCCAAGCAAGGTCAGGAAATCGTCTTCAAAGATGGTTATGTGCCTATGCCCCAGCGCGTTGTCGACAAGGTTCACGCCGAACTGGGTTTCTAAGCATCAGTAGTCGGTTGGGCAAGGACGCCTAAGTGACAAGGGGCGTGTCTATGACACGCCCCTTTTTACCGTCATAACCATGTAACCATTTTGTCACATTGACCCTGTAGGGTGTGCGCCATGACTATGCAATCATCACCCAAGACGTCCCGCGTCGATTTCAATACGCCAGCGATGCAGCGCCATCGGGCCGTGCGTCACTTCAAGGATCATCTCACCCGCTGGTATGTCGCGGTGGGTGGCCTTGGCGTGATTGCTGCCGTGTTGCTGATCTTTCTCTATTTGCTCTCTGAAGTGCTACCGCTGTTTGGCGGTGCAGACATCGAGCAGCAAGAGCGCTACTCCACACCCTGGCTAGATGTGGCTGATCCGCCGTTGATGCTGGCGATGGAAGAGCAGGGCGAGGTGGCGATTCGTGTCTCCGAATCCGGTCAGGTGACCTTCTTCAAAACCGCAGACGGCAAGCTGATTTCTGAACAGAGCCTGCCCATACCCGAAGGCGTGACGGTATCCAGCTTCAGCGTGGAAAGTCCGAACACTCGCCGGTTTGCTGTTGGTCTGAGCAATGGTCAGGTCATCATCGGCAAGCACAACTATAAGGTGACCTACCCGAACGATGTTCGGTTGATTACCCCCGAATTGAAATTCCCCTACGGTGCTGAGCCGCTCATTCTGGATAAACAGGGGCGTGCGCTGGAGCACGTAGCCATGAGTGGCAATGACAGCGGCCTGACATTGGCAGCTAACGTAGGGCGCGAGCTGCTGGTAACGTCCATCAGCCGCCAGGAAAATATGATGACCGGGGAGGTGACTACCTCCCAGAGCGAGCTGACCCTCAACCCGGCGCAAGGCGAAGTGGATAATATCCTCATCGATCCGCTGCGCCAGTGGATGTATGTGGTCAACGGCGGTCAATATGTGGACGTGCTGTCGCTGCGCGCGCGCGGCGAGCTGAATGGACACTACAAGGTGGTCGCCGCCAAAGACGCAACGGTTACTGCCAGTAACCTGATGCTTGGCGGCATCTCGCTGATTATTGGTGATAGCCAGGGCGGCTTGCAGCAGTGGTTTATGGTGCGCGGCAATGGTAAGCCTGCACTAACCCCGGTCAGAAGCTTTGACCAGCAGGCCGGTGAAGCGATACAGCTGATTCAGCCAGAGGAGCGCCGCAAGGTATTCCTGACGACAGACGCTGATGGATATCTGGGTATCTATAACTCGACTGCGCATAATAATCTGCTGGTTGAGCCACTGGACAAGCAGCCAATACGATCTTTTGCTATTGGTCCGCGTGCTGATCACCTGCTGGTTGAGCATGACAACGGTGAGTTGAGCTACTGGAACGTCGATAACGAGCACCCGGAAATCTCCTGGTCATCGCTGTGGGGCAAGGTCTGGTACGAAAGCTATCCGGAGCCTGATTACGTCTGGCAGTCGACATCGGCTACGTCCGAATCCGAGCCCAAGCTCAGCTTGGCGCCCCTGACCTTTGGTACCTTGAAAGCAGCGTTTTACGCGATGATTTTGGCCACGCCGATCGCCATCGCCGCAGCGGTCTATACCGCTTACTTCATGGCTCCGGGCATGCGTCGCAAGGTCAAGCCGATCATCGAGTTGATGGAGGCACTGCCGACCGTCATTCTGGGCTTCCTCGCGGGCTTGTGGCTGGCGCCGTTACTGGAGGACAACCTGCCGGGCATTGTTTCCTTGCTGGTTCTCCTGCCCGTGGTATTTATTAGTGTGGCGTATCTCTGGAGTCGTATGCCAGAGCGAGTGCGCCTGACGGTTCCGGATGGCTGGGAGGCGGCAATATTGATTCCTGTCACCATGCTACTGGGGTGGGCCTGCTTTGAGTCCAGCGTCTACATAGAGGCCTGGTTCTTCGGGGGCGATATGCGGGTTTACCTGACGCGTGATCTGGGCATCGATTTTGACCAGCGCAACTCGCTGGTGGTGGGCCTGGCCATGGGCTTTGCGGTTATTCCGACCATTTTCTCGATCGCCGAAGATGCTGTATTCAGCGTGCCGCGCCATTTGACGCAAGGGTCGCTGGCCCTGGGTGCCACGCCCTGGCAGACCATGAGCCGCGTCGTCATCCTGACCGCCAGTCCGGGCATCTTCTCCGCCGTCATGATTGGTATGGGGCGCGCCGTAGGTGAAACCATGATCGTACTTATGGCAACGGGTAATACGCCGATCATGGACTGGAATATCTTCGAAGGTATGCGCACGCTGTCAGCCAACATCGCGGTAGAAATGCCGGAGTCGGAAGTTGGCAGTACGCACTATCGCGTACTCTTTTTGGCCGCACTGGTGTTGCTCAGCTTCACCTTCCTGATGAACACGGCAGCAGAGCTGATTCGACAGCGCCTGCGCAAGAAATATGCCTCACTCTGACCTACAGGAATGCACACAGTGAAACAGAGTAACTTCACAACCTGGTTCAAAACAGGCAGCCCCTGGGTCTGGATGAATGCCGGCGCGGTCGCCATCGCGGTGATCATGACCCTCGGCCTGCTGTTCCTCATTGCCGTTCGTGGTCTTAGCCACTTCTGGCCGGCCGACCTTATGGAGGCCGAGTACACCATTCCGGGTCAGCCAACGATTACCTTGATCGGTGAGGTGACCACCCGCGAGCAGGTACCGACTGAGCGCCTTAAAGGTGCCGGCTTGCCGGTTGATCCGGAAAAGTCCGAGTTTATGGAGCGCGAGCTGCTGAAAGTCGGTAACCGTGATCTGTACGGCGCAGACTTCCGTTGGATCGTGGCCGATTGGCTGACCGACGAGCGCTACCCGGAAGACATCATCGCGATTGAGCGTCGTGAGTGGGGTAACTTTTACGGTTACCTGCTGAGCGTCAATCAGGATGGCAAGGTCGTCGAAGGTGAGCAGGCCCGTCAGACGTTAGAGGCCGCTGTTGAACGGGCGGAGAGTATCTACGCAGAAATCCGCGCGCTGGAAACCGGTGATATCGGCAAAATCAACTCAGAGCTGGAGCGCTTGCGTTTGCGCGAACGCGGCTATGAGCTGGATAACGCCTTGACGGCTGATCGTGAGGCACAGATCGAGGCTGAGCGTGCCGTACAGAACGCGCAGTACGCTGAACTGGAAGCCAAGCTGGTTAATTTGTATACCGCCTTCAATCGGGATAGCCTCATGGCGCGCGCCATGGACGGTCAGGAAAAGCGCATCAGCCTGTCAACGGTGGTCCGCGTATTCCGGCCCAACGCCATGGGTATTACCGATAAGGTTGGACACTATTTCGCCAAGCTATGGGAATTCGTCAGCGATGAACCCCGTGAGGCCAATACCGAGGGTGGTGTATTCCCGGCAATCTTCGGTACCGTGATGATGGTGTTGCTAATGTCGATCATCGTGACCCCTTTTGGTGTGCTGGCCGCGGTTTATCTGCGCGAATATGCCAAACAAGGCGTGGTAACCCGGATTATCCGGATCGCGGTTAATAACCTCGCCGGTGTGCCCTCTATTGTTTACGGCGTATTTGGTCTGGGCTTTTTTATCTACTTTCTCGGCGGCAACATCGACCAGTTGTTCTTCCCTGAGTCGTTGCCAGCCCCAACGCTGGGTACGGGTGGTCTGCTATGGGCCTCGCTGACCCTGGCGTTGTTGACCGTGCCGGTGGTCATTGTAGCGACTGAAGAGGGGCTGACGCGCATTCCACGTTCGCTCCGCGAAGGCTCGCTGGCGCTGGGTGCGACCAAGGCCGAGACGCTGTGGAAAGTGATTTTACCGATGTCCAGCCCAGCGATGATGACCGGCCTGATTCTGGCGGTAGCGCGTGCAGCCGGTGAGGTGGCTCCGCTGATGCTGGTCGGCGTGGTCAAGCTGGCTCCCACGCTGCCGTTAAACGGCAACTATCCCTATTTGCACTTGGACCAGAAGTTTATGCACCTGGGCTTTCATATCTACGACGTCGGCTTCCAGAGCCCGAACGTTGAAGCGGCTCGCCCTCTGGTTTATGCCACCGCTTTGTTGCTGGTTGGTGTGATTGCCTCGCTGAACTTTGCGGCGGTAGCGATTCGAAATCACCTGCGCGAAAAATACAAAGCGCTGGAAAACTAATAACCCTTTCAACGCGGACTCAAGACTATGTCTAACAGTACCAAAAACCATGCAATGGATATGAGCGCCCTGGGTCGCCCCCATGAAGAAATGAGCATGGACCAGGAAACCATCGCGCTGGAAGTGCCTGGCCTGAGCCTGTTTTATGACACCAAGCAGGCGTTGCATAACGTCAGCATCAAGATTCCTCGTAACCGCGTAACGGCCTTTATCGGTCCGTCAGGTTGCGGTAAGTCGACCCTGTTGCGCTGCTTTAATCGGATGAACGACCTGGTCGATAGCTGCCGTGTAGACGGCGAAATCCTGCTGGACGGCCAGGATATTTACGCCAAGGGCGTGAATGTCTCCGAGTTGCGTCGCCGCGTTGGCATGGTATTCCAGAAGCCGAATCCCTTCCCAAAATCGATTTACGAGAACGTTGCCTATGGCCTGCGTATTCAGGGCGTAAACAACAAGCGTACCCTGGATGAGGCCGTCGAGTGGTCGCTTAAAGGCGCCGCACTCTGGGATGAGGTGAAGGATCGTTTGAATGAGTCGGCGCTCGGTATGTCCGGTGGTCAGCAGCAGCGTCTGGTTATTGCCCGCACCATTGCGGTTGAGCCGGAAGTGCTGTTGCTGGACGAGCCTGCCTCGGCGCTGGACCCGATCTCGACGCTGAAGATTGAAGAATTGATCAATGAACTCAAGTCGAAGTTCACCATTGTCATCGTGACCCACAACATGCAGCAGGCGGCGCGGGTGTCCGACTACACTGCCTTCATGTACATGGGCGAGTTGATCGAGTTTGGTGATACCAACACCCTGTTTACCAACCCGTCGAAAAAGCAGACGGAAGACTATATCACTGGCCGTTACGGCTAACCGGGGATTGCACCATGCCAGATAAAGAACTGTTTAAGCAGCACATATCCCAGCAATTCAATTCCGAGCTGGAAGAAATTCGTACCCAGCTGCTGGAAATGGGTGGGTTGGTCGAGAAGCAGATCAACGATGCGATTGTGGCGCTGATTGAAGGCGATGCGAAGCTGGCCGAACAGGTCCGCGAGAAGGACGACGCCATCAACCAGATGGAGTTGGATATCGATCAGGAGTGCATGCGCATTCTGGCGCGCCGTCAGCCAGCTGCCAGCGATCTGCGTCTGGTGATCAGTATCAGCAAGATCATCGTCGATCTGGAGCGTATCGGTGACGAGGCCTCCAAGATCGCTCGTCGCGCCATTGACCTGGTTGAAGCTGGGCAGGCGCCCAAGGGCTATGTTGAGTGCCGGCATATTGGCCATCATGTGCGGCGTATGGTGCAGGAGGCGCTGGATGCCTTTGCGCGCATGGATACGGATCAGGCGTTTTCGGTAGCGCGCGAAGATAAATCGGTCGACCAGGAATACAAGTCGGCTATGCGCGAGATGATCACCTTCATGATGGAAGATCCGCGCTCCATATCGCGGGTGCTTAACATTCTTTGGGTGCTGCGTTCACTGGAGCGGGTGGGTGACCATGCGCGCAACGTGGCAGAGCATGTGATCTATCTGGTCAAGGGTATCGATGTACGCCATATCGGTCTCAAGCGTATGGAAGCTGAAGTGCGCCGGGAAGATAATCCGGAGTAAGCTCGATAGCCGCAGGACATAAAAAAACCGCCAGATGGCGGTTTTTTTAGTGGGTTGGTTTGACTCAGTTATGGCTGAGTACCCACTCGGCCAGTATTTTGGCCTCTTCGTCGGTTACCTGGTTTGGCGGCATGGGAATCGGGCCCCATAGTCCGGAAATGCCGTTTTTGATGTGGCCAGCGACCGTTTCCACTGCACCTTCCTGTCCGGCGTACTTCTTGGCGACCTCGGTGTAGGCTGGGCCGACCAGCTTGGTGTCGATTCTGTGGCAGGCGACACAGGCCTTGCTGTTGTACAGATCTTCACCTGCACTAGCGAATACCGTACCGGCGGTCAATAAGGCGCCGGTAGTCATTACCGATAGCAGTATGCGTTTCATAAGGAAGTCCTCACGAGCTTAACGGAATAGGCAGTTTGACCTGCTTGTAGTGAGCGCTTTGCGAGCGTCTTTCTGAGATTAAACATGGACGTTATTTAGCCAAATGGCAAGTGACGCTTTGTCACGTCTCGGCGCTAGCGCAGTGGACGGGGTGATCTCATAGCTGGTCCGATAAACCAGGCTTGCATCGTGGCAGTGGCGCGCCTGGAATGCGCAGCCGGCTGTTACTTCAGCCGATTAAAACCTTAAGTTTCCAGCAATCTTACCGAAATAGTGCGGTGTAAATGCTTTCAATAGCGGCTCTTTGCTGCAAAGCTACTGAGGTATTTATGGCGCTCTGCGCTAAGCTAGGAGCATTACTAGAGGAATCAAGAAACCATGGCAAAAGTGTCAGTCCTGATCGTCGATGATGCGCCTTTCATTCGAGATCTGGTGAAAAAGGCTCTACGTAGCTACTTCCCCGGTTTGCAGATCGAGGAGGCCATCAATGGCCGCAAGGCGCAGCAGGTGCTGGAGCGCAGCTCGTTCGATCTGATTCTGTGTGACTGGGAAATGCCGGAGATGGGCGGTCTGGAGCTACTCCAGTGGTTTCGCGCGCAGCCGGATAGAGCGAAAGTACCCTTTGTCATGGTGACCAGCCGCGGCGATAAGGAAAACGTAGTTGAAGCCATTCAGGCTGGCGTGACCGACTACATTAGCAAGCCCTTCACCAACGAACAGTTTATCACCAAGGTAAAAAAAGCGTTGCAGCGCGCAGGTAAGTTGGACTTGTTGCAGGGGCGGCAGGCACCTACACCCAGTGCCGGCATCGCGCAGGGGTCAATAGCAAGCCTGACCGGTGGTCGCAATACTGAGGCACCGGCGGCAGCCCGGCCGGCGCAGCCAGCCAAGCCAACCAATCCTGTTCCCGGCGCCCCGGCTTCGCCACCCCCTGCGGCGGCTCAGTCCGTGCGCGGCCAGGCTCAGCTGCGATTGCCTGGCCAGCAGTTTGGTTGTGTGATCAAAACCTTAAGCCTGCGCGATGCACTGGTGGTTGTGCGCCGTGGCGAGCGTATGCCGCAGGTATTTGAAAGCGGGGTGCTGGATCTGGAGCAAGACAGTGATCAGTCGGTCGCGCGTCTTAACGTCTATATCCATGCGGTTGCCGCGTTGGAACCCAATGTAGACTGCGAGTGGGTCAAGGTCACGCTCAAGTTTGTAGATCAGGATCCGCAGAAACTCGATTACCTGTCGCGATTGGTCGCCTCAGGCACGGCACAGCAGCATTACAGCCCCGGGGCCTGATGCCCTCAGCTCGAGCGACGAGCAGGGAAGTGGCAGATAAAGGTGCTGCCTTCCCCCAGGCGGCTCAGAATTTCCAGCCGGCCCTGATGGCGCAGCAGTACGTG
Organism: Pseudomonas neustonica; assembly: GCF_003797945.1. Classification (GTDB taxonomy): domain Bacteria; phylum Pseudomonadota; class Gammaproteobacteria; order Pseudomonadales; family Pseudomonadaceae; genus Halopseudomonas; species Halopseudomonas neustonica. Next base: position 131,032 of record NZ_RKKU01000002.1, read on the forward strand.
CTTGACGATCGCCAATCCCAGCCCCGTTCCTCCAGTATTGGTACTGCGACTGGAGTCAACGCGGTAGAAACGTTCGGTTAATCGGTTGAGGTGCTGCGGCGCGACACCGACGCCATTATCCGTTACAGACAGGTGCTGCCCGGCATCGTCACTCCACCAGTGCAGTTTGATCTCGCCTTGCTCAGGCGTGTATTTCACGGCATTAAAGGCCAGGTTTGAGAAAGCACTGCGTAGCTCGCCTTCAACGCCATGCAGACGGGTGTTGCCCTCAATCTCCAATGTTACCTGGTGACCTTGCTCGCCTGACAAGGCTTGGGCATCCTTGCGGATACTTTCCAGCATCGGCTTCACGTCAATGTACTGATCGTCGCTGGTATGGTCTGAAGTCTCAAGGCGCGCTAACAGCAGCAAGTCATTGAGCAGGCTCTGCATGCGGCTGGATTGCTGCTGCATCTGCTGCAATGGTCGCTTCCAGCGCGGATTCATGTCGGCTTCGCTATCGAGCAGCGTTTCCACGTAGCCCACTACGACCGTAAGCGGCGTGCGTAGCTCATGCGAGACGTTGGCCACAAAATCCTTACGCATTTGCTCAAGGTTGTGTAGTCGGGTTACGTCGCGCACCACCATCAAGCGCTCGCCCAGGCCATAGCGAGTAACGGCATACTGCAGTTGGGTGTTCAGGTTGATGGGCGAGTGAATTTCCAGCGGCTCGCGAAAGTCGCCACTTTCGAAATACTCGATAAAGCGCGGATCACGTATCAGGTTGTTGACGTGCTGGCCGCTATCATCCGGCGTGCGCAGACCGAGCAGCCGCTCTGCGGAGTGGTTCCACCATTCCAGGTGACCCTCTTTGTCGATCATCACGACGGCATCACGCAGAGCGGCAGTTGAGGATTGAATGCGGTCGATGACAGCCTGCAGACGCGCACGCATGCGCCCGTCGCGTCGTTGCAAATGGTAGATGCTATCGAAAATTTCTCCCCAGACGCCTTTGGCTTCTGGTGGTGGCTCATTCGGGTGTGTGCTGAGCCACTCATAGAAGCGCGACATCTGACGTAGGGTCCAGGCCAGATAGAACCCCAGGCCCAGCGCCAGGGTCCAGGCTGGCTGCTCAATGATCCAGCCAACCAGCAGGCAGACCAGTACCAGCAACAGAAGCTGGCTCAATACCCGGCTGAAACTGTTTTTACCCACAGGAGCTCCTTCGCCCGCTAAATGACGCCGGCACCAGGCGGCAATTGATCCGCGAAGCAGTCACATGCTCACGCCTTGGTAGAGAATCGATAGCCAGTGCCGCGTACGGTTTGTACCAAATGCTCATAGTTACTGCCAAGTGCCTTGCGCAGTCGGCGAATATGCACATCAACAGTTCGTTCTTCCACGTACACATTGCCGCCCCATACCTGATCAAGCAATTGGCCGCGAGTATAGGCGCGTTCCTGATGGGTCATGAAAAATTGCAGGAGTCGGTATTCGGTGGGGCCCATTTCGGCAGCGCTATCGTCGATGGTTACGCGGTGGCTGACGGGGTCCAGATGCAGGCCGGATACTTCGATAGGAGCTTCGTTGTCTACCGGGCCAGCACGGCGCAATACTGCCTTCAGGCGCGCCACTAGCTCGCGGGGCGAGAAGGGTTTGGTGATGTAGTCGTCGGCGCCTACTTCCAGCCCCTGGATCTTGTTGTCCTCTTCGCCTTTGGCGGTCAGCATGATGATCGGAATATCGGTGGTCATTTCATCACGCTTGAGCCGGCGCGCCAGCTCGATACCTGTGGTGCCGGGCAGCATCCAGTCGAGCAGGATAAGGTCCGGTTTGCTATCGATGATGCTGGCATGCGCCTGCTGGGTATTCTCGGCTTCCAGGCAGTCGTAGCCTGCCATCTCCAGTGCAACCGCGATCATTTCCCGGATTGGTGCTTCGTCATCGACGATCAGAATGGTTTTGCCTGACATGATTTACCGTCTCGTTGCAGATTGCTGACATGCGTCGATTAGATAACATTTTTATTTCATTTGTGTGACCAGTCAGCGTCGAGACGATGAAGATTGAGCCTTTATTGGCGTCCTCGGCGCGGCTACAGCCAGTAATCCAGAGCCAGTCCGATGAAAACCAGCATGCCCGCCCAGTGGTTAGCCAGGAAAGCGCTCAAGCAGGCCTGAGCGTCGCGTTCGCGGATCAGCCAGTGCTGCCAGACAAAGCCGAGCGCCATGCCGCCCAGACCGAGATAATAATAAAGGCCAAGCTCGAAGCGAGAACCGACCAGAAGCAGGCAGATAAGTGTTAAGCCCTGCAACATGCCAATAATGGCACGATCGGCTTCGCCAAAGAGGATCGCGGTCGACTTGATGCCAATGCGCAGGTCGTCTTCGCGGTCACACATGGCGTACTCGGTATCGTAGGCGACGGTCCACAGCAGGTTAGCCAGGAACACCAGCCATAGCTCCGGCGGCAGGCTGTTGGCCTGGGCGGCAAAGGCCATGGGGATAGCCCAGGAGAAAGCCGCGCCCAGCACGACTTGTGGATAGAAGGTAAAGCGTTTGCAGAACGGATAGAGGGCGGCCAATGCGAGGCCGCCAAATGACAGCATGATGGTTAGCTTATTGGTGAACAGCACCAGAACGGCGCTGAGCACTACCAGAACGGCGAAGAGGATTAGCGCCTGCTTGGCGCTGATGCGCCCGGTCGCCAATGGGCGCTGTCGGGTGCGGGTGACATGGCCATCGAGATTACGATCCGCATAGTCATTAATCACACAGCCAGCGGCGCGCATCAGAATAACGCCGAGAATAAAAATCACCAGGTTGGCGGTCCCAGGCATACCTTCGGCAGCCAGCCAGAGCGCCCACAGGGTTGGCCATAGCAGTAAGTAGGTGCCAATGGGGCGATCCAGCCGCATCAGTTGAATGTAGTCGTTGGCTTTTGGATGCAGCCGCCCCAAGGGTTTAATCAGCAGGCCTAGCAAGGGATCACTCCAGATAGAAAGTGGATCAGGTGCCGGCGCACGGCCAGCCCTGCAAGAATACTTCACAGACCAGAAGCTGCAACTGGCCATCGGAAAAGTGTGAACGTCGTGCCCAAAGCCCGTTGGCCTTGTACTCCGCTGGCAGCCAGTGGGCTGGGTACTGACTGATTTCAATCGGGCCGCGGCTTATTTGCGGGTTACGAAACAGCAGATGTCCCAGACTGGTGGTGCCCAGTTTGTTCAACTCCATCGCGGCGCTGCCAAGTGCGCTCAGCGGTGCGACCGTGCGCGCAAAAACGCGCGCTGCGCCATCCGTGTGCAGTAATACTTCACGCGCCCACACCGCCTCGTTTAGCTGCACGGCTAATGCCAGCGCTTCATCTTGGCGCGCCGGCTGCTGGCACTGTTCAAGCAGTTGTACGTGAAAGTCCTGATTGCCTGCCTCGGTCAAACGCTGGGTCAGCGATCCTTCAGCGCAGAGCCAGTCGAACAAGGGGGCAGGTGGCGGAGCAGGGTGTGAATCAGGGGTAAACCAGTCGGGCAGCATTGCGACAGGATCTCTCCGGCAGGCGATTGGGCAATGCCAGCAGGGTAGCATGAAATCGCGCCGCGCCGCGCTGGCATGGGGTGATCAGCGTGGCCAGAGGCGGCGTTCCAATAGGCCTGGCCTTGGACTTGCATCGCAATTGCGGTAGTGTCTTCAGCAGCTTATTTTCAACTGATACAGGTAGCAGCAATGAAGAAGTGGCAGTGTATCGTGTGTGGTTTCATTTATGACGAAGCCGAAGGGTGGCCGGATGAGGGCATATCGGCAGGTACGCCTTGGGAGGATGTCCCCGTAGACTGGATGTGTCCCGATTGCGGAGTAGGCAAAGAAGATTTCGAAATGATCGAGATCGGTTGATAGCGCTTCAGGGAGAGACATAGGTGAGTGACGAGGCTCCGCTGGTTATTGTGGGTACGGGTTTGGCTGGTTATAACCTGGCCAAAGAGGTGCGCAAGCTGGACGCAGATCGCGAGCTGGTCTTGGTGACCGCTGATGATGGGCGCTTTTACTCCAAGCCCATGCTCTCTAACGGTTTTGCCAAGGGCAAGAAGGCTGACGAGCTGGCGATGCAAGATGCAGCTGCGATGTCCGATCAGCTCAGCGCGCAGATTTTCACTCACACGCAAGTGACAGCTATCGACGCCGAGCGCCGAGTGTTGCAATTGGGCGAGCGCCAACAGCCTTATTCCGACCTGGTACTGGCGTTGGGCGCAGCGCCCCGCCAACTCCCGTGGGCTGACGCCTTGGGTGAGCGGCTGCTATCGGTCAATGATCTGCAGGATTACAGCCGCTTTCGGTCTGCGCTTGAGGGCAAACACGACGTGCTGATTATTGGCGCAGGCCTGATTGGCTGCGAGTTTGCCAACGATTTGTTGTCCGGCGGCTACGCCGTCACGGTGGTTGCGTCCGATCCTTACCTGATGCCGCAATTGATCCCTGAGCCCGTAGCCGCAGCCGTGCAGGCCAGGCTGGAGGCGCTCGGCGCGGTCTTCCATCTGGGTTGCGCCATCGAATCGCTGGCGGTGGCTGAGCACGGCGTGAGTCTGCGCCTGGATGACGGCAGTGAAATCCGGGCTGATCAGGCCCTATCGGCCATAGGGCTGACCCCACGATTGGCGTTGGCAGAGACCGCAGGGCTGGAAATCGGCCGAGGTATTATCGTTGATCGCGCCCTGGCTACCAGCCAGCCGCATATTTATGCGCTAGGTGACTGCGCCGAGGTGCAGGGCCTGAATCTGATGTACGTAATGCCGCTGATGACGGCAGCTCGTGCACTGGCTAAAACGCTGTGCGGTACAGTTACGGAGGTGAGTTACCCGGCCATGCCGGTCATGGTGAAAACGCCTGCTTGCCCCCTGGTGGTTACGCCACCACTGACAGCGGCGTCGGGTCATTGGAGAACCACTGGCGAAGACGGCGATCTGCAGGCGCTGTTTCATGATGATCAAGGTCAGCTACATGGCTTTGCCTTAACCGGCAGCAAGGTTGCTGAAAAGCTTAAGTTGACGCGTGAATTGCCGGGCTGGTTAGTCGCGGCGCAGGCCTGAGCCAGGCGCTTTGTCCTTTGGTCGGGAAATTGCGTGTTCCAGCGCCTCTTCCAGCGCCCGATCACTGGCGTAATTCAGTCAGTCGTGCCATGCTGATTATGCGTGGCAGAGCGGCTGGGCCGGTGGTCCTGTGGCTAAATCACTTCCGCTGCGAGGATAGTGGCGGTAACAACAAAAACAACAGAAAAAATGAGGCTTCATATGCGTAAACCGGATCTCGCGGCGGCGATTGCCGACAAGGCTGACTTGAGCAAGGACCAGGCAAACCGAGTGCTTAACGCCGTACTGGATGAAATCACTCAAGCTCTGAGTCGCCAAGACTCAGTCACCTTGGTCGGTTTTGGAACCTTCCTGCAACGTCACCGTGGTGCCCGCACCGGCAAAAATCCACAAACCGGCGCGCCTGTACAGATCAAGGCGAGCAATACGGTTTCTTTCAAGCCTGGCAAGAGTCTCAAAGACGCTGTCAACTGATCGTACCGAGTGACGGAGGTCGTTACTCGACCTCCGTTGCAGCAAAACTAGCAGTTCTGCTGCTTAGTTCTCCGGCTGATACTTGCTTACCAGCACCCTCAGCGCATCGCGCGCCTGCAGTACCTTTCCTACTACCTCTTCAGCCTCGCCTTCAGTCAAGCCCAAGCGCTCGAGCAGCGTATCGGGTATCGGCATTTCCGGGCCTGAGCCAATACGATGGCGGCTGAGCAGTGCTAGTGTCAGATAGACCAGGTTGGCATAAACATGTTGCTCGCCCCGATAGTGAGGGTTGTGCTGTTGGCGCAGGGCAACGCTGACTTCCTCAGGCATATCCCAATAACGCATCAGCCAGCTACCAATCTGATCACGGGTGACGCCAATCAGGTGCTGCTCTATGAGGTGCGGCGCTACATGCGGGTTGGCCTCTACGTGACGGCAGATCATCTTGAAGTAGGGTGGGAAAATGTAGGCCAGCACCAGATAACCGAAGTTATGCAGCAGGCCTGCCAGGTAATTCAGGCCGAGTTCCGGGCGCTTCTCGCGCGGCATGGCTTTTGCCAGCCCCTCAATGACGGCGGCCGTATAGATCGACTGTTCCCAGTAGGGAGTGCTGCGATCGGGTGCATCCTTGGGTAGCTTGAACGTTTTGCCCAGTGAAAGCCCGACCGCCAGGTTGATTACCAGATCAAAGCCCAGTACCCGGCCAATGGCATCTTCTACCGATTTTATCTTGCCGGGTGCGGCGTAGTAGGGCGATGCGGCCCAGCTAACGACTTGAGCAGCCAGGCTGGGGTCGGTCTCTACTACGTCGGCCAACTCGTCGATACCGGCTTCGGGATTAACCCGCAGCTTCATGATTTTGTGTGCGGTCTCCGGTAGTGGAGGAATCTCGATGGTTTCTTCCAGGCGCTGCTTCATGCGCAGGGCGGTGAAGTTCTGCACTGCCTCGGATAGATCCTGGGTGTCCTGCTCAGGGCTTGCGGCTGGATTTTGCAGGCTGCTCAGGGGGATCGAGAAGCGCGCCATGCTCGCTTTGGCCATCAGGGTCTTGGCGTCGTCCTGGCTGATCTGCAGACACCAGCCGGGCAAGCCGCTATCGAGGGTCAGACAGGCTTGCTCCAGCAGCGCTTGCTCGCAGACACAGGGGGAGTTGAACAAGATGGGTAAGCCGGGCAGCTCGCTGAGCTGGTGTTTGCTCAAAATGCGCTGCAGTTCACTATCGCGCACTGGTTGCAGCTCCCGGCCAAGCAGACTGCTTAGCCGTTTAAGGTCAAGCAGGTGGTCCTTGGGAATCAACGAAAGCACAGTGCCCAGGCTGTCGCAAAGCAGGCTTGCCTGTACTTGCTGTGCTACCGGACCGGCATATTCCAATGGTCGCAGCTGATAGCCAATGCCTTGTTGTTGCAGTAATTTTTCGATCAGGTCAGGCAGGCTGGTGCTGTGGGTGTCGCGTGCGGCTTCATTGCTCATTGCTCTTTCCTTGATCCGTTGGTTGAGACGGGCTCATGGCTTATAAGGCTTTTTCCAGATCTTAGCATGCCCGCTGACAGGCTGAGCAGAATCGCCCTCAGACCTGGGCAAAATGCTGTCCCTGGGCGATCCAGCGGTCCAGCAGTGGCTGAACATTTGCCGGGTATTCTTTGGCTAGCTGTTGCGCTGCCTGTTGGACTGCCGGAAGCAGGTCGGCATCGCGCATCAAATCCGCGACGCGGAACTGTACTAGCCCGGTCTGGCGAGTACCTAGCACCTCACCCGGGCCACGCAAGGCGAGATCTTTTTCTGCGATCACGAAGCCATCGCTGCTCTCACGCATGATGCCCAGACGTTCGCGACCCAGCGCCGATAGGGGGGCGTGATAGAGCAAGACGCAGTGGCTGGCGGCACTGCCACGCCCGACCCGTCCGCGTAGCTGATGCAGTTGTGCCAGCCCCAGGCGTTCCGGGTTTTCAATCACCATGAGACTGGCATTGGGCACATCGACACCGACTTCGATGACGGTGGTCGCCACCAGCAGATGCAGATCGCCGCCTTTGAAAGCAGCCATGATCTCGGCTTTTTCCGCCCCTTTCATGCGACCGTGAATAAGGCCTATGGACAGCTCCGGCAGGCTGTTGCAGAGGTCTTCCCAAGCGCCTTCGGCGGCCTGTGCCTGTAGCTGCTCGGACTCTTCGATCAGGGTGCAGACCCAATAGGCCTGTCGTCCCTCGGCGCATCCAGCGCGTACCCGCTCGATCACTTCTGGCCGGCGGCTGTCAGAGACCAGCACGGTGTTTACCGGGGTGCGGCCGGGTGGCAGTTCGTCCAGGATCGAGGTATCCAGATCGGCGTAGGCGCTCATGGCCAGCGTGCGCGGAATGGGGGTAGCGGTCATGATCAGTTGATGCGGCGAAAAGCCGCCGGCGGCGCCTTTGTCACGCAAGGCCAGTCGTTGCTGCACGCCAAAGCGATGCTGCTCGTCGATGATCGCCAGGCCCAGGTTGTGGAACTGCACTTCATTCTGAAACAGCGCGTGGGTACCGACCACCATAGCGGCTTCGCCGGTGGCAATCATTTGCAGCTGGTTGGCGCGTGCTTTGCCTTTTAGTTTCCCGGCGATCCATGCGACGGACAGGCCGAGGGCAGAAAACCAGCGTTGGAAGTTATTGAAGTGCTGTTCGGCCAGAATTTCGGTCGGTGCCATCAGCGCGACCTGCCAGCCCGCTTCCAGCGCCTGCAATGCGGCCAGCGCAGCGACAACCGTCTTGCCGGCGCCAACATCACCTTGAACCAGCCGCAGCATGGGTTTGGGCTGGGCCAGGTCGCCCAGCACCTCGTCAGCCACTCTGGCCTGAGCACCGGTCAGTGGAAAGCCCAGTTGTTGCAGAAAAGCTTTGGCCAGGGAGCCTTCGGCCTGCATAACGGGAGAGCGATGCTCGCGCATTTGCGCGCGCAACCGGAGCATGGCCAACTGGTGTGTCATCAGCTCCTCAAACGCCAGCCGGTGTTGAGCCCAATGACGACCATCCTGTAGCGCTTCCAGGTCGATGTCGGGTGGCGGCCGGTGAAGTATCTGTACGGCTTGATGTAATGAGGGTAGCTGGTATTGCTCGGCCAGGGCAGCAGGCAGCCACTCGGGTAGATGATTTCCGTTGGCCAGCCAGCCGAGCGCAGACTCGCTAAGGCTACGCAGGCGCTGCTGTGACAGACCCTCAGTCGCCGGATAAATCGGTGTCAGCGTCTCGTTGACCGGCAGCGGCTCGGAGCCATCCAGGTTCTGCATCTCCGGATGATAGATTTCCAGCCCGGAAGCGCCGGGACGTACTTCACCATAACAGCGCCAGCGACTACCGCGGCTGAGGTTGGCCTTTAGCGCGGCCGAGAAATAATAGAAGCGCAGGCTAATGGTGCCGCTGCCGTCCTGGATGCGACAGAGCAGGCTGCGGCGTCGACCCATAACCACATCGGCGGCCACCACCACGCCCTCGATAACCGCATCGAGCCCTGGGTTCAAAGCGCCAATGGGAGTGACGCGCGTTCTATCCTGATAGCGCAGCGGTAGATGAAAAAGCACGTCCTGAACGCTGTTCAGGCCTAGCTTACCCAGTTTTTCTGCGAGCGCCGGGCCGATGCCCTTGAGCACCGTCAGTGACGTATGTTCGGTGACGCTACTCACTTTGGCGGCTGGCCCACCGAGCATAGGCGGATCGAGTCGCTGAGCATCTCGACGGCTTTGGGGCGAGGAAAGCTCGCACGCCAGGCGATGGCGACCGTGCGGTAGGGGGCCGGCGTAGCGAAGGCTTTGGTCACCAGCAAATCCGAGCTGTAGTAGCGGTCATCGGCCGCAGACATCGGCAGTACGGTCATGCCAATACCGGAGGCAACCATGTGGCGTATGGTTTCCAAAGAGCTGGATTCAACCGTCGTGTGCTTGTGCTGCTCGTCCCCTTTGCGCACGGTGGGGCAGGCTTCCAGGACCTGATCGCGGAAGCAGTGCCCTTCGCCGAGCAGCAACAGCTTGTTGTCGTCGAGTTCGTCCAGGCTGACGTTGGTACGCTCGGCCCAAGGGTGGCTGGCGGGAATCAGCAGGCTGAAGGGCTCATCGTAGAGCGGCATGGTCAGCACATCGGGTTCCTGAAACGGCAACGCGATGATGATGGCATCGAGCTCGCCATTGCGCAGCTTGTCGCGCAGTACGTGGGTGAAGTTCTCTTCGATATACAGCGGCATTTCCGGCGCTACCTTGTGCAATTGCGGCACCAGGTGCGGGAACAAATAAGGCCCGATAGTGTAAATAGCACCGACCTTGAGCGGGGCGGCCAACTGGTTTTTGCCAGCGCTGGCCAGCTCGCGAATCGCCAAGGCTTCTTCGAGTACCTTTTGCGCCTGCCCGACGATACGCTGGCCGATGGGTGTCACCCTCACGGCACTTTTGCTGCGCTCAAAAATCATGATGCCCAACTCGTCCTCGAGCTTTTTCACCCCAACACTGAGCGTTGGCTGGGACACATGGCAGCGCTCTGCTGCGTGGCCAAAATGCTGTTCTTGGGCGAGTGTCACTATGTAGCGTAATTCGGTCAGGGTCATCGTGTTGCGGCCTGGGCTGGTAGCGGTGAATCGTTAAACGCTAGCATAGCCCTTTGATCGATAGAGTAAAACAATCAGAAGCGTCCGGTTGTGAGCTTATATGTGTGGCACGCTTGATATTATCCGGGCCGCATCCCAGCTTGCGGTTCAGCGGTTCCAGAACCTAGAGTGTGGCAGTCAAACGTTATCAACGAGGTGGTTATGAAGCAGGTCGTTATTGCTGGCTGCGGTGATGTGGGAACGGCGTTGGCGCAGCAGTTATTGGCACGTGGCTGGCAAGTATATGGGCTGCGGCGTGACCCGACGCAGCTGCCAGAAGGCATAGTGCCCATTGCTGCCGACCTGACCCAAGCTGACAAGCCGGCAGACTGGCCAGCCAAAGTCGACTATCTGGTCTACTGCCCGGCCGCTGGCAAGCGTGATCCGGAGCTATATCAGCAGCTTTATGTCGATGGTCTGGAGCATGTATTGGCTTGGGTAAAGAGCAGTGGCCAGCGGCTTAACTACCTGTTGCAGGTATCCAGTACCGGGGTTTATGCACAATCGGAAGGGGAGTGGGTAACCGAAAACAGTCGGGCCCTGGCCGACTCGCCAACCTCCCAAAAGCTGTTAGCGGCAGAGGACGCTGCGCTGCGCAGCGGGGTGCCGGCCAGCGTGGTGCGTCTGGCAGGTATTTACGGGCCAGGCCGTAATCGCTTGATTCAGCAGGTGCGCGATGGCCTGCAGGTACCCGCAGAGCCGCCGCAATATACCAATCGTATCCACCGTGATGATGCGGTGAGTCTATTGTCTCACCTGTTGGCCCTGGCCGATCAACGCGAGCTGCTGGCGCCTTGCTACTTGGGTGTAGATGACGAGCCAGCCAGCCTGTTCGAGGTGACCAGCTGGCTGGCAGAGCAATTAGGCACCAGCCTGCAAGCGGACGGCCCGGTGTCTACTCGTACCGGCAGCAAGCGCTGCAGTAACGCGCTGGTCCGTGAGTCTGGCTGGCAACCAGCGTATCCCAGCTTCCGCGAGGGCTACGCCGAGTTGCTCAAGGGCTGATTCAGTGGGGATCAGGGCTGGTCGGCGGCGCTGACGCGCCAGATAACATTGCCGACGTCATCGGCGACCAGCAGTGCGCCCTGCCCGTCGATGGCGACACCCACCGGGCGGCCTTGCGCCTCGCCTTTCGCGTTGAGAAAGCCGTCTAGCACGGTGTAAGGCGCATCATTTGGCCGACCTTCCTTGAAGGGGACGAAGAGCACTTGGTAGCCGCTGTGGGGTTCGCGATTCCAGGAGCCATGCTGGCCGATGAACAACCCTTCTGTGAAAGGTGCGGGCAGGCGGCTGCCGACGGCATTGCTCAGCCCCAGCGATGCCGTGTGCGCGCCGAGGGCATAGTCGGGCACCAGTGCCGTGGCGACCTGGGCTGGATTGCGCGGGCTGACACGCTCATCCAGATGCTGACCGTAGTAGCTCCATGGCCAGCCATAGAAGCCGCCATCCTGGACTGATGTCATGTAATCCGGCACCAGGTCATTGCCCAGTTCGTCGCGCTCATTGACCACTGTCCACAGGGTGCTGCTATAAGACTCCCACGCCATGCCTACCGGGTTACGCAGCCCGCTGGCGTAAATCCGCTTACTGCCGGTGGTGGGATCTATCTCCCAAATTGCCGCGCGGCCCTGCTCTTGCTCCAGCCCGTTCTCCGCGACATTACTATTGGAGCCCACTGCGGCGTAGAGCTTGCTGCCATCAGGGCTGGCGATCAGGTTCTTGGTCCAGTGATGGTTCAGTGTGCCTGCGGGTAGCGCGGTAACCAGCTCGCCCGGCGTGCTGATCTGCGTTTGGTCGGCGTGATAGGGAAACCGCACCACGCCATCTGTGTTGGCGACGTAGAGATCGTTACCAACCAGCGCCATACCGAAGGGTGAGTGCAGGTTGTCGATAAAAACGGTGCGTTGGTCGGCAACGCCGTCGCCATTGCTGTCCCGTAGCAGGCTGATACGGTCGGCACTTGGGGTGGTCGCCCCGGCTTTGGTCATTACCCGGTTGGCGACCCACTCCTTCACGCCGCCGCTGCCCTCTGGTTTGGCTGGTGCATTGGTTTCAGCAACCAGTACATCACCGTTGGGCAGCACATGTAACCAGCGCGGGTGATCAAGGCCTTTGGCAAAGGCGGCGACTTGCAAGCCATTGCCAGCTTGGGGCGTTGCACCAGTCGGCCAACCCACCGCGGGAGCAATATTCACCGTCGGCAACAGGCTTGAGTTTGGCTCTGGCAGGGCGGGGTGGGGGCCCATGCCAGCTTTGATCGGCAGTGCCTGCTGAGCGCCACAACCGGTTAGCGTCAGCGCAAGGCCGAAAAGAGAAAGGTAAACGCGCGGGGAATTATTCACTGGATTTCCTTGTCGGTGTAGGGACAGCAATAAAGACACTGCAGCTTGTTAACGGTATTTGGCAATCATTTAGTAATGACCTGTCTGCGGTGATGACGTTCACCCGGCTGAACCAATTTGCATGAAATCAGATGGCTATTCGGCCGTCTGCGGCACTCGCAAAACCAGGAGTAATGTATGAATAAGTCAGCATCAGCCCATTGGCAGGGCTCTCTCAAAGAAGGTAAGGGCACCATTTCTACCGAAAGTGGGGCGCTGAAAGCCAACCCTTATGGGTTTAACACCCGGTTTGAGGATGAGCCCGGTACCAACCCGGAAGAACTGATTGGCGCGGCCCATGCCGGCTGCTTCTCCATGGCGTTTTCCATGCTGCTGGGCGAGGCGGGTTATACGCCAGACAGTATTGATACCAAGGCCGTGGTTACGCTAACCAAGCAGGATGATGGCTTTGCGGTTACCGCTGTGGCGTTGACCATGAGCGCCGCGATCCCCGGTATTGCGCAGAAAGAGTTTGATGAGATTGCCGGCAAAGCCAAGAGTGGTTGCCCTATCTCCAAGCTGCTGAAAGCGGATATCAGCCTTGAGGCGACGCTCGGCTGAGCCGGCTTCGCCAGCCGCAAGTCTTAAGCTACAAGCTACAAGCAGGCTTGAGGTGGCGGCTGGGTCGTTGAAGAGTAACGACGGCTTTTGCCACTGCTGTAGGCCAAAAAAAACCGCGCGAGTTCGGCCTGCGCGGTTTTTTTCTTTCAGCTTGCGGCTTGTAGCTTAAAGCTTGCCGCTGTGGTGGGTGTTAGCCCACCACCATGATGCCGTCCATTTCCACCGGCACACCCTTGGGCAATGCGGCGACGCCGATCGCAGCGCGAGCTGGATAAGGCTTCTCGAAATAGCGCTCCATGATCTCATTGACCTTGGCGAAGTTGCCCAAGTCGGTCAGGAAAATGTTCAATTTGACGATGTCCTGCAGCGTGCCGCCAGCAGCCTCGGCAACCGCAGTGAGGTTGTCGAATACGCGACATACCTGCGCTTCAAAACCCTCAACGACCTCCATAGTAGCCGGGTCCAGAGGTATCTGGCCTGATAGATAGACAGTGTTGCCGACCTTGATGGCCTGGGAATAGGGTCCGATTGCGGCAGGTGCCTGCTCGCTAGTGATAACTTGCTTGTTCATGAGTGCTCCAGAGAAAGTCAGTTCTTAAGGCGGGTAATACGCATCACACCATTGAGTGAGCGGATGCGCTTGATCATTTGTGACAGGTGCAGGCGATCGCGCACGCGGATAACCAGCTGAACCACGCTGATGCGACCGTCGCGCTCATCGACGCTAATTTTGTCGATACTGGCGTCAGCCACGGTAATACCGGTTGCCAGTTGAGCGATAATGCCGCGCTGATGTTCCAGCTCTACCCTCAGTTCTACAGTAAATTCGCCACTGACGTCTTTATCCCATGTCAGGTGCATGGTCTTTTCGGTGTTATGCCGACTATCGACCAGGTTTTTACAGTTCTCCTGGTGGATTACCATACCCTTGCCAGATGACAAGTAGCCGACGATGGGATCGCCAGGAATGGGATTGCAGCAGCGCGCGAAGCTGACAACCAGGCCTTCTGTGCCGCGGATCGCCAGCGGGTTTTCGCCACTGCCGGTATCGTCCTGGCTCTGGTCAATGCGCTGTTTTTCAGTGTCTTCTGCGGCGCCGTCAGCAGCTAGCAGGCGGCGCGCGACCACGTAGGCCATCCGGTTGCCCAGACCGATATCCGATAGCAGGTCTTCCAGGTGCTCCATGCCGCAATCATTCAGTACCTGGTCGATACGCGGCTGTGGAATATCTGCCAGGTGGGTATCAAAGCTGGTCAGCACCTTGTCGAGCAGCCGTTCGCCGAGGGCAATAGACTCGGAATGGCGCTGATGCTTGAGGAAGTGACGGATGTTGCTGCGTGCCTTACCGGTGATGACGAAGCTCAGCCAGGCTGGATTGGGACGGGCGCCAGGGGCGGTAATGACTTCGACGGTCTCGCCGCTTTGCAGTGGCTCAGATAGTGGCGCTAGTCGGCGATTAACGCGACAGGCGATACAGCTGTTGCCCACATCGGTATGCACAGCATAGGCAAAATCGACCGGAGTAGACCCCTTGGGTAGCTCCATAATGCGACCTTTGGGGGTGAAGATGTAGACTTCGTCCGGGAAAAGGTCGATCTTGACGTTCTCAATGAACTCCAGCGAGTTGCCGGCGTTCTGCTGCAACTCCAATACGCTTTTCAGCCATTGGCGAGTCCGCGCGTGATTGCCATTGATCACGTCATCCTTGGATTTGTAAACCCAGTGCGCGGCGATGCCACTGTTGGCCAGCTCTTCCATCTCTTCGGTGCGGATCTGAATCTCGATGGGCACGCCGTGCATACCGAACAGCGTGGTATGCAGTGATTGGTAGCCATTGGCCTTGGGGATGGCGATGTAATCCTTGAAGCGTCCGGGGAATGGCTTGTACAGGCTGTGCACTGCGCCCAGTACGCGGTAGCAGGTATCTGCCTTGTCGACGATGATCCGGAAGGCATAGACATCCATGATCTCGGTGAAGGCTTTGCGCTTGCCGCGCATCTTCTGGTAGATGCCATAGAGGTGTTTCTCGCGGCCCATCACTGTGCCTTTGAGGCCTTCACGCTCCAGGCAAGCCTGTAGTGAATCGAGAATCTTGTTCAGCAGTTCCTTGCGGTTACCGCGTGCGCTGCGTACTGCGCGGTCGATCAGTTGCGATCGCATCGGATACATCGACTTGAAGCCCAGGTCTTCAAACTCGGTGCTCAGGCTGTGCATGCCCAGGCGAGCCGCAATGGGGGCGTAGATTTCCAGGGTTTCCTTGGCGATACGCCGGCGTTTTTCCGGGATCAACGCGCCAAGCGTGCGCATGTTGTGCAGGCGGTCGGCCAGTTTGACCAGAATCACCCGAATGTCGCGGGCCATGGCCAGCGCCATTTTCTGGAAGTTCTCAGCCTGCGCTTCGGCTTTGGTCTCAAAGGTCATTTGGGTCAGCTTGCTGACGCCATCCACCAACTCGGCCACGGTTTCGCCGAATTGGCTAACCAGTACGTCCTTGGGTATGCCCGTATCCTCGATGACGTCGTGCAGCATGGCGGCCATCAGGCTCTGATGGTCCATGTGCATGTCGGCAAGAATATTGGCTACTGCAAGGGGGTGAGTGACGTAGGGCTCACCGCTGCGACGGGTTTGACCGTCGTGCGCCTGCTCGGCGTAAAAATAGGCCCGCCGGACCAGGTTGACCTGTTCCGGCTCTAGATAGCTAGCGAGGCTGTCGGCAAAAACTTCTATTGCAGACATGTAGTCCTCCTGCGCCCACCGTGGCGAGCGTTGACCTCAGGAGTCCACGGCCTGCGCAAACTGCTTACTCGGCTTCGTCTGATTCCAGCGAGTACAGCGGCTCTTGCTGGTCCTGCAGTGCTTCTTCAGCCATGATTTTGTTGGTAAACAGGCCTTCTGCAATTTCGCGCAGGGCAACGACGGTCGGTTTGTCGTTTTCCCAGGCTACCTTGGCTTCTTTGCCACCGGTGGCCAACTGACGTGAGCGCTTGGAGGCCAGCATAACCAGCTCAAAACGGTTTTCTACATTTTCCAGGCAGTCTTCAACGGTAACGCGGGCCATGGTGTTACTCCGAAACGGGTATCTATGAAATCGGGGTGCGTGCCTATTCGGGACGCAGGACCGAACAGTGTACTGAATTGCGCCTCACTCTGACAAGAGCGCTTGTAGCAGAGCAGTGTGGCGCGACTGTTGCGCGTCCAGTCGCAGGTGTCTTGCGCGCACTATGGCTCTGAGATCGTCCAGTGCGGTATGGAAGTCGTCATTGATCACCACCGAGTCGAATTCCACGTAGTGGCTCATCTCGGCCACGGCTTCCGCCATTCGCTTGTCGATCACGGTTTCATCATCCTGGCCGCGCTGGGTCAGGCGCTCGCGCAGCGCGGTCTGGGACGGCGGCAGGATAAAGATGGAATGGGCATTGGGCAGCTTGCGGCGCACCTGTTGCGCACCCTGCCAGTCAATTTCCAGGATCAGGTCATGCCCCTCGGCCAACGTACGCTCAACCGTCTGCTGCGAGGTGCCGTACAGGTTGCCAAACACCTCGGCGTGTTCAAGAAAGTCGCCTTCACCTACCTGCTTTAGGAATGCCTCGCGGGAGGTGAAATGGTAATTGACCCCGTCGTGCTCACCCGGGCGCATGGCCCGAGTGGTGTGCGAAACCGATACCCGCAGGTTGCCGGTCAGCTCGATCAGCGCCTTAACCAGGCTGGTCTTGCCCGCGCCTGAAGGGGCGGAGACGATATAGAGGGTGCCGGTAGCTTGGCTCATCAGAAACAGTATCCTGCGGGTAGATTCATCGGAAGCGCAGAATTATAGGGATATTAATTGATGCCGTCATGGTTACCCGTCGCAGTGTTGATTCCGTTAAGCTGTGGATTAACGGCGAATGTACAGGATGCTTTCTCGCATGATCTCCAAGTGGCAATGGTTGTGGGCTCAGTTCACCCGTACGCTCTGGGTGCGTACAACGATCTATGCATTGATGGCGGTAGTTGCTGCCCTGCTGGCGATGCTGGCTGAGCGCCTGCTGCCGGAACCTCTGCCGATCAATATCGGTGCCGATGCGGTGGACCGGATTCTGAATATCCTTGCCTCCAGCATGCTAGCAGTAACCACCTTTTCGCTCAGTGTCATGGTTTCGGCGTATAGCGCGGCGACCTCGCAGGTGACTCCTAGGGCTACCCGGCTGCTGATGCAGGATATCACCACGCAAAATGTGCTTGGCACCTTTCTTGGCTCGTTTCTGTTCAGTCTGGTCGGCTTGATTGCGCTGAGTACCGATGCCTATGGGGAGAATGGCCGCGTCATCTTGTTTGGTGTCACGCTGTTGGTGATTGCGCTTATTGTGGTCACCATGTTGCGCTGGATTGAACATCTTTCCAGCTTTGGTCGCGTCGGCGATACCACTGAAAGAGTGGAAGCCGTGACCGCACTCGCTCTGCAGGGCCATATAGACAACCCCTGCTTTGGCGCACACGCGCTAGATGACGATGACATTCCACCTGGTGCAAAGCCGCTGTACTCCAAGCAGATTATGTATGTGCAGCATGTTGATATGGCTGCACTGGCCGAATGTGCGGACGCGCATCAAGTCAATTTGTACATAGTCGCCTCACCGGGTTGCTTTGTGCACCCGAGGGATGCGTTGTTATGGATTGCCGGTAGTCTGGACGAGGCGGACGAGCATCATTTGCTTGCCTGTTTCATGTTGGACGAGATGCGCTCGTTTACTCAGGATCCACGCTTTGGCTTGTCGGTTCTGTCGGAAATTGCCTCAAGAGCGCTCTCTCCCGCAGTGAATGACCCCGGCACGGCAATCGATATTCTTGGCCGCGGCGTGCGCCTGCTATCGGTATGGCCAGGCTACCGAGTGCCTGCTGCTGGCGATGAAGTACTTTATCCCCGTCTGTGGTTGAGGCCTGTGCAGCTGGGCGACATGTTTGACGATCTATTTGGTCCCATTGCCCGTGATGGCGCTGCCCGTATCGATGTGCAATTAAGGCTGCACAAGGCATTACAGGCTCTCGAGCTGAGCGATCCGGTGTTTGCCGAGCCGGTAGCGCGTCTGTTGGCTGAGGCATTGCAATTGGCCGAGCAACTGATGCCGCTCTCGGTCGATCGCGAGCGCGTCCGCGCATTATCTTTGCAGCGCTGATTGGTACTACCTGCCGATGGCAGTCAGCTCGAATTCGGCCCTGTCGGCAGCGTATCGGCTGCGACCTGTATACAATGGCGTTTCTGCATCGAGCCAATGACGTGAAGAGAGATATCCTTGATGACTGACAGTCGGTCACCATCGGCGCTTTCCTGCGCTGAACCTGACCCCGCCATTACCAGCCGGTTGAAAAAGACCGCTACGGGCGCCCAGCACCAGGACGCCATATACCGAGCCATCAGCGACGCAGTTATCGAGCATCGCCTCAAGCCGGGTGCGCGTCTGCGCGAAGATGCCCTGGCCGAGGTTTTTGGTATCAGTCGCACCGGTATTCGCAAGGTGCTGCAGCGCTTGGCGATGGAGCAGTTGGTCACCTTGACGCCGGGTAAGGGCGCAAGCGTTACGCGGCCTTCAGCCGAGGAAGCGCACGAGGTATTTGAGGCGCGGCGGCTGGTTGAGGGCGGCTTGCTGGCCAAGCTGACGCGGCGGGTCAATGCCGATGAGTTGCAGGAATTGCGCGCGTTAGCCGATCAAGAACAGCAGGCTCTGCACGAGCGGGAGCAGAGTGACGCCATCAAGCTGTCGGCGGCGTTCCACAATCGCCTTGCCGCGCTGGTGGGCAACCAGACCTTGACGCGCTTTGTTGATCAGCTTTGCTCGCGCTCGTCATTGATTCTGGCGATGTATGGTCATGCGGGAAATCTGGGGTGTGAATGCGGCGACCACAGCCAGCTGATCGACCTTTTGCAGGCCGGTAAAAGTGATCAGGCAGCTGAGTTCATGGGCCGCCACCTCGATTCAATAGAGGCGTCATTATCCATAGACGACGCCCCCGAAGAGGCGCCGGATTTACGCAATATCTTTTCTGCTTACCAGTAACTCGATACTGAACACCCGAGTGCAGTGCATCGGGTGTTCGATGCGTTTAGTCTTACTGGCGAAAACGCTGACATGGCGCCCAATACCGCATCAACAGGTAGTAGCACAGCCCGGCTGGAATCAGACTGGCGTACCAGGATACGACGGCAATATTCAGAGCGACCACTGCGCCCACGGCGGTGGCGATCAACGCAGCATAGTTCACGCCACGGTAGGGTCCCTGAGCATCATAGAGGTGCTCAAGATTCAGCGTGCGCTTGCGCAGTAAATAGTAGTCGACCACCAGAATCGCAAAGATCGGGCCGAGGAAAGCCGAGTAGGTCTGTACGAAAATCTGCAGGCCGGCAGCCGAGTCATCGCTTACCAGCTTCCACGGAAAAGTTGCAAAGGCCAGCAGGCCGACGATCACAGTGGCGGGGCGGAATGACAGCTTGAACACATCCATCAGTACGTAGGTTGGCGGCACCACGTTGTTCAGCACGTTGGTGGTGACCTGCGCAAAGGCAATGAACAGCAGCGTGGTCATCAGCAGTGGTGTGTTGTCGACCGCATTGGCGAATACCTGAATCGGATCGGCCACGCCCGTGGCTTCTGACACCATGTAACCGATCAAGCCCATGAACAGCGTGCAGGGCAGGATCGACATGGAGTAGAGCGTGGTCAGCAAGCCGGGACCGCTGCCGTGCTTGTGTTCACGGGAGTAGTCGCTGACGTTGAGGATCATGGTGCTGTAGATACCGAGAAACAGCATGGTAGCGCTCCAGAAGGGCAGTCCCCAGGAGCCCTGCATGGTGAACAAGCTGGTCGACAATTCATCGCCGTAACGCTGCACCGTGCTGTAGAACATGTACACCAGCGACGCCAGAATAAAGGCGCTACCCACGTTTTCCAGCCACTTGATGCCCTGAAAGCCCATCACCGACAGTCCAATCTGCAAGAACTGGAAAGCGATAAAGAAGAACACCAGATTATCGAAGCCGAATAGGGTGGCTGACACCATATTCAATGCGCCAGCGCCAATCCAGCTCTGAAAACCGTACCAGACAATCGCCGGCACTGCCCGCACCAGGCCTGGCAGGCGGGTGCCGCCAAAACCGAAAGCGCTGCGCGCCTGTACCATAAAGGGGATGCCGTATTTGTAGCCGGCGGCGCCGTTGAGTACTAGCGCGACGCCGATCACGAAACAGCCGATGGCGATCGCTAGGGTGGCCTGAATCAGGTTGAGGCTGCCGACCACGCTAGAGCCCATGGTAAAGGTACCGATGGACACGCAGCCGCCGAACCACGCCAATAGGTATGACAGGCGGCCCATAATGCGGGTCTGCTGGGGAGCCAGGGACTCAGCTCCCGGGGCTTTGGACTCGGTCTGTGATTGCGCTTGCAGGCTGCTCTGCGCTGCGGTGGCGTCGGTTTTCATGAGACTGCCTCGTGACGTGAGTTTTTCATTGTTATCTCCGTGGATCGCGCGATCCCGATTTTATGGGTGACGCTGTAATACCGCATCCGCTGCACGGATGCGGGCTTTCAGGTCGGTTTGAGATTGGAATAGTCCGCAAAGCGGCCGGTAAAGGGTTTTGGCAGCGGGAAGGCCAGGTCACCAAACTTACTGGTACCCAGCCCCAGGCCGACTACCGCTTCTGCCAGTTTGATGGCCGCAGTAACGCCTTCGACAATCGGCAGGCCGACGGCTTCGCTGATCTGTGGTGTCAGGTCGGCCATGCCGCCGCACCCCAGTACGATGGCGCCGATGTTGTCTTCACGCTTGGCACGCAGGCATTCTTCTATGATCAGTTCCAACGCCCGATCCGGATTATCTTCCAGTTCCAGTACGGGGATGTCGGCAGCGCGTACACGGCGGCAGGTGTGGCTAAAACCGTAGTTATCCAGCAGGTGTTCGGCGATGATGGCGGTGCGTGGCAGTGTGGTAACCACCGAAAAACGGGTGCTGATCAGGCTAGCGATATGGAAAGCCGCTTCGGCAATGCCAATCACTGGTGCGCGGGTCAGCTCGCGGGCGGCGTACAGGCCGGGATCACCAAAGCAGGCGATGATGTAGGCGTCGGTTGCTTCGCGCTCGCCAGCCAGAACTTCTTCTACTACGCCCAAGGCGCTGACCGCCTCATCGAAATGGCTTTCAATGGATACTGGGCCACTGCTTGGCTGCGTGGCGGTAATGCGTGTGCTGGCCGCCGCTACGGACTTGGCGGCACTTTCGATGGTCGCCGTCATGGCTTGGGTAGTATTGGGGTTTATGACGCGAATATGCATTGAATTGGCTCGTATCTATATTTGTACACAAGGTTTAAGAATAATTGTATACAATCTATTGAGTCAAAAAGCCAAAATACTTCATGCTTATTGCATGCGATAAGCTTGCCTGACGAGCCACGCTGGCAAGCATTTTGAACAGCTTACGTAAAGGACATGCAGTTATGACATCCAGCCCTCACTATCCCCGTGACCTTATCGGCTACGGGCGCAATACGCCCGAGGCCAACTGGCCGGGGCAGGCCCGAATTGCTGTGCAGTTTGTTCTCAATTACGAAGAGGGCGGTGAAAGCTGCGTGCTGCACGGTGATACGCATTCGGAGAGGTTTTTGTCTGAAATCGTCGGCGCAGAAGCCTTTCCGGCCCGTCATTTGAGTATGGAGTCGATTTATGAATACGGCTCACGGGTGGGTGTTTGGCGCATTCTCAAAGAATTTGAACGGCGCAATCTGCCGCTAACCGTTTTCGGTGTGGCTATGGCGCTGGAGCGCAACCCGGAGGCGGCGCAGGCGTTTCGTGAGCTGGGTCATGAAGTGGCGTGCCACGGCTGGCGCTGGCTGCATTATCAGGATGTGCCCGAAGCGTTGGAGCGTGAGCACATGCAACGCGCGATGGACATTTTTCAGCGTCTTTACGGCGAAAAGCCAGCGGGTTGGTACACTGGTCGTGACAGCCCCAATACGCGCCGTCTGGTGCTCGATGAAGGCAGCTTCCTTTACGACAGTGACTACTATGGCGATGACCTGCCGTTCTGGACGCGAGAAGCCGATAGTCAGGGTGAGCTGCACAACCACCTGATCGTGCCCTACACGCTGGATACCAACGACATGCGCTTTGCCTCGCCGCAGGGTTTCAACACCGGCGATCATTTTTTCCAGTACCTGAAAGACGCTTTTGACGTGCTCTACGCCGAAGGTGAAGAACTGCCGAAAATGCTGTCTATCGGCCTGCACTGCCGTTTGATTGGCCGGCCGGGACGTTTCCGTGCGCTGCAGCGTTTTCTTGATTATATCGAATCCCATGATCGGGTCTGGGTGACACGGCGCGTCGACATCGCCCGTCACTGGGCTGATCACCACGCCATTTGAGCCAAGGAGCCAGCATGTCCAAGCAACCGACAGAACCGCGTACCTATTACGCCCCGACCGGTGGTCATCCACCGCAGACGCAATTGACCACCGATCGTGCGGTCTTTACCGACGCTTACGCGGTGATCCCCAAGGGCGTCATGCGCGACATCGTCACCAGCCATTTGCCGTTCTGGACCGGCACCCGTCTGTGGGTGCTGTCGCGCCCGCTGAGCGGCTTTGCCGAGACCTTTTCCCAGTACATCATGGAAGTGCAGCCCGGTGGCGGCAGCGACAAGCCGGAAACCGACCCCACAGCCGAAGGCGTGTTGTTCATCGTTGAGGGTGGCATGACCCTGACCCTGAACGGCCAGCAGCACGAGATGAAGGAAGGCGGTTACGCCTTTATTCCTCCGGCCAGCGATTGGCAGGTGCGCAACGATTCTGGCGCCGTGGTGCGCTTTCACTGGATACGCAAGGCTTACCAGAAAGTCGAGGGTATCGACGCACCAGAAGCCTTCGTTACCAATGAAAATGACATCGATCCACTGGTAATGCCCGGCACCGACGGCGCCTGGAGCACCACGCGGTTCGTGGATATGAGCGATATGCGCCACGATATGCACGTCAATATCGTCAACTTCCAGCCCGGCGGCGCGATTCCCTTTGCCGAGACCCACGTAATGGAGCACGGCCTCTATGTGCTGGAAGGCAAGGCCGTTTATCTGCTGAACAAGGACTGGGTCGAAGTCGAGGCCGGTGATTACATGTGGCTGCGTGCTTTCTGCCCGCAGGCCTGCTATGCCGGCGGCCCTGGTCCGTTCCGCTATCTGCTGTACAAGGATGTAAACCGCCACATGAAGCTGCCGACCTTTGCTCGCTGAGGAGTGATAGATATGGCTGCTGATATGTTGGAGTTGCGAGCCGAGCCACTGACCCCGGAGGCCTTCGCGGCCTTCGGTGATGTGATCGACTCGCGCAGCTCGGATCATTTCATGATCAACTCCGGGCGCACCCGCCGTCATCACGACCTGGCCAAGGTTGAAGTGGCAGGCGAGTCACCGCGCGTGCTGATCAGTATCTTCGTCAGTCAACCGGTTGAGGCGCCCCTGGAGTTGACCTTCCTCGAACGTCACCCGCTCGGCAGCCAGGCGTTCATGCCGCTGCATGAGGAGCAGTTTCTGGTTGTAGTGGCGCCGCCGGGTGACACTGTCGATCCGGCCGCAGTGCGCGCCTTTATTACCGATGGCCGCCAAGGTGTGAACTACGCAAAAGGCACCTGGCACGCGATTCAATCGGTACTCGAGCGCGAAGGTGAATTTTTGGTGGTCGATCGTGGTGGTGCCGGGCACAACTGCGATGAGTATCCGCTCAATATCCGGGTTACGCTGGAGTGAGCTAGTGACAGGGCTGGCCCAGATGCAGCCCTGTTTATTAGTAGAGTGCAGTTACTCTATATTCTGAATCTGTTCTCTCATCTGTTCGATAAACACTTTCAAATCCACAGCAGCCTGGGTGCTGCGGGTGTCGATAGCTTTGGAGCCGAGGGTGTTGGCTTCCCGGTTGAACTCCTGCATGAGAAAGTCCAGGCGTCGGCCAATGGCGTCCTTGCTATCGAGCACACGATGAGTCTCGGTGACGTGGGTGTCGAGTCGGTCGAGTTCTTCGGCCACGTCAATCTTCTGCGCCAGCATGACGATTTCCTGTTCGACCCGGGTGCTGTCCAGCTCCAGCTTGGCTTCGTTGAAGCGGTCGATCAGCTTCTGTCTGTGCGCGCTCAGCAGGGTAGGCATCATCTCGCGCAGTATGGCGGTGCGGTCGCTGATGCTGCTCAGGCGTTCTTCAATCAATTGTTTGAGCTCGGCACCTTCGCGGGCGCGGTGATCTTTGAGTTCGTTGAGCGCTGGCTCAAAGAGCTCACGGGCGCTTTTTACCAGCGCCGCCTGATCGCTTTCCTGACCGCTGATAACGCCAGGCCAGGCCAGTAATTCGAGCGGATTGATGGTCGAAGGGTTGGCCAGGTTGGCACTGACCTGCTCGGCAGCCTTGACCAGTTGCGCTACCAGCGGTTGGTTGAGGCTGATGTCACGTGCTTCGCTGCTGGCGGGGTTGAAGCGCAGCGTACATTCCACTTTACCGCGCGCCAGTTGCTTGCGCAGCCGCTCGCGCAGCGGTCCTTCAAGCTCACGGAAGGCCTCCGGCAGACGCAGGGTGACTTCCAGATAGCGGTGGTTAACCGAGCGCATTTCCCAGGCCAGGTTACCCTGATCGGTGCTGAGTTCGCTGCGGGCGAAGGCGGTCATGCTGTTAACCATGGGATTCCTCTATCAGTTTGAATGGCCGGCTCGGCCAGCAAAGCCGCATTGTAGCCTCTTGCCTGCCTTCAGGTAAGCAACTGGTCGCCGCGAACAGCTGAGAGGCCGATCAGCCTGCTATACTCCGCCGACTTTACATACCGCAGTACAAGGATTCTCCAATATGCAACGCCCCAGTGAACGTGCCGCCGACCAAATGCGTCAGGTAACCCTGACCCGCCATTACACTAAGCACGCTGAAGGTTCAGTGCTGGTCGAATTTGGTGATACCAAAGTGATCTGTACGGTCAGCGTGGAGGCCGGTGTACCGCGCTTTCTGCGTGGCTCTGGTCAAGGCTGGGTGACCGCCGAATACGGCATGCTGCCGCGCTCCACCGGCTCACGCATGCAGCGTGAAGCCAGCCGTGGCAAGCAGGGTGGACGTACGCTTGAGATCCAGCGCTTGATCGGCCGCTCATTGCGCGCAGCGATCGACCTTAAGGCACTGGGCGAGAACACACTGTATATCGATTGCGACGTCATTCAGGCCGACGGTGGCACTCGCACAGCCTCTATTACCGGTGCCTGCGTCGCTCTGGTTGATGCGTTGCGCGCCATGAAGCAGCGCGGTGCCATCAAGAAGGTGCCTGAAGTGCAGATGATTGCGGCGATTTCCGTGGGTATCTACCAGGGTGTACCGGTACTGGATCTGGATTACCCGGAAGACTCTGCGGCTGATACTGACCTGAACGTCGTTATGACCGACAAGGGTGGCTTTATCGAAGTGCAGGGCACCGCCGAGGCTGCTCCCTTTAGTCCTGAGGACCTGAACGCCATGCTGGTGCTGGCGCGTAAGGGCACCGAAGAGCTGTTTGCCATGCAGCTGGAAGCGCTTAAAGACTGAGTGTTCAGTGCGTGTATGAACCAGTAGAGGCAGGCTTTAGGCCTGCCTTTTCTGCGACTGGTCAGGTGGTAATACCCGTGGCCGGTGAAATTTGCTACAACGTGAGTACATTCCACTTTGCCTTGCCATGGAGGCCTGCATGACTGATGAAAGCGTCACTAACCAACCCACACCTACGCCTGAGTCTCAGCCGCCTGGTACCCCAGGGCAGCAAGCGCGTCAGTGGGCGCTCATTGCGCACGTTGCCGGGTTTCTCGGCTGCGTTATTCCTTTCGGTAATCTGATTGGCCCTTTGATTGTTTGGCAGCTAAAAAAGGATGAGGATCCCTTCATCGACGACCAGGGCAAGGAAGCGCTCAACTTTCAGATCACAGTGTCGCTGCTGATGCTGTTGAGCTTCTTACTTATTGTCGTTGTAGTGGGCTTATTGCTGGTATGGCTTGTGGCGATTGGCGCGCTCGTGCTGATGATCATTGCTGCGATCAAGTCGAACGAAGGTACGGCCTATCGTTATCCGTTCTGCTGGCGTTTGATCAAGTAAAGGGCAGGGCTATCCCGGCGAGGTTGCGCGGCTGGAACAGCATACTGCTTGCCTTTGTTGGCCGGAAAGGCCCTTGGGAATCTTGCAGCAAGGGCGCACGTGGCACCCGCAAGGGTCAGATAGTCAGCGTCCAGTCGTAATCGACGATTACCGGAGCGTGCTGCGAGAAGCGCGCATTGCGCGGTATTTTCGCCTGTTTCACAAACCGGCGTAGGCCGGGTGTGAGGAACTGGTAGTCGAAGCGCAGCCCCAGATTCAGGTTTTCGGCTTGCTCGCTATTGGGCCACCAGCTGTAGAGCTCGGATTCTCGAGTAACTTCGCGTACTGCATCGACATACCCCATATTGCCGTAAATCTCGTCCATCCAGGCGCGCTCAGGGGCCATGAAACCGGGCTCGTGCTGGCAGTCGCGCCAGTTTTTTACGTCCAGCTTCAGGTGGGCAACATAGAGCGAGCCACAGTAGATGAACTCGCGACGCTTGCGGCGCTGCTTGTTGAGGTAGCTGGCGAAGTCTTCCATGAACTTGAATTTCTGGTTCAGGTCAGCGTCACCATCGCGGCCCGAAGGCAGCAGCAGTGAGCCGATGCTGACCTTGTCGAAATCGGCCTGCATGAAGCGGCCGTAACGATCGGCGGACTCGAAGCCCAAACCCATGATAATTGCCTTGGGCGCGGTGCGAGTGTAGATGGCAACGCCACCCTGACTGGCAACTTCGGCCTCAAAGCAGTACTGCCAGTAACCGTCGATCCAGTAGGGATCCTGCTCTAGCTCGGGGGCTGTGACTCGAATGTCCTGCAAGCAGATGACGTCCGCATCCTGCGTGCGCAACCAGTCAAAAAGACCGCGTTCGGCTGCGGCCTTCACTCCGTTGACGTTAAGACTGATAATTCGCATGCATGGCCCCCCAAAAAACGTGGGTGTATGATAACCGAGCTTGATTGACTTTTGTTAACGAAGAGGGTGTAGATGCACGAATATCAGCGGGAATTCATTCGATTTGCACTGGATCGCGAGGTGTTGCGCTTTGGTGAGTTCACCCTCAAGTCTGGACGCAAGAGTCCTTATTTTTTCAACGCTGGCCTGTTTAACAGTGGTGGCTCGCTTAGCCGTCTTGGCCGTTTTTATGCTCAGGCGCTGGTTCACAGCGAACTGAAGGACGTTGATGTGATCTTCGGGCCGGCATACAAAGGCATCCCGCTGGCCGCCGTCACTGCAGTTGCGCTGGCCGATAGCTTTGACCGCGACTTGCCTTACTGCTTCAATCGTAAAGAGGCCAAGGATCACGGTGAAGGCGGGACCCTGGTTGGCGCGCCGCTGGAAGGGCGGGTGCTGATTATCGATGACGTCATTACTGCCGGTACCGCCGTGCGCGAGGTCATGCAGATTATTGAAGCGCAAGGTGCAACACCCGCAGCGGTGATGATCGCGCTGGATCGGCAGGAACGCGGCCAAGGTGAGTTGTCGGCCATTCAGGAAGTTGAGCGCGACTTTGGTATCCCAGTGATTAGTATCGTATCGCTTAATCAGGTGATGAGCTTTATTGCTGATGATGCCGAGTTGCAGCGGCACTTGCCCGCAGTAGAGGCTTATCGCGCCGAATACGGTATTTAATTTCACCGTCCCGACGCGCGTGTTGCGGGCTGCAGGTATAAATAGGCAAGAGAAGAGGTTAATCTCTGAGTTTAGATTGCCGATATACTGCCAATTGGCCATAAGACAGCTGTAAAGGCTGCGTAAACACGAAGCAGAGGACGAGGATGTGCCTGCATTTAAACGAGTGATGGGTTTTGCCTTGCTGGCGCTTGGCGCTTGCGGGTCGAGTCTGGCGCAGGCAGACCTGTATCGTTATATCGACGATAAGGGCGTTACCGTGCTGGATAGCCGAGTCCCGCCGCAGTTTATCAGTCGTGGATACGAAGTGCTGGACTCGCAGGGCAGGGTGAAGCTGGTGGTTTCAGCGGCGCCTACGCCTGCCGAGCGGGAAGCGACGCGAGCGGCGTTGGCAGCGCAGAAAGAACAGGATGTTGCCGATTCGAATTTGCTGCGTCTGTACAGCAGCGAAGCAGATTTGGAGCGCGCGCAAAATCGTCAGCTCCAGCAGATTGATAATCAGATCACCGCGTCCAAGGCGAGCATCGACGATCTGCAATTAGAGCGCGAGGAGCTGCAAAGCCGCGCTGCTCAGGCTGAGCGGGCGGGTCGCGAAGTCGATTCTGACTTGCTGGCTGAATTAAGTGCCGTGGATGCTGAGACGGCACGCCTGCAACGGCTTATCAGTCGCAAGCGGCAAGAGATCGTCGAGAATAACGCAGAGTTTGATCGTCAGCGCGAGCGGCTCAAGTTCCTGCTTAACGAAGACGATTAGCGCCCCAGCGGGGCGCTAATCCATTGCTGTTAAGCTTCGGCGGCAGAGGTTTCTTGCGGCGCCACCTGCTCAAACGCGCGCACGGCAGCTTTAAATTCCTCTGGAATCGGCAGCGGCTTGCGTGTTTGTTGGTCGGCACGCACGTAAACAATCTCTCCGGTTACCAGCAATTCCTCGTCGCGAAAAATACCCAGAGTGAAACTCATACTGCTGTTGCCAAGGCGCGATACGCGCAGCCTTACGTCGAGCAAATCATCGAAGAACGCCGATGAGCGGTATTCCAGTAGCGTCTTGACGGCAAAAAACTCGTTGCCGGACAGGTCTTCGCGGCCGGGATTGGCTGCATTGAGCGCGCGGTAGTACTCAGTCACGCCAACGTCGGCGTAATTGAGGTAATGACCGTTGAAGACGATGCCTTGCGGATCTGCCTCGGACCAGCGTACCCGCAGCGGGCAGCCAAAGTGAAAGTCGGCCAACTGCATACGGGTTAAACTACCTTTTGGTTGGTGATCAGGGTGCCTACGCCGGTGTCGGTAAAGATTTCCAGCAGCACTGCGTTGGGTACCCGGCCGTCGACGATAATGGCGCTGCTCACACCACCCTGGACGGCATCCAGGGCGCAGCGGATTTTCGGTAGCATGCCGCCGTAGATGGTGCCATCAGCAATCAATTCGTTTACCTGGCCGGTGCTAAGGCCAGTCAGGACCTTGCCTGACTTGTCCATCAGGCCAGCAATGTTGGTCAGCAGCATCAGTTTTTCAGCTTGCAGTGCCTCTGCTACCTTGCCGGCGACCAGGTCGGCGTTGATGTTGTAGGAGGCACCGTCCGCGCCGACCCCAATGGGTGCGATGACGGGGATATAGTCGTCTGACACCAGGCGGTTGATCAGTTTGGTATTGATTTCCACCACCTCGCCAACGTGTCCAATGTCGATGATTTCCGGCTTATCCATACCGGGGGTGTTGCGTGTCACCTTGAGCTGACGCGCCTTGATCAGCCCTGCATCCTTGCCGGTCAGGCCGATGGCACTGCCACCGTGTTGATTGATCAGGTTGACGATATCTTTGTTAACCTGCCCGCCCAGCACCATTTCCACCACGTCCATGGTCTGGGTGTCGGTTACGCGCATGCCTTCGATAAAGTTGCTTTCGATATTCAGGCGTTTGAGCAGGTCACCAATTTGTGGACCGCCGCCGTGCACCACTACCGGATTAATCCCCACCGTCTTCATTAGTACGATGTCGCGCGCAAAGCTGTTTTTCAGCTCTTCGCTTTCCATCGCGTTTCCGCCGTACTTGATAACGATGGTTTTACCGGTAAAGCGTTGGATGTAAGGCAGGGCCTCGGTCAGTACCTTGGATACCTGGATGGCTGCGTCGCGATTCAACATGGTGATCTGCTATCTCCTGAGTTCAGTCAGAATGTAATGTTAACCTCGGGAGCCGCTGCCTGCAGTTGCTCCCGGAATAATTGCTGTACCCGTTCCAGCTCGTCCTGCTGTTCTGCCTCAAAGCGCAATACCAGCATCGGTGTGGTGTTGGAAGCGCGTATCAGGCCCCAGCCATGGGGGAAGTCGACCCGGATGCCATCCAGTGTGGTTATCTTGCCGTCGCCCCAATCAGCCTGCTCCGCGAGTGTTTTGATAATGGCAAATTTTTGCGTTTCGCCTACGGTCAAATTGATCTCGGGGGTGCTGATGCCGGTTGGGTAGCGCGCCATCACGGCGCTCGCTGACTCAGGCTGCATGGACAGCAGTTCGAGCAGGCGGCAGGCGCTGTACAGGCCGTCATCAAAGCCAAACCAGCGCTCCTTGAAGAACACGTGACCACTCATTTCGCCGCCGAGTAGCGCGCCGGTTTCCTTCATCTTGGCTTTGACCAGCGAGTGGCCAGATTTCCACATGACAGGGCGGCCGCCAGAGCGATTGATCAGCGCGGGTAGCTGGCGGGTGCATTTAACGTCAAAGATGATGTCGGCTCCGGGGTTGCGAGTGACTATATCTTCGGCAAATAGCATCAGTAGGCGGTCAGGGTAGATCATTTCACCGGTGTCGGTAACGAAGCCGAGACGGTCGGCATCGCCGTCGAAAGCGACGCCAAGATCGGCATTTTCGCGCTTCACAGTATTGATCAGTTCGACCAGGTTCTCGGGTTTGCCCGGGTCTGGATGGTGATTCGGAAAGAGCCCGTCCACCTCGCAGTAAAGCGGTACCACCTGGCAACCAATACTTTCCAGCAAGGCTTGTGCGATCACGCCACCCACACCATTCCCGCAATCCACCACCACTTTCAGTGGACGAGCCATCACCACGTCGTCAACGATGTACTGCTGATAGTCATCGAGTATGTCGAGCTGTTCGCGTCTACCTGATCCCGACTGCAGCTTGTTGTCGCGCAGCCTTTGGTTCAGAGCGCCTATTTGGTCTCCCGAAAGCGTTTCGCCGGCGACCACGATTTTCAGCCCATTGTAGGCGGGTGGGTTGTGGCTACCGGTCAGCATCACGCCTGATGTGGCGCCTGTGGTGTGCGTGGCAAAGTACAGGACCGGTGTTGGCACCATGCCCAGGTCAGTTATCGCGCAGCCACTTTCCATCAGGCCCTTGATCAGTTGTTCGGTCAGTGCAGGGCCGGACAGTCTGCCATCACGCGCGACCATAACGCGTGGCTCACCCGCTTCGATTGAGGCGCTACCGATACTGCGACCAAGCCAGTAGACGTACTCCTCGGTCAGGCTTTTACCGACCACACCGCGAATATCGTAGGCTCTGAATATCTCGTCGGGTAGCGTCGGGATGCTGGGCGCTGCGGGCGCTGCGGGCGCTGGAGCCTCGTTCATGGCAAAGGGATCGTCGTCGAGAATATCGATATCGAGTATTTCGGTAGGCTGAAAAAGCGGGTCGGTGAAATCGTCACTGGGCTTTTTTTCCGGCTTGGCTACGGCGACCTCTGCCTCATCAGTGCGCTTGGCTGATGCACCCAGGGTTTGCCCCGAGCGCTTTACCAGCTGCATGATGTTCTGCGCCAGTGGCTCCAATGGGCTCAGTTGCACCCCCGCTGCCTTGTGGCCCAGGGTCAGTTGAGTCAGGGTGTGGGTGTCGTTACGCAGGCTCTGCACCCAGCTGCGTTGCAGCCACAGCATGCCGAACAGCCCACCCAGAAGTGCCAGCAGGGCAGCACCGACCAGTAACAGCGGGTCGGCGCTACTGTGTGACAGTTTGCTGCCAGCTTTGAACTCGATTTGCCAGGCCGGGTTGCTGGTGCTTAACCGTACCGCCTGGCCACTACCGTTACCGCGCTGAAACAGTACTTGCTCACCTGAGCCGGGGAATTGTTGGATGAGCGTTATCTGGCCGATGTCGTCGGCGAGTGCCGGCAGTCCGTTGATGACCCGGTCAAGCTGAAATACCCCGGTCAGGGTGCCGCCAACCGCTGCTTTTTCGGAGGCACGCAGTGGCTTGACGCCGTACAGGCGCCAATCGCCATCAACATTGTGCGCTTCAAGCGGGACTGGCAGTCCGCGCTCTGCTCGGCGAATCATGTCAAGCGCGGCAAAGCTCAGCGGTGCGGTATCGTTGCGCACCAGTTCCGCCTGCTCGGTGGCAGAGGTATAAATCGCCAGAGTGTTGGCCAGATGGTAGCGCAGCAGGCGGTCAATACTCTGATTGCCACCTTGCTGGAGTGCGACCTGCAACTGTGGGTTGCTGGCTAAGCGGGTGAGGTCGGCCTGCAGCTGCTGCATGCTCTGGTCGATGCCAGCCAGTTGCTGTTTTGCATAGCTTTCCACCAGCTCATCGTTGCGCTGTGCGGTGAAGCCTGTCAGCGCCAACCACAGCATGGCAGCACCCGCGGCAACACCAGCGATGGCCATGCCAAGGGGGATGACGGTGTTGGGTAGTCCTGCCTTGGCATCAGTCTTTTTCATTTTCA
Organism: Pseudomonas neustonica; assembly: GCF_003797945.1. GTDB lineage: Bacteria > Pseudomonadota > Gammaproteobacteria > Pseudomonadales > Pseudomonadaceae > Halopseudomonas > Halopseudomonas neustonica. Next base: position 163,504 of record NZ_RKKU01000002.1, read on the forward strand.
TTATTGTCCTTGCCTCCCTGCAACAGTTGAACTGCCTGCCTGACTCAGTGACTGCCGGTGTGGCCGAAGCCACCGGCACCGCGCTGGCTATCGTCGAACTCGTCGACAATCTCAAATTTGGCCTGCAGAACCGGGACCAGTACCAACTGCGCGATACGCTCACCCGGATTGATGGTGAAAGCGCTGCTGCTGCGATTCCAGCAAGACACCATGAGCTGGCCTTGGTAGTCGGAATCGATCAGGCCGACCAGATTGCCCAGTACGATGCCGTGCTTGTGGCCCATGCCGGAGCGCGGCAGGATCATGGCTGCCAAGCCAGGATCGGCAATATGAATAGCCAGGCCGGTCGGTAGCAACTGGGTTTCGCCCGGCTCTAGTTGCAGCGGTTCCTGCAGCATGGCGCGCAGATCAAGGCCCGCTGAGCCGATGGTGGCATAGGCCGGCAACGGCCATTCAGCGCCAAGGCGAGAGTCGAGTACTTTGGCTTGCAACGCGTGCATCAGGTTTCCTTATTGCTGTGATTTGATGCCATCAGGTTGGCGATCCGGCTAATGATTTCACGTGCCAGCTTGGATTTGCTGGCGCGTGGCAATGACTCGCTTTGCAAGGCGCGGTCGATCAGCGTGACGGCGTTATCATCACTATTAAAGCCGATCCCGCTCTGGCTGACATCATTGGCGATAATCAGATCAAGTTTTTTACGCTGCAGCTTGTCGGCAGCGTAGCTCATCAGGTCGTGGGTTTCGGCAGCAAAGCCCACGGTCCATGGGCGCTGCGGGTGCTCTGCCAGAGTTGCAAGTATGTCCGGATTGCGCACCAGCGTCAGTGTCATGCCGTCTTCACTACCCGGGGGTTTCTTCAGCTTTTGCTCGGCGCAGCTGGCAGGGCGATAGTCGGCCACGGCAGCCGAGGCAATGAAGAGATCGGCTGGCATCGCTGCCTGACAGGCGGCCAGCATGTCCTCGGCGCTGATAACGTCTACTCGTTGTACGCGCGCTGGCGTCGGCAAGTTGACCGGCCCGGCTACCAGCGTGACCCGCGCACCTGCCTCTATGGCAGCTTCGGCCAAGGCAAAGCCCATTTTGCCGGAGCTGTGGTTGGATATATAGCGCACCGGATCGATAGCTTCGCGCGTCGGTCCGGCATTGATCAGCACATGCTTGCCACTAAGAATGCCACGCTGAAAGCACTCGGCTGCGCGCGCTGCTATGTCGGTTGGCTCCAGCATGCGCCCTGGCCCGACGTCGCCGCAGGCTTGTCCACCGCTACCGGGGCCAAATACGTGCACCTTGCGCGCCAGCAAGAGCTCCAGGTTGGCTTGGGTAGCGGCGTCACGCCACATTGCCTGATTCATCGCCGGAGCGAGCGCTATGGGGGCGTCGGTTGCCAGCACTAGCGTGGTCAGCAAATCATCACCACGGCCCTGGGCCAGACGTGCCATCAGGTCGGCCGTGGCAGGAGCAATCAATACCAGATCGGCCCAGCGTGCCAGCTCGATATGGCCCATGGCTGCTTCCGCTTCAGGGTCCAGCAGATCACCGTGCACCGGGTGGCCGGACAGCGCCTGCAAGGTCATCGGGGTAATGAACTCGCGCGCGGCCCTGGTCATCACTACCCGTACCTCGGCGCCCGCATCACGCAGGCGCCGGACCAGCTCTGCGCTTTTATAAGCGGCAATGCCACCACTGACACCCAGTACTACCTGCTTGTTGATCAACGGCTGCATTGTGAACTCCCCCTCATGCTGCGCCGACGCCCGTAGAGCGCCCGGTAAATGCCCGCTACGATAGCACAGCGCTGGTTCTGAGTGACCCTGAAACAGCCTGTGTCCGCTCATTATGAGTGGGCCATCGAGAGCAAAATTACGCGCCACGGATGTACGCGTACAGCAGCCAGGGAGTAAACACGTATGGCGATAACAGACTGGCCGGTAGCAGAACGGCCGCGGGAAAAGTTATTGGCGCAGGGGGCTGACGCCTTATCGGATGCCGAGTTGCTGGCTATTTTCCTGCGCACGGGTCTGCCAGGCCGCAGTGCCGTGGACCTAGCGCGCGACCTGCTCGCAGGATTCGGTAGTCTGCGCGGGCTTTTGCAGGCCGACCTGCGCGAGTTCAGTCAGCACGCGGGGCTGGGGCCTGCCAAGTATGCGCAACTGCAGGCGGTGCTGGAAATGGGGCGGCGGCATTTATTCGAGGATCTCAAGCGTGGTTGCGCACTGACCTCACCAGGCGCGGTGAGACAGTTTCTCAAGAGCCGCTTGATGGCGCTGCCGCATGAGGTCTTTGCCTGTCTTTTCCTGGATAACCAGCACCGGGTCATTGCCTTTGAAGAGCTGTTTCGCGGCACGCTGGACAGTGCCAGTGTTTATCCGCGTGAGGTAATCAAGCGGGCGTTGGCGCATAATGCAGCAGCATTGATACTGACGCACAATCATCCCTCGGGGGTGGCCGAGCCCAGTCAGTCTGATCTGCAGCTTACGCGTCGTTTAAAGGAAAGCCTGGCGCTGTTGGATATTCGCGTGCTTGATCACCTGATCGTGGGCGATGGCGATCCGGTCTCTTTTGCAGAACGCGGGCTGTTGTAAGCGAAGAGCCCGTGGTGCGCGCCCTGGAGGGCAAAACGGAAGGTTGTAGGCTAACCGCTCGTCTGCAATTTGTGTGAATAATCATTGCTTGGTGCGGACGTTTTTGGTATAAAGCTCCGCTCTTCTCGGGGCTGCGCCTGTAAATGTGTATTTGCAGGCTGGATAATTCCAGTTGCCCCGGCTGGATCACAGATTCTTTTATGGCTTCCAACCAGTTTGGGTTGGGCAATTGGTTGGAGAGGGTTAACCATGTCTCGAGTATGTCAGGTGACCGGTAAAGGTCCAGTGACTGGGAACAATGTTTCCCACGCTAACAACAGAACCAAGCGTCGTTTTCTGCCTAATCTGCAGCACCATCGCTTTTGGGTTGAGTCGGAAAAGCGTTTCGTCCGTCTGCGCACGTCTGCCAAGGGCATGCGTATTATCGACAAGCGCGGTATCGACGTCGTATTGACTGAAATCCGCGCCCGCGGCGAAAAAGTTTAAGGAGCAGTTCCATGCGTGAATTGATTCGTTTGGTTTCTACTGCCGGTACTGGTCACTTCTACACTACCGACAAAAACAAGCGCACTACTCCCGATAAGATCGAAATCAAGAAGTTCGATCCGGTTGTACGCAAGCACGTGCCTTACAAGGAAGCCAAGATCAAATAAGATCGACGCTGACTAACAAAAAACCCGCCTGGTGCGGGTTTTTTGTTGCCTGCTGAAAAGTGGGTGATTCGTTAAAGGCACTGACTATTGTGCTGCTGCAGCTCAGGGCTCGCCACCTACGGCGAAGTTGGGCAGGCTGTCGACCGGTTGGGCAAACTCGAAAGGTATTGAAACGGTCTGCAGGCCAACGTTCTTTTGCACCACAAAATGCAAGTGCGGGCCGGTACTGTTGCCGGTATTGCCTGACAGCGCGAGTAGCTGTCCGGTATTGATGCGCTGGCCTTCTCTAACCTGCACTGAGCCGCGTTTGAGGTGCAGGTAGACGCTCATGGTGCCATCGTCATGCAGCAGGCGTACAAAGTTGCCTGACGGGTTTGTACCTCGGCCTGTCTGGCTGTTCTCGGTCTTGACCACCAGGCCGCTGCGCGAGGCGACGATTGGCGTCCCTTCGGGCATGGCAATATCCATGGCAAAACGTCCCTTTACGCCGCTATGGCTATAGCGCCCGCCCGGTCCCTGGGTCAGGCGGAACGGGCCACCCCGCCAAGGCAGAGGGTAATAGGTCAGTGATTGCTCTGCTCGCGGATCGCCTAGCGCATGCTCGAGTTTGTAGTCGTAATGTACCTGGCCACTGCCGGTAGGTTGTAGCGTCAGCAGCCGGAGCTCCTGGCGTGGCTGCATCACCCAGGTTATGGGTTCGCTTGGCACGCCGGTGACGTTCTGGGCATTGCTGATGCTCAATTTGATTTCGACCGGGGCGTAGAGGTCGTTGTGGACAATCAGGGTTTCGCCGCCAGCGTGGCTGCGTTTGGTGACATACACCTGGCGGTCAACGTTCTCGACCATGGCGTCACGGAAGACAATAACCTCTGCGCCCGATACTTCCTGATCGGTATAGGTCGTTACACCATTGGCGTCGGTGTATTTATAGATGCTGCCAGCCAGAACACAGGGGCTGAGCAGCAGGGGGAGTGTGAATGCTAGTAAGGCACGCATCCGTTGCTACCTTTCAGAGAGTTATTGAGCGCGAAGTTCAGTTTAGCGCTGAACGCGGCTCGAGGCGAGCCGCGTCCAACAGCCTCAGGCTGCGCTGGGTTTCAGCGAGTAAGTTCGCAGGATGTCGGCAAACTCCTGTAGCGCCTTGATGCCGCTTTCTTCTGCCTGTTGGCACCAGTCTTTCAGCGCCTGCAGCATCTCGTGACCGTTGGCGCTGGTGCGCCCCCAGATTTGTTGCAAGGCCAGCCGCTTTTCGTAGATAACTTTGAGTGATTGGCTATGTGTCAGCATGGTATCGATACGCGCTTTATGCTGCTGGTCCAGCAGGCTGGGCTCGCGACTGAGCAGGCGCTTGGCGCGGCGGAAAAGATGACGAGCAGAGGCATCCACCCTATCGATTTCCTGCCTCACCAGAGGCTTGATTACCAGTTTGCGGTATTGCGCCATGATCTGGAAACGGTTGTTGAGGATCGCCATGGCGGTATCCATGTCCAGCGTCTGTTTGCCTTCTACCCGGTGAGCGATGGGTGCGGTGCGCCGCACCGAGGCCAGCCCCAGCAGGCTGAACAGGCGAATCCACATCCAGCCCATATCAAACTCCCATTTCTTCACCGATAGCTTGGCGGAGTTGGGGTAGGTATGGTGATTGTTATGCAGCTCTTCGCCGCCAATCAGGATGCCCCAGGGCGAAATATTGGTGGCAGCGTCACGGCATTCGAAATTGCGGTAGCCGACAGCGTGGCCAAGGCCATTGACCACGCCCGCAGCAAACACGGGGATCCACATCATTTGTACGGCCCACACGGTGATGCCCAGCGCGCCGAACAGGGCGAGGTCTATCAGTGCCATAAGGGTTACGCCACCGATCTGGAAGCGGCTGTAGACATTGCGCTCGACCCAGTCATCAGGGCAGTTCTTGCCGTAGATGCGCAGGGTGTCTTCGTTTTTGGACTCTTCCATATAAAGCTCTGCGCCCTTGCGCAGTACGGTCGACAGTCCTTTGTGAACGGGGCTGTGGGGATCTTCTGGCGTCTCGCATTTGGCATGGTGTTTACGGTGAATAGCGGTCCATTCACGGGTGTTCATGCTGGTGGTGAGCCATAACCAGAAGCGAAAAAAGTGTTTGAGCGCCGGATGCAGTTCCAGCGCCCGGTGTGCGGAGTAGCGGTGCAGGTAGACGGTGACACTGACGATAGTGATATGCGTCAGAACTAGAATTACGGCCAGAATCTGCCAGCCGGACAAGTTGAGTAAGCCGTTGTACCACATAGATCTGTATTACCTCGTTAGAATACACGGACTAAAGGGCCCTTCGTCCTGATTATGGACCAACAAATGCACAATGAACATGACCGCGGGTCGCCGAATAGAGGCTGCCGTAGTAACCAAATGTTGAGTGTTATAGATAGGCAACTGTTATGAGTTCCAGTGCGAGTGCGTGTCTAATCGCCGTTAAATACCTTCTTGTGGCGACCACATGGGTACTGTTTAGTGATTATTTGCTGACTTTGGTTGTGCTCGAGCCTGAGCTGCAGCTTCAGCTTCAGACGTACAAGGGTATGGCCTTTGTGCTTATCACCACGGCTGTGTTGTTTTTTACTGCACGCCATCAATTGCGCGGGCGTCGACAGCAGGAGCTCGCTTTGCGCAAAAATGATGAGCGCTTCAATCTGGCACTGGCCGGCGGCAACGACGGGGTCTGGGATTGGGATCTGGTCGACGATGCGTTTTACTTGTCTGCTCGTTGTCGCGAGTTATTAGGCATTACCGCCGAACGACCGGAAGGAATAGCACAGCAGTGGCTTGAGTATTTGCACCCCGACGATAAGGAGCCGTTGAGAGCCGCGTTTATCGCACACCTGCGCGGAAAGACCGAACGCTTGGAGCTAACCTATCGGGTTGTTGGCCAGCACGCGGATCTTGTGTGGGTGCAAGTCAGCGGGCAGGCGGTCCGCAACCAGCAAGGGCGCGCTGTGCGCCTGGTTGGAATACTGCGTGATATCAGCGAGCAGGTGAGGCGTGAGCAGCGTTTGTTACAGGCTGGGGTGATGTTCGACTGTACCAGCGAGGGTATGCTGATCTGTGACGCTGAGCAGAACATCATTGACGTCAATAATGCCTTTTGTCAGATAACCGGCTATCAGCCGGTGGATGTGATCGGCCGCTCCCCGAACTTGCTGGCCTCGGGACGTCACGATACCGAGTTTTACCGCCGCATGTGGCAACAGATCATGGCGACCGGGCGTTGGTCGGGAGAAATCTGGAATCGCCGCAAGGACGGTGAGATTTATCCTCAATGGCAAAATATTATTGCGGTGAAAGACCACATGGGCACGCTGACCCACTACGTCGCCGTGTTTGCCGACATCAGCATGATCAAGCGCAGTCAGCAGGAGATCGATTATCTGGCACACCACGACCCTTTGACCAAGTTGCCTAACAGGCTGTTGTTCAATGAGCGCCTGAACACCGCGATAGTGCGTGCAAGTCGGCATATTACGACCTTGGGTTTGATCTTTATCGACCTTGACCGTTTCAAGGGCATCAACGACAGCCTGGGGCACAGTTTGGGTGACGAGATGCTGCAGCGGGTCGCCGAGCGGGTTCAGCAGGTGTGTGAAGACGCTGATACGCTCTCGCGGCTCAGTGGTGACGAGTTTGCCTTGCTGGTCGAGCGACCCGTTGGTTTCGATGATCTGAGCAAGTTGGCCGAGCGCATCCAGCAGCTTTTGCTGGAGCCATTTGAGCTGAATGGTCAGCTTATTCATATGACGGCCAGTATCGGGCTGAGCCTGTTTCCGTCTGACGGAAATGATGGGGCGGAGTTGCTAAAAAATGCTGACTCAGCGGTATCGCTGGCCAAGAGCCGGGGCCGCAACAGCTATGCATTTTATACTCAGGAGTTGACTGAGCAGGCGCGGCGGCGAATGAACCTGGAGACCGAGCTGCATCTCGCGTTGCAACAACATCAGTTGCGCGTTTATTACCAGCTGCAGAAAGATCTACGCAGCGGGCAATGGATCGGCATGGAGGCTTTGGTCCGCTGGGAGCATCCGGAACATGGCGTCATCCCACCGGACGAATTTCTGCCTGTCGCCCGGCATGCCGGGTTGATGGGGGAAATCGACGAGTTTGTATTGCACCAGGCCTGCGCGCAGATGCGCCAGTGGCTGGATGCTGGTTATCCGCTGCGCACAATGGCGGTAAATATGTCCGGCTACTGGATGGAGCGCGGTGATGTGTTGAGCAGTGCGCGCAGTGCGCTGGCAAATAGCAATCTGGATGCACACTACCTTGAGTTGGAGGTCACCGAGGACGAGGTGATGCATTATGGTGACTTGAGTGTGAGTCTGCTGGACCAACTGTCAGAGCTGGGTGTACGGCTGGCGATTGACGATTTTGGTACCGGCTATTCCTCGCTGTTGCGACTCAAGCGGATGCCCGTTAACAAGCTGAAAATTGATCGCGGCTTTATCAGTGATTTGCCCGGAAGCGAGAGTGACAGTGCGATGGCCCGCACTATTATTGGCTTGGGAAAAAGCCTGCAGTTGGCCACTATTGCCGAAGGTATAGAGACGCAGGCTCAGGAAGACCTGCTACGTGAGTTTGGTTGCGACGCAGGACAAGGCTATCTTTACAACCAACCATTACCTGCTGTTGAAGTGGAGAAAATACTGATGGCGGTAGAGCTCTGATGTCTGTTTTCAAAGCGTTGAATATGGATCGCCAATTGCCGGTATGCGTGCGGCCGGGGGAGCAGTTATGGCTAACAGCTGCTCAGGCACCGGTGCGGCGCTGGCCGCTGGAGCGTGAAGCGCCGGAGAGTGGGCAGGTAACCAGCTTGGTGGAATATCTGCCTGGTGCGCATTTCCCTCAGCATCTGCATCCCCAAGGGGAGGAAATACTGGTGTTGTCGGGTGTGTTCAGCGATGAGAGCGGCGATTACCCAGCTGGCAGTTATTTACGCAGCCCGGCTGGCTCTCGGCACAGTCCATTTTCCGCGCAGGGGTGTTTGCTTTTCGTGAAGCTCAATCAGTTTGCTGCAGATGACAGGCAGTGTATTCGTTTAAGGCCGGAGCAGCAGCAATGGCAGGTGCTGCCCAGCCAGCAGCAGAGCCTGCTGCATAGCCATGGCGACGAGCTTACGCTACTGGTTGATTGTGCTGCTGGTGCTGCGCTCGAGCTTCCTGCTCAGGTGGGTGGCGAACTGCTGGTACTGCAGGGTGCCTTTGAGGCGCTTTCGCCGCTCGCCGAAGACGCCAACAGAGTGCCGTTGCCCCGTCATTCCTGGCTACGCGATACCTGCCTCGCTTCGCGCGGCCTGGTGGCTACCGAGCCAGGCCGGGTGCTACTTAAACTGAGCACCTTGCGTGGTTGAGCGCCCTGCGGCTTAAAGGAAGATCCAAAGCAGCGCGATACCCAGAACTATCCGATAGATCACAAAAGGCTGCATGCCGATACGTGTAATAAAAGCCAGAAAGTAATGGATACACAGGTAGGCGCTGATACCTGACAAGACTACACCGCCTAGCATGGCGGCGACATCGATCGGCACCTCAGCCTTGATCAGCTCCAGGGTCTCCAGGCCGCAGGCCAGCACAATGACCGGAATCGACAATAGAAAGGAGAAGCGCGCCGAGGCCTCCCGGCTCAGGCCCAGCATTAGCGCGGCGGTCATGGTAATACCCGAACGAGATGTACCGGGAAACAGCGCGACGGCCTGCGCACAGCCTATTAGCAGCACATCTTTCCAGTTCATCTGATACTCGGTTCGCTTGCCCTTGTGGCGCCAGTCCGCCCAGCTTAGTAGTAAGCCGAATACGATCAGCCCGACGGAGAGATAAATAGGCGAACGCAATACGGTCTCGATCGTATCCTTGAGCAGCAACCCCGCAAGGCCTACCGGAATGGTGCCAAGAATAACCGCCCAGGCCAGCTTGCCATCCGCATCCAGCTGGTGAGTCTTTAGCGAGCGGCCCCAGCTGACCGTCATGCTGAAGATGTCCCGCCGAAAATAAATGAGTACGGCGGAGAGGCTGCCTAAATGCAGGGCGACATCGAAGGCCAGCCCCTGATCCGGCCAGTCGGTCAAAATAGGTACCAGAATCAGGTGTGCTGAGCTGGAAACCGGAAGAAATTCGGTAATGCCCTGAACGATTGCCAGGACGAAAACTTGTAGCCAATCCATAGTAGGGCCAAAGCTCCAGAAAAGATCAGGCGCAAGTATAAAGCATGCTGCGCGCCCTAGCGCGAGTGCTGGCGGCACTGCGCTGGTTATGGTGGGCCAACACGCGAACTAATTCACGGCGCCACCTACTGCCGGGCGCCCTCGCTGCATGGCAAGGTAGTCGAACAAAATAATAACAGGAGGCATCCGATGCGTTGGAAAAATCGACCACAAGGCTCGAACTGGGGTGACTTTGGCGTAGATGACGAGCTGGGCAGGCTCAATCTGCTGACGCCCGAAAAAGTGCTGCAGGGTGTGGCGCAAGTGCAGGAAGGGCGTAGTTTCTGCCTCAGCCTGCCGCTCGATTTGCCGGGTGGCAATGCGCTCAATCGGTTTCGCTACCCACCGCGTCGTTTTACTTCCGGGCGCGAGGGTAAACTAAACTACAACTTTGAACTCAACCGCCTTAATCCTGCATTCACTGACGTGGTGAGTGATGACGCGGTGCTGTTGTTCACTCAGTACTCCACCCAGTGGGATGCACTTTCCCATGTTGGTGGCCTGTTTGATGCCGACGGCGACGGTGTGGCTGAGCCGCTTTACTACAACGGTTGGCGCGCTGGCCCCGACGTGCAGGGGCCCGCTGGTTGCGATGATGCACTGGAAGGGGTGAACGCCAGGCGTCTGGGTATTGAGAAAATGGCTGAGACGGCCGTTAGTGGGCGTGCGGTGCTGATTAACCTGGCTCGCCATTGCGGTCGTGAGCGGGTCCTGGTGGATCATGCGCGGTTGATGGCGATTTGTGCTGCTGATGAGGTCGTTATCGAGCCCGGCGACATGGTTTGTCTCTACACCGGATTCGCCGACGTTATTCTGGAAATGGACGGCAAGCCTGATGCACAGCGCCTGGCCTCAAGCTGCGCGGTGCTCGACGGGCGTGATCCAGCACTGCTGCAATGGATTACGGACTCTGGTCTGAGTGTGCTGATTGCTGATAATTATGCGGTAGAAGCTTACCCTGCGCGTGAAACCGAGGGGTGTTGTGCGGCGTTGCCGCTGCATGAGCATTGCCTGTTCAAGCTAGGCATTCATTTGGGTGAGCTCTGGTACCTTACTGAGTTGGCTGAGTACCTGCAGGCAAAAGGGCGTAGTCGTTTTTTGCTGACGGCGCCGCCATTAAGACTTCCAGGTGCCGTTGGCTCGCCAGTCACGCCGGTCGCTATGGTTTGAGCGGCCGATTTGACTCAGCAGTGGGTTATCTCAAAGCGATTTCGCCCGGCGTGTTTGGCTGCATAGAGTGCTTCATCGGCTTGTTGCAGGGCTGTATCGACGGTATCTCCGGGGCCGGCAAGGTAGCCGCCCATACTCACAGTGACCTGCAATTGCAGGTCACCGGCTCCCTGTTCGATGGTCTCACGTATGCGATCCCCAAGGCGTTGCAGGGTCATATCGGTGCACGGCGATAACATCACCAGAAATTCATCGCCACCCCAGCGCGAGGCATGGTCGTAGGGACGCAGTGCGGTAAGCAGGACCTGCGAGATGTATTTCAGCACTTGATCGCCTATTGCATGACCATTAAGGTCATTGATCTCTTTGAACTTATCAACGTCAAGCCAAATCAGACCGAAGTGCTGATGCTCTCGATCGGCTTTAGCCGCGACCTCGTTTAGCAGCTCAGTCATCCCGCGGCGGTTGATCAAGCCTGTGAGTGGATCAAGGCGAGCCAGCCGTTGCAACGCCTCGGTGCGTTCACGGATTTTCTCTTCAAGGTCTATGGTGGTATAGCGAACGGCTTCGGCCATGCTGACAAAATGCGCATTCAGTCTACCCAACTCGCCGTTGGCGGAAGGTAGTTCGGCCGGTGTCAGCTCGCCATCCTGCAGCTGCTGCATGGCGCGTTCCAGTGCGTTCAGCGGCTTCAGGACCTGCTTTTGCAAGGCCAGAGCCATAATTAACAGGCTCAGCACCACGATGGCAGCAAAAAGTAGGATCATGGGCATGAATCCACTGAGTGGCATCAGCACGTTGAGGTCCATCAGGGTTATTTCGTACCAGCCGATACTGGGCAGATAGGCGATTCCGGCAAGGTTTGATTTGCCGTCTACAGTGACAAAGTCACTGATTACCTGCGCGCCTTCCTGCTTGCTGCCCTTTAGTTGCTGCATCAGATAGCGTACGTGTGCGCTGTCTTCCTCGCTGTCGAACAATTGATCAACCAGAATTTTTTGCCCTTCCGGCTTAACGATGTTGGCGTAATTTATTTTAGCTGGGTCGCGGTGCAGCTGAATTGCGCCATTCTGGTCGACAAATAGAGTGGTTATTCCGGGCTGGTTCAGGTCGACGATTTCCTGCAGAAAATCGTCCAGAGCAAGGCCGGTGCCGACGATGCCGAGCACCTCGCTACCGTCGCGGATGAGTACGTCTATCCAGAGTTTGGTTACCCCTAGCTCGGCATCGGGGTTGATATTCAGATGAAAGTCGTGGTTTTGTTCGATTAAACGATAGAACCAGGCGTCATCAGGATTGTCAGGCTTTAGTTGATAACGCAGCCAACGACCGTCGAATTCGTTTTTAGCATTGTTGTGATAGTAGTTGCCGGTCCCCAGCAGGCCAACGAAATAGCTGTGGTCACGAAAGTTGCCGCGAAAGCTCTCAAGCTCGGCGATAGCCTGTGTGTGCAGCTCGGGCTGATTTGGGTTGCGGGCCCAGCGCTGTATTACCTTGGAGTCAGCCATCTGCCGCGCTAAGGCAATCTCACGCTCCAATGGCTGTAGCAGGCGTGCGCTGTCGTAGCGCACTTGTACTTCCGCGAGATGCCGGCCCCACTGCTCGATGATACCTGAGGTTATTTGTTGGAATACCAACCAGGCGCCAAGCGAAGCACACATAATCAGTACGGAGGTGAGCAACAGAAATCGGGTTTTAAGGCTCACGCGTGTCTTCCCTGTCAGTCGGCTTGATGTGCACTTTCTATTCCCTTTGGTTAAGTGCCTCCGTGTGAGTATAGTTTTTATCGTGTTGCGAAGACATCACTGGTGCGCAGCCGCGACACTCATGACCCATTTTGGGTTGGTCGACCTGAAAAAGTGCAATTAGCATGCATAAAATGAAGACCGTCAGCTGTTCGCTGCCGGTTAACATTCAGGCATAAAAAACCCCGGCTCTTGCGAGACCGGGGTTTTTCTTGCAGCTTGCCGCTTGAAGCTTGCGGCTGCTCTAAGCCTGCGGCTTAGAGCTTAGCTTCCAACTCAGGTACTGCTTCAAACAGATCTGCAACCAGACCGTAATCCGCTACCTGGAAGATCGGCGCTTCTTCATCCTTGTTGATCGCAACGATCACCTTGGAGTCTTTCATACCAGCCAAATGCTGGATGGCGCCGGAGATGCCGACCGCGACGTACAGCTGCGGCGCAACGATCTTACCGGTCTGACCAACCTGCATGTCGTTCGGTACAAAGCCGGCGTCAACCGCGGCACGTGATGCACCTACTGCAGCGCCCAGCTTGTCGGCAACCTTGTACAGCATTTCAAAGTTATCGCCATTCTGCATACCGCGACCGCCAGAGATGACGATCTTGGCACCGGCCAGCTCAGGACGGTCAGACTTGGCCAGCTCTTCACCTACAAAGCTGGAAACACCGGCGTCCTGGGCAGAAGCAACCGCTTCCACACTGGCGCTGCCGCCTTCGGCTGCAACGGCGTCAAAGCCTGTCGGACGCACAGTAATCACCTTGATTGCGGCGCTGGACTGCACGGTGGCAATGGCGTTACCGGCATAGATCGGACGCTTGAAGGTGTCAGCACTTTCAACCGCGATGATCTCGGAGATCTGATCAACGTCCAGCAGCGCAGCAACGCGCGGCAGGTAGTTTTTACCGTTGGTGCTGGCGGCAGCCAGGATGTGGCTGTAGTTCTTGCCCAGTTCGGCAACCAGCAGCGCGATGTTTTCCGGCAGCTGGTGCGCGTAAGCGGCGTTATCAGCCAGCAGCACCTTGCTTACACCAGCAGCCTTGGCAGCGGCGTCAGCAACAGCGGAGCAACCTTCGCCAGCAACCAGTACATCGATGTCACCACCGATCTCCGCGGCCGCAGCCAGGGTGTTCAGGGTAGCTGCGTTCAGCTCGGCATTGTTGTGTTCAGCAATAACCAAAATCGTCATTTAGATCACCTTGGCTTCGTTCTTGAGTTTATCGACCAGTTCGTCGACGCTCTTGACCTTGATGCCGGCGCTGCGAGCGGCCGGAGCTTCAACCTTCAGGGTGGTCACGGTAGAGCTGGTGTTAACGCCCAGGTCTTCCGGCTTGAGGGTTTCCAGCGGCTTCTTCTTGGCCTTCATGATGTTGGGCAGCGACGCATAGCGTGGCTCGTTCAGGCGCAGGTCGGTGGTAACAATGGCCGGCAGCTTGAGATCAACGGTCTGCAGACCGCCGTCGATTTCACGGATGACCTTGACGTGCTCGCCATCAACGGTGACTTCAGAAGCGAAGGTGCCCTGCGCGTAACCGCTCAGTGCAGCCAGCATCTGGCCGGTCTGGTTATTGTCGGAATCGATAGCCTGCTTGCCGAGGATGACCAGCTGGGGCTGTTCTTTATCGACAACACCCTTGAGCAGCTTGGCGATCGCCAGCGAGCTCAGGTCGTCGGCAGACTCGACCAGCACAGCGCGATCAGCGCCCAATGCCAGTGCGGTGCGCAGCTGCTCTTGGGCCGCAGTCGGGCCGACGGTGACAGCGATGACTTCAGTCGCGATGCCTTTTTCTTTCAGGCGAACGGCCTCTTCTACAGCGATTTCGCAGAAGGGGTTCATCGACATTTTGACGTTGGCGAGATCGACGCCGGAGTTATCCGCTTTGACGCGAACCTTGACGTTGTAATCGACCACGCGCTTAACGGCAACGAGGATTTTCATGGACGTTAGTCCTCCACAAGTCTTGAGACGCCCGTAGGCGCATGACATTAAAAGGGGTGCCTAGGATACCGGGCAGACAAGGCGCCCGGAAGTATAAATTGTCGCTTTGACAGACAAAAATGCCGGGTTGGTGACCTATTTGGCCAGCCGACCCGGCAGTCTGCAATTGACTTAAGCGCCAGTCAGTTGAGCAGCGTAGGCTTCCAGATGATGATCGTCATCGCCAAACTGATGACTGATCATAACCAGGCGCTTGGCGTAATGCGCGCCGTTGTATTCCCAAGTCATGGCGATACCACCATGCAGCTGGATAGACTCTTCGGCAACAGAGCGCGCAGCGCGGTTGACGATAAACTTGGCCGCGGCCAGTTTGGCACTGCGCTCGGCACTGTCTTCATCGTCCGCCAGACAAGCGGCCAGGGTCGCCATGGATGTGGCGCGCTCCAGCTCGCTGATCATGTCGACCATGCGGTGTTGCAGCACCTGGAATTTACCGATCGGCACGCCGAACTGCTTACGCGTCTTCAGGTATTCCAGTGTCAGGTCGCAGGCAGTGCGCATGGCGCCAACGGCTTCGGCACACAGGGCAGCGATAGCGCGGCCACTCTGATAGCGGATTGCGTCATAGGCTTTGCCGGCTTCGCCGAGCAGCTCGCCCTTGGCGTTATCCAGGAACAGTTCGCAGGCTTTGCGGCCATCCATGGTGGCGTAGACACGACGGCTTACACCGGCGTCGGTTGGATCGACCAGGAACAGGCTGATGCCTTGCTGATCACGGCTATCACCACTGGTGCGGGCAGATACCAGGATCTTGCCAGCCGTTTGGCCACCGATGACGACGCCCTTGCGGCCGCTCAGGCTCCACTCGCTGCCGTCTTGCTTGGCAGTGGTAGTGACGTTGGCCAGGTCGTAGTGACTGTTCAATTCGTCCAACGCGACGGCAGCTTGCAGCTGGCCAGATGCAATTTCACCCATCAGGGCTTCTTGCTGAGCGTCGCTGCCCAGCTGAGCGATCAAGCCGCCAGCCAGAATCACGGACTCCATGTAGGGTTCCAGGCAAATACCGCGGCCCAGTTGCTCCATGATCAGCATGGTTTCGATGCCGCTACCGCCAAAGCCGCCGAGTTCTTCGGCAAAGGGAATGGCTGTCAGGCCCAGTTCACCCATTTGCTGCCAGAAAGCAGTGCTGAAGCCGGCTTCGCTTTCGCTGAATTTGTTGCGGCTGTCGAAGTCGTACACGTCGCGAACCAAACGCTCGGCAGTTTCCTGCAGCATCTGTTGTTCTTCGGTCAATTTGAAATCCACGGTCGGCCTCCTCAGAGCTCAAGAATCATTTTTGAGACGATGTTCTTCTGGATCTCGTTGGATCCGCCGAAGATCGACAGTTTACGCATGTTGAAATACTGCGGGGCCGGTGAGGCCGCGTAGTCGCCGACGAGCAGTTCGCCGTCGTAGTCCAGTTCCATTTCTTCCGGCAGGTATGGCAGGGCGTATGGTCCCAGCGCCTTGCGCATCAGGTGCGTGATGGCCTGACGGATTTCGGTGCCCTGTACTTTCAGAATGGAGCTTTCCGCACCCGGTACACCGCCCTCGGAGGCTGCGGCAACAATACGCAGGGTGCTCATCTCGGCTGCCATCAGGGACATTTCCACTTCCGCGATCTGGCTGCGGAACATGGCGTCTTCGATCAGCGGCTTGCCGTTCTTCTGCTGCTTGGAAGCAATACGCTTAAGGTTGCTCAAGGCAGCCTTGGAAGCGCCGATGCCGGCCAGGCCAGTACGCTCGTGGGTCAGCAGGTACTTGGCGCAAGTCCAGCCCTTGTTCTCTTCACCAACCAGGTTTTCTACCGGAACTTTCACGTCGTCGAAGAAGACTTCGTTGACTTCGTGATCGCCGTCCAGGGTGATGATCGGACGCACGGTGATGCCGGGAGTTGCCATGTCGATCAGCAGGAAGGAAATGCCGCGCTGCTGCTGGGCTTCTGGATCGGTGCGGACCAGACAGAAGATCCAGTTGGCGTGTTGGCCCAGGGTGGTCCAGGTTTTCTGACCGTTGACGATGTAGTGATCGCCATCGCGCACTGCGCGGGTTTTCAGCGAAGCAAGGTCGGAACCTGCGCCTGGCTCGGAATAACCCTGGCACCACCAGTCGGTGCCATCGAGGATGCGCGGCAGGTAGGTAGCTTTCTGCTCTTCACTACCAAACTTGATGATGACCGGAGCAACCATGTTGACGCCGAAAGGCACCAGACGTGGTGCGCCATAGGCAGCGGACTCTTCATCAAAGATGTGTTTTTCGATCGGGCCCCAGGTGGTGCCGCCGTGCTCAACGGGCCAGCCTGGCGCGTACCAACCGCGCTTGGACAGGATTTTCTGCCAGCGTTCGTGATCTTCTTTACTGAGTTCTTTGGCCAGTTTGACCTTCTCAGCGATATCGGCCGGCAGCTCCTGTTTCAGGAATTCACGCACTTCATCGCGGAAGGCGAGCTGTTCGGGAGAAAAATGGATTTCCATTGTAAGTCCTCGTTGTAATACAGGTATCCGGTGGCCGGTATCAGCGCCGGCCACCCTGATTTATCAAAGGTCAGCGAACTTGCGGCCTTCTTTGGCCAGTTTTTCCAGCAGTGCGGCTGGCTTCCACCAGGCGCCATGCTGCTCGTGAAACTCGCAAATTTTTGCGTAAACTACGTCCAGCCCAACCGCGTCAGCGTAGAACATCGGGCCGCCCTGGAAAGCCGGGAAACCGTAGCCGTTGAGGTAGATGACGTCGATGTCGCTGGCCCGCTGAGCAATGCCTTCTTCGAGGATTTTGGCACCCTCGTTGATCAGCGCATAGATAGTGCGTTCGATGATGTACTCATCAGACAATTCACGGCGTTCGATACCCTGCTCTTTTGAAGCAGCGGCAAGAATCGCCGGCAGTTCCGGGTTCTCCAACGGGGTACGGGAGCCCGCTTCGTAAACATAGAAGCCTTTACCGGTTTTCTGGCCCAGCATACCGGCTTCCGCCATCTTGTCCAAAACCAGCGGCAGTTTGAATTCTGCTGGCAGGGTCTGACGTTGGCGAGTGCGGATGCTCAAACCGATATCCAGGCCCGACAGGTCGCGCATGGCAAACGGCCCCATGGCCATGCCGAATTTACGCAATGCACCGTCTACCTGTGCAGGTGTGGCGCCTTCTTCCACCAGGAATTCAGCTTCGCGGCCGTACTGGAAGACCATGCGGTTGCCGACAAAGCCATCGCAGACGCCAACGGGCACCGCAACCTTCTTCAGTTTCTTGCCGATCGCCATGGCCGTAGCCAGCACGTCGTCAGCGGTTTTCTCGCCACGCACCACTTCCAGCAGACGCATCACGTTGGCCGGGCTGAAGAAGTGCAGGCCCACAACGTCTTCGGGGCGCTTGGTGAAGTTAGCAATCTCGTTCAGATCCAGCGAAGAGGTATTGCTGGCCAGAATCGCGCCGGGCTTGCAGTTGGCGTCCAGAGCGCTAAAGACTTTCTGCTTGACGCTCATTTCTTCAAATACAGCTTCGATAACCAGATCAACGTCGGCCAGGTCAGCATAATCGGTTACGCCGCTGATCAGCGCCATGCGCTTTTCCAGCGCGGCTTCGTTCAGGCTGCCGCGCTTGACGCTCATGCCATAGGTATCACGGGCGCGCTGCATGGCCTTGTCGCGGGCCTCTGCAGTGATTTCCAGTACCTTGACCGGGATGCCGGCGTTGGCAAAGCACATGGCAATGCCCACGCCCATGGTGCCGCCACCGATCACGGCAGCTGACTTGACGTCACGTACCGGTGTGTCTTTTGCCAGGCCGTCGACCTTGGAAGCCAGGCGCTCGGTAAAGAAGGCATGTACCAAGGCAGCGCGCTGCGGCGAAACCAGGCACTCGGCAAATAGCTCACGCTCGCGCTTCAGGCCTTCGGCCAGGGGCAGGGTGAAGGCAGCCTCGACCGCAGAAATGCAGCGCTGTGGTGAGAACAGGCCGGGCATCTTCTTTTCGATCTCGGCGCGTTTGGCTGCAACGGCAGCCGCGTTATCAACGCCTTCAAGCTTGTCGGTGCGCTCGCCAGTGCGGCGTGGACCCTTGCCTTCGGCAATCAACTGATCGGCGTACGCTAAACCAGCTGACAGCAGGTCGCCTTCGATCAGTTGGTCGACTACGCCCAGCTCCAGCGCTTCGGTGGCGCTGATGGGCGCACCGCTGACGATCATGTCCAGGGCCTTGGCGACGCCAGTCAGGCGTGGCAGACGCTGTGTGCCGCCGGCACCGGGCAGCAGGCCCAGCTTGACTTCCGGCAGGCCGACCTTGGCGTCTTTACGGGCAATGCGGTAATGGCAGCTAACAGCGACTTCCAGGCCACCGCCCAGAGCGGTACCGTGAATAACCGCGACACTCGGCTTGCTGCCGGCTTCGATACCATTGACTACGTCCGGCAGGCTTGGTGCTTGCGGCGGCTTGCCGAATTCCTTGATATCAGCCCCGGCGATGAAGGTTGATCCTTCACATACCAGCACAATAGCCTTTACTTCAGGGTCGGCTTCGGCTGCCTTGAAGCTGTTCTGCAGGCCTTCGCGTACGGCAATACCCAGTGCATTGACCGGTGGGTTATTGACGGTGACAACCGCAATGGCGCCTTTGCGTTCCAGCGTGACTACGTCCGACATGCTTGACCTCCGTATGAGTGGCTAGATGCGTTTCACTATGCGAAATAATGAAATCATATTCCGCTAGGCAAAATACAAAAAAAAGAATGCTTTGTCGATGCCCCCTTTGTGCGAAATAGGGGTTTATCAGTAAAGGTGATGAATCAAACCAGCGCCAGCGCGGGTTTGATTCATCAGAGCGGCAAGCTTTCAGCGCAAGTTAAACCCAAGATTGGCGCGGAGCAGGTGGGTTAGCTGGCGACTGCACGGCCAGCTTGTCGCTTACCGCTTAAAGCTTGCCGCCGAGCTTCAAACGCCTAACCGCTCTATGTCACGCGCCAGCATCGCCAGCTGATGCGCCAGTTGAGTCTGCACCCGTTCTTCTGAGACAAGGTAGGAGGGCGCGCCGCAGGTTAGTACCATCAGGCTGCCGTCCTGCAGGTGCAGTGGCACGCCAGCAGCGTTGACGTTGCGATCCCAGTCACCCAGTGACAGGCAGAAGCCATGCTGTTCATATTCAGCAAAGGTCTTTTGCAGCGAGGCTTCCAGCTCGGGCCAGGCCTCAGGGTTGCGCGCCTTGATGGCATCCATCACATGGCTGCGTTCATCCGGTTTCATTGCTGCCAGGTAAGCGCGGCCGGCAGCCGTGGTGGCCAGTGGCAGGCGTACGCCAACATCCATGCGCAGGGAGGTGGTTTCCGATGGCCGGCAGTTCTCGACGTAGATCATAGAGAGTCGATCACGGCAGGTCAGGCCGACGGAAGTATTGGTCGTGCGGGCGAATTCATCCAGATAGGGTTTGGCTAGCTGGCGCACCCGCAGATTGGATACATAGGCGTAGCCTAACGCCAGAACGCCTGAATCGAGCTGATATTTTTCCAGCTGGGTTGAGTAGCTGAGATAACCCAGCTTGGTCAGGGTATAGGTCATGCGAGAGACAGTAGGCTTAGGCAAGCCGGTGATACGCGCGATGTCCTGATTACCCATCACCACGGAGCCTTGGCTGAAGGCACGTAAAACGTCCAAGCCACGAGACAGGGCCTCTACGAACTTACGGTCCTTGGCTATAACCGGGGCGTTGCTGTTTTCCTGCTCATCTTTCATCGCGTTTTATACCTTGCTGGCGCATCCTGATTTGCTGGCCGACCTGCGGCGCTATAACGGTTCGATGCTGGACTATTATTGTTGTTGATTAGCCGCGAAACATATCACGTACGGGCATTCTGCACAGCGATACCAAGGGTAGACTGTCTCGATCGTTGCACAGTAAGGTCTAATAGAATAGCATCTTTTTGGTATTTCATTCCGCTCTGCAAAATAATAGTCCAAAAACGAGGTCAAGATGTCGACATCTGCACAGTATGCCGTCGGCGCCCAGCTGGATGAGCTGGGGCACACCACCCTTTTCGATATTCTGGACAGCGCCTGCGATCGCTACGCTGACCGTCCTGCTTTCTCCTGCGGTGCAGATACTCTGACGTTTAATCAATTGCGCGGCCGTGCTGATGCTTTCGCCCGTTACCTGCGCCAGCACGCATTGCTGGAGCCGGGTGACCGTTTGGCTATCCAGTTGCCTAACCTGCTGCAATACACGATTGCGATCTTCGGTGCGCTGCGTGCCGGGCTGATCATCGTTAATACCAACCCCCAGTACACCCCTTACGAGACGCGTCATCAGTTTGCTGATTCGGGTGCCAAGGCGGTTGTCGTACTCGACAAGCTGGTGCCTTTGGTACGCAAGATTCAGAGCTCTACCGACATAGAGACGTTGATTGTTACCAGCATGGATGACTATGCCAGCCCTCAGTACGATAGTAGCGAAGCAGACGAGGTGCGCTTCATGCAGGCGCTGCGTCTGGGTGACGAGCTACCCGCGATAGAGACTCAGCGCGGCCTCGACGATCTGGCCGTGCTGCAGTATACCGGCGGGACCACCGGCGTATCCAAGGGCGCCATGCTGACCCACCGCAATATCCTGTGTAACGTCCTGCAGGCGGTCAGCATCCTCAAGGAAGGCGATGTGGATTACGGCAACGAAGTGCGTATTTCACCGTTGCCGCTTTACCATATCTTCGCTTTTACGGCGAACTGCATCGCTTCGGTGTTTACCGGCTTCCATAGTGTGTTGATTACCAACCCGCGCGATCTTGACGGTTTGATCAATGAACTCAAGCGACGTCCTTTCACGTTGCTATCGGGTATTAATTCGCTATTTATCTCGCTGATGGCGCATCCGCAGTTCGATACTGTCGACTTCAGTCGCTTGAAGTGGGTCAACTCGGGCGGTGCGCCGCTGAACATTGAGCTCGCCAAGCGATGGACCGAGCGCACCGGCAGCATTATTCGTGAAGGCTATGGCCTGACCGAAACCTCACCGGTTGTAGTTGCCTCGACAGCCTTTACGCCTCACAGGGAGGGTTATATTGGTAAACCGGTAATCGATACCCTGCTCAAGACCGTTGACGATGATGGTGCGGAAACGCCGCGGGGTGAGCCCGGAGAGGTGCTGATCCGCGGGCCGCAGGTAATGCAGGGCTACTGGCACCGCCCGGATGAAACCGCCGCTGCTTTCACCGAAGATGGTTGGCTGAAAACCGGCGACGTCGGGGTGATCGATAATCAGGGTTTCCTCAAGCTGGTCGATCGCAAGAAGGACATGATCCTGGTGTCCGGCTTCAATGTTTACCCCAATGATATTGAAGATGCCGTCATGCGCCACCCCGGCGTGCGCGAGTGTGTCGCCGTTGGGGTGTTGGACGATCGTACCGGCGAGGCGATAAAAATCTATGTCAGTCTGAATGACGCCGAACTGACTGAAGACGCGATCATTGCTCACTGTCGTGAGCATCTGACCGGCTACAAGATTCCCAAGCATGTTGAGATCCGCGATGACCTGCCAAAGTCGACGGTTGGCAAGTTGCTGCGCCGGGTATTGCGCGATGAAGCCCGTGGTGAGACCAAGGCATGACGGGTCTGACGCTGAGCATAGAAGGCGGTATTGCCGAGATTCAGCTGGACGACGGCAAGGTCAACGCCCTGTCTGAAACGATGCTGGAGCAACTGCTGGCCGCCATCGAGGAGGCAGCGCAGGCCGATGCGGCACTGCTGATCTGTGGGCGACCGGGTTGTTTCAGCGGCGGTTATGATCGCAAGTTGATCGATGCGGGTGGCCCCGCCTGTGATGCGATGCGCGCCGCAGGCGATCGCCTGACGCTGGCGCTGCTGGATTATCCGGCGCCGCTGGTTATTGCCAGTACCGGTCACGCGATGGCCAAGGCAGCATTTGTACTGCTGTTGGGGGATTACCGGGTTGGCGCTGAGGGTGACTTCCGTATCGGCTTGAACGAGGTCGCTATTGGTATGACCATGCCCGACGGCGCCATGCTGCAGGCGCAGGCGCGCCTGGCGCCAAACTGGCTTAACCGGTGTGCGCTGCAGGCTGAGTATCTGACCCCTCGGCAAGCGCTGGAAGCCGGTTTTTTCGACGAGCTGCAGAGCGCCGAGCAACTGCTTGAGCGTGCTCGCGAAAAAGTCCGGCAACTGGCAAAGCTGGATCGACGCGCCTACCGTGAAACCCGCACGCTGCTGCATGCTCGACTGCGCATGCAGCTAGGCAAGCTGTTCGGCTGAACCTTCGCTAACAGGTGGCTTGCCCGCGCCAGCCGGGCAGCGCCTGCCTCTCGATCACTCCTTGTAATAAGCCACTTGCGTTGAGGTCAGCAGCAGGGTGCCATCGTCGCTCCATACATGGGCAATCTGGTCCGAATAATTGTTGTGCATGCGCGCGGCACGCGCGTGGCCGAGCACATGACGGTCGCCGGCTTCAATCAGTTGCGCGGCGTCGGCATGGTAGTAGTGGGTCATTGAGACTGTCCCTGCCGGGGTGAAGCGCTGACGGCGATGGAAGATTCGCGGGGCAAAGACATCGCCCATGGCGGTTAGTGAGGCAAAGTCCAATGGCCTTGCTGGATTGTCACGGGCCCAGAGCACAGTGTCGGTATCGCCGGTGTCATGCTCGGATGGGCTGGCGGGATTGAATAGCCCGGAGACATAGCGAAAATCATAGTTTTCAAACCAGCTGCGTTCCGTGCGCGAGACCAGCGGCAAACTGTCGGCGGCAACCGCCGCTGGCATGGACAGTTGTTGTTCCGACCAGGTTTCGCGGCGGGTAGCAAAAAAGGCGGTACCGCTGGTGACCACTTCACCCGCCTGGCGCTGCAGCAATAGCCAGTGCTGGGTGGAGCGGTTGGTGCGGATGGGAGTGGCTTCGATTGCAAAGGCACCCGGTTGCACTGGTCCGGCAAAGTTAATGGTGAGCGAGATAGGCTCGCCGATACGCTCGGGGTGCTGGAGCACTGCGTTGAGTAGTGTCGCAGCGGTGACGCCACCAAAGGGCCCCACCATATTCTGATAGGTATCGCTGGTTGCGCCGGCAAACAGATTATTGTCTTGCGGTTGCAAGGCGATTGCCTGGTCAAAGGCGTGGCTGGTGGGCGTTGATGTACTCATTCAGGGAATTCCAACTGACAAAGGGCTCGAATAGGAGGGACATAATAAGGAGCGCTGTGGTTCGCTCACAATCAAGCTTATTGGCGCGAATTGGCCATCATGCGCAGGGGCAATTGCCCATCCTCAGGCGAGGTTAGTAATACGCGCAGACGTTGCTGTATAGGGGGGCTAACAGGGCGGCGCGTGTATAACTCAGGCCGCCCTGTCCTGTTAATCAGCCGCGTTGGTAGCAGCCGATCAGGCGGTTCATTGCCGTTGCGTTGGGCTCGATCTTTTCAAGCAACTGCCACAGGTTCAGCCCTTCTGGCAGATTCAGCTCAGCATCCAGGGCTATTACCCAGAAGTAATATTTGTGCTGGCCGTGGCCTTCCGGCGGCATGGGGCCGTTGTAACCTGCCTTGCCGAAGTTATTTTTACCCTGGGTAAAATCGCTGCAGTCTTCGCTCAACTCGCTCACGTTACCGGGAATGTTGTACAACACCCAGTGCACGAAGCCATAGGTGCCGTTGGCGGAGATCAAGGGGGCATCAGGATCGTGGCAGATGATCGCGTAGCTTTTGGTGCCCTCAGGCGCGTTACTCCAGCTTAGTGCAGGAGAAGCGTCGACGCCTTCGCCAGTATGTTTGCTGGGGATGACGCCCTCTTGGGCGAAGGCCGGACTTTCAAGTTTCAGGTCGTTGGAAAAGGCAAATCCCATGATGCTCTCCTTGAGTTTGGCACGAAAGAGTTTTCAATATGACGCCGGGTAAAGCGCTAGGCAAGGCGCTGCTGCTCAATGCATGAGTGCGCTGAGTAGCCACAGGCCAAGCAAAATCCAGATGATGCCAACGAGGATTCTTCTGCGTAGGAAGGCGCGCACACCGACGTAGATCAGGCACAGCCCCAGTATTACGGCGGCGATACTGAGCAGGCTGCTGTCGACACCGAGCGCGCGGGCAAAGCCGTTAACGAAGTCTGAGCTGGCATTGCTCAACAGGGTAAACAGCCAGACCAGGCTGTCGATAATAAAGCGGATGACGGTACCGAAAACCTGGCCCAGCCATTCAAATACGTTATTGGCCTGCATTCAATTATCTCTGTTCGCTAAGGTTGGCTTACTCGCTGGCGCTACCTTAGCAGAAGGCGGGAGCCGGCTGAACTGTTGCGCCTGCCCCCGCCAAGTCGGCCTGCCTTAGACGCGCTCGATAACCGCCGCTACGCCCTGGCCCAGGCCGATGCACAGGCTGACCAGTGCATAGCGCTTGCCGGTGCGCTCCAGCTGGCGCAAGGCGGTCAGTGTCAGGCGTGCGCCGGACGCTCCCAGCGGGTGACCTACGGCAATAGCGCCACCATTGGGGTTCAAGCGCGGATCATCGAATGCGATGCCCAGCTGCTTGGCGCAGCCCAACACCTGTGAGGCAAACGCCTCGTTGATTTCGATCACATCCATATCGTCCAGGGTCAGGCCTGCTCGGCTCAGCGCCTTTTTGCAGGCTTCAACTGGTCCCAGACCCATGACGCGTGGCGCAACGCCGGACACCGCGCCAGCCAGCACCTTGGCGCGGGGCTTGATGCCGTACTTCTCGCCGATAGCGGCATCGCCAATCAGTAGCGCTGCCGCGCCATCATTGACGCCCGAAGCGTTACCAGCGGTGACTACGCCATCCTTGAACAGTGGGCGCAGGCCGCTGAGGGCAGCCATATCGCTGCTGGGGC
This sequence comes from Pseudomonas neustonica, assembly GCF_003797945.1. Classification (GTDB taxonomy): domain Bacteria; phylum Pseudomonadota; class Gammaproteobacteria; order Pseudomonadales; family Pseudomonadaceae; genus Halopseudomonas; species Halopseudomonas neustonica. Next base: position 188,669 of record NZ_RKKU01000002.1, read on the forward strand.
GGGGGTGTTCATCCTGGTCGACTACCTTCGCAGGCTTCTTGCGGCCCTGGGATACTTCGATCGGCAGAATCTCATCGGTGAAGAAACCGTCGGCGCGAGCCGCTTCGTACAAGGCCTGGCTGCGCGCAGCGTAGGTATCCGCCTCTTCGCGGCTGATACCGACTTCGGCGGCTACGTTGTCAGCGGTCTGCGGCATGGTGTCATCGCCAAAGGCGTCTTCCACGCGCGGGTTGGGGAAGCGCGCGCCAATGGTACTGTCGAAGGCGCGGAAGTCGCGCGAGTAGGCGCTCTCGCTTTTAGCAATAACGAAAGGCGCACGGCTCATGCTTTCGGCACCGCCGGCGACAAACAGCTGACCTTCACCTGCCTTGACCGCGCGTGAAGCATCGAGCACTGCTGCCAGGCCTGAACCGCACAGACGGTTGACGGTAGCGCCGGCCACTTCCTGCGGCAGGCCGCTCATCAAGCCAGCATGGCGGGCAATATTGCGCGCGTCTTCACCGGCCTGGTTGGTGCAGCCCATGATCACGTCTTCGTAATCCTTGCCTTCGAAGGGATTACGCTTGATCAGCGCGCTCATGACGCTGGCGAGCAGATCGTCGGGGCGAACACTGGCCAGAGCTCCGGCGTGGCGACCGAAAGGTGAACGCAGGCCATCATAGATATAGGCAGTCATGTCTTACTCCTGAAAATCGGGTGTGGTCAAAGGCAGATCAAGCTGGACGCGGCGGCGCAGCCAAGGGCTGGGACGGTAGCGCGGCTCGCCGTAAACGGCCTGCAGATTATTGAGTACGGCAAGTATGTTGGCTTCGCCATAATGCTCACCGAACGCCAGCGGGCCTTTGGGATAGCCCAGAGCCAGTTGAATGGCGCGGTCCAGCGTTTGCGGAGTAGCAATGCCTTTCTGCACGATTTCGCAGCCTAGATTGACGACGCTGGCAATCAGGCGCTGAACCACAAAGCCGGCTGAATCGTTGATCACTTCGACGGGCACGCCATCTGCGCTGAGCGCCTGGCGAGCCTGGGCTACTACCTCTGCGTTGGCGGCGGGTTGGCGCATCAGTGTGCGGCGTTTGTCCCATTGAACGAAGCTGTCGAGTGCCAGTGTGCGTTCGGCTGGCAGTCCCAGTTGGGTCAGGGCGGTGCTGCAGTCGTCTCCCAGAGGGGTGATCAGGCAAATGGCATCGTCCGAAGGTTTTGTCCCGGTTTCCAGTATAGCGCCGGCGCTGGTCAACACGTCGCTGACCTGATTGCGTAGCGCGTCGTCATCGGTCTCTAGCCAAAACGGGCGGTTGATCAGCACGGTCTCGGGCTGCGCTTCGGCAGGTTCAATTTTCTGGCCGTCTTCGTAACGGTAGAAGCCCTGGCCGGTCTTGCGGCCCAGCAGGCCAGCGGCCACGCGCTGTGCGGCGATGAAGGATGGGGTGTAGCGCGGGTCATGATAGAACTGCTCGTACACCGATTCCATTACCGCGTGAGAGACGTCGAGCCCGGTCAGGTCAAACAGCTCGAACGGGCCCATACGGAAGCCCGGGCCGTCGCGCAGGATGCGGTCGATCTGTGAGGGGGTCGCCACGCCTTCGCTAAGTATGCGCAGCGCCTCGGTACCAAAAGCGCGGCCCGCATGATTCACCAGGAAGCCGGGGGTGTCAGGGGTAATGGCGGGGAAGTGACCGGCGGTGTTGGCCAGCTCGACCAGGCCTTCGATGACGCGCTCGTCGGTGCGCTCACCGCGCACCACCTCAACAATCTTCATCAGAGGCACGGGATTGAAGAAGTGGAAGCCTGCGACGCGGCCCGGATGCTTGGCGCTGCTGGCAATACGGGTGACCGAGAGCGAAGAGGTATTGGTAGCCAGTACGCAATCTTCGCGGACGATGGCTTCCAGATCGGCGAACAACTTCTGTTTTACCTCCAGCAACTCGACGATAGCTTCGATCACCAGGTCGCAGTCTTTCAGGTCTTCCAGCTTTTGCGCGGGCTGCATGCGGGCAATTGTTGCCTCCAGCTCCGCCTCGGTCATTTTGCCTTTGGCCTGGGCACGCTGTAGCAGGTTGCGGTTGAACTGCAGCGCGTCGTCAATGGCTTCGGCGCGGGTATCGAACAGTTGAACCTGCTGACCGCTGCTGGCGAATAGTTGGGCAATACCCCGGCCCATGGCGCCGGCGCCGATAACGCCAATCCGATTGAACATGCGTGGTTCCTCTGGTATTCGTTAAGTCAGTTTGTTTCGCATGGCGAAACAGTATTTCGTTTAATGTGCTGGGAGATTAAATCCTGTACCGTGCGAGTGCAAGTTCGGCGACAGTCTGGCCTTGTCACCCTGTGCAATAATTGTTGGCTGTCGAGACAGTCAAGCACGCGACCCATAGCTGTTGCGTCCAGACTGTCATAATCCCATCGAGTGTAGTGAATAAAAGGTGTTGCACCCGTGAATCAAGATGAACGTCAAGCCATTGCCCGTACGGTCACCGGTTTCTTTCAGGAGTTGGGCGCTGAGCTGGAGGAGTACAGCCAGGGGCGAGCGGTGGTCGCGCTGACACTGACTCAGAAACATATGAACAATGCCAGCAATCTGCACGGCGGCGTCACGGCGAGCCTGTTGGATATTGCCATGGGTTTGTGCGGGACTTGGGCAGAATCGCCAGACGAGCGCCGGGTAGCAATTACGCTGTCACTCAACACCAATTTTTCCGCCACTGCCCAGGCTGGCAGCCGGGTGCGCGCCGTCGCGACCTGCCGCAGTGGTGGCCACAAGGTCTTTATGGCCAGCTGCGACCTGCTGGATCAGGACGATAAGTTGCTCGGCTTCGGCGACGGCGTATTCAAGAAAGGTGCTTATCGCAAGGACCTGCCGTGAAGGCCACAGTGCTGCTGCCCCTTGGGGTGGCGCTTGAGCTCTTAGGGCTGCTGACTCAGCAGCACTGGTTCAGCTGGTGCGCCGCTGGGTCCTTTGCGCTGTATTTTCTGCTGCATTTCAACCGGCTGAATCCTTATCCGCGTTGGCTAGGTGTCGCTACCCTGGCCATTCTGCTGGCATCAATCTTTCTTGCTCAGCCGGAAGCTGCGTTATGGCCCAAATTGGCGAGCTCGGTGGCTTACTACACCAGCTTTCTGGGGGCGCTGGGTCTGATGCAGTTGCTGGCGCAGCGTCTGCCGCAGTTGCGCGAGCTGCACAAGGCGTTATTGTCCGGCTCCAAGGTCGTCCTGTATCCGCGTTACGTGCTGACCGCGGGCAGCATCGGCTCGATTCTCAACTTCGGCATGATGAATCTGCTGTGTGGCACCCTAACCGAGCATCTGAAGCGTTATTCGCTGACCGATGAGCAGCGGCGAAGCGGGCTGCGCAGTGTGATGGTAACGACCTTGCGCGGCTTCGCGCTGGTGCCCTTGCTGGCGCCTACCAGCGTCACCATTGCGATTATTTCGCGGGAAATGCCCGAGCAATCCTGGAGTACCATGGTGCCTTACGGCGCCGTTGCTGCGCTGATGATGATCGTGGTCGGTTGGCGACGGGAAACCACCGGGCTGTTGGAGCTGCGTGACAATATAGGCGATTCGAGCAAGGCTGACGGCATGCTAGAGTTGTTGCTGGGCAGTCTGGTCGGGCTGGGCGCAATCGGCGTGCTGGCCTCATTGTCCAGCCTGACCGCTTCGCAGTCGGCCATGGTACTGGTGCCTTTTGGGGTGATTGGCTATCTGCTGTGGCGTGAGCGCTCACCGCGTGCTGTGTTGCAGGAGGTCACTGACAACATGGCCAGCATGCATAACGAGATGTTCATCTTCGGCTGCGCCGCGTTGCTCGGTGGCGTGCTTGGCGCGGTAGCCCCGCTGGAAGAGATCGCCGCTTGGCTGGCGCAAGATCCCAAATACAATATTCTGCTGGCGGTCGGCAGCCTCTTCAGCACTATAACTCTGGCCGTATTGGGGCTGGCGCCCATTGTCTCGTTGTCGTTGATTGCCGGGCTTCTGGCGCAGTTGTCATTGCTGGGGGTGCCCATCATGACGCCTGCTGTCGGCTTGATGTGCGGCTTCTCGCTGGCGATGATCTTCTCGCCCTTCGGTCCGTCTACACTGATTTTGTCGCGTTACAGCGGCGAGACACCGTTTCGCGTGGCCTTTGGCTGGAACGGACGCTTTGTCCTCAGCGTCATGCCACTGTTATTGTTGTTGATCTTCTTTACCTATTGGCAGCAATCCTGAATGCCCGAACTACCTGAAGTAGAAACGACACGCCGCGGTATCGCACCGCACCTTGAAGGCAAAACCGTGACGCGCCTGATCGTGCGTGAGCGCCGCCTGCGTTGGCCCATTCCCGAAGACCTGGCGATTCAGATTGAAGGACAGCGTTTTGAGCAAATCGACCGTCGGGCCAAATACCTGCTGATGCAGATTGGCGGCGGTACGCTGATTAGCCACTTGGGCATGTCGGGTAACCTGCGTTTGGTCGAGGCTGGCACGCCAGCGGCCAAGCACGAGCATGTGGATATCGAACTGGATTCCGGTATGGCGCTACGCTATACGGATCCGCGTCGATTCGGGGCGATGCTGTGGGCGCGCAAGGGCGAGCCCCATGCACTGCTGGCAAAGCTCGGGCCCGAGCCGCTATCGGTCGACTTTGATGGTGAGCGTCTGTACCAGCGCTCGCGTGGCAAGAGTAGCGCGGTAAAGCCTTTCATCATGGATAACGCGGTGGTTGTCGGGGTGGGTAACATTTACGCTAGTGAGGCGCTATTTGCTGCTGGAATTGATCCGCGCCGTGAAGCCGGGCGTATCAGCCGGGCGCGCTATCTCAAGCTGGCAGACGAGATCAAACGCATCCTCGCCCATGCGATTGAGCGCGGCGGTACTACGCTACGTGATTTTGTCGGTGGTGACGGTCAACCGGGTTATTTCAAGCAGGAGCTATTTGTGTATGGCCGGCCAGGCCAGATGTGCAAGGTCTGTGGGACGACGCTGAGTGAGGTCAAGTTGGGCCAGCGCAGCTCGGTTTTTTGCCGTCAATGTCAGGGTTAAGGACGGGTTATGAGTCGCGAAAAGCCAGTAAGAATAGAGGTCTTGGCCTAATTTCAGTCAGCTACGTTCCGAAACCTGCGGAATGTGCCTACAATGGAGTGTGATACCAGCGGCCCATAGGAAAAGGGGTCGTGTAACAAGACCAACGCCTTTCGGGCCACAACCAGGGATTCAATATGCGCCTGTTACGTCAAACTACTGCTTTAGCTGCCGGCCTGCTGATGAGTGTCAGCGTTATGGCTGCTGAAAACTACAATTCCTACCAGCAAGAGGAGCCCGGTTACTTTGCCATGATAGGCGACCTGGTCATTGCTCGTCCGCTGTTATTGGCTGTTACTGCCGTTGGTGCGGCTGCTTTCGTGGTTAGCCTGCCGTTCTCTGCTGCTGGCGGTAATGTCGCCGAAGCAGGCCGTGAGCTGGTAGTCCGTCCCGGTGCCGAGACCTTTGTTCGTTGCCTCGGCTGCACGCGCAGCGGCTACGGCCGCAAGCAGCAAGACGAGAACCTCTGAGGCCGCTATTTGCGCCGGGGTCTGCTGTAAAAGCTGCCCGCTCGTGCGCAGCGTGTTGCGCCTGCCGCCGATCTGATCCGGCGTGCTAGAAACATGAAGGCAAGACGCGCATGGCAGCAACGACTTCTCTTTCTCCAGCCAGCGTGGCTAGTCGCCGCGCTGGTGGGGTTTGTGCTGCTGTTTTTCGGTAATACTGCGCTATCTCTGCTTTTTGCCGGCATTGCTCTGTTTATTTTGGGCATGCGTTATCTGGAAGACGGTTTTCGTGCGTTCACCGGCGGCGCTCTTGAACGTTGGCTTACCCGTTGCACCAACAAGCTCTGGAAAAGCCTTCTTTTTGGTGGCGTTACGACTGCCCTGGTGCAATCCAGTTCGCTTATTACCCTGCTCAGTATCGCCTTCCTCAGCGCCGGGCTGATTACGCTGACGGCGGGTATTGGCATTGTTTTTGGTGCAAACCTGGGCACCACGACCGGTGCCTGGTTGATCGCGTTGGTCGGCCTCAAAGTCGATTTGTCCCAGCTTGCTATGCCTTTACTTTTGTTGGGTGTGATATTCGAGCGCAATAAAGCGGCCAGTTGGCGCGGCGGTGGCCAGGTTTTACTGGGCGTTGGCTTGCTGTTTCTCGGTATCGATCAGATGAAGCTGGGCTTCTCTGGTATGGATGGCGTGTTGGATCTCTCCGCTTATGCTGCAAGCGGTTGGCAAAGTGTCTTGCTGTTTGCGTTGCTGGGGACAGTGGCAACCGTGCTGATGCAGTCGAGTCACGCTACCCTGATGATTACCTTGAGTGCGCTCGCTAGCGGTCAGCTGGGTTACGAGAATGCACTTGCCATGGCGGTTGGGGCGAATCTAGGCACCACAGTGACGGCACTGATTGCCGCGATAAATGCCAATAATGCCGGTAGGCAACTGGCCGCCGCACATATTCTGTTTAACCTGACCACCTCTGTGGTTGCCTTGTCTATTTTGCCTCTGCTGATGGAGTTGGTTGGTTCTCTGAGCGGTTGGCTGGGTATCGCTGCGCAATCCTATACGCTCAAGTTGGCTCTATTTCACACGCTCTTCAACCTGCTGGGACTGCTGCTGATGGTGCCGCTGGTGCCGTTGATGGTTCGCCTGCTACAGCGTTGGCTGCCCATGGCCAGTGAGCAGGCCGTTGACCTGGCTCTGCAGCCGAGATCGGAGGCGATGTACCTCAATGATGCTGCCCTGGTGCACGCTGATACGGCGCTCAAGGTGCTGGAGCAGGAGTTGGCGCACATGGCCAACCTGAGTCGGCAGGTGATCGCTGCGGCGCTTTATCTGCCTTCTACGTTCACTCGTAACATGGCAGCCAACCAGGATCTGCAGGGTAGGCTGCCGGTTCCGCCCCTGGCCGAGCGGGAGGATGCTGATGCGCTCTATCATCAGCATATCAAAGGGGTTTATGCGGACATCATAGCCTTCCGTAGCCGCCTTACCTGCGATCTGTTGCCTGAGCAACAACAGGAGCTGATGGATGACACCCTGTCAGCTCAGGATCTTGTTGAGGCGGTGAAGGCGGCCAAGCACCTGCAAGTTAATCTGCGCAAGCATATAGATAGCAAGCGACCGGCTGTGCGCGACGGTTATCGCCAGTTACGTGAGCAGGGTCGCGCAATACTCAATGATCTTGCCAGTCGTGAAGATGAGGCGCGAAATGCGGCTGGGCAGCGGCAGTCTGCCGATTTGCTAGCGCAGGACGCGTTGTTTCGTAGTCACTTTGAGCAGCAATTACACGAGCAGCTGCGCAATCAGGAGTTGGATGGGTGGCAAGCCACCTCGCTACTCAATGACTTGAACTACCTGCTAGACATAAGTCAGCACCTGCGTGCCGCGCACGACATGATTTATATCAGAGCTGCCTTGGTTGCCGGGGCCTGATCCTGCGGTCGGTCGCATTACCGGCATCAGCGCTGCCCCGCTTTACATATATCCGCGCATAAAAAAACGCCCGATGCTGAGCATCGGGCGTTTTTGCTGAGACAGGCCGGAGCCTGTCTCGACGGCAGCAGTTAAGCCTAAGCTTATTTCGCTGCGCGCTTTTCCTTCTCTTTCGCGATCACGGTTTCTGCAACGTTCGCCGGGCAAGGCGAGTAGTGCGAGAACTCCATGGAGAACTGACCGCGACCGGAGGTCATGGTACGCAGGGTGCTGATGTAGCCGAACATTTCTGCCAGCGGAACATCGGCCTTGATGCGTACACCGGTAACACCGGCTTCCTGACCCGCAATCATGCCGCGACGACGGTTCAAGTCACCAATCACGTCACCGACGTGATCTTCAGGCGTGAACACGTCTACTTTCATGACGGGCTCAAGCAACTGAGGACCGGCTTTCGGCATGGACTGGCGGAAAGCGCCCTTGGCTGCGATCTCGAACGCGATGGCCGAGGAGTCAACAGCGTGGAAGCCACCGTCAGTCAGTTCGAAGTCAACGTCCAGAACCGGGAAGCCTGCCAGCGGGCCAGTGCCCATAAGGGATGCGAAACCCTTCTCGATCGCTGGGAAGTATTCCTTCGGAACGTTACCGCCCACAACCTTGGAGCGGAAGGTAAAGCCTGAGTTCGGCTCGCCGGGCTTGATGACATAGTCGATCTTACCGTACTGACCGGAACCACCCGACTGCTTCTTGTGGGTGTAGCTGTCTTCGATCTGCTTGGTGATGGTCTCGCGGTAGGCAACCTGTGGCTGACCTACTATCAACTCAACACCGTAGGTGCGCTTCAGAATGTCGACCTTGATGTCCAGGTGCAGTTCGCCCATGCCCTTAAGGATGGTTTCGCCGGAATCGATATCGGTTTCAACGCGGAAGGTTGGGTCTTCTGCAACCATCTTGCCGATCGCCACACCCATTTTCTCGGTAGAACCCTTGTCTTTCGGCTCAACGGAGATGGAGATAACGGGCTCTGGGAACACCATGGCTTCCAGTGTGCAAGGGTGCTTCGGATCACACAGGGTGTGACCAGTCTGCACGTTCTTCATACCAACGATAGCGATAATGTCGCCAGCGGTAGCGAAGCTCAGCTCGTTACGCTCGTCGGCCTGCATCTCAACCATGCGGCCTACGCGCTCGGTCTTGCCGGTGAAGGAGTTGAGGATGGTGTCACCCTTGTTCAACTTACCGGAGTAGATACGGCAGAAAGTCAGGGCGCCGAAACGGTCGTCCATGATCTTGAACGCCAGGGCGCGGAAAGGCTCGTCTTCGCTCACGATGGCGTGTTTGCCAGTCGGGTTGCCTTCTTCGTCAGTCAGCGGCTGAGGATTAACTTCAGTCGGTGTTGGCAGGTAGTCGACAACTGCGTCCAGTAGCAGCTGCATGCCCTTGTTCTTGAACGCAGAACCGCAGTAAGTTGGGAAGAACGCCAGTTCCAGCGTACCCTTGCGAATGCAGCGCTGAATGTCTTCGATGGATGGCTCTTCGCCTTCCATGTAGGCCATCATGATGTCGTCGTCCATTTCCACGGCAGTTTCAATCATCTGCTCGCGGTAAATTTCTACGTCATCGACCATGTCAGCCGGTACGTCTTCGACTGTGTAGTTTTCAGGCTGTCCGGTTTCGTCCCACACATAAGCTTTGCGGGTCAGCAGGTCGACAACACCTTTGAAGGTGTCTTCAGCGCCGATGGGCAGAGTCATGATCAGCGGCTTGGCGCCCAGTACTTTCTCGACCTGAGCGGCTACGCGCAGGAAGTTGGCACCGATACGGTCAAGCTTGTTGACGAAAATCAGACGGGAAACCTTGGAGTCGTTCGCGTAACGCCAGTTGGTCTCGGACTGAGGCTCAACGCCGCCCGAACCACAGAATACGCCGATACCGCCGTCCAGTACTTTCAGTGAACGATACACTTCCACGGTGAAGTCAACGTGGCCGGGGGTGTCGATGACGTTGAAACGATAGCCTTTCCAGAAACAGCTGACGGCTGCGGACTGAATGGTAATGCCGCGCTCGGCTTCCTGATCCATGAAGTCGGTGGTGGATTCGCCCTCGTGAACCTCACCCAGCTTGTGAATTTTGCCGGTGAGTTTCAGGATACGTTCTGTAGTGGTGGTTTTGCCGGCATCAACGTGGGCGAAGATACCAATATTTCGGTAAAGGGATAGGTCGGTCATGGCACTCTCAGATAGCCGGGTGGAAAAACAGGCGGCCAATATACAGGATTAATAAAAGAATCTCTCGGCTTTTACGATGAAATGACTTTAAAAAGTCAGCGCCCTGTGCTTCGAAGCCGGATGCAGCCGCTATAACGCTGTTGTTATTACGATTGACGGCCTACCTGATAGATTTACTGATTTCGCCGCTTACCTATTATTGCCCCTTGGCGCTCGGCGTGGCGGATGATGGGGTTATTTATCAGCGAGACGAGCACAAAGCTTAGCAGCATCAGCAAATACCAGGAGCTCAACTTGGCCAGCGAAACCATGTGCCATTGCGCTTTCTGATTGGGGTACACCCAGACGTTGGCGTAGGTGGCGATGTTTTCGGCAAACCAGATGAACAGGGCGACCAGAAACCACCCCAGCAGCAGTGGCATCCAACGGTGGGTCTTGATGATCATGAAATGGACCTGCGTCCGCCAGAACAGGAAGACCGTGACGGCCAGTAATACCCAGCGCAGATCCCAGATAAAGTGATGGGTAAAAAAGTTCAGGTAGATCAGGCTGACCAGTACCACGGTTTGCCAGCGTGCGGGATAGTGGGTGTATTGAAAGTCAAAAAGGCGCCAGACGCGTGCGATATAACTACCCACAGCGCTGTACATAAAGCCGGTAAACAAGGGCACATTGCCGATGCCAAACAGATACTCTTCGGGATACTGCCAGGAGCCGATGGCGTCGGAGGTTTTGAACAGCTCCATAGCGGTCGCAGTAAGGTGAAAAACCACGATGACCATGGATTCGCGCAGTGTTTCCAGCCGAGCCGCGAGCATGAATAACTGAAAGGCAATGGCGGCGAGAAAGATGAAGTCGTAGCGGTGCAGTCCCTCAATCGGGTACCAGTAGCGGGTGACGACCATCACCAGCAGTAGGAAGCCGCCAAACAGGCAGGCGTAGGCCTGTTTCAGGCCGAAGAGCCAGAATTCTTTGATAAAGGTTTTTATGCGGACACCCCTGAATAGTGGATTAGGCAGGCTATTGTCGGGTTACTCGCTCGGTGTCAGGACGGCTTGTTCTTGCACGCTAGCCGCGCCTATACCGCGGGGGTCGCTGGCGGCGCTAAGCTGATTGCTATCTTTATTCCAGGACACCGCCTGCATATTGCCGTAGTCGCGGCCGACGGGTTCAATACGATGGCCCATGGCCTGGAGTGCGCGTTCTTGCTCTTCGCTAAAGGCGGCAGCTTCAACCTGAATGTGGTCCGGCAGGTATTGGTGGTGGAAGCGTGGGCGACTGACCCAGCGCTCAACCGGTTCGCCCTGCATGGCTTCCAGCGAGCCAAGTAGCACCATGGTAATGATACGGCTGCCGCCGGGCGTGCCAAGGATCGCCAGTTGCTGATCATTTTCCAGCATAGTCGGGGTCATGCTGGAGAGCGGGCGTTTGCCGGGCGCGATGGCGTTGGCTTCGCTACCGGCCAGGCCGTAGGCGTTGACGCCAGCGGGGTCAGCCGCAAAGTCGTCCATTTCGTTATTGAGCAGCACGCCGGTGCCGGGCACGGTGAACGCAGAGCCGAATGGCAAATTGACGCTGAGGGTAGCTGCGACAGCGTTACCTTGGGCATCAATCAGGGAGAAGTGGGTCGTGTGGTTACCCTCGACAAAGTCAATCAGCGGGCCGAGTTCACTGCTGCGGGTGGCGTGCTGCGGGTCGATGCTGGTGGCCAGTTTGTTGGCGTAGTCAGCCGATATCAGTTGCTTGACCGGCACCTCGACAAAGTCATTGTCGCCGAGCAGCGCGGCGCGGTCGCGATAGGTGCGGCGCATCAGCTCGACCAACTGGTGAGTCTGAGTGACCGAGCCGAGCTCGACCTTGGGCAAGCTAGCCAGGCCTTGCAGTATGCCCGCCAGGGCGATGCCGCCGGCGGATGGCAGTGGTGCGCTAATTACCTCATAGCCGCTGGTACTAAAGCGGATAGGGCTGCGCTCGATCACCTTGTAACCGTTCAGGTCGGCGGCTTGCCAGATACCACCGGCGGCTTTTACGCCGTTGATCAGTTGCGTTGCCACATCGCCTTTATAGAAGCCATCGCGGCCATGGCTAGCCATGGCGCGCAGCGTGTTGGCCAGCTCGGGCTGCTGAACAAGGGTCCCTGCCTCAGGAAGCTGGCCGCCGCGCAGGAAAATTCGCGCCGTGTCCGGGTAGCGATTCATGACCTCAAGGCGGTAGCCCGCCAGCGTGCGGTAATGTTCGCTGATGGCAAAACCATTTTCGGCGGCAGCAATGGCCGGCGCCAGCGACTGGCTCAGAGGCAGCTTGCCATAGTGCTCGGCCAGGTGTGCCAGCGCGGCGGGAACGCCGGGAATACCTGCTGCCATAGGGCCATTGATGGCAGGGTCGCGCTGCACCACGCCATCGCTGTCGCGGTACAGGTCGCGGCCGGCGCTGAGCGGCGCGGTTTCGCGAGCGTCAATAAAACGGTAGGGCTGGTCGCTGTTACCGGGTTGACGCAGCAGAAAGAAACCACCACCGCCGAGCCCGGAACTGTAGGGCTCAACCACCGCCAGCGTTGATGCAACGGCGACCGCTGCATCAAAGGCGTTGCCGCCCTGGTCGAGTATGGCGTGGCCGGCTGCAGTGGCGACTGGATGCGCGCTGGCGACGGCCTGCTGACCTGGCCCTGAGGCGGCATGCAGTGGTGCGGCAGACAACAGGCCCACTAGGCTGACGGTGATCAGGGGTAGCCAGCTCTGCCGCATGCGCATCGTTATGCCTCGCCGGTGAGAATCTTGTATTTATCCATCAGCTCGTCCTTGCTTTCGACGTGCTCCGGATCGAGCGGAATGCAGTCTACAGGGCAGACCTGTTGGCACTGCGGCTCATCAAAATGACCTACGCACTCGGTGCACAGGTTGGGGTCGATCACATAGATCTCTTCGCCCTGGGAAATGGCCCCGTTGGGACACTCCGGTTCGCAGACATCGCAGTTGATGCAGTCGTCGGTAATGATCAGTGACATGGTTCAGTGGCTCCGCAGGGCAACAGGCTCAGCTATGGTAGCGTTTGAGCAGGGCTGCATTGACGTCAGGATGCACGAACTTGGTCACGTCGCCACCCAGTGCCGCAATCTCGCGTACCAGCGTGGAAGATATATAGGAATAGTGTTCCGATGGCGTCAGGAACAGGCTTTCCACGTCGGGAGCCAGCACCCGGTTCATATTGGCCAGCTGGAACTCATACTCAAAGTCGGATACCGCGCGCAGGCCGCGCAGCAGCACGTTCGCATTCACTTCTTTGACAAAATGCGCGAGCAGTGAGGAGAAGCCGACTACTTCGACATTGGGCAGGTGCGCCAACACGTTCTTGGCCATATCTACCCGCTGTTCCAGCGTAAAGGCTGGATTCTTCTTGGTACTGGCGGCAACGGCCACCACCACGCGATCAAACAGGCGCGAAGCGCGCTCAACGAGATCGGTATGCCCCTTGGTGATAGGGTCGAAGGTGCCAGGGTAGAGTACGGTGTTCATGTTGGCGAGGTCCTGCGGCTGTCCGAGTGAGAGGCAGATGGTAGCCCAATGACAGCCGAAAACCCAGCAACAGAGGCGCTTGCCTGTCATTTTTAGACGTCCAGTTAGCCCCGATTGTGGCTCGGGGCTAACGGCACTCAGCTCAGGTCTGCCACCAGAGCGGTAGTCAGTTTGGCAACAATGCCATAGATGGATAGCTGCGGGTTGGCGCCGATACTGGTGGGGAAGATCGATCCATCGAGTACCGATAGGTTGTCCAGTTGGTGGTGACGGCCGCGGCTATCGACTACCGCCTGTGTCGGGTCTTCGCCCATAGCGCAACCACCCATGATATGGGCCGTGGCCAAGCGTACATCATGTATCCGGTAACTCAGCTGGTCGATCTGTTGCTTGAAGTCATCCCAGCTGCGGCTCTCGCGGGCATGCGCGTGGGTCGGCATGACGCTTTTGGCACCAGCGGCAAACTGGATTTCGCCCATGCTCAGGTAGGCGCGACGTGTGCCGTCCCACAGGTAGTCGTTGAGCGGGTAATCCAGCACGGGGTCACCGTTGTCGCGCAGTGCCACACTGCCGCCCTGACTTTGCTCATGAAAGCCGTCGCGTAGCAGCGCCAGTAGCAGGTTGCTCTGCGCCAGCCCGTTCATGCGCTGCAGATTCTCCTGCCCCATACCCCCCATGAGGGCCGAGGTAATACTTGGCTGCATCGGCGGCACTTCCAGCTTATACCCCATGGGGCCGGTCGTGCCCTGCTGCCACTGGAAGTGGTCGGAATAGATTGACTGGGGCGCGCCGTAAAAGCCGTTGATGTCGCGGTCGAAACGCGCGAGGGTCATGTTGACCGGATGCAGGAAGGTGCGCTTACCCAGTCTGCCGTGCGGATCAGGTGCTTTCGAGCGCAGCAGCAGCGCGGGGCTGTTGATGGCGCCGCCGGCCAGCACTATGTGCTTACCGCGCAGCCGCAGGCGTTGCCCGGTGGCGGCGGTCAAGGTGCTATTCATCCCCCGGCAAAGTACTTCAGTCACGCGGTCGCCTGTAACTACCAGGCTTTCGGCACGCGCGCTGTGCACCAGGGTGGCGCCTTTTTCCAGGGCCGCAGGAATAGTCGTGACCAGCATGGATTGCTTGGCGTTGGTCGGGCAGCCGGTCCCACAATAGCCCAGGTTCCAGCAGCCACGGACGTTGCGCGGAATGACCTTCCAGTGATAACCGAGCTTTTCGCAGCCCAGACGGATGATGTCGTTATTGGCGTTGGCTGGCACGGCCCAGGGTGCGACACCCAGGCGCTCCTCCATACGCGCGTACCAGGGCGCCATGCTTTGGCTATCGAGCCCCTTTACGTTGTGCTCTTTGGCCCAGTGCGCCAGCGTTGGTTCTGGCGTGCGGAAGCTGCTGGTCCAGTTGACCGTAGTGGTGCCGCCCACTGTACGGCCCTGCAGAATGCCGATACCACCGTCGGCCGTGGCTCTGGCCAGGCCTTCCTGATAGAGGTCGGCGTAGGCTTTGGCCTCATCGTTTTTGAAGTCGCTGGAGGTTTTTAACGAACCTTCTTCGACCAGCAACACCTTGAACCCGTTCTGGGCCAGGATCTCAGCGCTGGTGCCACCGCCCGCGCCGGTGCCGATGATAATCACATCAGCTTCAAGTGTGGTTTCGTTCTCAAGCGTGGCGGCATCGATTACCTGCCAGCCGCGTGCAACACCTTGCAGAAATAAATCAGGTACAGGCATGTGTTTCCCCTGGAATCGGTTCTGAATCAGATGACGGGTGGGCCGGGATAGCCGGTCGTTGCCCATGATTGCGGCAGGGCGTACCAGGACATCTGCAATAGCTGCGTCAGGGTCTTTTGCCCCTGACGCAGCATGTCAAAACGGCTATCGCGCCAGCGCAGTAGAAATGCCTCAATCTGGTCGGGGCTGGCCTTGGCCATGTCACCCCATACACCGGTCAGGGGGCCGCGTGTGACGGGCATGCTCAGTAGGCCGAGCAGGTCCAGTATGCTTTTCTGGACAAAGGGAGAAGTTCGCTCCAGCGTCCAGTCCAGCTGTGCGCTTGCCTTGGCAATGGCGTCAGACGATTCAGCGAAGGCCGGGTGGGGGCCAATGATGGCTGGGTACAAAGCCGCCAGCAGTGGCAGGTCGGATTCGCGTAGTACCTTGAATTGCGGCGCAGCATGCTCGGAGGTGCAGCCGGTAAGGCTGGCAGTCAGGCCGACGGTGCTCAGGGCCAGGCTGGCGCCCAGCCCCAGTTTCAAGAGGCTGCGTCGGCCTAGCTGTGGATTCAGATTAGGGTCCATATAGTCCTGCTCTTTGTTTTTATTCTGGCCGAGCGCATTGAGCACGCCGGCTGTTTCTATCGTGCGTCCGGCTCAACGCAGGAACAGTTTGTACACCATATTCAGTAGTTTGCCGCCGTAGGGCGGATAAATCGGCCGAGAGCCATTGAAGCGCTGTTTGATATAAACGCTCTTGGCTTTGCTCATGGTCAGAAAGCCCTCGTGGCCGTGGTAATGGCCCATGCCGGAGGCGCCAATGCCGCCGAAGGGCATGTCGTCCTGCGCGACATGAAAGATGGTGTCGTTGATGCACATACCGCCAGCGTGGGTCTGCTCCATCATGCGCTGCTGCTCGGCCTTGTCGTAGCCGAAGTAGTAGAGCGCGAGTGGGCGCGGTCGATCGGCGATATAGTCGAGTGCTTCTTGCAGGCTGTCGTAGGGCACGATCGGCAACAAGGGACCAAAAATCTCGTCCTGCATCAATGTCATGTCGTCGCTGACGTTGAGGATCAGCGTGGGTGGCAGGATACGACTGTCACTCAAATCCTCGTTGGCAGGGTTGATAGGCAAGAGGCGCGCGCCTTTGGCTTCGGCATCCTGCAGGTAGCCTTGCAGACGCAGATATTGGCGCGGGTTGATGACCTGGGTGTAATCCGGATTGTTAAGTAGCTTGGGATACATTTTTGCCAGTTGGGTGCTCAGGGCCTCTACCAGGCCTTCGACGCGCGCGCGCGGGCATAGAATATAGTCTGGCGCCACGCAGGTCTGACCAGCATTCATCCCCTTGCCGAAGGCGATACGCTCGGCGGCATCCGTCAGCGGCACATCGGCGGAAATGATGGCCGGGGATTTACCGCCCAATTCCAGGGTGACGGGGGTAAGGTTGGCCGCGGCGGCGCGCATGACATGCCGGCCGATGCTGGTAGCGCCGGTAAACAGCAGATGATCAAAGGCCATCTGCGAGAAGGCCATACCGACTTCAGCTTCGCCGGTAACGACCGCGACCTGATCCTCCTTGAATACCTCAGCGAGTACCTTGCCCAGCAACTCGGCGGTAGCCGGGGTCGACTCGCTCATCTTGATCAGCGCGCGATTCCCGGCGGCAACGGCGGTCACCAACGGACCTATGGCGAGAAAGAGAGGGTAGTTCCACGGCACTATGATGCCGATCACCCCCAGCGGCTGATATACCACCTGCGCTTTGCCCGGTTGAAAGGCCATACCAACCTTGCGCTTGGAGGGCTTCATCCAGCCGCGAATGTGTTTGCAGGCGTACTTGATACCTTCTACTGCTGGCAGAATTTCAGCGAGTTTGGTTTCGTCGGCAGAGCGTCGACCGAAGTCGGCGTTGATCGCGCTAATCAGCGCGTCCTGGTGCTTTAGCAGGGCGGATTTTAATGCGTTGAGTTGCTGTATGCGGCTATCGGCATCCGGCATGGGAGCCGCTCGATAAGCTGCGCGTTGCTGCGCAAATAGCTCATGCATGCGGTCAATGGAGTGCTGCTGGTCCTGCATGTAAGCAATATCGGCTACCATGGGTGCCTCCGCAAAAGGGCTGGCTCTCGATCGTCAGCTCTTGTTGTTTGTGGGTTGCTTGGATGAGTGCGCTTTCTATATTGCGCTGGTCCATTAAAGCGTCTTGCTGTAACGCGTCAGGTATTTTTAGAGTATTTGCTCTAAACTGTCAAATTCATCTACCAAACGGTATTCAGGCATGAAAACCCGCGACCGCATCCTTCAGGCTAGCCTGCATCTCTTCAACGAGCAGGGTGAGCGCGCTGTTACCACCAATCACATCGCTGCGCATCTGGGCATGTCGCCGGGCAATCTGTATTACCACTTCCGTAACAAGCAGCAGATTATCGCCGAGCTGGTGGCTGCATATGAGGCGAATGTGGAGGGTTATCTGCAGGTGCCGCAGGGGCGGCCGCTCGATTTGCAGGACAAGGCAAATTACCTGGAGTCGATCAGTCAGGGACTATGGCAGTACCGTTTTCTGCTGCGTGATCTAGAGCATTTGGTCTCCGCCGATCCTGACATGGCTGAGCGCTATCGGCAGTTCTCCCGGCGTTGCCTGCACAGTGGGCAGGCGATCTATCAGGGGCTGATTGATGCAGGCGTTCTCTGTGCCCGGCGTGCCAACCCGGAAGTGTTGGCACTGAACTCCTGGTTGCTGATGAACAGCTGGGTGAGCTTCCTGTGCACTACGGTGCTGGAGGCCGATCAGACCGAGCTGACGCCCGCTATGTTGCGCCGCGGGGTGTATCAGGTGCTGGCGCAGGAAATGGGCCTACTGACCGAGCAGGCAAGGCCGGCGGTTGAGGCGTTGTTGGCTGAGTATTATCTGCCGCTGGAAGGCGTGACTGCGAGCTGAGCCGCCAGCCACTGTGGAATCCGGCGTTCGAGATAATAGCTCGGCTGCCATGGCAGGCCTTCGATAAAGCCCACGTGACCGCCACTCTGATGTAATTCGAATTCAGTGCTGGCGGACAGTTCGCTGGTTTGCGGCAGGCTGTGCGGGTAAACAAAAGGATCGTTCTGCGCCTGAATGATCAGTGTCGGGGTGGCAATGGTACCGAGGAAGTAGCGGCTGCTGCACTGGCGATAATAGTCCTGAGCGCTGTCATAGCCATGCAGAGGCGCGGTAACCCGCCCATCAAAATCCCAGAAACTGTCCATGCCCTCAAGCGAGCCCAACGCATCAAGTCGTGCGTATTCGGCGTCTTTGCCCTGATGCTGAAATAGGCGTTTTTTGTTGGCAACGTAGGCCAGCATGTCGCGCATGAAGCGGCTTTGATAGACGCGCGAGAAGCCAACCTGCAGGCGATCGGCGCATTGATCCAGCCGGAAGGGAACCGAGACGGCGACCGCCGCTGTCAGTCGCGACTCGGCGCCGGATTCGCCCAGATACTTAAGCAAGACGTTGCCGCCCAGCGAGTAACCCGCAGCGACCAATGGCTGATCAGGGTTGAGCTCGCGAACGTAGCCGATGACCTCGGCCAGATCGTCGCTGGCACCAGAGTGGTAGGCGCGCGCGCTGTGGTTGGGCTCGCCGGAGCAGCCGCGCCAGTTGACCGCCACGCTGCGCCAGCCGATGGCAGCCAGTGCCCGCTGCTGGCCGAGAATATACAGCGATGCAGAGCTGCCGGTGAGGCCATGCAAGAGAATGGCGATAGGTGCTGGCGGCTGTGCGCTGCCGTACCAGTCGAGGTCCAGATAGTCGCCGTCGCTCAGCGTCATGCGCACCCGCTGGCGTTCCAGGCTGGGCGGCCTGCGCAGCAGGGGGCCGAACAGCGTCTGCAGATGACCGCCCGGCAGCCAGTGAGCGGGGCGATACAGGCTCACGCCTGGCGGCGCCAGAGGCTATACCAGACTTGCCCGGCGCGCTTGTCGCGATGCAGTTGCCAGTTGCTCGGCAGGCTCAGGCGGCTGGGCGAGTTTTCGCTTTCGACGTAGATAAGCGCGTCGTCGGTCAGCCAGGCGTTGGCCTCCAGCGCCGTGCAGGCGGGCTCGAGTAAATCCTGATGAAAGGGAGGGTCGAGAAAAACGATGTTGTAGGCTTCAGCGGGCGGCGTACTGAGCAGCGCCAACACATTTTCCTGTCGGACCTCTGCCTTGGTGCATTGCAGCGTGGCTAGATGCTCACGCAGTGAGGTGACTGCGTCGCGACTCAGGTCGACCGCCAGGGCCCAGCCGGCGCCGCGTGATAGCGCCTCTAGCGTCAGTGCGCCGCTACCGGTAAAGGGATCAAAACAGCGGGCGCCCTGAATATCGCCGCTAAGCCAGTTGAACAGCGTTTCGCGGACCCGGTCTGCGGTTGGCCGCAGGCCGGGTTGCTCGGTAAAACTGAAGCGCCGGCTGCCCCACTCGCCGCCAATGATGCGCAGTTGTCCAATCTTGGCTTTAGGCTGCTTCATGGTTTGGTCTCCGCTGGCTTGGTTGCGTCGTTTTCGCTTGCTGTCTCGGTTGCTTCAGGCGCACTTTCGCCGCTGGTTGCGTCCTCTTCTGGCTGTGGTGGGCCGACGGTGATGGTAACGCGATGGGCCGGGTCCAGATGCGCTGCAAAGGCAGCCTGAATTTGCTCGACCGTTAGCGCCTGAACCTGATCGAGGAACAACTGCATATTGTTCAGCGGCAGATTATAGAAGCCGATTGCGGCCAATTGGCTGACGATCGCGCTGTTGCTGGCGGTACTCAACGGAAACTCGCCCAGAATCTGCTGCTTGGCGCGTACCAGTTCAGCTTGGGTTGGTCCCTTGGCGATAAAGTCATCCAGGGTGCTATTGACCACTTCCAGCGCCAGTTCAGTCTGGTCGCTACGTGTCTGTAAGCTGATGCTGAAAGGACCGGGCGCCTGCATGGGGGTAAAGCCACTACTGACGGAGTAGGCCAGGCCGCGCTTTTCGCGCACCTGTTCCATCAGGCGCGAGCCAAAGCCTGAACCACCGAGGATCTGGTTGCCCAGATAAAGCGCGGCGTAGTCAGGGTCGCCGCGTTTGATGCCTTGCTGACCGACAATGACCTGTGTCTGCTCGCTGTTGAAGTCGATCTGCTTTTGGGTTGCAGCCACGGGCTCGGGATCGGGCGTGGTCGGCGCTGCCTGGCCTTCCGGTAGCGCGTCGGCCAAATGCTGCGCCAACTGCTCTGCCTGGTCGCGATCAATGTCACCTACCAGCGCGATCACCGCATTACCGGCGGCGTAGTAGGTTTGGTGGAAGCGTTGCAGATCGGCGCGGCTTATGACTTTCAGGCTGTCAGCTTCGCCATCCGGCAAGTTGCCGTAGGGGTGATTCGGGTAAAGCGTTGACCAAAAGGCTTCGCTGGCCAGTGAGCCCGGGCGCTGCATGCGGTACTGCAGGCCGGCCAGCATCTGCTCGCGCACGCGGGTCACGGCCTTCGCCGGGAACGCAGGCTGCGCCAATACCTGAGCGAACAGCGCTAATGCCGGTTCCAGCTTATCGCTGTCGGTCAGGCTGCGCAGTCTGACCAGGCCCATGTCGCGGTACGCACCGTTACTGAATTCGGCGCCGAGTCGTTCGAAGCCGCTGGCGATATCGTCCGCACTCAGGTTGTTGGTGCCTTCGTTAAGCAGCGCATTGGTCAGCATGGCCAGGCCGGGCTGGTCGCCGTCGCGGCTTGCGCCAGCAGCAAACAGCAGCTGTACGTCGAGCATCGGAAGCTCTTCGGCGCGCATGTAATAGACCTTGGTTCCCTGTGCAGTGGTCCAGTGCTGCAGGTCCAGCCCGCGTCGTGCCGGTGGCGTATCGAGGTCCAATTGCTCCAGCGACTGCAGCGCTGGTAACGGCGAGCCAAAGACTTCTTCGGCCGTATCCGGTTCGGGGTTGTTGGCCGGTTTTGCGGTATCAGGCGTGGGTTTGGGTTGCGCCTCTGGTGCGGGTGACTGCTTGAGCAATACCGCCAACATGACGCCAAGCGCGACGATTGCGAGCAGCCAGCGGAGCAGGGCAAAGGGCTTTATTGACTTCATTGTTGAGCCTCCTTGGCCAGTGGCAGCACTGTTGTACGGGTCATCCGGTCACGCACCAGATAGCGGCGTGCGACGTCGCTGATTTGCTCGGGGGTGATGGCCTTGAGTGCGTCAACATCCTGATCTATCAGCTCCCAGGACAGTCCTGCGCTCTCCAGCGCACCAATACGGTTGGCTTGAGTGTTGATGTCATCCTGCGAGTACACCAGTTCAGCGACGAGTTGCGCCTGAACGCGTGCCAGTTCTTCAGCGCTGGGCGGCGTTTTCTTGATGGCGTCAATTTGCTCCCACACGCCTTGCTCAAGCTGAGCCAGATCAACGTTGCGGGACAGGTTGGGAATGCCGCTGAGGATGAACAGGCTGTCACCTCGGCTGAAGGGGTCGTAGTGGGTGCCCACGCTGGTGGCAATGTTGCTGCCGCGCTCCAGGTTGCTGGCGAGGCGGGCACTGTGACCGCCGTCGAGCACCGCATCGAGCAGGCGCAATGCATGCACCTCCCAGGGCTGTGCACTGGTAGTCAGGCTGGGAACGTTGAAGCCAAGCATCAGCGTAGGCAGCTGCACATCCAGGTGTTGCACCAGGCTGCGCTCACCGCCAGCGGGCAGCTCAAGTGGCGTGCGAATAGGTACCGGAGTACGCGCTGGTACGGCACCAAAGTAGCGCTCGACCAAGGGTTTGACGGTCTCGGGATAGACATCGCCAACAATAACCAGGGTGGCGTTGGCTGGCACATAGTGAGCGCGGTACCAGGCCCGCAGGTCTTCAATCTGCATGCGGTCAAGATCGTGCATCCAGCCGATCACCGGCTGACCGTAAGGGCTGGCCATGTAGGCCTGGGTCAGGAAGCGCTCGTAGGCCAAGCCATTGGGGTTGTCGTCGACGCGCATCCGACGCTCCTCCTTGATGACTTCTATTTCCTTGAGAAACTCGTCTTCCGGCAAGCTCAGTTGATGCATGCGTTCGGCTTCCAGCTCCAGCGCAACCGGCAATTGATCACGGCTGAGGATCTGGTAATAGGCGGTATAGTCACGCGTGGTCATGGCGTTCTCGCTGGCGCCCAGGCTGCCGAGCAGACGAGATGCCTGGCCGGGCTCGAGGTTTTTGCTGCCCTTGAACATCATGTGCTCCAGCGCGTGCGAGAGACCGGTCTGCCCCGGCGGCTCATCGCTGCTGCCGACCTTGTACCAGACCTGCGATACGACGACAGGCGCACGATGATCTTCACGGATGATCACCTTGAGACCGTTGTCCAGTGTGTAGCTATGCGTTGGTTGTCGTGATTCGTTGGCTACCGCGGTAAACGAGAGCAGGGGAAGCGTTAGCAGTACAAAGATCAGCCGCAACATTCGTTGGATCCTGTGGGGCAGTGGTGGTCGGTAGTAGCCAAGGTTTTATCTGATCGGCAGATTACGTCTCGGCAGCGTCCGGGGGTCATACCGCCAATGGCGGAAGTGGGGTAGGATAACCCAACCTTCAATATGGCGAAGCATTCGCCGTCAGACTCAGATAGTGACCCTTCATGTTTGGTTCCAAAGACAAGCCAGAAAGCCCCGAAAACAAAGCCGCCGACTCGGCCGCCAAGCCGGAAAAAAAAGGTCTGTTTGGCTGGGCGCGACGTAAAGAAGCGCCCGCCCCCGAGCCCGAGCAGGATGCGCCAGCACCGCTCAGCCAGCAACTCGATAGCGTAGAGGCCCGCGAGCAGGCGGCCCGTGAGGCAGCTGCTTCATTGTTCTCCGAGCTGGGGCAAAGTGCCGCTGAGCCGGTTGCCGAGCCGCAGCCGGTTGCCGAGGAGGAGTCCAAGGGCTTTTTCTCGCGGATGAAAAAGGGACTGTCCAAGACCAGTGCCAATCTTGGCGAGGGCATGGCCAACATGTTCCTCGGCGAGAAAGAAATCGACGATGAGCTGCTGGAGGAGATGGAAACCCGGCTGCTGATGGCCGATGTGGGTATTGAGGCGACCACGCTAATTATGGAAAGCCTGCAAGAGCGCGTAACGCGGCGCCAGGTATCTAGCCGCAAGGCCCTCTATCGCGCGCTGCAGGGTGAGCTGGAGGCGCTGCTGGTTCATGTTGCCAAACCGATGGAAGTCGACAGCAGCAAAAAGCCCTATGTGATTCTGGTGGTGGGCGTGAATGGGGTGGGTAAAACCACGACCATCGGCAAGTTGGCTAAGCGCCTGCAGAGCGAAGGCAAGCAGGTGATGCTGGCTGCTGGTGATACCTTTCGCGCAGCTGCCGTTGAACAGTTGCAGGTCTGGGGTGAGCGCAACCAGATTAGTGTTGTTGCACAGCACACGGGCGCTGATTCCGCGTCAGTCATTTTCGATGCGCTGCAGGCGGCCAAGTCGCGCGGTGCTGATGTGTTGATTGCCGATACCGCCGGACGTCTGCACAACAAAGATCACTTGATGGACGAGCTGGCCAAGGTCAAGCGCGTAATGGCCAAGCTCGACGTAGAGGCGCCGCACGAAGTGCTCTTGGTGCTGGACGCCGGTACCGGACAGAACGCGATATCGCAGACCAAGTTGTTCGATCAGGCAGTCGGCCTGACCGGTTTGGCCTTGACCAAGCTGGATGGCACCGCCAAGGGCGGTGTGATCTTTGCGCTGGCCAAACAGTTTGGCTTGCCGATCCGTTACATTGGTGTGGGTGAGCAGATTGATGATCTGCGGCCCTTTACTGCGCCCGAGTTCGTTGAAGCCCTCTTTGGTAGCAAATAGGGTGTTTGGCAGCGAAGAGTCTGGAATCCAAACGCAATGATTCGCTTTGAACGTGTCAGCAAACGCTACCCGAACGGCCATCAGGGGTTGGATAACCTCGATCTGCACATCCGTAGCGGTGAGATGGTCTTCATCACCGGGCACTCCGGCGCGGGGAAAAGCACCTTGCTCAAGCTGATCATGTGCATGGAGCGGCCGAGTTCTGGCGCCGTGCACGTCGGCGGTCAGAATCTGCAAGAGCTGAGCAGTGATGACATTCCCTACCTGCGTCGTCAGGTGGGCGTGGTGTTTCAGAATCATCAGTTACTGTTTGACCGCACTGTGTTCGATAACGTTGCCCTGCCGCTCGTTATCAATGGCACGCCGCCAGATGAAGTGGGCCGCCGCGTGCGTGCTGCGTTGGACAAGGTTGGGCTGCTGAGTAAAGAGGGCAGCTTACCGATTGCGCTCTCTGGCGGTGAGCAGCAGCGAGTGGGTATCGCCCGCGCTGTGGTGCACAAACCCGCATTGCTGCTGGCCGACGAGCCGACGGGTAACCTTGATCCCGCACTATCTGCCGAGATCATGGCGTTGTTTGAGGATTTTAATCGGGTGGGTGTCACCGTGTTGATAGCCAGTCACGATTTACCGCTGATTGCCAAGCTCGATCATCGCATGCTGACCCTGGATCAGGGTCGGCTGATTACGGATGGGGAGTAGTCATGTCTGTAGCCAAGCGACCGGCTGATCCCAAACGCAAGGCGCCCAAGGGCGCTGCGCGCTCTGAGCGTAATTGGCGCCATCCGCTACGCAGTTGGCTTGGTAGCCATCGTGCCAGCGCGCGACAGGCGCTGCATCAGGTGCGTAGCTATCCCTTTAGCAGTGTACTGACCGTGCTGGTGATGACCATTGCGCTAGCGCTGCCCATGGGGCTGTCCGTGCTGATCAACCAGGTCGAGCAACTGGGCGTTAACTGGCAGAAAGCAGCGCAGATCTCGGTCTATATTGAGGACGGTGTCAGCAAGGAGCGACAGCAAGAGCAACTGGCGGCAATCAAGACGCTCTCCGGCGTGGCTAACGCACAACTGCTTGATAAAGAGCTGGCGCTGGCCGAATTCCAGCAGCACTCGGGGATGGGTGACGCACTGCTGCAGTTGAGCTATAACCCGTTGCCGAGTGTGATTGTGGTGACGCCTAGCAGTATCGAGGGCGGCGCAGCAGCTTTGGAACCACTGCGTGACAGGCTTGCAGCTATTGATGGCGTTGAGCAGGTGCAGATTGATCTGCTTTGGGTCGAGCGGCTGGCTGCCATTTTAGGCATGCTGGAGCGCTTTACCGGTGGGCTTGGCCTGTTGCTGATCATCGCCTTGCTGCTGGTCATGACCAATACCATTCGTCTGGCCATCGAAAGCCGACGTGAAGAGATACTCGTAGTCAAGCTGGTGGGCGGCACTGACGCTTTTGTTCGCCGTCCGTTTCTGTATATCGGTGTGCTCTACGGGTTGCTGGCCGGGGTGATGGCCTGGCTGTTATTGGCGGCGGGCCTGGCCTGGTTGAATGTGACCGTGCAGCAGGTGGCCAGCCTCTATCAGAGCGACTTTGCTCTGATCGGCATGCCGTGGCCGGATGGTCTGACATTGGTAATGGGTGCTATGTTGCTGGGGCTGGTCGGTGCCTGGCTGGCGGTGGGGCAGCATGTGCGGGCGATAGAGCCTAGCTAGCCCGCAAGCCGCAAGCCGCAAGCTACAATCAGCTCGGCGTGGGTTTAGGGTTTAGGGTTTAGGGTTTAGCTTGCCGCTTGAAGCTTGAAGCTTGTAGCTTGTAGCTTGTAGCTTGCAGCTGATAGCTGGGCCCCGCAGGGGCCTGAACTTTAGTCTGCGTTCACAGTCTTATTTTGCAGTGATACACTAGGTCGTCAATTTTTGGGAGTTCAAACATGAGCACTGCCTTGCTACCCGTTAACAGCTTGGTACCGGGTGCGAATCTTGAAGCCTATGTTCAGAATGTAAGCAGCATCCCGGTTCTTAGCGCTGAAGAAGAGCGTGAGCTGGCTGATCGTCTGTATTATCAGGAAGACCTTGAGGCTGCTCGCCAGCTGGTTATGTCTCACCTGCGTTTTGTTGTGCATATCGCGCGCAGCTACTCTGGCTATGGTCTGGCGCAGTCTGACCTGGTGCAGGAAGGTAACGTAGGTTTGATGAAAGCGGTCAAGCGCTTTAATCCGGAAATGGGCGTCCGCCTGGTGTCGTTCGCGGTGCATTGGATTCGTGCCGAGATTCATGAGTTCATTTTGCGCAACTGGCGTATCGTCAAGGTAGCTACTACCAAGGCGCAGCGTAAGCTGTTCTTCAACCTGCGTAGCGCCAAGAAAAAACTGTCTTGGCTGTCACATGATGAAGTGAACGCAGTGGCTGAAGACCTGGGTGTGGCGACGCGTGAAGTGCGCGAAATGGAAAGTCGACTTTATGGTCAGGATTTGGGCTTTGATGGTGCTCAAGACGAAGACGACGATGCTGCCTACGCGCCGGTTCATTACCTTGAAGACAAGCGCTATGATCCAGCAACCCAGCTCGAATCGGCTGATTGGTCTGATAGCTCCAGCACCAGCCTGCTGACGGGCCTGGAAGCCCTCGACGAGCGCAGCCGTGACATTCTTTACCAACGCTGGTTGGCGGAAGAGAAGGCTACGTTGCACGAGTTGGCCGCCAAGTATCAGGTCTCAGCCGAGCGTATTCGTCAGCTGGAAAAGAATGCGATGAACAAGCTGAAGAAGAATCTGGAAACCGAGGTTGAGCTCTGAAGCACCGCCTCCGGTTGTGACTACTGAAAGGGTATCCTGCGTGGATACCCTTTTTTGTTTGTAGAAAACCTAATTCAAAACAATAAAAGGAGTTGTGCATGACTCGTCGTCAGGGCGCTCGACTGGCCACCTTGTTGAGTGTGGTTATATTGGCTTTCTTTGCCTTTGGTTTCTGGCTGTCCAAGCCGCAGCAGGGTGAGCCCATGCAGTGGCGCACGGCCTATGAAGACAGCCTGTGGGGGCCGTTACAGCGCCAACAGCTGACTCTGGGTGATGCAAGCGATGCCCTGGGTCACGGTACTCTGTGGATGATCAGCTCTGAAGGCAAGCCGCTATTGGTCAGCCGCTATACGCTGGAAAGTGATGATGTCAGCTGGCGGGTGCAGGCAGTGCTGAAATTGACACCGCAGCAGCGTGACAGCCTGGTGCAGGCTCAGGCCTGGGAGCCCGAGTTGCCGGATCAGCCGATCAACTCGTCGGTGGCCGATGCGCTGAAAGATCAGCCGGTGCTGCGATTAAGTCTGATACCTTCTGAGCCCTTGGCGTTAAGTGATGTGCAAAGCACCATGGGTAACCCGGATCTGCGCCTGCCGGTGAGTGAAGGTGAAGAGGCTTGGGTTTATCCGAAGATAGGCGCAGTGGTAGCTGTGGGCGAGGAAAAAGCCTATTCGATCATGTTTGGTTTGCGTGATGATCTAAGCGGCCAGTAGGTGCCGGGACTGGGTGGCGGTGATCTGTTATTCAGGTATCAGGGTCAGTAGCGCAGTCGAAACCAGGCTAGCCAGTCGCTTCTCGCTTCCACTTTGTCCAGATACTCTCTGCCGCCTAGCTGCCGCATTTGCTGCTGTATCCATATCGCCCGGCGTTGCGCATACTGGGGTGGATTTACCGGATCCCAGTTCAGCGGACTCGGCAATACGGCAGCCAACTGGCTGGCCTGACGGTCCGACAGATAGCTAGCGCCAATGTTGAAGTGAGTGCGCGCAGCGGCATCTACGCCGAATACGCCGCGATCCCATTCAGCAATATTCAGGTACATTTCCAGAATGCGCTGCTTGGGCCAGAGTATCTCTATCCACAGGGTGAACCACACCTCCACGCCCTTTCTTAGATAGCTGCGGTCCGACCAAAGAAAAAGGTTCTTGGCGACTTGCTGGCTTATGGTACTACCACCGCGCAGGGTCCCGCCCTGCATATTGTGTTGTATGGCCTCGCGAATTCCTCGAAGGTCAAAGCCGCAGTGTTTGGCAAAGCGCTGATCTTCAGATGCGATGACCGCCATTTTCATATTGTCAGGAATTTGCTCATATGGGCGCCACTGATACTGAATCGTCAGTGGTTGTCCGCTTTGTTTTGCCGCGTACCAGCGCTCTACCATCAGCATTGAGCCGGGCGCGGGGGCCCAGCGAAAGATGATGATCGGCAGCAGGCTCAGGAACGCGAGTATAAGCAACCACTTGGCGGTCTTGCGTAGTATCTTCTTGATCATGTGAAGTCGAATAAGTCTGTGTTCGAAATATAAACAGGAAAGGGAATATATCATGGCCAAATGGCTGCTGTTGTTCGCGTCGTTCACTGGTTTCAGCGGTGTTGCTTTGGGGGCCTTCGCCGCACATGGTTTGCGTAACAAGTTGGCGGACAATTTGCTCAATGCGTTTCAAACCGGGGTGCACTATCAGCTGTGGCATACCATGGCGCTGATTGGTGTGGCGCTATTGCTGTTGCGCTTTCCCGAGTCGGGGTTGTTCAAGGCGACAGGCGTCCTTTTTGCGCTCGGTATACTGCTGTTTTCCGGCAGCCTCTATCTGCTGGCGCTGACCGGTATAAGCAAACTGGGCATGGTGACCCCCATGGGCGGACTGACCTGGCTGATAGCCTGGGGCTGTTTTGCTGCGGGGATATGGCGCAGTCTCTAAGGCGCTATGGCGTGGTCAGCTGGCGGCAAAGCGCGGTATCATAGCGCCCTTGCTGTCGCCATGAGCGACAGGCACGTGCCCACTTACTTTCTACACCCGGATATAACCGAGCCGCTTATGCAGATCTATCTCAATGGCGAAGCCTATTCCCTTGATCGGGTCATCAGTCTGGCTGAGCTGATCGAACTGACTGGCCTGACTGGCAAGCGCCTGGCGATTGAGCTGAACCTCGATATTGTGCCGCGCAGTCAGCACGCCGAGACGCTGTTAAGCGACGGCGACCGGGTAGAGATTGTTCACGCCATCGGCGGCGGCTAAGCCCTTTCTGGAGAACCTGATGACCGATTTGAGCCAAGATGCGTTGGAAATTGCCGGCGTCCGTTACCGTTCCCGTTTGCTGGTAGGGACCGGCAAATACAAGGATATGGCCGAAACAGGCCGTGCCATTGAAGCGTCCGGCGCCGAGATCGTGACGGTGGCTATCCGCCGAACCAATATTGGCCAGAATCCGGATGAGCCCAACTTGCTCGACGTTGTGCCGCCGGATCGTTATACCATTTTGCCCAATACCGCCGGCTGTTTTACCGCAGAAGACGCTGTGCGTACCTGCCGTTTGGCGCGCGAGCTGTTGGATGGTCACAAACTGGTCAAACTGGAAGTACTGGCTGACCAGAAAACCCTGTTCCCCAACGTAGTAGAAACGCTGAAAGCCGCCGAAGTTCTGGTTAAAGATGGGTTTGACGTCATGGTCTACACCAGCGATGACCCGATTATCGCGCGTGAGCTTTCTGCTATGGGTTGTGTGGCTGTCATGCCGCTGGCTGGTCTGATTGGCTCCGGCATGGGCATCTGCAATCCCTGGAACCTGCGCATTATTCTGGAGGAGGCGACGGTGCCTGTGCTGGTTGATGCGGGCGTGGGTACCGCGTCTGACGCGACCATCGCCATGGAGCTGGGCTGCGCCGGTGTGCTGATGAACAGTGCCATTGCTCACGCCGACCAGCCGGTGCTTATGGCTCAGGCCATGCACCACGCGGTATTGGCTGGCCGTGGCGCCTACCTGGCTGGCCGTATGCCGCGCAAGCTGTATGCCACAGCATCCTCACCGCTGGATGGCACTATCCGCTGATCTCCCGATGCCATGAAGGGTCATCGCCGTTGGCGGTGACTTTTAGAAAATAATCACGAGCCTCCCATGTCCGATACCCCTGAGTTACCTGAAAACGCCGATACCGAATCGACCTCGCCAAAGCGCCGCGCTATCCGCAGTTTTGTCATGCGCGCTGGGCGCATGACCGAGGGGCAGCAGCGCGGTATTGATCATGGCTGGCCGAAGTTTGGCCTGACCCTGGACCAGGGCTTGTTGGATCTGGACGCCGTATTTGGGCGGCAGGCACCGCGCACGCTGGAAATTGGTTTTGGTATGGGTCAATCGCTGCTGGAGATGGCGCAGGTAGCACCCGAGCAGGATTTTATCGGTATTGAAGTGCATCGCCCCGGTGTAGGCTCGCTTCTGAACGGCCTGGTCAATAGCGAGACCAGCAATGTGCGGGTATTCGACTGCGATGCCATTGAAGTGCTGAATCAAAGTATTCCGGACGCCAGTCTTGACCGTCTGCTGCTGTTCTTTCCCGACCCCTGGCATAAAAAGAAGCACAACAAGCGCCGTATTGTGCAGCTCAGCTTTGCCGAACTAGTGCGTACCAAACTCAAGCCGGGTGGCGTGCTGCATATGGCGACCGACTGGGAGCATTATGCCGAGCAAATGCTGGAGATCATGAGTGCAGCGCCGGGGTACCGTAATCAGGCCGCGGATGGCACCTACGTTCCGCGTCCGGAAGAACGTCCTGTCACCAAGTTTGAACGCCGTGGCGAGCGGCTCGGGCATGGTGTCTGGGATCTCAAGTTTGAGCGGGTAGACTGATTAACGCGATACGGCGCGGATCCGCGCGCCGTTCTCTCTGATAGCGCCGATATCCGCATGATGCTCTGCCCGCTCCCCGGGGGTCGACTGTAAGCAGCGGATACTTTTCATGGGGTTTGCCAGCGTGGCTATGGGCTTATATCCAGGGCGGCGATCCATCAAGCAGCGCTCTATCCACACGTTCGTGTGGATTCTGAATGAAAGAAAAATTCTGCAAGATAATCCTCGCGATCGCGAGGATCCATGTGTTCCTTCGGTGTAATTTGTAATTATCCTCCCGATCATGAGGTTTTCTGCTATTTTGGTAGTGTAGTCGCACTATTCCGCATGATCGCGAGGATTTAATTCAGCTCTAGATCATCTAGAACGAGGAACACAATGAAATTCGACATCAGCTCCCCAGAGCAGATCGGGCCGCTTGTGAGGGCAAGCCGCAAGGCCATGCAGCTGCGCCAGGATGATGCTGCGGGTAGCATTGGCGTATCCGAGAACTTCCTGGGCAAGGTCGAAAGGGGGGGCGAAACCGTGCAGTGGGGCAAGTTGTTCCAAGTCATGCAGGAGCTGGGGCTGTCCCTCTCGGTTGAGGTGCCGGAGCCGTTTGCTGAGGAGGTAAACGCGATTCTGGAGGTGGCCAAGGCGAAGCGAGCTCGCACAGTGCGGCCTCGCCCCCGCGTTGCCGACAGCGAGGCTGATTGATGGGGCGATCCCTCGACGCCTGGATCAACCAGGTCCGCATTGGCACCCTCCGGGAGAACAAAGGGCTTTGGGCTTTCGTTTACAGTGCGCAGTGGCTGGCCGACCCTGCGGCCTATCCGCTTTGCCCCATGCTGCCGTTGCAGGCTGAGGAACACCGTGATGGCGCCAGCCATCGCCCGGTACAGTGGTATTTCGACAACCTTTTGCCGGAGGAGGGCCAGCGCACATTAATTGCCGATGCCGCAGGGGTAACCATTGCCGACGCCTTTGCCTTGCTGCAGCACTTTGGCGCCGAGTCAGCCGGCTCTATTACCCTGTTGCCGCCGGGTGAGCTGCCGCAACCGGGTAGCACCCAGCCGCTGTCTACGGTCACCCTGTCTCAGCGTATTCAATCCATGCCCGAGGTGCCGCTGGCCCAGCGGGCAGCCAAGCGCATGTCGCTTGCTGGCGCGCAGCATAAGATGGCGGTGATCTGGCGAGAGGGTGAATTGCTTGAGCCCCTTGGCAACGAACCTTCAACGCATATTCTCAAGCCGAATCACCCCGGCGCGGATTGGCGGCATTCGGTAATTAACGAATGGTTTGTAATGACCCTGGCCGCGCGGGTCGGTCTGCCGGTGCCGAAGGTCGAACGTCTCTATGCGCTCGAGCCCGTCTTTCTAATCGAGCGCTTTGACCGGACTTTGACCCCGGATGGATGTGCGCGCCTGCACTGCATCGACGCCTGTCAGATGGATGGGCTGTCACGCGAGTTCAAATACAGCGCGGGCAACATTGAGCGCGTGGCTGATCTGGCGAGCCGTTGCAAACCAGCTGCGCTGGCGAGGTTGCGCCTGTTCGAGTGGCTGGTGTTCAACGTGCTGATGGGCAACGAAGATGCGCACCTGAAAAACATCAGTTTTTTGCTAACGGCCAAAGGCATGCATTTGGCTCCCTTCTACGACCTGCTATGTACCGCCGTGTACGGCACCAAAGCCTGCGACAAGGACCGTTGGCCCGAAGGGGCCGAGCTGGCCTGGCCAATCCTGGATCGCCAGAAGTTGCCGCAGATAGATGCCGACCTGCTGATCCAGGCCGGTCAAACCATGGGTATCAAGCCCGCCACGGCAAAGAATGCCGTGCGCAAGATGGTTGAAGCACTGAGCTCCGCCGCACCGCAGTTGCTGGAAGAGGTGCTGGCAGAAAACGCCCAGCTTGGGCATGCCCGGCCTGAGTTGAAAGCAACCTTTGCAGGGGAAGTTCGCCTGCTAAGAAGCATCAATGCGATCGTTATTCGCGAAATGGTTGGGCAGCTAGGTCGGGGGCTTTAGGGGAAGCGGCCGGCACCGGAAACAGGGAAGTAGCAGCTACGCCGAATGGGGCAACCAGATAAGCGGGGGCTTGCCCTGCAGTGGTTAACTATTTCCGGACACCGCGATAGGTGATTTCAACTCCATCTCACGCTCATAGGCGGCCCCCCACAGTTTCGAGTGCGGTTGTTCGTTGTTGTAAAATCCAACGACGCATTCAGTAATGTCGCGTACCGCCTCTGCGTGGTTGGCATAATCGCGACGCCAGACTCGCTCCATTTTCAAGCAAGGCGGTAGCTTTTTTAATAGCTCGTTGTCCACTTTGAGTTGGCGATTTTCTTTTTCCAGCTGTCGAATGCGCTGCTGCTCAGGCGTGAACGGTTTACCTATTCCGGATTACTCCAACTGCTCGGCAGTCATACTGCTGTAACCAGCGCCTAACAGCCGTGTCGCCGATATTAAGATCATGATAGACCTGCTAAACACTCAGGCCCTGGTCCTTGACCAGCTTCACGTGAAGCTGTCGTCGGGTTTTCTACGTTGGTCAGACATGCGAGGCTCTTTGATAAATGCATTTTCCACCTATCGAGGTGTCCGGGGAAATTAAGCTGCTACAAAGGCGCATGCGCGTAAGTCTTAACTAAAGGGCGGGGGGGGCGTTTATTTTTCGGTTGTGCATGCACGTATGTTACTTGACGCATACTGGATAATTACGCTTCCATCCACCCCACCAATACCCCCACATACGCCACGGTAACTCAGCTGGTTACTGTGACTGGCGGGTTCTACACTGGGCGCTATTGACCAAATAGAGAGCGCCCACATGTCTTACGAAACACTGGATTATCAGGTTGAGGATGGCATCCTCACCTTGACGCTGAACCGACCTGATCGTATGAACGCCTTCAACGGCGCAATGCGCCGCGAGCTGATTGCGGCGTTCGATGCTGCCGATGCCGATGATGCGGTGCGCGTGATCATCATGACCGGGGCCGGCAAGGCGTTCTGTGCTGGGGCTGATCTGGAGAAGGGCGGCGATACCTTCAACCGCCACAAGCGTCAGAGCGAGCCGGAAGGCGACGAGTTGCGTGATGGCGGCGGCACCGTTTCAC
Organism: Pseudomonas neustonica; assembly: GCF_003797945.1. Lineage (GTDB taxonomy): Bacteria > Pseudomonadota > Gammaproteobacteria > Pseudomonadales > Pseudomonadaceae > Halopseudomonas > Halopseudomonas neustonica. Next base: position 222,034 of record NZ_RKKU01000002.1, read on the forward strand.
TGCGTATCTACGAATCCACCAAGCCGGTTATTGGCGCTTTTAACGGCGCAGCCGTTGGCGTTGGCGCCACCATGAGTTTGCCGATGGACATTCGCATGGCATCCACCAAGGCGCGTTTCGGTTTTGTTTTTGCTCGTCGCGGTATCACCATGGAAGCCTGTTCCAGCTGGTTCCTGCCGCGTTTGGTCGGCCCGCAGCAGGCCGCCGAGTGGGTCTATACCGGCCGCGTATTTGGCGCTGAAGAAGCATTGAAAGGCGGCTTGGTGCGCAGCCTGCACGAGCCGGATGAACTGCTGCCAGCAGCGCGTGAGCTGGCTCGCGAAATCGCGGATAACACCTCGCCGATGTCGACCCTGCTCAACCGTCAGCTTATGTGGCGCATGCTGGGTGCCGACCATCCGATGGAAGCACATAAAATCGACTCACGGGCGATTGCCTTTATGGGCGAGTCGGTGGATGCGCAGGAGGGCGTGCAATCCTTCCTGGAAAAACGTCCCGCCAAGTTCACCCTGCGCCCAAGTCAGGATCGTCCGAGCTTCTACCCCTGGTGGCAGGACCGCCCCTTCTCCTGAGCGCTCGCAGATAGATAGGGTTGCGCTGCTGCTGGCGCGGCCCTATCAGTGTTATTCTGGGCTTTTAACCCGCTCGGGAGTAATGCAATGAGTCGCCATTTTGAACAGGCCGATGGCCTCTGCGAAAACCGCGATCCAGCCACCGAAGGCTTCGTCTTCAACCAGACCATGCTGCGTATCAAGTCGCCGGAAAAGACGCTGGATTTCTATACTCGTGTCATGGGTATGACGTTGGTCAAGAAGCTGGATTTCCCGGAAATGAAGTTCAGTCTTTATTTTCTGGCTGCCATCGACAGCCACGCCCTGGGCGATTGGTCGACCGATTCAAAGGAACGCACGATGCAGACCTTTGGCCGTCCGGCGATGCTCGAGCTGACGCACAACTGGGGCACCGAGGACGATGCCGATTTCAGCTATCACAATGGTAATGACGAGCCCAAGGGGTTTGGTCATATTGGTTTTGCTGTGCCAGATCTGACCTCAGCCTGTGAGCGTTTTGAATCCTTGGGCGTCTCTTTTGTAAAACGGCCGCAGGACGGCAAGATGCACAACATTGCCTTTATCCGCGACCCAGACGGTTACTGGATCGAGTTGTTTACGCCTGGCGGTATGGCTTGAGGCAAGCCGGGCTGGCTTGAAGTGAAGTGCGCCTGGCAGGCGCTTTCAGGGAAAGCTCGCCCCTTCAAGCGCGCCCTGCTGGGTGCGCTTGTCGTATTCCCGATTGGCTTCACTCAATACATTGAGCAGGCGCTGACCGGTAGCATTGGCCGCTTGCTGGAGCTGATCGCAGCTGCCCATTGGCGGCAGCGTAGCAATGCTTTGCTCAATCTGTCTGGCATGCTCCAGCGCCAACTCAATATGTTTTTCCTGATGTGCTTGCAGTGCAAGCAGATAGCCGTCCCATTGTTGCTGAACCGCGTTTGGACGCTGCGGATCAGGCTGCAGGTGCGGCGTATGCGCCGTAACCGTTACCTCGGTACTGACATCGGTGATACGGCACTGTCCGGGTGTTGATTGCCAGTTGAAGTGCCATTGCACCTGGCTGCTGCTGTGCTGGCGATTACGATTGAGGCTGGCACGAATGGCGTCTGTGGTGCTGCCAGCTACGTCGAACTGCTGGGTTTGTGCATGCAGAGCGGGCTCTGCATGCAGTTGCGTGCTGCAAACGACGAGCGTCGGCAGCAAGGCCAGCCTGAGCAGCGCGATCGCTCGCATCAGATCGGATCCATCAGCCGTTCCAGCGCCGCGCGGCACTGGTTGGGAATCGGGAAGGCGGTGTTGCTCAGACGATCAACAAACACGTGTACGAAACGTCCCGCTGCACAGGCTTCTTCGCGGCCCTGCTTGAATACGGCGAGCTCGTAATGCACTGAGCTACTGCCCAGACGCGCTACTTTTACGCCAATTTCAATCGCATCCGGGAAGGCGATGGGTGCGAAGTAGTCGCAGTTGGAGCTAACGACAAAGGCGACCTGATCGCCCTCATGGATATCCAGACCGCCCTCAGCGATCAGCCAGCTGTTCACCGCACTGTCAAAGTAGCTGTAGTAGGTCACGTTGTTTACGTGGCCGTAGATATCGTTGTCGTGCCAGCGGGTGGTGATCGGGTGCAGGTAATGATAATCCTGACGGGTTGGCTTGCTTGTGCTCATGCTGGGTCTCTTGTCGGGTGGATCAATAGGCCAGTTTATAGATGGCCAACGCGTCGGCCTCGCTGACGTCACGCGGATTGTTGACCAGTAGACGCTGCTGCAGCATCGCGTCCTTGGCCAGCATTTCCAGCTTGTCTTCGGGCACGCCGGCGTCCCTCAGGCGGCTAGGCAGGCCGCAGCGCGGGCTCAGATCGGATAGCGCGCTGACCAATTGCGCGGTCAGGCTGTCGTTGTCGCCGGGACGCAGGCTTGGTCCGACAATCAAGGGGGCGAGCTCGGCATACAGTGGCGCTGCCGCGGAGGCGTTGAACTCGATAACCGTCGGCAATACCAAGGCGTTGGACAGCCCGTGGGGGATATGAAAGTGGCCGCCGAGGGGATAGGCCAACGCGTGCACCGCAGCGACGGGTGCGTTAGCGAAGGCTTGCCCGGCGAGCAGGGCGCCGAGCAGCATGGCCTGACGCGCCTCACGATTCTGTCCGTCCTGGACGACGTGATCCAGGTTGGCAGCCAGTAGCCGCAGTGCTTCGCGCGCGAGCATGTCAGACAGCGGGTTTTTCTTCAGTTTACTGGTATAGGCCTCGATGGCATGCACCATGGCATCAATACCGGTAGCCGCAGTGACATGGGCTGGTAAGCCCAGGGTCAGGTCGGCATCGAGCAGCGCCAGATCGGGTAGCAGGATCGGCGAGACCACGCCCATCTTGCTAGTGGCGCCCGTGGTGATGATGGCAATCTGCGTCACCTCCGAGCCGGTACCGGCGGTGGTCGGTACCTGAAACAGCGGCAGACGTTGGCCGCGAGCATTGCCGACCCCATAGATGTCTGCCATTTGCTGTTTGCACTCTGGATGCGCCAGCAGCGCGACCAGCTTGGCGACGTCCATTGAGCTGCCACCACCAAAACCAATGATCAGCTCGGCCTGCATGTTCCTGGCTTGAGCGACCGCTTCCAGCACCACGTGCTCCGGCGGATCGGCCTCAACCTGATCGAAGACTTCAACACTCACCTGTGCCTTGGCCATGGCGGGCAGGATGCTATCGAGCAAGCCGATTTTGGTAATCCCGGGATCGGTGACTATCAGTACACGCTGGGCGTCACGCTCGCGGCACAGCTCGCCGAGGCGGGCGGCGGAGCCGGATTCGCAGAGAATCTGGGCGGTGGTGGCAAAGCTGAACGGATTCATTGGGCCTCCAGGGCAGGTATTAGTGTCGATTGAGACAATTCTGCTGACTGCACGTTCATGCGGCAAGAGCTATTGATGACGCAGATGTTACCGCATTGGCCTGTTGGGATACGATAGGCGGCGCCAGTCTGAGCGCCTTTTACCATTAAAGATTGCGTTAGAGAAACAGCTCCAGCAGGTCATTGAGGAAGAGTTTGCCGCGCTCGGTCGGGCGCAGCTGATGTGCCCACGGCTCGAGCAGTCCCTTGGCAGCAGCCTGTTGCAGTAGCGGCTCAATATCGGTCAGCGATTGCCCGGTGCGTGCCGAGTAGTAGCTCGCAGGTACACCATCAACCAGGCGCAGAGCATTCATCAGAAAATCAAAAGGTAGCTCATCAGCTGCCAAAGTTTTGCGCCCGGCACGCACGTCTTTGCCGGCGGCCAGGTAGTCCTTGGGCAGACGGGTCTTCCAGTGACGCTCAATCGCGCCATCACTATGGGTAATCTTGCCGTGAGCGCCTGCACCTATGCCGAGAAAATCGCCGTACTGCCAGTAGTTCAGGTTGTGTCTGGCCTGCCTACCGGGCTGCGCGTAAGCGGATACTTCGTACTGGGCGTAGCCGCCAGCTGCCATGCGTTGCTGTCCGGCTTCCTGGATCGACCAAAGAATGTCTTCTTCCGGCAGCGTGGGCGGCTTGGAGTAAAACACGGTGTTGGGCTCCAGCGTCAGTTGGTACCAGGACAGATGCTCCGGTGCCAGCGCCATGGCCTGGTCAATGTCGGCGATGGCCTGCTCGTGGCTCTGGTTGGGTAGGCCGTGCATGAGGTCGAGGTTCAGGTTATCGAAGCCTGCCCGGCGCGCCATATCGACCGCACTCAAGGCTTCACGGTCGTCGTGGATGCGCCCTAGCGCCTTGAGGTGGCCGGCATTGAAGCTCTGGATGCCGATCGACAGACGATTGATCCCGGCCGCGCGATAATCAGAGAATTTGGCCTGCTCAAAGGTGCCGGGGTTGGCCTCCAGCGTGATCTCGATGTCGGCAGCAAAGGGTAGACGTGCGTTTAGCGCCTGCAAAAACCGATCAAGGCTGGCCGCCGAAAACAGGCTAGGCGTGCCACCGCCAAAGAAGATCGACGTCAGCTCGCGCCCGGCTGCCAGCGGCAGGTCTTGCTCCAGGTCGGCGATCATGGCGTCGATATAAGCGTCTTCCGGCAACGCCGTCTGACTGGTATGCGAATTGAAGTCGCAATACGGGCACTTCTTTACGCACCAGGGGATGTGGATGTAGGCCGCCAGCGGCGGCAGCTGCAAGCTGTCCGGTGGGATTGCTTGTTGCTTGTTGCTTGCCGCTTGCGGCTGGGTCATAGCCCCAACCGCTGCCGCAGGTGCGCCATGGCGCGGGCGCGGTGGCTGAGTTGATTCTTGTCGGCGGGGCTGAGCTCGGCGCTGGAGCATTTGCGCTCGGGTACCCAGAACAGCGGGTCGTAACCGAAGCCGTGGGCGCCGCGCGCCTCATTCAGAATGCGGCCTTCCCAGATACCTTCGCAGATGATCGGCATAGGGTCGTCGGCGTGGCGTAACAGTGCCAGCGCACAGATGAACTGCGCCCCGCGTGCTTCGGTGGGTACGTCTTCCAGTGCCTGTAGCAGCTTGGCGTTATTGGCGGTATCGCCCTCACCGCCGGCGTAGCGCGCGGAGTAGATGCCGGGCGCGCCGCCGAGTGCGTCGACCGCCAGACCGGAATCGTCGGCCAGCGCTGGCAGACCCGAAGCGCGCGCTGCATGGCGGGCCTTGAGCAGTGCATTCTCAACGAAGGTCAGGCCTGTTTCTTCAACGTCTTCGTCGATGAAGTCGCTCTGCGGCAGTATCTTGACCTGATCACCCAGCATGGCCTGCAGTTCAGCCAACTTGCCCTTGTTGCTGCTGGCCAGCACCAGGGTATCGAATGGCAGGGTGTTACTGGTCATCGGGGAAAAACTCCTGCTGGAAGCTGAGGCTGTGCACCATGGCGCCGGGCGCGGCCTGAATGTCGATCTTGAACAGCAGTATGCCGCGTTGTGCGGCGCTGTAGTTGGCGACGAAGTAGATGGCGTCGCCCTCCTTGATGCGCTTGAAATCGAGCTCGACAGGTTGGCCGATCAGGCTGCGTACTTCGCCTTTGAGGATGGCGTCCACCGCTTCTGGGCTACCGTTATTCTGGCGTTGCACAGCAATATTGATGACGCCCTTGCTGGGGCCGCGTTGCAGGCCAGCCTTGGCTGCGATATCCGGCTGCAGAAAGCTGCTGTTAAAGACATTGTGATAGACGATCAGGTCACCAAAACGGGTGGGTTCGGGGCCCGCGCTGGCCCAGGGTGCGAGCAGCAGCAAGGCGAACATGGCGAATGTGCGTAGCATGAAGGTCTCCTCGAAAATTAGTGTTCTTTGGTTCAGCGGCTGATGCGATAGATGGCTACTTCGCCCATCAGGTTGGGCCACAAGCCGCTCAACCAGCTGCGCTGATGCGTTTGGTCTACCACCAGACGATCCAGCACCTTGATATTGCGCTCGCGGCACAATTGCTCAAAATCCTTGAAGGTGCAGAAGTGGATATTGGGTGTGTTATACCAAGTGTAGGGCATGAACTCGGACACCGGCATGCGACCCTTGGTACCCAGATGCCAGCGGCAGCGCCAGTGGGCAAAGTTGGGGAAGGTGAGAATGCCCTCGTGACCGATACGCAGCATGTCTTCGAGTACCCGATCCGGGTAGTGCATGGCCTGCAGGGATTGCGTCATGACCACGGTATCGAAGCTGTCGTCTTCAAAGTTGTTCAGTTCTTTGTCGAGGTTCTGCTCCAGTACATTGACGCCATGCTGGATGCAGGTCTTGATCTTCTCCGGATCGATTTCCAGGCCATAGCCCTGCACCTGCTTGTGGTCACGCAGGTGGCGTAATAGCTCACCTTCACCGCAACCCAAATCCAGTACGTGGCTGCCGGGCTTGATCCATTGCTGAATGATCTCCAGATCGGCGCGCAGGCTCATGAGGTCACCTCTATACGGTTCATGTAGCCACTCAGGGCCTCGATGTAGCGGGGGATGGGCAGCAGAAAGGCATCGTGCCCCTGCGCAGCCTCAATCTCCAGATAGCTGACCTGTTTCTTGGCTGATAAGAGCGCGTTGACCAGCTCGTGCGAGCGCTCCGGCGAGAAACGCCAGTCGGTGGTAAAGGACATGACCAGGCAATGCGCCTGAATACCGGACAGGGTTTTCGCCAAATCATCGCCATGTGCCGCCGCTGGGTCAAAGTAATCCAGCGCTTTGGTCATCAGCAGATAGGTGTTGGCGTCAAAGCGGCCGGAAAACTCCTGCCCTTGGTAGCGCAGGTAGCTTTCAACCTCGAACTCCACGCTGGTGAGGTCGTAGTTGAGCTGTTCGCTGCGTAACTCACGGCCGAATTTGCGGCCCATGGAGTCGTCTGACAAGTAGGTGATGTGGCCCACCATACGTGCCAGCATCAGGCCACGCTTGGGTATCACGCCGAAGGCGGCGTAATCGCCATGGTGAAAGTCGGGGTCGGTGGTGATTGCCTGACGTGCTACCTCGTTAAAGGCGATGTTCTGCGCCGACAGTTTGGGCGCGGTGGCGATGGCAACACAGTGGCGAATACGCTCTGGATAACTGATCGCCCATTGCAGCGCCTGCATGCCGCCGAGGCTGCCGCCAACCACGGCAGCCCATTGCTTTATCCCAAGTACGTCGGCCAGCCGCGCCTGGCTGTGCACCCAGTCTTCGACCGTCAGCACCGGGAAGCTGGCACCGTAAGCTTTGCCGGTCTCGGGATCGATACTGGATGGCCCGGTGGAGCCGTGACAGCCACCAAGATTATTCAAGCTGACGACAAAAAAACGGTTGGTGTCGATGGCTTTGCCCGGCCCGATGCAGGAGTCCCACCAGCCAGGCTTGCGCTCATCAATACTGTGGTAACCGGCGGCATGATGATGGCCGGACAGTGCATGGCAGATCAGCACCGCATTGTCAGCCCCTGCGTTGAGCTGACCATAGGTCTCGTAGACCAGTTCGTAGGATGCCAACGCCTTGCCACACGCTAGTGGCAACGGATCGCTGAAGGTATGCCGCTGGGGGGTAACCAGGCCGACAGAGTCAGCAGGTAGTGTGGACATTTATAACCTTTTCCAGTGTGAGGTGGCCGGCTTCACAATGGCCTACCGAGATGAACGGAAGGCTGCGCATCGCGGGCAGGCGAAGGGCCAACAATCGAGGCGCCAGTCTAACGGCGCCGGTGCAATATTCAAGGACGCTGGATTGCCAGCTCTTCCGGTAATTGTCGCGGGGCGCTGATGGCAACGCGTTTTTGTCGACTGGTCTGGCCGCTGACCAATACTACCTCGCGTTTGGAAACGCCAAAAGACTTGGCCAGAAAGGCCAGCAACATGCTGTTGGCTTTGCCATCGACTGGCGGCGCGCTGATACGAATCTTTAGCCGTTCGCCGTGCAACCCGGCAAAGCCAATACGGCTCGCTCCGGGTTGCAGATGGCAGTCGAGCAGCAGGTCTTCGCCACGCCAGCTATAAAAAGGCGTCACAGCGCGAGCGTCAGCCCCTTGGGCATGCCGGTGGCGATCGCCATATTGGTGATCACCAGCATCTGCAGCAGGTTCAGCGCGATAAAAGCAAAGATAGGCGAAAGATCCAGGCCGCCCAGTGAGGGCAGTATCTTGCGGATCGGAGCCAGCACTGGCTCGCACAGCTGGTTAACCAGCATTGCTGCCGGGTTTGCGCTGCCGGGTGCCACCCAGGACAGAATCACGCTGATGATCAGCGCAAAAAAGAACACCTTGAGAAAGAGCGCCGTGATCGCAACCAGGGACCAGGCCAGCAGCTGCAGTATGCCTGGCAACGCGTAGCCCATGAGTTTGATGATGATTGCCATGAGCACCAGCTGAAGGATCAGTGCCAACACCAGCGAGGCGAAGTCAATGCCGCCCCAGCCTGGGATGATGCGACGCAGTGGCATCAGTAACGGCTTGGTGGCGCGCACGATGAACTGCGACAGCGGATTGTAAAAATCCGCGCGCACCAGTTGCAGGATAAAGCGCAGCAGAACGATCAGCAGATACAAGCTGCCGAGGGTCTGTACGATGTAAATAGCTGCCATGTTCAGGCCGGTCATGGTGTTTCCTCAGGCAAGTTCTTTGGACATTTCAGCGGCGCGTTTGGCAGCAGCCTGCATCGCGTTATCAACCATCTGCGGCAGACCTTCTTCGCGGAAGGTCTTGATTGCCTGCTCGGTAGTGCCCCCGGGTGAGCAGACGCGGCGGCGCAGTTCAGCTACATCGACATCACTGTTGACTGCCATGTCGGCTGCGCCGAGTGCGGTAAACAAGGCCAGACGTTCTGCGGTATCGCGTGGTAATCCCAGTTTCTCTCCGGCATCGATCATGGATTCGATCATGTAGAAGAAATAGGCTGGCCCGCTGCCGGAGACAGCGATGACCGCGTCGATCAGGCTTTCTTCTTCCAGCCATACGCTAATACCGACGGCATTGAGGATGGTTTCGGTCAGTTCTCTCTGTTCGTCGCTGACGGCTGCGGTAGCATATAGGCCGCTGACGCCTTGGCCACGCAGCGATGGCGTATTGGGCATGCAGCGGACAATGGGGGTTGCGTCACCGAGCCAGGCGGCCAGGCTGTCGCAGCTGATACCGGCAGCAATGGAAATCACCAGTTGGCCTGGTTTACGCTCAGCCGGCAGGGCGCGGCAAACAGCCTGCATCACCTGCGGCTTGACCGCGAGCAGCAGCACGTCGCATTCAGCGGCTAATACGGCGTTGTCGGTAACCGTGCGAATCTGAAACTGTTTGTGCAGTGCAGCGCCCTGTTCTGGCTTGGGGTCGCTGGCAATGATGCGCTCGGGCTTCATGTTCTTCTGCAGCATGCCGCCAATCAGGCTGGTGGCCATGTTGCCGGCGCCGATGAAACCGATAGTAGGAGCAGTCATTTAATTGGAACCTCGCTCAGAATGCGTGGGTGGAGTTGAATAGTCGCGTGCACCAAACAGGGCGCTGCCGATGCGCACTATGCTGGCACCTTCCTGAATCGCCTCGGCCAGGTCGTCGCTCATCCCCATCGATAGCGTATCCAGCGGCAGCGCTAGCGCTGCCTGAGCCTCACGCAGAGCGGCCAGGGGCGCGCGACGGGCCGCGCTGTCTGCAGCCGGAGCAGGAATGGCCATTAACCCGCGCAGCTTGATGCGCGGCAGCGCAGCAATGGTATTGGCCAGTTCCGGTAGCTCCGCCAGGGAAACGCCGGACTTGCTTTCCTCGCCACTGATATTGACCTGCAAGCAGATATTCAGTGGCGGCATGCTTTCGGGTCGCTGGTCGGACAGGCGCCGGGCAATCTTGAGGCGATCGACACTGTGTACCCAGTCGAAGTGCTCGGCGATGGTTTTCGTCTTGTTTGATTGAATGGGGCCAATGAAGTGCCAGATCAAGGGAAGGTCGGAGAGCGCAGTCATCTTTTCCAGCGCTTCCTGCAGGTAGTTTTCCCCTATATTCTGTACGCCTGCTGCCCAGGCATCGCGGACAGCACTGGCGGGACGGGTTTTGGTCACCGCCATCAGGGTAATGGTATCGGGGTCGCGGTCGGCAACAGCGGCGGCGCGCTGTATGCGTTCACGAACGTTTGCAATATTCTCTGCTATCGTGGACATTACTGACGTTAATACCTTGCCAATCGAATAGACTCTGACAGCATTCTACATGCTTGCAGGTTGTAATGGGGAACCCTATGGATATTACTGAGCTGTTAGCCTTCAGCGCGAAGCAGGGCGCGTCGGACTTGCACTTGTCGGCAGGATTGCCGCCCATGATTCGTGTGGATGGCGACGTGCGCCGGATCAACGTTCCGGCCATGGAACACAAGCAAGTGCACGCGCTGATCTACGACATCATGAATGATAAGCAGCGCAAGGACTTTGAAGAGTTCCTCGAAACCGATTTCTCCTTCGAAGTACCTGGCGTAGCTCGCTTTCGGGTTAACGCCTTCAATCAGAATCGCGGTGCTGGCGCCGTGTTCCGAACCATTCCCTCCAAGGTCCTCAGTATGGATGACCTCGGGATGGGCGATGTGTTCAAAAAGATTGCCGGCAACCCGCGCGGACTGGTACTGGTAACCGGACCAACCGGTTCGGGCAAATCCACCAGTCTGGCTGCCATGGTGGACTACGTTAACAGCACCAAGTACGAGCACATCCTGACCATCGAAGACCCCATCGAATTTGTTCACGAGTCGAAAAAGTGTCTGGTCAACCAGCGTGAGGTTCACCGCGATACCCTGGGCTTTGCCGAAGCGCTTCGCTCGGCACTACGGGAAGATCCCGATATCATTCTGGTCGGCGAGATGCGTGACCTTGAAACCATCCGCCTGGCACTGACAGCGGCCGAAACCGGTCACCTGGTCTTCGGTACTCTGCACACCACCTCTGCGGCCAAGACTATTGACCGTATTGTCGATGTGTTCCCCGGCGAAGAAAAATCCATGGTGCGCTCGATGTTGTCCGAGTCGCTGCAAGCCGTTATATCGCAAACGCTGCTGAAGAAAATAGGCGGCGGGCGCGTAGCTGCACACGAAATCATGATTGGCACGCCGGCGATTCGTAACCTGATTCGCGAAGACAAGATCGCGCAGATGTACTCGGCGATTCAGACCGGCGGCAACATCGGCATGCAGACCCTCGATATGTGTTTGAAGACCCTGGTTTCCAAGGGTTTGATTACCAAGGACAGCGCGCGCGAGAAAGCCAAGGCCGTGGACAGCTTCTAAACAGACTGGCATTTTTGGGTGGGCGCCGAGTGGCCTGCCGTGAAGGATAAAAGAGGCATAGCATGGAGTTTGAAAAGCTGTTGCGGCTGATGGTTGATAAGGGTGCGTCTGACCTTTTCATCACGGCCGGTGTTGCACCCAGCATGAAGGTGAATGGCAAAATTCTGCCGGTGACGAAAACCCCCTTGTCGCCAGAACAGACCCGCGAAACGGTCCTTGGTGTGATGACCGAGTCACAGCGCCGCGAATTTGCCGAGAAGCGTGAGTGTAATTTCGCCATCAGCGCGCGTGGTATTGGTCGCTTCCGGGTCAGCGCGTTTTATCAGCGCAACCTGGTGGGCATGGTGCTGCGTCGCATCGAGATCAATATCCCGACGATGGAAGATCTGCGCCTGCCTGAGGTGCTCAAGCAGCTGGCGATGACCAAGCGTGGGTTGGTTATGTTTGTCGGGGCGACCGGTACGGGTAAGTCGACCTCACTGGCGTCCATGATTGGTTATCGCAACAAAAATTCCAGCGGTCACATCATTTCGATCGAAGACCCTATCGAATTTATTCACCAGCACCAAAACTGCATTGTTACCCAGCGTGAAGTGGGTATCGATACCGACTCTTTTGAAATTGCCCTGAAGAATACCTTGCGGCAGGCGCCGGACGTGATTCTGATTGGCGAGGTGCGCTCCAAGGAAACCATGGAGCATGCCGTGGCCTTTGCCGAAACCGGTCACCTGTGTTTGGCGACACTGCATGCCAACAACGCTAACCAGGCGCTGGATCGCATCATTCACTTCTTCCCTACCGAGTTGCATCAGCAGGTATGGATGGACTTATCGCTTAACCTCAAGGCTATTGTTGCCCAGCAGCTGATTCCGACTCCGGACGGCAAGGGGCGCCGAGCGGCTATTGAAGTGCTGTTGAATACGCCGCTGGCAGCGGATCTGATTCGCAAGGGCGAAGTACATGAGCTCAAGCCGCTCATGGCGCGTTCCACCGAGGCGGGTATGCAAACCTTCGATCAGGCGCTTTACAAGCTCTATAGCCAGGGCGAGATCACCTATGAAGATGCATTGCTGCACGCCGACTCGGCTAACGATCTGCGTTTGATGATCAAGCTCGGCTCTGAAACCGATGGCAAGCATCTCATGGGCGATGATAGCGGCGGTTTCGCGTTAGAAGACGAAGACGAGAACGCGCCCCACATGCCGACACGGCGTTAGTCGGTAAGCGATGTGCGGGCGGTGCTCAGTTGGTTCCGTCCGCCGCGCTTGGCGACAAGCAAGGCGTGATCTGCCTGGTTGATCGTTTCGGAATAGCTTTCACCTGGCTGATGCTCGGCAATGCCCGCGCTGATGGTGATGCTGACTGAGTCAGTTTGCGCGCGGATGGCCAGGCGCTGTATCGCACCGCGTACCCGTTCCAGAACCTGCGCTGCTGCATCGGCCCTGGTTTCCGGCATTAAAATCAAAAACTCCTCACCGCCCCAACGGCCGCATAGGTCCTGTTCGCGTATTTCGGCGTCAAGCACCCGGGCGATTTCGGTCAGTGCACTGTCGCCGAGTTCATGGCCGTATTGGTCATTGATGCTCTTGAAGTGGTCGACATCCAGCATGGCGATACTGAAGGGGCGCTGATAGCGAATAAATCGTTCGGTCTCTTTTTTCAGGCGCTCAACCAGCAGGCGACGATTGGCCAGTCCGGTCAGGGAGTCATGGGTCGACGCTTCGCGCAATGCTTCATTCAGATCGCGCATCATGTTCTGGTAGCGATCGGATATACGCGCCACTTTTTCCAGCTGGCGTAGTTGCTTGTTCAAGCGTTCGGTCAGCGACTGCTCCTGCAGTTTAGCCATGCTCTGATAGGCATCGGATATGTGGCTGATCCGGTCAATGCGCCGCGCCAGGTCCTGATGGTTGGCCCACAGTGAGCCGAGTGGCTCGCGCAATGGATTGTCCTGTTGCGTCGGGTCATCCAGCAACTCGGTGATACGCGCTTCAAGGCTCTGGTTGAGCTGTTTCATTTTGGACTCTAGGCTTGACTGACAATATCGAATGGGAAGGTACAGTCTTCCTTGAACTCTTCGGCTAGCTCGGCAACCCGCTCATTCTGTGGGTCGTAGTACCAGGATACCTGAACCGGCTTGGCATCCTGATGGGCCGCCTCCAGCAAATCAAAAATATCCATCATGGCTTTCACGCTGCTGGTATTGAGGTACAGCAAGCGCAGTTCCAGTGTCAGTTCTGACTGGTTCTGCTCCAGATAGCTCTCGATCCAGTTAAAGACTTGCTGGAACATATCGAAAGAGTTTTCCGGGTAGGAATCACCCGCCATGTAAAGCTTGCCGTTGGCCCAGTCACTGCGGATTTCAGGTGTTGACTGAGAGCTTGGGATAGAAAAATCGGTCATATTCTTAAACTCGTTACTTGATCAGATAACAGCGCGCAGGCTGAAAAAGCCGCGTCCACTGGCCAGTGGTTGCAAGGAGGCCTGCAGTGGCTCGCTGGACTTTCTCGCTATATCGATAAGGCCAAGGCCGGCACCTGAGGGGCGCACTTCATCACGCGGGCGGCGCAGTTGTTCCTTGTAAGCGGCCTTCAGCTCAACCTTGTCGAGCTCTGCCAGGCCTGCAACGGCTTGCTGCAGCCGTTCACCATCGGTCATTTCAATCAGATTTCCGGCAGAAACCACATAGCGGCCGTCCTGGTTGCGTGAAACCACAACGGTAGCGCCAGCTTCCTGCTCACTCCACTGCCGTTCGCGAGCGTAGTGACTGATGTTCTGGGTCATTTCAATGTAGACCGCAAACACGTCCATTGCCGCACTGGGATGGGCGTGATCCGCGGAAAGATAATTGCGCAGCGCGTTACCGATTTCTTCGATCAGGCTGCGTGAAATGGGACCGTTGAAGCACAGCATGATCTGCTGACTATTGAAGCGCTCACGCATGGCAAAAAGATCAATATCTTCCATTACAGCTCCTTTGCGTTTGTGTATTTGTATTTCGCTCGGCTCAGTCAAATCGGAAGCAGAGCATGGTTATGTCGTCACGCTGCGGATAGTCGCCCTGATAGGCCGCCAGTGTATCGCTGAAAGCCGCGCTTTGCTGCTGCAGCGGCAATTTGGCATGTTGGCATAGCATCTCGGCAAAACGGCTGTTGCCAAACCCAAACCCCTGCTCGCCACCAGCCTGATCCAGAAAGCCGTCAGTGCAGAGATAGAAAGTACGCTCGGCGTCCAGTGCTACCTCGGTATTGCGGTAGTCGCCAATGCGTTTGTCGACCAGTGCGCGTTTAGCGCCAGCAACGTGTTCTACGCTACGACCATCGCTATAATAAAGTGCCATTTTGGCACCGGAAAATACCACTCGACGCTGGCTCAAGTCGACAAAGGCGAGCCCCACATCCATGTTGGTAGCAATCGATTTGTATTCAGCCGAATCGCTCAGCATATTGCGCACTATCTGATCGGTACGCTCCAGTATCGCGGCCGGATTAGCCATGCCGCAGTCGTTGATGGCTTGATCCAGTGCAGCATGCGCGAGCATGGTCATCAGTGCGCCGGGGACGCCATGGCCGGCGCAGTCAACCACGCCAAACAGGCACTGCTGATTGTCGCTGCGGAATACATAGAAGTCGCCACCCACGACATCCCTCGGCCGCCATAGCACTGTGTGATGTTGACCGAGCTCATTCACCAGATCGCGGCTGGGTAGAATCGAACGTTGAATAAGACTGGCGTAGTCGATCGAGTCTTCAATTTTCTTGCGCGCAGCATGCATGCTCTGGTTGAGCTCCTCCAGGTCGCGGGTGCGTTCCTGAACGCGCTCTTCCAGCTCATGCGTATGGCTACGTACTTTCTTGGCCATGGTGTCAAAGGCGTCGCTTAGTTCGCCAATTTCATCATTGCGTGTGCGTGGCATGGCCACATCGTAGCGTCCAGCCGCGATCGCCTGCGCGCTTAAACGGAGTTGGCGTAGCGGGCTCAGCAATAGTCGCTCAATTGCAAAGGCAAACAGCAGAATCAGCATGATCAGTAGGGCACCCAGGCCGATCAGAACAGGGGTAAGCCAAGTGCGGTCAATGACCTGGGCGCTGTTAAGATCGACGGCGTTGGCGACAAACCAATTGAGCTCAGGGATATAGCTTAGCGCGAGGAGCTGGGCGTTGCCGTCGAGTGTAATCGGCTGAATACGCACATCATCCGGGTTGGCCTTCACGGCTTGCATGGCCTGGATGACCATCTGTTTTTCGCTTTCGCTACCAAGCATGTCGAGCAGGTTGCTACCCGCTCTGGCATCCGCATTGGCGCCTGAGTTGAGGGCAATCAGGTTGCTATTCTGATGCGCCTGGATGGCACCATCTGCGTCGAGGATCATGGGTGTGACACCCTGCTCGTCACTAGCGATGAAGTCGCGAATAAAGCTGGAAAGATCCAGTCCGGAACCCGCCAGGGCGAGCACCTCGCCGCTATCGTCCTTGACCACCATGTTGAGCCATACCTTGGTGGTATTCAGTTCTGGATTAGAGTCGACATTGATATTGAAATTATCGGTGTCGCGCAGGGTGGAAAAGAACCAGCTGTCTGCTGCTGTCTCTCGGTTCAGCGTGTAGTGCGGCTGCATGCTGACGGGTTCTTCGTTGCCGTTGAAGTAATACTCAAGGCTACTGAGCATGACGATGAAGTAGGCATGATCACGAAAATCCTGGCGATAGCGCTCGGCTTCGCGGAAAAACAGATCCTTCTTGGCGGCGTCTTGCGGGTCTTTCAGCCACTGCAGCGTGACTTCAGAATTGGCTAGCCGAAGTGACAGCGCTAGTTCACGGCTGATGGGGGTACGAATTTTTTCTCGGCTGAGCAGCGTTGCGTTGCGCGCATAAGCTTCACCGAAGTGCTCGTGAATACTGCTCAGCAATGACCAGCCGATCAGGCCAGCGGGCAGTAACGCCAGCATTCCAGCCAGCAGCAGGGCAAGCAGGGATTTACCGCGTAAGCCAAAGGCAGCCATACCTACATCCTTTTCATGGTCAAGTGACGTCGGGCATAAGCCCGACTAAGGGGGCGTGATCAGTTGGCTTGGTACACCAATTTTCCGTTGCACAGGGTATGGGTGACAGCGGCTGGCGCGCCTTGGCCGATGAAGGGGCAATTGGCGCCGCGTGACAGCCAGTTGCGGCCGATTTCGCAAGCCTTCGCTGGATCAAATAGCGTCAGATCAGCAGCGCCGCCCAGCGTTAGCTGTCCAGCCTGCAGATTGAGTGCTGCAGCTGGGCCAGTGGTCAGGCGGGACAGCAAGGCCGGCAGCTCCAGCAGGCCATCGGCAACCAGCGTCAGTGCCAGCGGCAGGAGAATCTCGACGCTACTGATGCCGGGCGCCGAGGCCGCGAATGGCACGCGCTTAACCTCTGGCTCGTGTGGTCGGTGATGGGACGCGATAGCTTGTACTACGCCGCTCTGCACTGCTTCACGCAGCGCTCTGCGGTCTGCAGCGGAGCGCAGTGGTGGCATAACGTGCAGCAGGCTGGAGAATCCGTTGAGGTCCTCATCACAGAGCAGCAGTTGGTAGGCGGCGACATCGGCAGTGACAGGCAAGCCTCGCGCCTGGGCGGTTGCCAGCATGTCTACTGCGCGGGCGCTGGTGAGCCCGCTGAAATGCGCGCGTACGCCGGTTTGCTCGATCAGCAAAAGGTCACGGGCGAGCGCTACAGTTTCCGCGCTTTCCGGAATGCCGATCAGCCCTAGTCTGGACGCGGTCGGCCCTTCGTGAGCCATGCCGCCCTCGGCTAGCGAAGGGTCGAGCGGGGTAAAGATGATGGGTACATCAAAGGTCGCGGCATACTCCAGCGCACGACGCAGAATACGATTACTGCCCATTGGATTCAGGCCTTGAGTAAAGGCCACGCAGCCAGCATCACGCAGGGCTACCAGCTCGCTCAGGTGTTCACCCTCAAGGTTTCGGGTCAACGCCCCTATCGGCAGTACGCGGGCATGGCCGGATGCCTGGCTGCGGTCGAGGATCAGCTCGGCCACGGCTGAAGTGTCCAGTACCGGGCGGCTGTCGGGCGGGCAGCACAGACTGGTAACGCCGCCAGCTGCCGCTGCGCGGGTTTCACTGTCGATGCTGCCCTTGCGGCTATAACCCGGCTCGCGCAGGCTGACGTTGAGGTCAACCAGTCCGGGGCTGGCGATCAGCCCACGCGCGTCGATTACCTGATTGGCGGTAAACCCTTCGGGTGCAGCGCCAATGGCTTGGATGTGGCCAGCGGCGATATGCAGATCGGTAATTTGGTCAAAATGGCTCGCAGGGTCGATTACCCGCGCGCCTTCAATGGTCAGTCGCATGATTCAGTTCGCTTCCTGGGTGTGCTGGCGCTGGGAGGTTTGTCCGGTCATGGCCATCGACATCACGGCCATGCGCACAGCGATGCCATAGGTAACCTGCTTGAGGATCACGGACTGCGGGCCATCGGCGACCTCCGACTCGATTTCGACACCGCGATTAATCGGGCCAGGGTGCATGACAAGTGCATCGGGCTTGGCCAGTGCCAGTGTTTCGCGGGTCAGACCGTAGAGACGATAAAACTCGCCTTCGCTGGGCAGCAGGCCGCTTTGCATGCGCTCGCGTTGTAGTCGCAGCATGATAACGACGTCTACGTCACGCAGGCCGACGCGCAGATCGTTGAAAACGCGCACGCCGTATTGCTCGATACCGTCAGGCAGCAGGGTGCGCGGGGCAATGACGCGAATGTCCGGGCAGCCGAGGGTTTTCAGCGCCTGCATATTGGAGCGGGCGACTCGCGAATGCAGGATATCGCCGACGATGGCAACCGATAGCTTTTCGAAGTCGCCGCGATGACGGCGGATCGTCAGCATGTCGAGCATCGCCTGGGTGGGATGGGCATGGTTGCCATCGCCCGCATTGATGACGGCAACATCCGGACAAACGTGTTCGGCAATGAAGTGCGCCGCACCGGAATCACCATGGCGCACAACAAACATGTCGGCGGCCATGGCCTCCAGATTCTGCAGCGTGTCGTACAGTGTTTCGCCCTTGCTGGTGGACGAGGTCGAGATGTTCAGGTTGAGCACGTCCGCCGATAGGCGCTTGGCGGCAAGTTCAAAGGTGGTACGAGTGCGGGTAGAGTTCTCGAAAAAGACGTTGCACACGGTCTTGCCGCGCAGCAATGGGACCTTTTTTACTGCGCGCTCGCCCACTTCAAGGAAGGAGTCGGCAGTATCCAGGAGCTCTGTCAGCAGCTCGCGGGAGAGACCTTCAATAGTAAGAAAGTGGCGCAGTTGGCCCTGGTGGTTCAGTTGCAGGTGTTGCGGCATCTGGGTCATGGCTGTCTCAGTGGGTAGCGGCGTTCAGGGTGAGCTGCAGTGGGCTGGGGCCGGTCAGCTTTACCCGCTGGCCAGCGGGTAGGGCGAGGCTGGCGCCGAGGATGTCGGCACGCACCGGCAATTGTCGCGCTTCGATATCCAGCAGGGTGACCAGGGTCACGGAAGCAGGGCGGCCGTAGTCGAATAGTTCGTTCAGCGCGGCGCGAATGGTGCGCCCGGTCATGAGCACGTCGTCTACCAGAATCAGGTGGCGACCATCTACGGTGAAAGGCAGCTCTGAAGGGCGCACCCGCTGTGGCAGGCCATGTTGTTCAAAGTCATCACGATAAAAGGCGATATCGAGAGTACCCATGGGTGCATTGGGGGCGACTTGCTGATGCAGAGCCTCGGCGATCCAGACGCCGCCGGTGTGTATACCTACGAAGGCCGGGTCATCAATCTGCCGTTCTTGCAGATAGCGGCTCAACTGGTCTGCCATCTGCTGCAGTAACGGGCCGACCTCGGGTAGTGCGCTCATGACATCTCCTTGGGCTGGCTGGCGAGCCAGGTTTCGAGCAGCAGAGCGGCAGCCAGGCTATCTACCGGATTTTCTCGGTAACTGCCGGGCGTGCGTTGCTGGTCGCGTAACTGTTGTTTGGCTTCAAAAGTGGATAGGCGCTCATCGACGCACTGGGCGGGCAGATTGAATCGGCCCTCCAGTCGGCGGGCGAACTTGCTGGCGCGGGTGCTCATCTCACTCTCGCTGCCATCCATGTTCAGGGGCAAGCCGACAATAAGAATATCCGGCTTCCATTCCTTGATCAGTTTGCCGATGTGATCCCAGTCTGGAATGCCGTCGCGAGCGCGCAGGTTGATGAGTGGCTCGGCGCTGCCGGTCAACGTCTGGCCTACGGCAACCCCTATCTGTCGGGTGCCATAATCGAAAGCAAGGGCGCGCTGGTGCTTGACCATCAGGCGTGGCCCGCCTGGCTGGTCAGTAGCGTCCAGTCCACCCCCAGCGAGCGTGCCGCTGCCGCCAAGCGGTCTGCGCTGGGTAGCGCAAACAATATCTGGTGGTCGGCCGGGCAGCTTAGCCAGACGTTATCAGCCAGTTCCTGCTCCAGTTGCCCTGCGTCCCAGCCGGCGTAGCCGAGCGCAATCAGAGCCTCGCTCGGCCCAAGGCCGCGAGCCATGTCCGAGAGGATGTCGCGGGAGGTGGTTAGCTGTAGCGGGCCGAGATCCAGGCTGGATTCCCACTGATGCGGACCAGGGTGCAATACAAAGCCGCGTTCCTGCTCGACCGGCCCGCCATTGAACACCTGGCACTGTTGTTCCGCGCAAACGTCCAGCTCTGGGTCAAGCTGGTCAAGCAGGTCGGCCAGGTCCAGGTCGCTGGGTTGGTTGACCACCAGGCCCATTGCGCCTTGCTCCGAGTGTTCACAGAGATAAATCAGGCTGTGATTAAAACGCGGATCGGCCATGTGTGGCATGGCAATCAGAAAGTGATGGGTAAGGTTGCTCGGTATGCTCTGTTTCATGCGC
The DNA here is from genome assembly GCF_003797945.1 of Pseudomonas neustonica. Lineage (GTDB taxonomy): Bacteria > Pseudomonadota > Gammaproteobacteria > Pseudomonadales > Pseudomonadaceae > Halopseudomonas > Halopseudomonas neustonica. The sequence goes on from NZ_RKKU01000002.1 coordinate 242,108, forward strand.
ATAGTATTGGGCGGAAGTGCTTGCAGAGCAAGGCTGGTTTGGTCCGGGCGGGCGTTGATGCGCCCGCTCCTAGTTTATGAACTGGATACCCGATCGCCCGGTTCAAAGCGCCAGGTGCGGATAATCTCCAGTACGTCGACATCCATCAAATCACCCGTGAAAGGCGTAAACGGGGCTGAAAGCCGCACGATCCGCAACGCTGCGTTATCCAGTACCGTATTACCGGAGGATTCGAGAATGCTCACTTCACGCAAGGTGCCATCGCGATTGATCGCTACCAGTAATCGCAGGCTGCCGTATATCTTGTTGCTGCGTGCTTCAGCCGGGTAATTCAGGTTGCCGACTTTCTCGACTTTGCGGCGCCAGGCATCTTTATAGTAGGCGCCCTTGTCCTGCATGGTTGAAGCCGCATTGAGCCGCAATACCCTTGGGCGGCGTGCGTACTGTTGACGCTCTTCGGCAAGCTGGGCCTCCAGGCTGGCGATCTCGCTGGACAGGGTGCTCATATTAAAGTGCAGGCTGGCCGGTGGCGCTTCGGTCGGTTTGGGCTTGGTGGATGCAGTGGTGATCTGGTCGATTTTCGGCGCGCTGGTAGTAACGACCTTTTGTTCCTGTGGCATGGGTGGTGGCGCGCTGACCTGTTGCTGCGGAGTGACCTTGTTGATTTCGCTATCTTGAAAGTCAGCCTCTTCTGTCGTGCTCGGAGCGGCTTTCTCTTCCAGGGTTCCGCTACCTTGCTGATTATGCTGCGCCAAATAATCAGCTTGCTCTGGCTGCTCCTCGCTCTGCTGGGTGGCGAGAGTGATTTCCAGGCTCTTGGACAGTTCACTTGGCGTAGGCAGGTCGAAGGTGATGCCAAGAATTACCAGGGCGTGTAGCACCGCAGCAATAAACAAGGTAAAGCCAAGACGGTCACGGGCGGTGACAGTCGGCGGCTGCGGTGTAGGAGGTGTTACGGCTGTATTCATGCTTTCCGTAGGCTTCGACGTGATTCAGATATGCGGTGAAGTCTGCCCCGCGTGCCGGGAAAAGTCCATGCACTGCGTCACCTGCGCGACAGGCCGCGCGCAAGGTGACACAGGTTCCGGCATTAACGGGCAGCGAGTTGCTCGGCGATGGCGTCCATTAACTGTCCGCCGATATCAGTTTGGTAAGCGGCGTCAATCTCACGAATACAGGTGGGGCTGGTGACATTGATTTCGGTCAGGTAGTCGCCGATCACGTCCAGGCCAACGAACAGCAAGCCGCGCTCGCGCAGGGTCGGCCCTACTTGAGCGGCTATCCAGCGGTCGCGTTCGGTTAGTGGTCTCGCTTCGCCGCGGCCGCCAGCGGCCAGGTTGCCCCGTGTCTCGCCTTGCTGCGGGATACGCGCCAAACAGTAGGGTACTGGTTCGCCCTTGATCATCAGGATGCGTTTGTCGCCATCTTTGATCTCCGGCAAATAGCGCTGGGCCATAATCTGTTCTTGGCCGTGGCGGGTCAGTGTTTCGATGATGACGCTGAGATTGGGATCGTTTTCCTTGATGCGGAAAATCATTGAACCGCCCATGCCATCTAGCGGTTTGAGAATGACGTCACGGTGCCGCTTGGCAAATTCGCGCAGAATGTCGGCCCGCCGTGTAACGATATGTTCGGGCGCGCACTGCGGGAATTGAGTAGCGAACAGCTTTTCGTTGCAGTCGCGCAGACTGGCTGGGCGATTGACCACCAAGACGCCAGCGCGTTCAGCGGCTTCCAGAATGTGGGTTGCGTAAAGAAACTCATTGTCGAAGGGCGGGTCCTTGCGCATTAGTACGACGTCCAATGTGCTAAGGCTGAGCTGCTGCTGTTCGCCCAGGTCGTACCAGTGATCAGGGTCTGCATGTACCTGCAGGGAACGCATGCAGCCCATAGCCTGTCCGTCGGCAAGGTAGAGATCCTGAGGCTCCAGATAGAATAACTCCCACTGGCGCTCACTGGCGGCCAGTAGCATGGCCAGGGTGCTATCTTTCTTATAATGGATCGCGCTGATGGGATCCATGACGACGCCGAGACGAATAGGCATATTAGAGGTATTCCGCGCTGTTTCGAGGTAAGCATGCAGTGTAACGCTTGATGCTGTGTGCAATAAAGGTCGGCTAGTCTGGATGGATGCGCTGGACATGAGTAAGCTTTATAGATTGGCCGAGTAATCTATGCTAAAAGTACGCGAAAAGGATTTGGCTGGTCAGCGGCTGGCAAGACGCAGCCATAAAGAATTGAACCACCATTTATAACAAAGGCTGGTCTTATGGAAGAAAATTTCGAGAGCCTGAAGGTCATGGTGATTGATGACAGCAAGACGATTCGACGCACGGCGGAAACCTTGCTGAAAAAAGTCGGATGCACCGTGATTACTGCCGTTGATGGCTTTGATGCGCTAGCCAAGATTGCGGATAATCATCCCGATATCATCTTTGTTGACATCATGATGCCGCGCCTCGACGGCTATCAGACTTGTGCGCTGATCAAGAACAACAGCGCTTTCCGCTCCACCCCCGTGATCATGCTGTCCAGCAAGGATGGTCTGTTCGATAAGGCCAAGGGTCGGATAGTAGGCTCAGATCAGTATTTGACCAAGCCATTCAGCAAAGAAGAGCTGCTTGGCGCTATTCGCGCGCATGTGCCGCAGGCTGGCAACATGGCTGGTGCGGCGGGCGCATAAGCGCCGCTGCATAATTTTGAATTAACCGGGGGACTCCGATGGCCCGTATTCTGGTAGTAGATGATTCGCCAACCGAGCTTTATAAGCTCACCGGCATGCTTGAAAAGCACGGTTATGAAGTATTAAAGGCAGAGAACGGGGCAGATGGCGTTGCGCTTGCACGTCAGGAAAAGCCGGATGCTGTATTAATGGATATTGTCATGCCTGGCCTCAACGGTTTTCAGGCAACTCGTCAATTAACCAAAGATCCGGAAACTGCCAATATTCCGGTGATTATAGTCACCACCAAAGACCAGGAAACCGATAAGGTCTGGGGTAAACGCCAGGGTGCAAAAGACTACCTGACCAAGCCGGTCGAGGAATCTACTCTGGTCCAGACACTGAAATCGGTACTCGGCAGCTAGGAAATCCTGCTTGTTCGATGCCGCATAACAACGAGAATAGACTCGGCATGTCAGATATACAGCATCCCTTCGATCTATTGCAGACGCTGGCCAAAAGTTATCGCACACAGGCTAGCGGCTTGCCGTCTCAAGATGTGGTGAGCGAAGTCTGGAGTGGTGTCGGCTTTCGGCTGGCAGGACACTTTATGCTCGCTGCCATGGGCGAGGTCAGTGAAATTCTGCATGAGCCACGTTACACCGCGTTGCCCCGGGTTAAGGCTTGGGTACGAGGTGTAGCCAATGTGCGTGGCCGTCTATTACCGATCGTTGATATGAGCGGTTTTTTTGGTGTCACCAGCACAGCGCCGCGCAAGCAGCGCCGAGTCCTGGTGCTGGATCGTGACGACCTGTTTGTTGGCTTGCTGATCGATGAGTTACTGGGTATGCAGCACATGCCCGTCAGCTCCTTCAGTGAACGCCTACCAGAGCTCGATGACGCGGTGCGTCCCTATGTCATAGGTGCCTATGACGGCGAGCAACAGGCGCTGGTATTTAATTTTCGCGCATTAGCGCACGATCAGGCGTTTCTCGACGTAGCGCTTTGATCAGTATTTGGGGTGCGGCCGGTGATGAGCTGCTGCATCGGAGCATGTTAGCTAGAACAACAAGGCTGTCGGCCAGGTAGGGGCCATAAAATGAAAAAGTTCGATAGACAGATGCTGTCCACGATGCGAAGCAACCGCACGCTCACCGGCCTGTTCGCCGTACTGATCCTGTCGTTGTTGTTGCTGTTCGTCAACTTCCTGTATTTGAATATTCAGAGTAAGTACGACACCGAATATATCGGCCACGCAGGTGAGTTGCGCGTACTGTCGCAGGAAATTTCCAAGTCGGCGACTGAGGCAGCTACGGGTACGCCGGAAGCCTTTGGTCTGCTGTTGACGGCGCGTAACGACTTCCAGCAGCGCTGGGATTATCTGATAGAAGGTCGTGAACAAACCGGCCTTCCTCCGACTCCCGCTTCGCTGCAGGAGCAGCTGGCGCCTGCGCAAGATGACTGGGATAAAGTACGCCGCAATGCGGACGCCATTTTGGCCAGTCAGGCGACGGTATTGTCCCTACACGAAGTTGCCAACAACTTGTCTGATACCGTGCCTCAGCTTCAGGTCGAGTATGAAGACGTGGTTGATTTGTTGATTACCAGCGGCGCATCGGCCGACCAGGTGGCCATCGCTCAGCGGCAATCATTGCTGGCCGAGCGTATTCTTGGCTCGGTAAACCGCGTACTCGCTGGTGACCAGGACTCGGTGATGGCAGCGGACAGTTTTGGTCGTGATGCCAGCCTCTTTGGTCGCGTACTGCAGGGTATGTTGCAGGGCAACGATGCTATTGGCATTACGCAGGTAACCAACCCGGAAGCAGCCGCCCGACTCGAGGAAATTCAAGAGCTGTTCCGCTACGTATCGGATTCTGTTGACCAGATTCTGCTGACGTCTCCGGAGCTCTATCAGGTACGTTCCGCTGCCAACGAAATCTTTACCGATTCGCAGTCGCTGCTGGAAAACGTATCAGAATTGGCCCGTGGCTTTGAGAGTCGCGCTGATGCCCGTGTTATCAACAGTATTTTAGGCTACGCGCTGGGCGTCATTGCCTTGGGCTGCATTTTGCTGATCGGTGTGCAGATGACCCGCGAAACCCGCGAGCGTCTGGTTGAAACCGCTGAGAAAAATGAGCGCAACCAGGCAGCGATTTTGCGACTGCTGGATGAGATCGGTGACTTGGCCGACGGTGACCTCACCGCCCAGGCTACGGTAACCGAGGACTTCACGGGTGCGATCGCAGACTCTATCAATGAATCTATTGACCAACTCCGCGCACTGGTACTGACCATTAACGAAACGGCCTTGCAGGTAGAAGGCGCTGCCCAGGAAACACAGGGTACAGCGATGCACTTGGCCGAGGCCTCCGAGCACCAGGCACAGGAAATTGCTGGCGCCTCTGCCGCGGTAAACGAGATGGCGGTTTCCATTGACCAGGTATCCGCCAACGCTTCCGAATCGGCGGCGGTAGCAGAACGTTCGGTAGCCATCGCCAACAAGGGTAACGAGGTAGTACAGAATACCATCGTTGGCATGGATACCATTCGCGAGCAGATTCAGGACACATCCAAGCGGATCAAGCGCCTGGGTGAGTCATCGCAGGAAATTGGTGACATCGTAAGTCTGATTAACGACATTGCTGACCAGACCAACATTCTGGCCTTGAACGCCGCGATTCAGGCCTCCATGGCCGGTGACGCCGGTCGAGGCTTCGCGGTGGTAGCCGACGAAGTACAGCGTCTGGCTGAACGTTCTTCTGGTGCCACCAAGCAGATTGAAGCGCTGGTAAAAACCATTCAGACCGATACCAATGAAGCAGTTATCTCGATGGAACAGACGACGTCCGAGGTGGTTCGTGGTGCCCGTTTGGCACAGGACGCCGGTGTCGCTCTGGAAGAGATCGAGAAGGTATCAACCAGTCTGGCAGCCTTGATTCAGAACATTTCCAACGCCGCACGGCAGCAGGCTTCTTCTGCCGGTCACATTTCCAATACCATGAACGTGATCCAGGAGATCACCTCGCAAACCTCGGCAGGTACCACCACCACCGCACGCAGCATTGGTGAGTTGGCGAAACTGGCTGAGGCCATGCGTCAGTCGGTTGACGGCTTCACGCTACCGCAGCAGGACGACTAAGCTGAGTCGGAAGGCTGCAAGCGCGGCCCTCCGGTTTCGCCTGGAGCGAGGGGCATAAAGTGCAGACAACGCAGAATTGGTCGTTGCAACAGCTGCCGGAAATGGACGCGCATCAGTTTCGGCAGTGGCAAACACTGCTGGAGGCTCGTACCGGCGTGTGCGTTAGTGATCAGCGCAGAACGTTTTTGCAGACCAGCGTTGGCACGCGCATGCGTGAGCTGAACATCACCGACTATCAGCAATACTATGATCAGGTGACGCAGGGTGCGGCGGGCGCGGTGGAATGGTCTGCGCTGATTGACCGACTGACGGTGCGGGAAACCAGCTTTATGCGGCACCGGCCCTCGTTCGATGCCATTGGTCGGCATTTGAGCACACTGCTTGCTGATCGGGGCGCAGAGCGGCCATTGCAGCTATGGAGTGTGGGTTGCGCCAGCGGCGAGGAGGCTTACTCGTTGGCCATTGTCAGCGAGCAAAGTATTGCTGCAGCGGGCGGCCATGCCAGCGGATATGGCGTCTGGGCGACCGATATAAGCCTAAAGGCGCTAGAGCAGGGGCGTGCCGCCACTTACTCTGGCAATCGTCTGGGCGGACTGGACGACCGTGAGCGCCGCGAATGGCTGCAAACCCTGCCGAATGACCGTTACGAAGTTGCCTATGCCCTGCGTGACCGGGTGTGTTTTTCTCGCTTGAACATTCTGGAATTGGCCCAGGCCCCTATCAGGGACCTGGATATTATTTTCTGCCAGAACCTGCTCATCTATTTCCGTCGCTGGCGTCGCCGCGATCTGCTCAACCTGCTGGCGACGCGGCTCGCGCCCGGCGGCATGTTGATCATTGGATTGGGTGAAATCATGGACTGGAATAATCCCTTGCTCGAGCGGCTACCTGATGACCAGGTACAGGCCTATGTGCGCCGGGATAGCACTGGACGTCTGGAGTAAATATGAGTGATCGGCATGACTACGTCGCTCTCGATTGGGTCAAGGGCGAGATTTCTGAAACGCTGAATCAGGCGCGTCAAGCGCTTGAGGCCTTTGTTGAAACCCCCGAGGATTCAACGCGTCTGCGTTTCTGTCTGACCTATATACATCAGGTCCATGGCACGCTGCAGATGGTCGAGTTTTATGGTGCAGCACTGCTCGCCGAAGAAATGGAGCAGCTTGCTCAAGCGCTTATGAACGGTGCAGTGAAGCGCGAAAGCGAAGCGCTCGAAGTGCTCATGCAGGCCATCCTGCAGATGCCTGCTTATCTTGATCGGGTACAAAGTGGCAGGCGTGATTTGCCGCTGGTGCTTTTGCCGCTGCTGAACGATATGCGCACCGCACGCGGAGACAAGCTGCTATCGGAAAACGCGCTTTTCAGCCCCGGACTCGATACCGCCGTTGCTGAATCGTCATCGGAGCTAGCGGATCTATCTCAAGCTGACAACGTCAAGCAGTTGCGTAAATTGCGTCAGGCGTTGCAGATGTCGCAGGCCGGGGTTATCCGCGGCCAGGATATCAAGGTTAACAGCCGTCACCTGCGCAACGTATTTGCGCGGCTACAACAGCTTTGTCAGGGTGCGCCTTATGCGGATCTTTGGGCCATTTTTGCCGGTGTTGCAGAAGGCCTTGAAGAGGGCAGTATCGAAAATGGCGCAGCTGTCAGACAGTTGCTCCGGCAGGCTGACCAGGAGCTCCGTCAATTAATGACCCGGGGCGCTGACGCACTACAAAGTGCTCCGCCACCCGAGTTACTGCGTAATCTGCTGTTCTACGTCGCCAAAAGCGCCGATGGTAGCCCGCGATTGGACGCGTTGAAGCAGCGTTATCAACTGCAGGACTCCTGGGCTGGTGGTCAGGATGATCTGTCAGCTGAGGACGCGCGACTGGTTGGTCCTGATCGGGGCGCCATGCAGTCGGTGGTGATGGCGTTGGGCGAAGAGCTGATGCAGGTCAAGGATCAACTCGATCTCTTTGTACGCAGCGATCGCAGCCAGCTGGACCGCTTGTCAGCCTTATTGCCCATCATGAAACAGGTTAGCGATACGTTGGCGATGTTGGGCCTGGGGCAGCCGCGACGGGTTTTGAGTGAGCAGATTGAGCAGGTAGAGCGCCTTGCCAGTGGTGAGTCCAGTGTGACCGATGCGGCGCTGATGGATGTTGCCGGTGGCATGCTCTATGTTGAAGCCAGCCTGCAGGGCATTCTCGGTCTTGAGCGAGGCGAGAAAGAGGGCGCAGTCGATAATGACATGCAGCGTCTTGCTGCTGCTCAGGACATTGTGCAAGTCCAGCACATGGTCGTGCACGAAGCCCGCAATGCGCTGGAAGAAACCCGCGAAGCGATCAATGCTTTTATCGCTAATCAATGGGATCACAGTCAGCTTGAGCCCGTAGATGAGTTGCTGAACAGCGTGCGTGGTGGTCTGGCAATGGTGCCGCTGGCACGTGCGGCGGCTGATGTCGGTGCCTGCCGACGCTATATTCTGGAGCAGTTGGTGGATTCCAAGGCGATCCCTGACTGGGTAGCGCTGGATGCGCTGGCTGATGTCATCACCAGCATCGACTATTATCTTGAGCGTCTCGCCGAAGATGATAGTAACCGCGGTGACAGCATTCTGGACGTCGCTGAAGAGCGGCTTAGCAGCCTGGGTTACCACCCTGATTCATTGCCGGATGGCGCCCCCTCTGCAGACGATAGCTCGCAGATGGCTGACGAACTCGCCAATGCGGAAGCAACTGGCGCAGACGCAAATGCTGCTCCTGCAGCGCCAGCGGTTATTGAAGACGACGAGCTGGACCCCGAGCTGGTCGAGATTTTCGTCGAGGAAGCCGGCGAAGTGCTGGAGACGCTAGCCGAGTTCACCCCTGCCTGGCAGCAAGATCACGCCGATAAAAAAGCACTGGCGGAAGTTCGCCGCGGCTTTCACACCCTCAAGGGTAGCGGCCGCATGGTTAAGGCCGGCGTGCTCGCGGAGTTGGCCTGGTCAGTTGAGAATATGCTGAACCGGGTGATGGATAACAGTGTTGCGCTGGGCGTCGACGTCTTCACGGTAGTGAACGCGGTACGAGCGCTGATGCCGCGTCTGGTTGAAGACTTTGCCAGTAATCAGCAGCGTATGTGGCCTGAAGTCGAGCAGTTGACTGCCCAGGCGGATGCCTTGGCACGTGGCGAGGTGATGCCCGATGCTGCCCCGGCCCAGGTTATCGACGAAGACGCTGATTTGGCTGAGGCGCCTGACGTATCAGGCGAGCTGCCTGAGTTACTCAGCGAAGAGTCAGCGGCTGATTTGCCAGACCTGGTTGAAAGTAGTGAATCCGATCCAGCGGATATGGATGTCACACTCGAGCCGCTCGATAGTCTGCCGGAGTTGGAGGCAGACGAGATCGATCTCGATCAGTTGCCCGAGCCTGTGCAGGAGCCTGAAGCAGACCTGACGCTGCAAGATGAAACGCTGCCGCTTATTGTGACGGATAGTCTGGACAGCTGGTCAGAGCCTGACACACTTCCCGCAGAGCCAGAGCCAGAGCCAGAGCCAGAGCCAGAGCCAGAGCCAGAGCCAGAGCCAGAGCCAGCTGAAGCTGAAGCGACTATGGATCCGGTATTGCTGGACATCTTCCGCAATGAAACCCGTAGTCATATTGATCAAATCAACGCCTATCTGCACGAATGCGAATTGCACGGCCTGCCACGCAGTATTAGTGATGCCCTGCAGCGCGCACTGCATACGCTGAAAGGCAGTGCCCATATGGCGGGCATCCAGTCGATTGCTGTGCTGGCTACCCCGCTGGAGAAGCTGGCTAAAGAGTTCAAGGCTAACCTGATTCCTACCGACCAGGCTTTGGTCAATTTGTTGGGTGATGCGGTCACGCTGTTTGAAACTGGCTTGGATCAGTTGGCGGCTGGTCCAGACAGGCCCATTGCCGGTACCGAGGGTTTCCTGCAGCGTTTGCATGAGCTTCAGCAGCAGGCCCTGGCAACCCGCGAAGCAAGCCGTGCAGACCTTGAGGACGGAGATGCTGGCAGTAGCGGCCTCATGTCTATTTTCCTCACCGAGGGTATCGACGATCTCCTGGATGCTGCCGACCTGCTGTACGCCAAGCAGGCGGATGCCACGGTCGCGCTCAATAGTCGCGACTTGATTGGCGCTCTGCGTGGTTTGGCAGATGTGGCTGGCGATGTAGAACTGCCTGCGCTGGAAGAGCTCTGTGAAGCACTTGAGCGGGTGCATGAACGCGTGCTGGAGGGTCTTGAGCTCGATTCGCCTGCACTGGGTGTTCTTGCAGTAGGGCACGAGCGCTTGATCAGCATGATGGATCAGGTGGCAGCTCATCAGCACCTGGTCGCAGCGGCAGAAGAAATCCAGGCGCTTCAGGCGCTGCTACCGGCCGATATCCAGGCTGTTAAGGCGCCGCCTGTTGCCGCTCAGAGTAAATCGGCGGGGCTGTGGAGTCCGAGTGAAGCTGGGACAGACGCAGAACTGGTCGATATTTTTCTCGAAGAAGCACAGGAAATTATCGAAAGCTCCGCCACCAGTCTGCAGCAGTGGAAGGACGATACCGGTAATACTATTGCCGTCGAATCATTACAGCGCGACCTGCACACCCTCAAGGGTGGCGCGCGGATGGCCGAGATTCGCCCGGTTGGTGATCTCTCGCACGAGATGGAATTTGTGTACGAGGCACTTTGCGAGCATCGCTATGAGGTCACTCCGCCGCTGTTTGAGCTGCTAGATGCTTGCCACGACGCCTTGGCCGATATGGTCGACGGCGTGGTCGCGGGGCGCCCTATCAGCGATGGCGCCGCGCTGATTGCAGCAATTAATAGTTTCCGTAAGAACCCGTCCGAGCCGCCACGCCTGCCCAGCAAAACTGGTGATGATCTCGATACGGGTGGTGCGTTGGTGTCAGCACCTGCTGCAGAGCCGCAACCCATGGGCGGCATGCTGGCCATTTTTGTTGAAGAAGCGGACGAGCTATTGTCGCCATGCGCCGAGCTACTACAACGGCGTGAAGCAGATGCTGCGGCCGCAGCTGAGTTGCTGCATCGCATTCAGACACTCAAGGGAAGTGCTCGCCTGGCTGGCCAAAGGCAGCTCGCGGACCATGCGAAACAGCTCGAAATTGAGCTGCAAAGTGGCTCAAGTGAGAATGAAGAACTGGCACAGAATCTGGCTGCGTTGCAGGCAAGAATCGCTGAGCTGTCCGCTGGTCAGTTGCCGGGTTCGGATGAGATTACGGCAGAGCCGCAGCCGCTAGCGACAATTGACGCGCCGGTTACAGTCGCGCCAGCAGCGACAGGTATGTCATTGGCGGGTGTGCAGGACATTCTGCAGCGAGCCATGAACGCCAGCCAGCCATCGGCAGAAGGCGCCAAACGGACCAGTGGCCAGGAGAGCGTCAAAGTGTCTTCGGCGCTGCTGGAAGAGCTGGTCAACCTGGCCGGTGAGACCTCCATTTTCCGCGGCCGCATCGAACAGCAAGTGACAGATGTCGGCAGTATCCTGGAAGACGTAGAAAGCACCATTGATCGGGTTCGTGACCAGCTGCGTCGCCTTGATATGGAAACCCAGGCACAGATTCTGTCCCGTCACCAGGAAGAGCTTGAGCAGAGCTACGAAGATTTCGATCCGCTGGAAATGGATCAGTATTCGCAGCTGCAGCAGTTGTCGCGCTCGTTGTTTGAGTCAGCGTCGGACTTGCTGGATCTGAAAGAATCGATCGCTACCAAGAGCCGCGACGCGGAAACCCTGCTGGTGCAGCAGGCGCGGGTTAATACCGAGCTGCAGGAAGGTCTGATGCGCACGCGCATGGTGCCTTTCGAACGCTTGCTGCCACGCATGCGTCGCGTCGTACGTCAGGTCGCCGGTGAACTGGGCAAGCAGGTCGAACTCATTGTCGGCAATGCCGAGGGCGAGATGGACCGCAGTGTGCTGGAGCGCATGATCGGCCCGCTGGAGCATATGCTGCGTAACTCGGTCGACCACGGTGTCGAGATGCCTTTGGTGCGACAGGAGCAGGGCAAGAGTGGCGAAGGCAACATCTGGCTCGACCTGGCTCGCGAGGGTAGCGAGATAGTCTTGACGCTGAAGGATGATGGCGCCGGTATTAACCTCAGTGCCGTTCGCAACAAAGCGATTGAACGCGGGCTGATGGATGCGGATGCTGAACTGACAGATCAGGAAGTACTGCAGTTTATCCTGGAAGCGGGCTTCTCAACCGCGACCCAGGTGACGCAGATATCCGGTCGTGGTGTTGGTATGGATGTGGTCAACGCTGAAGTGAAGCAGCTTGGCGGCAGCATGACGCTGACGACCGAGCCCGGTAAGGGAACGACCTTTACTATTCGTCTGCCCTTTACGGTTTCGGTAAACCGGGCGCTTATGGTGTATTCCGGGGAAGACCTGTACGCGATTCCATTGAATACCATCGAGGGTATCGTGCGGGTTTCCGGCTATGAGCTTGAAGCCTATTACGCGCCAGACGCACCGCCTTTTGAATATGCGGGTAAAGAATACGATCTGCGCTATCTGGGCGATCTGCTGGTTACTGGCCAGCAGCCGCGGCTGACTGGGCATTCGCTACCGTTGCCCGTCATTCTGGTGCGTGGTGCCGAGCACAGCGTGGCTGTGCAGGTCGACTCCTTGGCAGGCTCGCGCGAGATTGTAGTAAAGGGTCTTGGGCGTCAGTTTGCGGTCGTGCCCGGGATTTCCGGTGCCACTATCCTGGGTGATGGGCGCGTGGTGGTGATCCTCGATCTGCTGGCTGTTATCCGCGCACAACAAGCGCTGCAGGCGCAGCAGTACCTGGCGGCTGAACGGGCGCAGGCGAGAAGTAAACCGGAAGCACGCGCGACGCTGGTCATGGTTGTGGATGACTCCATTACGGTGCGTAAAGTGACTACGCGCCTACTGGAACGTAACGGCATGGAAGTGGTAACGGCGAAGGACGGTGTGGACGCCATTGCCCGGCTCCAGGATATTAAGCCGGACATCATGTTGCTGGATATCGAGATGCCGCGCATGGACGGCTTTGAGGTGGCGACGCGGGTGCGTCATGACGAGCGCCTGAGCGAGCTACCCATTGTCATGATCACATCGCGGACCGGCGAGAAGCACCGCGAGCGTGCGCTTAGCATTGGGGTAAATGTCTACCTGGGTAAGCCTTACCAGGAAGCGCAGTTGCTGGACGTTATCAGCAAACTGGTAGATGTCCGTGAGTGATAGCGGTGTGCCGGCGATTGCTCTGCTCGCCGGCAACGAAAGTAAGCGTAATCGGCTGGCGGACGTACTCACTGGGTTCGGCTACCGTTTGGTTTTTGCCAGTGATCCCGCCGAGCTTGATGCGGGGCGACTGGCGCAGATCGAGACCGATGCCTGGTTGCTTGAGCTGGCTGAAGAATCACCGTTGGCAGACTGGTTGCTTGAACATAGTCCAGTGCCTGTTCTGTTGGGCGTCGGCGATATTCCTGATGTGAGCGATGAGGAGTATCCGCGCTGGCAACGGCGCTTGCTCGGTAAGCTGCAGCCCCTGCTTGGTGCGCCACCTGCGACTGACTGCCTGGCCCCGGCGATAGTGCCTCAACTACCCCATGATGTGCCGTCTTGTGTTTGGGTGCTGGGCGCGTCTCTGGGTGGTCCAGCAGCAGTTAAGCGCTTCCTGGATATACTGCCGGCAGCGTTGCCGGTCGCTTTCATCTATGCCCAGCATATTGACGCTGGCTTTGAACAGCAGTTACCGCAGATTCTGGGTCGCCAGAATGACTGGCGTATTATCAACTGTCAGCCTGGTGCTCATCTGCGCAGGGGGGATGTGTTGGTTGCGCCAGTATCGCGCTCGTTGCGCTTCGGCTCCGGCGGTGCAGTGCAATTAAGTGATGAAGCCTGGCCGGGCTTGTATCGTCCGTCGATTGAGGCGGTGCTTGATGAGACGGTGCGTGCTTTTGGGTCTGCCAGCGGCGTTATTGTTTTCAGCGGTATGGGTGAAGACGGCGTAGGCGCTTGTGGCCGATTGCGTCAGCAGGGGATTGAGGTTTGGACCCAGGATGAGCAGAGCTCAGCCTGCGCGACCATGCCCAAAGCGGTAAAGGATGCCGGCTTCAGTAGCCGAGAAGGCTCGCCAGAAGAGTTGGCAGCGGCGCTGCAGCATTGGCTGCTGCAAGAATGGCCACTGGCCCTGTAGGCGCGACAGCGTCCCACGAATAGCAATGAGGATCGGTAGACATGTCGGATGTGCTGGAAAGCCTTAATGGTCTCATCATTCCGCTGGCGGGTAAGCCGCTATTGTTACCTAACGTCGCGGTAGCCGAACTAGTGGCTTACCGCCTTAGCCAGTCGGCATCGAGCGGGCCCGAATGGTTTCTCGGCTGGACTCTTTGGCGTGACCAGCAAGTACCCATGGTAGACCTCGACAACTTGCTGGCTGAAGGCGCGGAACCTGCTGCTGGAGCAGAGCCGCGCACGCTGATTCTGAACGCGCTGGATGGCGTGACTAACCTGCGCTTTATCGGTGTGCGGGTGTGGGGCATACCGCGCGCGCGCCGGTTGACGCGCGAAGAGGTAGAGAAGGTTGGGGAAGGCAGCAGCTATGTATTACAGCGCGTGCAGGTAGCGGAGGAGGCTGGCGAACTGCTGATTCCCGACTTGTCCGCCGTCGAGCAGGCGCTGGACCAGTCCGGTCTCTTGCGCCGCGCCGGTTGATCAGCCCTCGTATCAGAGTATGAAGCTCAGCCGTGCCTCGGTCCCACCACCGATACGGTTGAGCAACTGAACACTAGCGCCATGGCTATCGGTAATGCGTTTGACGATGGCCAGCCCCAAACCAGTGCCGCGCGTCGAACGCGCCTGATCGCCCCGAATGAAGGGGCTGAATAACGCGTCCCCTTCTAGCACTTCCACCCCTGGTCCACGATCGAGCACGCTGACAATCAGCCGTGACTCGGGACCTGCTTGCTGCAGATAGGTGCAGACCTCGACGCCGGTGCCGCCGTGTATCAGCGCATTTTCAATCAGGTTGGTCAGCACGCGCTTGATCGACAGCCGGCGAAACTCGAACTCCGGCACCGGCTGCAAGCACAGCCGAACTGCTTCGCCATTGCTATTGAGCGGGGCGACGACTTCGCTGATCAGCTCGTTGATATCACCGCTCTCGCTCGCCTCTGCACTGCCGTCGCGAATATAGGCCATGAACTGATCAAGAATCGCGTCCATGTCTTCGATGTCGCGGATCATGCCATCGGTAAGCTCGGGTTCAGCGTCCGACAGTAACTCGGTGGATAGGCGCATGCGTGTCAGCGGCGTGCGCAAATCATGAGAAACCCCCGCCAGCAGCATGGAGCGATCACGACTGGCCTGCTCGACATCCTGCGCCATCTGATTGAACGCACGGTACACCTCGGCAATTTCGGAGGGTCCGCTGTTATCCAGGAGCCTGACTCTTTTACCTCGCCCAATACTGCGCGCAGCGCGCTCCAGGGTTTTCAGTGGCTGGCTGAGCTGGCGCACCAGCAGCCAGGCCGCAGCCGTTGAGAGCATGCCGATCAATACCAGCCAGGTCACTACCATCCACACTCGTTGGCCGCGCAGCGGGTGGGCGTAAAGTGGCACTTTTAGCCAGTAGTCACCGTAAGCTGGCTGATGAATCCAGACCGCTGGATGGCTTTGGGTTTGTACCCGTACTTGAGTCTGGTCGCCTAGTTCATCGCGCAACTGGTGGGTAAAGATGCCGGAGTAGGGCCAATGAACCTCGCCCTGCGGTACCTGTTCGGGGACGGTTACCTGCACCCCGGTCATCTCTTCGATATCGCGACGTGTATCCGGGCTGCTGGCCCAATAGGCGCGAACCAGCATGGCCGTGCCGTGACTGTACTGGCGGTCAACGAGCAGATCCTCGTTACTGAGCAGGTAAATCAGCGTCAGCATCTTGGAAAACAGGGTAACCAGCAACACCAGCAAAATGGTGCGGGCAAAAAAGCTACGCGGGAGTAGCGGGTGCCAGCCAGGACCACCCTTCACGCGGACTGGCCGTCCGGTACGAAGACATAACCTACGCCCCAGACCGTCTGGATATAACGGGGCTTGGAGGGATCGGGTTCCAGCATACGGCGCAGGCGCGATATCTGTACGTCGATGGAACGCTCCAGCGCATCCCATTCACGGCCGCGGGCCAGTTGCATCAGCTTGTCACGGGTTAGGGGTTCGCGTGGGTGGCGGACCAGTGCTTTGAGTACCGCAAATTCACCGGTCGTCAGCATGTTCACTTCCGTACCGCGCTTGAGCTCGCGGGTGGCCAGGTTGAGGACGAATTCACCAAAGGTTACCTGGTCGTCATCGGTGCTGGGTGCGCCTGGGACCTGCGGTAGCTGGCGCCGCAATACCGCTTTCATCCTGGCGACCAGCTCACGTGGATTAAAGGGCTTGGGCAGATAGTCATCGGCTCCAATCTCCAGCCCCTGAATACGGCTGGTCTCATCACCTTTGGCGGTCAACATGATGATAGGTGTGGTATTGCCCTCGGCACGCAGACGCGCGCAGGCGGTCATACCATCTTCGCCGGGGAGCATCAGGTCGAGCACGATCAGCGAGTAGATCTCACGTGCCAGCAGACGATCCATCTGCTCGGTATCTTCAACCGCGCGAACGCGATAGCCTTGTTCACCCAAAAAGCGTTCCAGCAAGCGCCGCAAACGCACGTCATCATCGACAATCAGGATTTTCTCGCCTTCGCTCGTCATGCTGCACCTGCCTGAGATATTAAGCCCGCATTGTGACCCAAGCCCGCGCTTTTTGCGGGCTGACCATTGTTACAAGAGGTTTCTTTTTACCTTGTTATAGTACTGGTATCCAGCGTGCTTTTGGGGGCCGACCTGAAGCTGTGTCTCGGTTATACTGCCCGACCTGTTACCGCAAATCGTGGAATTGATTACCCATGCAGAGTATTGCCGCACGCATTGCCGCTGAATTGTCGGTGCGCCCTGAACAAGTAGATGCCACCGTGGGCCTGCTGGACGAGGGTGCAAGCGTTCCCTTTATTGCTCGCTACCGCAAGGAAGTCACCGGCAGTCTGGATGATACCCAGCTGCGTTACCTGGAAGAGCGTCTGCGTTATTTACGCGAGCTCGAGGACCGCCGTGCGGCGGTGTTGTCGAGTATTGCTGAACAAGACAAGCTTACCCCCGAGCTGGAACGTGATATCCGTCAGGCCGAGACCAAGACCCGGCTGGAAGACCTCTATCTACCCTACAAGCCCAAGCGTCGCACTAAAGGCCAGATCGCCATTGAGGCTGGCCTTGAGCCCCTGGCTGATGCGCTTTATGCCGACGCAACATTGGAGCCTGAAGCGCAGGCTGCAGCCTTTATAGACGCCGACAAGGGCGTCGCAGATACCAAGGCTGCGCTCGATGGCGCCAAATATATTCTGATGGAGCGCTTCAGTGAGAATGCGGCGCTGCTCGACAAGCTGCGTCGTACGTTGCGCGAAGAAGGCCGGGTAGTCTCACGCCTGGTTGCTGGCAAGGAGCAGGAAGGCGCCAAGTTCAGCGATTACTTTGAATATGATGAGCCGCTGGCCAAGGTGCCGTCGCACCGTGCGCTGGCGATTCTGCGTGGCCGTAACGAAGGCGTGCTGAGCATCGCTCTGGAGTTGGGCGATGAGGCGCCAGCGGTGGGTGCCATGCACCCATGCGAAGGGCTCATTGCCGAGGCCGTTGGTATTGAAAACCAGGGCCGCGCAGCAGACAAGTGGCTATTGGAAGTCGTGCGCTGGACCTGGCGAGTAAAGCTGCTGGGTCATCTGGAAACCGAGTTGTTGGGCGAACTGCGCGAAGGTGCCGAAGACGAAGCTATCCGCGTCTTTGCCAGTAATCTCAAGGATCTGTTGTTGTCTGCGCCCGCCGGGCCGCGCATTACCCTGGGGCTGGACCCGGGGTTGCGTACCGGCGTCAAGGTTGTAGTAGTTGATGCCACCGGTAAGTTACTGGATACCGCTACCGTATTCCCACATGCGCCACGCAACGACTGGGATCGCTCATTGGCTACGCTGGCAGCGCTTTGCCAGAAGCATCAGGTCAGCCTGATTGCCGTCGGCAACGGCACTGCCTCGCGTGAGACCGATAAGCTGTCGGCCGATCTGATCAAGCTGTGCAGCGGCCAGACCATGCAGAAAGTCATGGTGTCAGAGGCAGGCGCTTCGGTGTATTCGGCCTCGGAGCTGGCATCGCGCGAGTTTCCCGATCTGGATGTTACCTATCGCGGCGCGGTATCCATCGCCCGGCGTCTGCAGGATCCCCTGGCCGAGCTGGTAAAAATCGAGCCCAAGGCCATTGGTGTGGGTCAGTACCAGCACGATGTGTCGCAAATAAAGTTGGCGCGCGGGCTGGATGCCGTAGTGGAAGATTGCGTAAACGCGGTGGGCGTAGACCTCAATACCGCTTCCGCTGCACTGCTGACGCGGGTCTCCGGCCTGAACCCGAATATCGCACAGAACATTGTCGACTTTCGTGACCAGCACGGTGCGTTCAAAAACCGCAAGCAGTTACTCAAGGTGAGCCGTCTGGGCGAAAAGACCTTCGAACAGGCCGCAGGCTTTTTGCGGGTCATGGATGGCGACAATCCATTGGACGCTTCTGCGGTGCATCCCGAGGCCTATCCTCTGGTAACCCGTATCGCCGAAGAAACCGGGCGCGACGTACGTGGCCTGATTGGCGACTCGGCGTTTCTGCGCAAGTTGGAGCCAGCACGTTATACCGATGAGCATTTTGGTGTGCCTACCATTACCGATATCCTAAAAGAGCTGGATAAGCCGGGTCGCGACCCGCGCCCCGAGTTCAAGGCAGCAGAGTTTCAGGAGGGTGTGGAAAGTCTCAAGGATCTCAAACCGGGTATGACCCTTGAAGGCGTTGTCACCAACGTTGCCAATTTCGGGGCATTTGTCGATATTGGTGTGCATCAGGACGGCCTGGTGCATATTTCCATGCTGTCGCAGCAGTTCATCAAGGACCCGCGTGATGTGGTCAAGGCCGGTGACATCGTCAAGGTCAAGGTAATGGAAGTCGACATTCCCCGTCAGCGCATCAGCCTCACCATGCGTCTTGAAGATACGCCGCCGGCGGCGGGCGACAAGTCAGAATCACCTGCCGAGCGCAGCCGGGCACGTAATCAGGGTAACAAGCACAACGCCAAAACCAACGCACAGGCCAAGCCATCCGCAGAAGGTACTTTTGCCAGTCTGTTTGCCAATGCCAAAAAGAAAAGGTGATGCCATGAGCGATTTACACCCGGCCCTGGCGGCCTTCGCAGCCCAACGCACCAGCGAGTTTACCGCGCTGGTTGGTATAGAATTCGCCGCCATAGAGCGGGGCAGCTGCACATTGCGCCTGCCAATCACCGATAAGCACTTCAATTCCACCCATCGCGTTCATGGTGGCGTGGTCTTTACCCTGCTGGACTCGGCCATGGGTGCCGCTGCGTTCAGTGTGCTGGAAGCGCATGAAAGCACGGCGACCATCGAGTGCAAGATCAACTACACTCGCGCGGTCATTGGTGGTGAGCTGGAGTGCACCGGCAAGGTCGTGCATGCCGGCACCCGTACCATAGTGGTGGATGGCGAGGTTTGGCAGGACGGCGCTCTGGTCGCCAAGTGCCTTGGTACCTTTGCCCGACTTTAACGAGCGCAAGGGCCTGCGCCTTTCTATACTGATTGAGATGCCAGCGGGTGGAAGCCAGCTGGTGCTATAACCCCCAAGGAGTGACACCTTGTCACCAACGCTTAGTAAACGTCTCGGCCTGCTGCGTGATCCTGCGGTGCAGCCACTACTGACCGATTGCCGTCACGGCATCGAAAAGGAAAGCTTGCGGATTACCGCAGATGGCATGCTGGTGCATAGTGAACACCCCGCCAAGCTGGGGTCGGCACTGACGCATCCGACTATTACCACCGATTACTCTGAAGCGCTGATTGAGCTGATTACTCCAGTCAGTCGCAGTATTGACGAGCTGTTCGGTAATCTCGATCAGGTACACCGCTTTACCTACAGCCACTTGGGTGACGAGCGCCTGTGGAATCAGTCGATGCCATGCCGTTTACCGACCAACGATAGCGATATTCCGATTGCCTGGTACGGTACATCGAACGTCGGCACGCTAAAAAACGTCTACCGCCGGGGCTTGGCGATTCGCTATGGCAAGGCCATGCAGTGTATTGCGGGCGTGCATTACAACTTTTCCCTGTCGCCGGCGCTCTGGGCCCAGCTCAAGCAGCAGGATCAGGACACGCGCAGCGACCAGCAATACCAGTCTGAGCGCTACTTCGCGCTGATTCGTAACTTCCGCCGCTATGCCTGGCTATTAATGTATCTGTTCGGTGCCTCACCAGCGGTCTGCGCCAGTTTTCTGCAGGGCCGCGATCATCGTTTGCAACCCCTGGGCGAGAAGAGTCTGTACTTGCCGTATGCGACCAGCTTGCGCATGAGTGACCTGGGTTACAACAACAACGCACAATCCGGTTTGAACATCTGCTACAACAGCCTGGAAAACTACATTGCCAGCATGCTGGACGCGATCAGCCTGCCCTATGAGCCCTACGCCAAACTGGGTACGCACGACGCGAACGGCGACTGGCAGCAGCTGAATACCAATCTGTTGCAGATTGAAAACGAGTTCTATAGTCCAATTCGGCCCAAGCGGGTTGCGCAGAGTGGTGAAAAGCCGGTGCATGCACTGGCTCAGCGTGGCGTTGAGTACATTGAGGTGCGCTGCCTGGATATCGATCCGTTTGCACCGCTTGGGGTTGATCCATCGACGGCGCACTTTATGGACAGCTTTCTGCTGTATTGCGCATTGCAGGAGAGCCCGGAGCTGGATGATGCCGAGTGTCAGGCGGCATCTGATAATTTCAATCTGGCGGTCAAGCGTGGACGTGAGCCAGGTTTGCAGCTGCAGGACAACAGCGGTGAACGCTCGCTGGTGGATTGGGGCAACAAGCTGCTGGATGGCATGGCAGCTTGTGCCGAGCTGCTCGACAGCGCTAATGATACCCAGAGTTATACCCTGGGCCTTGACCAACAGCGCGCCAAGTTGGCTGATTCTGCTCTTACCCCATCAGCGCGTGTGTTGGCGGCTATCAAAGAGCAGGGCGATAGCTTCTTCCGTTTTGCCTTGGCCCAGTCTGAAGAGCATAACCGCTATTTCCGCGCGCGGCCGCTGGATGCAAAAGTGCAGGCTGAGTGCGAGGCTGCGGCTGAAAAGTCGCTGGCAGAGCAGGAGGCTATTGAGGCAGCAGACACGCTGGACTTCGACAGTTATGTTGATCAGTACCTGAGCCAGCGAGTCTGATCTGCCCGCTGGTGCTACCCCGCGCGGGGCAGGTGCCAGCGAGACCTACTGCACTATCAGGTTGGTAAACAGCAGATCATCAACCAGCGGTGCACCTTCCTCTTCGGTCAATACAGCCTGGACGGTCTCCAGCGCTGTTGCGCGCAGCGCCTCTTTGCCATCCATAGAGGACAGATCGTCGGTGGTCTGGCGCGCAAACAGCGTGACCAGGGCATTACGAATCAGCGGGTCGTGATACTCGATACGGCTAACGGCCGCGGGATCTTCAGTTCGCAGCGCGACATCCGCCTTGAGATACTGGATGCGCGGCCCCGTGCCTATGGTGCCGACAAAGGACGGCTTCATCTCGACGTAGGCAGTTTGGTTGGCAGGTGCTTCATCTTCTTCCGCGCTGACCGTGAAGGGCAGCAGCAGAGCGGCGATGAGTAACAGAGAAAGGCGTCTGCGTTGCATATTGTGGGGCTCCAATGATGTCGTCACAGGATAGCTGAGCAAGTGGCCCTCGCCAAATGCTTATCCGTCCATCCATCCAGGCTGGTGCTGATGTTATGCATACCCATCACTTCAGGGCATGGTCATTGACCCTGATGCGGGGTAGACGACTAGACTGTAGGCATCGTAGGCCAAGCCGTTGTTGGCACAACGAGCGGTAGTGCCAATACGGACTTAAAACCGCCGACGCGACGCTATTTACGACACGTAAAAAAGCGCTTGTTCGGTTTTTTTTCCTGTTTTGGCTGCCTCTATCACCTTATTCAAATCCTGCTAGAGCCAAGGAGACAACAATGAAAGCTGTTCTATGCAAAGCCTATGGACCCGCCAGCAGCCTGGTCTTGGAAGAGACCGCTGATCCGGTTGCCAAAGCCAATGAAGTGGTTATCGATATTCATGCAGCGGGCGTTAACTTCCCTGACACCTTGATCATTGAAGGCAAATACCAGGTCAAGCCGCCGTTCCCGTTTTCGCCAGGTGGCGAGGCTGCTGGTGTGGTTTCCAGCGTGGGTGAGAAGGTCAAGCACCTGAAAGTGGGTGACCGGGTTATGGGTCTGACCGGCTATGGCAGCTTCGCAGAAAAGATTGCGGCCGATGCCATGCGTGTCTTGCCGATGCCCGATGATATGGATTACATCACTGCCTCTGGCTTTAGCATGACCTACGGCACCTCCATGCACGCACTCAAGCAGCGCGGTGATCTGCAACCCGGCGAAACCCTGTTGGTGCTGGGCGCATCTGGTGGCGTTGGCTTGGCTGCCGTCGAGATTGGCAAGGCAATGGGCGCACGTGTTATTGCCGCTGCCTCCAGTGCTGAGAAGCTGGAAGTGGCGAAAAAAGCCGGCGCTGATGATCTGATCAATTACAGTGAAGTCAGTCTGAAAGACGCAGTAAAAGAGCTGACTAACGGCAAAGGCGCCGACGTCATCTATGATCCGGTCGGTGGCGACCTGTTTGACCAGGCGGTACGCAGCATCAACTGGAAAGGTCGTCTGTTGGTAGTCGGTTTTGCCAGTGGCCGTATTCCCGAATTTCCGGTCAATTTGGCGTTGCTGAAAGGCTCGTCTATCGTCGGTGTGTTCTGGGGCTCGTTTGCCGCCCGCGAACCGCAGGCTAACCTGGATAACTTCAAGCAACTCTTTGCCTGGCACACCGAGGGCAAGCTCAAGCCGCTGGTTTCCAAGACCTATGAGCTGAACGAATATGAAGATGCACTCAACATCCTCAGCTCGCGTCAGGCGGTCGGCAAAGTTGTGGTGAAAACGCGCTAAGGCCGGCGCTAAGCCGCAAGCTGCAAGCGACAAGTAACCCAAAAGTTAGCAAGTTGTGGGCGTAAACTGCGCTGAAAGGTGGTTGACACCGAGTAGGCGCAAAGCATCCTGATTACGCTTGCAGCTTGCAGCTTGCAGCTTGCAGCTTGCAGCTTGCAGCTTGCAGCTTGCAGCTTGCAGCTTGCAGCTTGCAGCTTGCAGCTGCGCTTAAAGCGCTCCCTCATATCCCAGTTGGCGCCAAGCCTCGTAAATCAGCACGGCAGCGCTGTTGGACAGGTTCAGACTGCGGCTGTCGGGTAGCATGGGAATACGCAGTACTTGATCCGCCGGTAGCGCCTCGCGCACCTCAGCCGGTATCCCGCGGCTTTCCGGTCCGAACAGAAACAGGTCGCCCGCAGCGAACTGCACCTCGCTAAACCCCTTTTCCCCTTTGGTGCTCAACGCAAACACCCGCCCCGGATTTACTGCCTGCAGGCAGGCCTCAAGATTGGGGTAGGTTTTAACCGCAGCAAACTCATGATAATCCAGGCCCGCACGTCGTAGGCGCTTGTCATCCAGCTCAAAACCCAGGGGTTCAATCAGATGCAGCTGGCAGCCAGTATTGGCACACAGACGAATGATATTGCCGGTGTTAGGCGGGATCTCGGGCTCGAGCAGGGCTATGTGGAACATGGTCTAGGCGTCAGGGTGATGTTGGGAGGGCAGTGTAGGCGTGCGCCATGGGGGCTGCAAGCACCCGTGAATGGGGTACTTGGAAACGAGGTGTCTTGGTGCATTCTGCAGCGGACGAATAGACTGAAAGAAGAGTTGACTGCTATTACGCCGCAATCACCCTATTGAGGCTTGAGGCTTGAGGCTTGAGGCTTGAGGCTTGAGGCTTGAGGCTTGAGGCTTGAGCATAAAAAAAGGTGACTCTAGCCTGCCTGAACCAGAGTCACCCCAAATACACCCACTAGTTATAAAGCATCAAGCGTGCCAGTTTTGCGCTGACTGTGGATTGCGCGACTTTATTCGCTATCCTCTTCATCAGCGCCATCCACATTCATGCCCAGTTCCTTGATCTTCCGAGTCAGGGTGTTTCGCCCCCAGCCCAGTAACTGCGCGGCATCACGGCGTCTTCCTGCCGTATGCTTAAGGGCGGTCTCAATCATGATCCGCTCGAATGCCGGCACCGCGATATCCAGCAGGTTGGTTAGCCCGCGGGCCAGCTCCTGGTCTGCCCAGGTGCGCAAACCGTGCTCCCAATTGCCATCAGGCGCACTGTCGTGGTGCTGCGTGAGCATTTCGGGGGGCAGGTCTTCGATCAGCACTTCGCGGCTGGAAGCCATAACGGTGATCCAGCGGCAGGTATTTTCTAGCTGACGGACGTTGCCGGGCCAGGGCAGGTTGCGCAGATAATCCTGGGTCTGAGGCTTGAGTAGCTTTGGCTCGACCGCGAGTTCCTGTGCGGCTTTGGCCAGAAAGTGCTGAGCCAGCGCTGGGATATCTTCACGGCGCTCGGCCAGCTTGGGAATGTGGATACGAATGACATTCAGGCGGTGGAACAAGTCTTCGCGAAACTTGCCTGCCTGAACCAGGCCTTCCAGGTTTTGATGCGTGGCGGCGATGATGCGCACGTCAACCTTGATCGGCGTATGTCCGCCCACCCGATAGAACTCGCCATCGGCAAGCACACGTAATAGCCGCGTCTGGGTTTCTGCCGGCATGTCACCGATCTCGTCGAGAAACAGGGTGCCGCCATCAGCCTGCTCAAAACGACCACGGCGTTGCACGCTGGCGCCGGTAAAGGCGCCTTTTTCATGGCCAAACAGCTCTGACTCCATCAGATCTTTAGGTATGGCGGCCATGTTCAGCGCGATGAACGGATTGCGCGCCCTCGGGCTATGGCGGTGCAGGGCATGGGCTACCAGTTCTTTACCCGTTCCGGACTCGCCGTTGATCAGTACCGTGATGTTGGAGTGAGACAGGCGGCCAATGGCGCGAAAGACTTCTTGCATGGCCGGCGCTTCACCGATGATTTCCGGTGTGCGTGCTTCGTCTGGCTCTTCATCCTCCGCTTCCTGTTCATGAGTGTGAGCTAGCGCACGGCGTACCAACGCGACCGCTTCATCAACGTCAAAGGGCTTGGGCAAATACTCAAAGGCGCCGCCTTGGTATGAGGCTACCGCGCTGTCCAGGTCGGAGTGCGCGGTCATAATGATGACGGGCAGTTTGGGGTAGCGCTCGCGAATATTGGCAAGCAGGTCCAGCCCGCTGGTCCCGGGCATGCGAATGTCGCTGATGAGTACATCCGGGCTTTGGCGCTGCAGGCGCGCCAGCGCGGCATCGGCGCTGTCAAAGCTAACGGGCTCCATACCTTCCTGTTGCAGCGCTTTCTCCAGAACCCAGCGGATGGATCTGTCATCGTCGACAATCCAGACATTTTCAGCACGATTGGGTGAGCGGGTCATAAATCAGTTCTCCAGTTCCGGTCTAGCCGGCAGGCAGTTGAGACAAGGCTCGTTAATCAGTGACGTGAACGCGCGCAAGTAGATAACGGCGGGGTTCGTTGTCAGGCTAAGGCGGCGGGGCGGGGGCCCAAATCGTCGCGCTGGGTAATTCCAGGTGCATGACATGTCAGTCGCCCCCTTCCTTTTCCAGCGGCAGGAACAGGGTGAAGGTCGTACAGCCGGGCTCGCTGTCACACTCGATCAAGCCCTGGTGCTGGCCAATTATGTTCTGGGTGATCGACAGTCCCAGTCCAGTGCCTTCAGCCCGGCCGCTGACCATGGGGTAAAAAATACTTTCGACGATGTCAGACGGAATGCCGGGGCCGTTATCGATCACTTCCAGTCTGCACACCAGGCGGTAGCGTGTTTGGCCAATGGTAAATTGGCGCAGCGCGCGAGTGCGCAGGGTAATGCAGCCCTGTTCCAGCGGGCGGTGTTCGGCTATCGCCTGCATGGCGTTGCGCACAATATTCAGCAGTGCCTGAATCAGTTGTTCGCGATCGGCAAGGATGTCTGGAATGCTGGGATCATAATCACGCTTTAGTTGCAGGACGCCCTGGGTTTCAGCTTCGATCAGGCTGCAGACGCGCTCGGTAATTTCGTGGATGTTGATCGGGTGCAGAGCTGGCGGGCGATAAGGGCCGAGCATGCTGTCAACCAGGTTACGCAGTCGATCAGCCTCCTCAATGATAACGTCGGTGTAATCCTTGAGTGATTCTTCCGGCAGTTCCCGGGCCAGCAGTTGCGCCGCGCCGCGAATGCCGCCCAGCGGATTTTTGATCTCATGCGCCAGTCCACGCACCAGTACTTTGGTGACCTCCTGCTTGGATAGCTGAGCTTCTTCCTTGGTGATACGTAGCAAACGGTCGCGCGGATAAAGCTCAATCAGCAGCCAGCTGCGATTGGCTGCCATGATGGGCGTGACTGAATAGTCGACCATCATGCTTCTGCCGTTGCTCAGGTTCAGCTGCGCTTCACGTTTGGTAAAGGGGTGAGCGTTCTCAACAGCGTTGCGCAGGGACTCCAGTGCCGCAGCAGTATCGGTAAAAAGCTCGCTTACGGGCTGCTGGAATACTCGCTGACCACTAACGGCCAATAACATCTCTGCTGCTGGGTTCATGAAACTCAGGCGCAAGTCTGCATTGAGCAGCAGCACGGCTGTGGTCAGGTTGTCCAAAATTTGGCGTAGAAATCGATCAGGCAGCATAACTATATCCATGGTTTGGGCAGAGAAATGCAAGAAGCGAACCAATTCAGGGCGTAGACCTAATGCTATGCATATTCTTTTGCTCGTTTCTGTTGCGCCGCGGTCCAGCAAGCAGCAGTAGGGGCTGCATGCCTTGTAAATAGGGCACTGGATGCTGGCGATGCTAGCGTTATACGGTGAAGAAAGTAGGCTTTATAGTGGCACACCGACAGCGGGCAGTAATCCGCACGCCAAGCGATGGCGCACGAATGGGAGCGCTTGGTGGGAGTATGCACCAAAACGGTGCTTTGTGCTGGCGCGGCTCTGGACGTTGACCGCGCCGTTGCAGGTAGGTCAGTTTCCGGTGGCAGGGCCTGGTACGTTTGGTGCGCGCGGTGCGGCTGGCGCAGTAGGGGCCTGGTTTGGATTGCCGACGCGGCCAGGCTGGTTCAGCGAAGTGCGCTGAACATGCAGAGTAACCGGGTCGCTGCTGAGGATAACCTGGCCTTTGGTATCCATGATGACAGCACTGATTTCGTGGGTGCCTCGGTCCAGGTTGGGCAAGGTTAATGTCGCATTGGGTTGGCCGCTACCGGCAATCGCTTGCTCGTTCAGGTTGCCATCAACCTGCGCTCGAAGAAGGTTTCCACTACGCAGCGGCGGGTCGATGGTGACCGACAGTTCGATATTGCCGTCGTTGGCGCGAACTGCACTATCGTTGGCTGGACTGGTGACCTTAAGGCTGCGATAGCCGCCGGTAATATTGGCGTTACTTTGGTTGTTGGCGCCATTGCTTGCTTCGTTAAATGCGGGAATAGGCTTGGGCGGCTCAATACTATTGGTCGGACCAACTTCAATCTTGGTGGAGTTGGGATTGGGTTGGTCTGAGTAGATGCGATTGCCTTGTGCATCTGTCCAGGTGTAAATCTCGCTCGCACCAGCGCCGGCGCTCATGCCGCCTAGTAAGAGTACGGACAGTGCCATAACTGATTTCTTGGACATCACTTTCTCTCCTGGGGCGCTCTAGCCCATCCATGCAGTCTTCTTTATAGCCTGATGGCGTCGAGATCGCCACGTGTCGCCGTATGCTGCTCCGGTTTTTCACTCATGGGAGCAGTATGGCAAGCATAAAAAAGGGCGCCCATAGGGGCACCCTTCTTTGACTGCCAGGCTTGCGCCAGGTTCAGCAGCTGTAA
Organism: Pseudomonas neustonica; assembly: GCF_003797945.1. Lineage (GTDB taxonomy): Bacteria > Pseudomonadota > Gammaproteobacteria > Pseudomonadales > Pseudomonadaceae > Halopseudomonas > Halopseudomonas neustonica. The sequence goes on from NZ_RKKU01000002.1 coordinate 269,853, forward strand.
TACAGATCGTATTCCAGCGGGTGAACGAAGGTGCGTACCTTGATTTCTTCGGCGTGCTTGAGCTCCATGTAAGCATCGATGAAGTCATTGGTGAAGACATCGCCCTTGGTCAGGAACTCGCGATCTGCGTCCAGAGACTCCAGGGCCTCTTTCAGGCTGCCGCAAACTTGTGGGATCTGGTCGGCTTCTTCCGGCGGCAGATCATACAAGTTCTTGTCGGCAGCATCGCCAGGGTGGATCTTGTTCTGGATACCGTCCAGGCCAGCCATCAACAGTGCCGCGAAGCACAGGTAAGGGTTAGCAGCTGGATCAGGGAAGCGTGCTTCAATGCGGCGCGCTTTCGGGCTGGAAACGTAAGGAATACGGATGGAAGCAGAACGGTTGCGAGCGGAGTACGCCAGCATTACCGGAGCTTCAAAGCCTGGGACCAGACGCTTGTAGCTGTTGGTGGACGGGTTGGTGAACGCGTTCAGCGCTTTACCGTGCTTGATGATACCGCCGATGAAAAACAGGGCAGTGTCGGACAGGCCGGAATAGCCTTCGCCAGCAAAGGTGTTCTTGCCGTCTTTGGAGATGGACATGTGTACATGCATACCGGAGCCGTTGTCGCCATACAGAGGCTTGGGCATGAAGGTAGCGGTTTTGCCGAAGGCATCGGCAACGTTGTGTACACAGTACTTCAGCGTTTGTACTTCATCGCCCTTGGCTACCAGGGTGTTGAACAGTACGCCGATTTCGTTCTGACCGGCAGTCGCCACTTCGTGGTGGTGAACTTCGATGGTCAGGCCCATTTCTTCCATGGCATTACACATGGCAGTACGGACTTCGTGATCGTGATCGACCGGAGGAACCGGGAAGTAACCACCTTTGACGCCAGGGCGGTGGCCCTTGTTGCCAGTTTCGAAGTCGCCGTCGGTATTCCAGGAAGCCTGCTCAGAGAAGATTTTGAACATGGAGCCGGAGATGTCGGACTTGAACTTCACTTCGTCAAAAACGAAGAACTCAGGCTCGGGGCCAACAAATACAGTGTCACCAATGCCGGTGGACTTCAGATACTCTTCGCAACGCTTGGCGATGCCGCGTGGGTCGCGCTCATAGCCCTGCATGGTAGACGGCTCGATGATGTCGCAAACCAGGATCAGGGTGGGCTCTTCGGTGAAGGGGTCCATGACTGCAGTGCTGTCATCGGGCATGAGGATCATGTCGGAAGCTTCGATACCTTTCCAGCCGGCAATCGAGGAGCCGTCGAACATCTTGCCTTCTTCGAAGAAGTCATCGTTGACATCACGAGCAGGCATAGTGACGTGCTGCTGCTTGCCTTTAGTATCGGTGAAGCGCAGGTCTACCCACTTCACGTCATACTCTTTGATCAGATTCATCGCTTTCGACATGGTTTCCTCCAAAAGGAATCATTTGCCAGGCATCTGGCCTGGCGCCTCTTTAATTCGAGCGGATCGGGTCCGCACGTCGGTTGCATTACAAGTGAGCAAAAGGTGTGCCATTTCGGAGCATCGCTCGAAAGGCCCTGTTTCAGTGGGCTTTGCTCAAAAAAACGTCAGCGCGCACCATAATAGCGCACCTAATAAGTGCAACCTAACGGGATTATGCACGCTTATAGTGCGCGTCGCTTGTTGATCGTTCGCGCGCCGCGCAACCACTCTAAGGTATAATGCGCGGCTTTGCGCACCTTACACCACTCCTATGAAACTCATCATTAAATTCTTCCCCGAAATTACCATTAAGACCCGCCAGGTCCGCAAGCGCTTTGTGGCGCAACTCAAGGGCAACCTGAAGCTTCTGCTGGCCGACATTGATCCTGAAGCGCGGGTCACTGGCAGCTGGGATAGCCTTGAGATAAACCTTGGCAGTGATCGACAGCTGCAGCAGTTGTGTATTGCTCGGCTGAAAAATACACCGGGTATCGCGCATTTTCTGGAAGTGCACGAGTACCCGCTGGGCACGCTGGATGAGCTGGCAGATCTGTGCGTAACTGCCGTCGGTGAGCAGCTGCAAGGCAAGGTGTTTTCCGTGCGCTGCAAGCGGGTCGGCCAACATGATTTCAGCTCACAGGATGTGGCGATCAAAGTGGGTGGCGAGTTGCAGCGGCGTTGCGGCGCAGCTGGCGTGTCGATGAAGCAGCCCGAGGTTGTTGTCCAAATTGAGATTCGCAGTCAGCGGGTATTCCTGATTCAGGCTCGTCACCCGGGCATGGGTGGCTTCCCGCTGGGCACCATGGAGCCGGTTTTGAGCCTGCTGTCGGGCGGATTTGATTCCACCGTAGCCAGCTACCAGATGCTGCAGCGCGGGTTATTGCCGCACTTTGTATTTTTCAATCTGGGTGGTCGTGCGCACGAATTGGGCGTTCGCCAGGTCGCGCACTATTTATGGCAGCGCTACGCGGCGAGCCATCGACTGCGTTTTGTCAGTGTGCCCTTCGAGGGTGTGGTGGCAGAAATTCTGCAGAATGTAGAGAACAGCCAAATGGGGGTGGTACTCAAACGCATGATGTTGCGTGCCGCCGACCGCGTGGCTGCTCGGCTGGATATCGATGCGCTGGTGACAGGGGAGGCCATCGCGCAAGTCGCAAGCCAGACGCTACCCAATCTCAGCGTAATTGATAAGGCGGCTGAGCGTTTCGTGATTCGCCCCCTGATTACCACCAGTAAGAGTGACATCATTGATACGGCGCGTCAGATCGGTACCCTGGATTTCTCCAGCAGCATGCCGGAGTACTGCGGTGTTATTTCGGTGGGCCCGGCGATTCGTACCACCGTGGCTAAAGTAGAAGAGGTCGAGGCGTGTTTTGACTTTGAGGTGCTGAATCAAGCGTTAGCTGGCGCAACCTATACCGATTGTAGTGAGCTGGATCAGGTGATGGCGGGCGGTGCCGAGGTCGAGGTGGTCAGCAGCGCACTGGCCGGGCAAGTGGTGCTGGACATCCGCCACCCGGACGAGCAGGAGTTAAGGCCCTTGCAGTTGCCAGGGGTAGAAGTACAGCAGATACCTTTTTATCGTCTCAACAGTGCATTTACGACACTGGACGCATCTCGTGCCTTCCTGCTGTATTGTGAGAAGGGTGTAATGAGTCAGCTCCATGCGCAGTATCTGCTCGATGCCGGTTACGGTAATGTGCGGGTTCTGCGTTTGCCCAAAAGTTAGGCCCGTCAGGACGGCAATAACGAGCCGTCTGGCGGTTTTTATGCCTGTTAATGCAGTGCAATTGGGCTTGGGCGTGCAAAAAACATACACTGTCATGCTTGGGTCTGTATAATGCCCACCTCTTTTTTCCAGTTAGCCGGCTCAAGTGCCGCGCCATCCAGGACGTTCAAAGTGATCGAGAATCTTCGTAATATCGCCATTATCGCCCACGTTGACCACGGTAAAACTACCCTGGTTGACGCCCTTCTCCGCCAGTCCGGTACGCTGGACCGCAAGGAGTTGGAGTCTGAGCGCATCATGGACTCCAACGACCAGGAAAAGGAACGCGGCATTACCATCCTGGCGAAAAACACCGCCATTAATTGGAACGGTTACCACATCAACATCGTTGACACCCCCGGCCACGCCGATTTCGGTGGCGAGGTTGAGCGTGTCATGTCCATGGTTGACTCAGTACTGCTGCTGGTCGATGCGGTTGACGGCCCCATGCCGCAAACCCGCTTTGTAACCCAGAAAGCCTTCCAGGCTGGCCTGCGTCCCATCGTTGTAGTCAACAAGATTGACCGCCCAGGCGCGCGTCCTGATTGGGTTATCGACCAGGTTTTTGACCTGTTTGACAGCCTGGGTGCCACCGACGAGCAGTTGGATTTTCCTTTTGTTTATGCCTCCGCCCTAAACGGTATTGCTGGTATGGATCCAGAGGAAATGTCGGAAGATTTGACCCCGCTGTTCCAGACCGTAGTTGATCGCGTGCCACCTCCAGACGTTGATCTGGACGGGCCTTTCCAAATGCAAATTTCGGCATTGGATTACAACAGCTTCTTGGGTGTTATCGGCATTGGCCGCATTCGTCGCGGCAAGATCAAGGCAAACAGCCCGGTTACCTCCATCGACGCCAGCGGCAAAAAGCGCAACGGCCGTATCCTGAAGATCATGGGTCACCACGGTCTGCAGCGTGTCGAGGTTGACGATGCCCAGGCGGGTGACATCATCTGCATCAGCGGTTTTGATCCGTTGTTCATCTCCGACACCCTGTGCGATCAGCAAAACGTTGAAGCCATGACGCCCCTGAGCGTTGATGAGCCGACTGTGAGCATGACCTTCCAGGTCAATGATTCACCTTTCGCGGGTAAGGAAGGCAAGTTCGTAACCAGCCGCAACATCAAGGAGCGTCTGGAAAAGGAACTGCTGCACAACGTGGCACTGCGCGTTGAAGAAGGCGATAGCGCTGACAAGTTCAAGGTGTCAGGTCGTGGTGAGTTGCACCTGTCGGTACTGATCGAAACCATGCGTCGCGAAGGCTTTGAGCTGGGTATTTCTCGTCCAGAAGTTGTGGTCAAGGAAGTAGACGGCGAAAAGCATGAGCCCTATGAAAATGTCATCATCGACATCGAAGACCAGCATCAGGGTCCGATCATGGAACAGATGGGTCTGCGCAAGGGTGATCTGTCCAACATGGTTCCGGATGGCAAGGGTCGTATCCGTCTGGAGTACAACATTCCAGCACGTGGTTTGATCGGTTTCCGTAACACCTTCCTGACCATGACCTCTGGTTCCGGCATCATGACCAGTACTTTCAGTCACTATGGTCCGGTCAAGCTGGGTGACGTGGGTCAGCGCCAGAACGGCGTTCTGGTCTCCATGGCAACAGGTAAGGCACTGACTTACTCGCTGGAAACACTGCAAAGCCGCGGTAAGTTGTTCCTTGAGCCAGGCCAGGAAATTTATGAAGGTCAGTTGGCCGGTATCAACAGCCGTGACAACGATCTGGTGATCAACCCCACCAAGGGCAAGAAGCTCGACAACATGCGTGCCTCCGGCAAGGATGAAGTCATCGCCCTGGTTCCGCCGGTCAAGTTCACTCTTGAGCAGGCGCTGGAGTTCATCGACGACGACGAGCTGGTAGAAGTAACGCCCAAGTCGATCCGTCTGCGTAAAAAGTTCTTGAACGAGAACGAGCGCAAGCGCGCCAGCAAAGGCTGATAGCCTGGTCTGAAAACAGACCAAAGAAAAACCCCGCACCGGTCTTCCGGGCGGGGTTTTTTTGTATCTGCGATTCTATGGCTGTCGATGCGCGACTACTAACCGAGGTCAATCGCGCCATCATAACCTTGGACACTCCCCTGTTCTTCCTATCACCCGGTCAAGTGAACCATCATCCCTGACATGTTGTTTTTCACCCGCATGGGCGAATTGAATCGACTTGAGTCATCTGTAGTATTTGTCCCGAGGCAGCTTTATCCCTTGCGATGGCCCCTGTTTTAAGGCGAGCCAGCATCCGTAGTTAAAACAATAATGCTTCACGGAGACTCAATAAATGATGAAGAAAAAGTGCAACACCCTGTTTGCTCTCTTGGCCACTGGCGCGCTGATGATGTCCTCGGCCGCGATGGCAACCAATCCACCGCCAGGGGAGCCGACTGACCCTGGTAACGGCTCTGGCTATCAGCGTGGCCCTGATCCGACTGTGAGCTTTTTGGAGGCCGCACGCGGCCAGTACAGCGTTGATACCGAGCGGGTCTCCGGTCTGGTAGGCGGCTTTGGTGGCGGTACCATTCATTACCCCGAGGACGTTAGCGGGACCATGGCGGCCATCGTGGTCATACCAGGTTATGTCTCTGCAGAATCTTCCATTGAATGGTGGGGGCCGAAGCTGGCGTCCTACGGCTTTGTCGTGATGACGATCGACACTAACACCGGCTTTGATCAGCCGCCGAGCCGTGCCACACAGATTAATGCCGCGTTGGACTATCTGGTTGATCAGAACAGCGATAACGGCAGTCCGGTTCAGGGCATGATCGATACCAATCGTCTGGGTGTGATCGGTTGGTCGATGGGTGGCGGCGGTACTATTCGCGTAGCCAGCCAGGGCCGCATCAAAGCAGCCATTCCGCTCGCACCATGGGATACCAGCAGCTACTATGCGCGCCGTGCTGAAGCGCCAACCATGATCTTTGCTTGTGAGTCCGACGTCGTTGCGCCGGTCGGACTGCACGCTTCGCCGTTCTACAATGCACTGCCTTCGAGCATCGATAAGGCGTTCGTCGAGATTAATAACGGTAGCCACTTCTGCGCTAACGGTGGCGGCTTTAATGACGACGTGTTGGGGCGCTTGGGCGTATCCTGGATGAAGCTGCATCTGGATGAAGACGGTCGCTACAATCAGTTCCTGTGCGGACCAAACCATGAGTCGGACTTCAGCATTTCCGAATACCGTGGTAACTGTCCTTACTGATTGATCGCTGCTGTATAAGGGCGCTGCTCTGCAAGGGGCAGCGCCTTTTTTGTTGACGCTCCCCTGGCAGTACCCTTTGTCGTTTGTTTCTCTATCAGGAACTAAAGGCAGTTTGGTTTTTCACATTAGCGTTAGGGACGCGACGAGGACGGACATGATCATTCATCCACACAAGCCTGAGCCACCGCAGTCTGACCCGGCGCTGCAAATGCTCACGACGCCCAAGGAGCGCCTGGATTTTTACCGGCGCGAGATATTTAATGAGACGGGTAACCTGGCCAACCGCACCAATGCGTATCTAACGGCGCAGTCCTTTCTGGTTATTGCCTACGCTTCCTGCATGGCCAACAGCAACCCCCATTGGGGTGAGCTGTTTACTCTGGTGGTGCCTACCACGCTCGCGGTTTTCGGTATTCTCAGCTCGTTCAGTGCCTGGCCCGGGATAAAGGCTGCCTGCGACATTATTGATCATTGGTATGCCAAGCAGAGTGGTTTGCTGCAGCACGAATCCGCTTTTGGACAGGCTTATGATGAATTTCCGTTATTTTCGGATTGGGAGTCGACCTTCAGTGGGCAGCGCAAATCCTTGGCGTTTTCCAAGCGTTCCCCCTGGTTGTTCTGCGGCTTTTGGATTTTTCTGGGCTTTTTTGCCCTGTGGATACAAATACCCACATTAGGCTGACAGTAGCTGTTGTTTGCAGGACAGGCACGCCATGTTGCGGTAGTGCGCCGTTGCAGCTCTGGGCTTGTTTGGCTAAGTCCAGATGGCATGGGTAGTCGTCCTTGATCGCTCAACAGTGCCAAGGTACCAACCTGAGCTTCACGCAAATCTCCGCTAAAGTCATATGTGCCCTCGCCGATAGTCATATCTGTGTCTATCTTAAAAACAGTGGCTAAAAAACTTGGAGCTGACCCAGGCCCCGAAGGGAAGGAAGCTGCCCGGTGCCCAGTGGAGGGGAAATGAACTTTCTGCACAACATGAAGATTGGTCCCAAGATTTCTGCTGGCTATGGGTTGATTCTGGCACTTATGTGCATTGTTTCCATAGCCGTTTATTTTAGCGTCTCTTCTATTATTGATGCCTCCAAGTGGGTGAATCATACCCACCTGGTGATTCGTAATGCTGAAGCGGTCAGTGCAGCAATGCTGGACATGGAAACCGGTCAGCGTGGATTCATGATTACCGGGCAGGATGAATACCTGGAGCCGTACAACGATGGTAAGGAACGCTTCGCTGCTTTGATTGAGAGTGGTCAAAAACTCACCAGCGATAATCCGGCTCAGGTGGCGCGCTGGAAAGAGGTGGATAGACTGCAAGCAAGCTGGCTGACCGAGGTCGCAGAGCCTGAGATCAGTGCTCGTAGAGAGGTAACCCGCGGTGCGGAGGCCGTTCAGCACTTCAAGGATATCTCCTCACGGACTGTGGGTAAGGATATTTTCGATGGCATTAGGGCCACTCTGGCCGGCCTGCAGTCGAAGTTTGAGAGTGAAAACAATGCGCGTGGTACCGAGCTGATTACCTTGATCACGTTGGATCTGGTCAATATGGAGACCGGGCAGCGTGGTTTTCTGTTAACCGGTCAGGATGTTTCGCTGGAGCCCTTTGTACAAGGGCAGGCCAGTCTTCAGGGTCATATAGCCGACCTTGAGCGCCTGGCCAGCATCTCTGTTGTATCCAATGCCGAGGTTCAGGCGCTCGAGAGCAGTGTGGCCGCTTGGATCCGCGAGGCCGCGCAACCCGAAATCGACGCCCGTAGAGAGATGAATCTTTACCCTATGACTATTGAGGGTGTAACGACTCTGATGCGTGAAGGTAAGGGCAAGTTCTATATGGACAAGCTTCGAGGCGTGGTTAAAGAACTTGTTGAGGCAGAGGAGACCTTGATAGCGGTGCGCGCCGAACAACAGCAAAACGCTTCATTATTTGCGAAAAGCTTCAGTATTTTTGGCACCTTGACTGCGATCGCACTAGGCGTAGTCATTGCGCTCTTTGTTATTCGCGGCATTACGCAGCCGGTTAGGGCATCCAATGCGATATTGCGTGACATCTCTGAGGGTAATGGGGATTTGACCAAGCGCGTGGAGGTGAGGAGTCGAGACGAGATCGGCGAAATGGGTGAGTATTTCAATGCATTCATCGCCAAGCTGCAGACCATCATTATCGAAGCGGTGGGTTCTGCAAACCAGCTGGCGACCGCTGCCGCGCAGATGAAGCAGGTTAGTTTGAGCTCCAGTGAGAATATGTCGAAACAGAACAGTGAGACCGCTATGGTGGCCGCTGCGATCAACCAGATGACGGCCGCTGTGGAGGAGGTTGCGCGCAATACAGCGTCCGCGACCGACGCGGCGAATGATGCTGACGTAGAAGCGAGTGAAGGCAACAAACTGGTCAATGAGACGCTGTTGGCACTCAGAGCGCTCGCAGCCGATATGACCAATTCGGCGGAGACGCTGGATAAGCTTAAATCGCACAGCGTTAATTGAATCGCCCCTAGTTTCGTAGACACCTCCAGGCCTTATAATCGAGGCACCCAGGAGGTCCAATGAGCAACTCACGCTACACCGAAGAATTTAAAATTGAAGCCGTCAAACAGGTGGCTGACCGAGGCCACTCTGTTGCCGAGGTCGCCGCCCGATTGGGCGTGTCAGGCCACAGTCTTTATCAGTGGATCAAGCGCTACTCCAAGCCCACCGCCCAGCGACAGCAGGATGATGATCTTCAGGCTGAGAACCGGCGATTGAAGGCCGAGCTCAAGCGCGTATCAGAAGAGCGAGATATATTAAAAAAGGCCACCGCGTACTTCGCCAGAGAGTCCGACTGAGGTACGCGTTTATTCAGAGCCAAGTGGACAAATATCCCGTGCGCCGCCTGTGCAAAATGATGACTGTGCACCCCAGCGGTTACTATGCATGGTGTCGCAACAAGCTGTCTGATCGCGCTCGGGAAGATCAGCGTCTGTTGGGCCAGATAAAACACTCTTGGCTGGAAAGCGGCGGCGTGTATGGCTATCGCAAAATTCATCTGGATCTTCGTGAAGCGGGTGAGGCTTGCGGTAAGCACAGGGTAGCCCGCCTCATGCGCTGCGAGGGATTGCGCTCACAGACGGGTTATCGCCGCCGCCCTGGTCATTACGGTGGGAAGCCTGCGGTAGTTTCACCCAATCACTTGGATCGCCAGTTCGATGTAGCGGCGCCCAATGTTGCCTGGGTGACAGACATTACTTACATCCGCACCTACGAAGGCTGGTTGTATTTGTCCGTGGTTATCGACCTGTTCTCGCGTCAGGTTGTCGGCTGGTCGATGAAGCCGCGCATGACATCTGACTTGGCGCTAGACGCGCTGTTAGCAGCAGTGTGGCGTCGCAAGCCGCAAGGATGTGTGATGGTTCATTCGGACCAAGGCAGTCAGTTTAGTAGCGGGGACTGGCAGAGTTTCCTGAAAGCGAATCACCTGGTGGGCAGCATGAGCCGCAGGGGAAACTGCCATGACAACGCGGTAGCTGAAAGCTTCTTTCAATTACTCAAACGGGAGCGAATCAAGCGACAAATCTATCCAACACGCGAGGCTGCAAGACAAGACGTGTTCAATTACATTGAGATGTTTTATAACCCAAGGCGCCGGCACGGCACGAGTGGTGACCTGTCACCGGTCGAGTACGAAAAGCGTCATTACCAGAGTCTGGCGAGTGTCTAGGATACTGGGGGCGATTCAAATATTGGTACCGTGCTCGACGTAATAAGAAACATCGCCGAGCAGACCAACTTGCTCGCGCTTAATGCTGCTATTGAGGCGGCGAGAGCTGGCGAGCAAGGACGAGGGTTCGCCGTTGTTGCCGATGAAGTAAGAACCCTGGCCCAGCGCACTCAGGAGTCGACAGCCGAAATCGAAGTGATTATTTCGCAGCTGCAGGAAGGGGCTGGAAACGCCGTGAGCATCATGGATGCGAGCAGGAATAAGTCAGGCGCGACACTTGCAAAAGCCGAGCAAACAGGAGAGTTCCTGGCGTCGGTGACAAAGTCGGTTAATACCATTCTTGAAATGAGTATGCAGATCTCTGCCTCTGCGCAGGAGCAGTCTTCGACGACTCACGAGATCAACAGGAATATCACCAACATTCAGATGGTGTCTGAAGAGACTACGGAAGGGGTAGAGCAGACTGCGCGTGCCAGCCAAGAGGTCGCAACGCTGAGTGCTGACCTGCAGAAGCTCATGAGTAACTTCAAGGTGTCTTAGTCGCCACTGGCGGGTACTCTCAGTCGACAGGCAACACGTATTTTGGTTGCTTCTGTATGCGTTCTCTTGTGCCTTATTCAGCTAGTGGCCTGGTTCCAGGGGCGTGCTTTCAGTGCCATAAAAACCCCGCCTATCGGCGGGGTTTTTTATCAGTCCTCGAAGAAAAACTTCTCCTCACCAAAGGCTGGCTCAAGATGATTCAACCAGGTTGCCTCAGGGTTGTATTTGGCAAAGAACGGCCGCTGTACCCAGTCAGGATCACGGCCCTGGATCATGCGCAGGGCAATCACTTTCTCGCCATGGATCTCGGTAACACCCTGGATCTCGACCTTGCCCGGATGTGAACTCATGGAAGGGCCGCGAGCGGTGCGGGCAATGCCCGAGACATTCTGCATAGCGTCACGGTAGATCTGCCAGGCTTTGATCAATGGCACTTCAAAGTAGTGGCGGGCACCGGTATCACGCTCGACAAACATGTAGTACGGAATGATGCCCAGCTCGACCTGGGTCTGCCATAGCCGCGCCCAGACCTCGGCGCTGTCGTTGATGTGCGCCAGCAGCGGACCCTGGGCGCGAATCTGCGCGCCGGTTGCGCGTACGCGGCGAATGGCTTCGCGCGCGATCTCGGGCTCCAGTTCCTGCCAATGGTTGTAGTGAGCCATTAGCGCCAGGTGCTTGCCGGCGGCCTGGATCTCGCGGAATAACGCCAACAGGTCCTCAGCGTCATCATCGGTCACCACCCGTTGTGGCCAGAATGTCAGTGCTTTGGAGCCAATGCGGATGGTACGCACGTGGGCGAACTCGTCGCTCAGCAGCGGTTCGAGATAGGCGCGCAGGTTACGCGTCTTCATAACCAACGGGTCGCCGCCGGTGACCAGTATGTCAGTTACTTCTGGATGTTCGCGCAGATAGTCCTGCAGCTGCGTCGACTCGCGCGCAGCTATCTTCAGGTCCTTGTCACCGACGAATTGCGCCCAGCGAAAGCAGAAGGTGCAATAGCTGTGGCACACCTGACCAGAGCTGGGGAAGAACAGGACTGTTTCCCGGTACTTGTGTTGCAGGCCCTCAACCACTTCGCCGTCAATCTTGGGGATATTGTGTTCAAGTTGGCCTGCGGGATGGGGATTCAGCTCGCCACGCACCTCGCTGATGATGTGCTTTAGCGTTGGCTGGTCCGCGCCGCTGGTCAGGGCATCGGCCACGCGGTCGTAGTGCTCAGGCTTGAGCATGCCGCGCTGCGGAAAGGTCAGCTGAAAAATAGGATCATTGGGTACATTCTGCCAGTTGATCAGTTCATCGATCACGTACTGGTTAACGCGGAATGGCAGCACGCTGGCGACTACCTGCATCTCAAAACGCTGGTCTGGGCTGAGCTTTTGTAGCTGGGATATCTGATTCAGCTGCTTGGCGGTGAACACCTTAAAGCGCTGGTGGCTGAAGTCGTTGGCGTCGAAAGACGCGCTCTCAGGGGTGGCGATAGCCAGGATATTGGAATTGGACATAGTTTGTATTCAACGTATTTTTAGAGCGAAGTATTTTGTCACGCCAGTGTTACAAATCGCGCGTGCGCATGAAACTGACTAAATTAAGCGGATAATACCTAGATTTAACGCTTAAAAGCGCCGATAAACAGGCGGCTGTCTATTGGGCGTAGTGATGGGCTGATTGCTCAGCGGCGCGCAATGATAGCGAAGTAATGCATTGATGTCTAAATAATGCCTTCCGATTGCCGGGCGGTTATGCTGACTCTTTATTGCTTCAGGCGCGAGAGTGGCGGCATGTTTTCTTATATGACTTTGGGTACCAGTGACTTGCAACGCAGTATCCGATTTTACGATCCTGTCATGGGTGCGTTGGGCATTCAGCGCTGCGCCACCCCCGGAGAGGAAGACGACTGGCAGGGCTGGGCTGGCTGGGGGTTTTATGAGAACCAGGGTGAGAAGGAATTGGCGCTTTGGCTCTGTGAGCCGTTCAATGCTAAGCCGCCGACTGTGGGCAACGGGACTATGGTTGCGTTCAAAGCAAATAGCTGGGAGCAGGTAAGAGACTTTCACGCGGCCGCACTCGCAAATGGCGGTAGTGATGAAGGCGAGCCGGCATTGCGTCCCCAGTACAATCCGGACTTTTTCAGTGCTTATGTGCGCGACCCGGACGGGAATAAGCTCGCGGCGGTGTGTCGCGGCTTTACGGCTGAGCCTGATTGATAGGGCTCGTCAAGTCATGGGCGCAATGCACTGGCGAGGTCCCTGCGTCGGCTAAGTGCGGCGACCACGCGTGGAACCGATCCGGATTTGATCGATCTGACCCCTATATGTCGGGCGCGACTTCGACAATCGCATACTAGGCAAGAGGAGCTTTGGGTGTCGGCAGTTGATGAGGTGCTGGAGTTCTGGTTTACCGAACTCAGACCAATACAGTGGTGGCGTAAGGATCCCGGGCTGGATCGCTTTATCAAAGAGCGTTTTGGCTCGCTGCATGAGCGAGCGGAACGAGCAGAGTTGGTTAACTGGCGCGGTACGCCGCTCGGCCGACTGGCGGAAATTATCGTGCTCGATCAGTTCTCGCGCAACATCTGGCGCGATACCCCGCGTGCCTTTGCCAGTGACGGGATGGCATTGGTGCTGGCGCAGGAGGCCATTGCTGGCGGTTCCGACCAGCAGCTGCCCGTCACCTTGCGTGCCTTTATGTACATGCCCTTTATGCATAGCGAGTCACTGCGAATGCATGAGCAGGCGGTCAAGCTGTTTAGCGCGCCGGGTATGCAGGACAACCTGCGCTCAGAGCTCAAGCATAAGCGTATTATCGAGCGCTTTGGCCGTTATCCACACCGCAACAGTATCCTCGTGCGCCCGACTACGGCCGATGAGGCAGCCTTTCTGCAAACGGAGGGGTCTCGGTTCTGAGCCTGTGGGCTGTTGTGTTTAGTGGGTTGCAAACTGTATCGCATAGCGTCAAAGCGATTGCGTTAGGCTAGCGTTTTTTATTCAAGGAGCTGGTCATGCAGCTGCCGATCTACCAGGTAGACGCTTTCACCGACACCCTGTTCAAGGGTAACTACGCTGCTGTGGTACCTCTGCAGTATTGGCTTTCGGCGGAGTTGATGCAGTCCATTGCCGAGGAAAATAACCTGTCCGAGACCGCTTTCATTGTCGCGGGTGATCACGGGCGGCATGCCATTCGCTGGTTTTCGCCGTTGTGCGAAGTCGACTTCTGCGGTCATGCCACCTTGGCCAGTGCCTTTGTACTGTTCCGCCAGCAGCCTGAACTGGATACTGTCATTTTCAGCGCTCCCGCCGTGGGTGATTTAAAAGTCAGTCGTGAGGCCGATGGGCGTATTAGCATGCGCTTCCCGCGGCTTGAGCCAGAGCCTGTAACCGAGGTGCCCGCGGCGCTGTTGGCCGGGCTCTCCCTGCCGCCGGTGCAGGTGTTGGTCAATCGACAAGCCTGGTTTGCCGTCTATGACGATGAGCGCAGCGTTTTAGAGGTGCAACCTGACCCTGAGCAACTCAAGTTGCTGGGGCCGCGCGATGTGGTGGTTACGGCGCCGGGTGATCGGTCTGATTGTGTCTCGCGTTACTTTTGGCCTAGCAATGGCGGACTGGAGGACATGGTCACCGGCTCCATCCATGCCGGGTTGGCGCCATACTGGGCCGAGCGCTTGGGTAAAACCGAGTTGCTGGCCATCCAGGCTTCAAGCCGTGGTGGGAGGCTGGACTGTGTTGTGCAGGAGGACCATGTGCAGGTCAGTGGTTTGGCCGTACTTTACCTGGAAGGGCAGATTTATTTGCCCTGAATGCTCTCTTAAGACAGCGCTTGGAGTAGGGAATAGCTACTCTAAGCACTGATGATGTTACTCGCAAAGGAGATGTTTGATGCGTTTTCGCCCCGCTTTAACAACGGCCCTGCTGGGCTCCTTGGTATTACTGACAGCCTGTGCCAGCTCGCAGCGCCCTTCTGGATCCGCGCCACCGCCACCGCGCGGGGCTGAACCTGTCGTTGCCATCATGAGCTGCGGGTCGCTACCGGTGCGCACGGTATTCAGCGGCGATCAGATGACGCTCGAGGCCGGCAGTGACAAGTATGTGCTTGAGCAAGTGCGCTCTGGCTCTGGCGCCAAGTACGAAGTGCCGGGCGACAGTTCAACCAGCTATTGGTCAAAGGGTGACAAGGGGATGTTGGTGATCAAGGGGCAGTCCTATCCCGAGTGTGAGCCAGCTGGCGCACTGCTGTTGCAGGCGGGTGAATGGGTGGTGGAAGACATCAATCAGGGCGGGATTATCGATCGCTCGCGGGTGACGCTTAACTTCGGTAATGATGGGCGGGTGTCGGGACGGGCCTCTTGTAACAACTACGCTGGCGCCTACGCTGTAGCTGGTAACAGGCTAACGGTAAGCCAACTTGTCACCACGCGCATGGCCTGTGTTGGGGCGATGGGTCAGCAGGAGTCGCGTTTTCTGCAGGCACTGGAAAACGTCAGCAGCTTTGCGGTAAGTGATACCGGCGCATTGATACTCAAGGCTGAGTCCGGCGATGCACTGACTGCGCGGCTGCAGTAAGCAACCCGGGGCAACGGCGGCTACTCTCGCGGCTGTTGCCTGCAAGGCCGCACTGGTGCATTGTCTTCTCTGACTACGCGCATAGGCGTGGCTGACCTGGACAGCGGAAGATACCGCTGCCACTCCGTGATTTTATCTATAGAAGGACGCTCGCATGCTGTTGCTGATCCTCGGCCTGATACTATTTCTTGGCGTGCACTCCACGCGCCTGTTTGCTCCTGAATGGCGCGCCAAGCAGATTGCTGCCAAGGGCCTGATGGCCTGGAAGGGGATCTATGCACTGGCGTCCATCGTGGGTCTTGTGTTGATCATTTACGGCTACGGCCAAGCGCGGCTCGATCCGACCTGGTTGTGGGTGTCGCCGGTCTGGACGCGCCACCTGGCCGCGCTGCTGACCATTCCTGCATTTATCCTGCTGGCCGCAACCTACATCCCGGGCACCTGCATGAAGGCTCGGGTCGGTCATCCGATGTTACTGGGGGTGAAATTCTGGGCGTTGGCCCACCTGCTAGCCAATGGCTCGCTGGCTGATCTGTTGTTGTTTGGCGGCTTTCTGGCCTGGGCCGTGGCCTTGTTTGTGGTATCACGCAAGCGCGATCGCCTGGCCGGCGTCAGTTACGGCAAAGGCAAGCCGGCGATGGATGCGCTGGCGGTCATAGTTGGTTTGGTTGCCTGGGCAGCCTTTGCCTTCTATCTGCATGGCGTACTGATTGGCGTCAAGCCGATGGGGATGTAACGCGCCGCTTCAGGTGTTGTACTGAAACAGAAAACCCGCATCGCTGCGGGTTTTCTGTTAATGCGTGGCAGATAACAGCAAGACTTATTGTCCTGTCTTGATGCGGTTCCAGGCACGGGTACGAATCCGCTCGGCAGCCATCGGCAGCGGCTTGAGCGTAAACAGGCGTTCCTGCACCTCAGGTGGTGGGTAGGCGCCGGGGTTGTTACGCAAGCTCTCCTTGACCAGTGGTGTGGCCGCCGCGTTGGGATTGGCATAGCCAACTACGTTGCTGATTTCGGCTGCGACTTCTGGTTTGAGAATATAGTTGATGAAAGCGTGCGCTGCGGCTGGGTTGGGCGCGTCTTTGGGTATGGCCATCAGGTCAAACCAGACCTGAGCGCCCTCCTTGGGAATGCGATAGTCCAGGTGGACGCCGTTATTCGCTTCCTTGGCGCGCGAATCAGCCTGCAGAATACTGCCAGACCAAGCCACGGCGACGCAGATCTCGCCATTGGCCAGATCGTTCAGAAAGCGTGACGAGTTGAAGTAGCGCACGTAGGGCTGGATCTTGCTCATCAAGGCGGTTGCCGCTTCATAATCCTCGGCGCGCGTGCTGTTCGGGTCCAGACCCAGATAGTGCAGGGCGCCGGGAAGTATCTCGGACGGAGAGTCGAGGAAGGCAACGCCGCACTCAGACAACTTCTTCATATTCTCCGGCTCGAATACCAGCGACCAGGAGTCAACCGGGGCGTCCTCGCCCATGACCTCACGCACCTTGTCGATATTGAAACCGATGCCGTTGGTGCCCCACATGTAGGGCACTGCATATTGATTACCGGGATCGCTGGCTTCTAATACTTTCAGCAAATCGGGATTGAGGTTGCCAAGGTTGGGTAGCAGGCTCTTGTCCAGCGCCTGAAAGGCGCCGGCCTGGCGTTGTTTGGCCAGGAAGCTGTCACTGGGTACTACAACATCGTAACCGGAGCGGCCTGACAGCAGTTTTGCTTCCAGCACCTCGTTGGAATCGAAGGTGTCCAGCGTGGGGGCAATGCCGGTTTCAGCCTGAAAACCGTCCAATACCGACTGTGGGGTGTAGTCAAACCAGTTATAGAGTTTGACCTCGTCAGCGGCCATCGCGCTAAAGGATAGCGCTGCCAGTGGGGCAACGAGCCCCAGTTTTCGTGCCATGTTGATAGGTTTCATTGGACTTCTCCCTGAGCTGTGACGGTAGCGTCGAAAGCGGTGAGTACATTGACGGCATTGATACCGATCTCTTCTACGGCGTAGCCGCCCTCCATAACAAACAGTGTTGGCAGTCCCAGTTTGGCGATCATTTCGCCCATGGTCAGGTAGTCCGGGCTGTCGAGTTTAAAGCTGGAAATTGGGTCGGCGAGGTAGGTATCTACACCTAGCGAAACCACCAGATAATCGGCACCAAAGCCAGCAATCTGCCGCAAGGCGTCATTCAGCGCCCGAGACCAGGCGTCCCAGTTGCTGCCGGCAGGCAACGGGTAGTTGAGGTTGTAGCCCAGGCCGACGCCTTCGCCACGTTCGTCGGCATAGCCCGAAAAGCACGGATATTCGTTGCGTGGGTCACCGTGAATCGAAGTGAACAGCACATCGGCCCGCTGATAGAACATGTCCTGGGTGCCGTTGCCGTGGTGGAAGTCGACGTCAAGAATAGCGACTCGGCGTGCGCCTTGATCCAGCATGGCTTGAGCGGCGATAGCGGCGTTGTTCAGATAGCAATAGCCGCCCATATAATCGATGCCGGCGTGGTGCCCGGGCGGGCGGCACAAGGCAAAAGCGCTGTGTGCGCCGGCAACGATATGGGCCTGAGCGCTGAGTGCCACCTGGGCACTACTGTAGATCGCCTGCCAGCTGTTGGCTGTGAGCGGCGCGCCTGCATCGAAGCTGTAGTAACCGAGTTGGCCGTCAATATCGTCGGGGCAGCGCATGGGCATTCGGCGCATAGGCCATGCCAGCGGCAGCATGTCATGTTCCCGGCCCAATGCGCTCCAGCGCGGCCAGGCGGTCTGAATGAAATCGACAAAGTCGGCATCGTGGATTCGCTTGATGGGTTCAATGCCATAATCCAGCGGCGCGCTGATAGGCCCCAATTCGGTTCGTTTGACCTGCGCCAGCACCATGTCAGCGCGTGAAGGCATTTCAAAGCAGGGCATCAGTTGCCCTTCGTTCAGTTCTGCGTTGGCGTGATGCAGGCGATGATCTTCGCTGTAGAAAGTCTGCATGATGAATCCTTGATGGGGTGACGGTTGCGGCTACTGGCCAGCCTTGGTACCGATCATGGCGTTCAGACACGCAGGTTGAAATAGTGCAGATGGACATAAAAGGGATTGAAACGGACAGGGGGGGGTAACCGTTTTGCTATTAACGGTTGTGGACCTTAGAGGTTAGTCTCGCCGAGCGTTTGTCCCTGTCGCCAGGCACGTGGTGTGGTACCGGACCAGCGCAAAAAGGCGTGACGGAAACTGGCCGTTTCGCTGAACCCCAGTTCCTCAGCGATAGCGTAAATGGGCAATTGTTGGCGATTGAGCAGCAGTTTGGCGCGCTGAAAACGCAGCCGGTCGAGCAGCTGCTGATAGCCGCAGCCCGCCTTCTGCAGGTGGCGGCGCAGGGTACGCGTAGTGCAGTGCAGTTGCTCGGCCAACTGGGTCAGGCTGGGCGGTGCTTCCAGCTGTTGCTCCAGCTGTGCACAGAGGTGGCTGACCAGCGGTGAGAGTGCGTGAGTGCTGAAGTTGTCCTGAGCCGCCTGGCATTGGCGCCGTGCCTCGAAATGAGTTACCGGATCGGCCAGTGGCAGGCTTGCTTGCAGTGCGGCGCACTCAAATACCAGGCGCTCGGCTGCTTGTGCGCTAGTTACCGTGCAGGTGCCAAAGTAGCGCTCATAATCGGCGCTGTGCGCAGGTTGTGGCGTACTCAGGTGCACCGCAGTAAGGGCCAGCGGTTGCCCCAGTGCGTCGTCCAACATGGCTTTGATGGACGACAGGCACAGCTCGATGTTGAATAGCTGTAATGCCGGGTTTTCATGGTACTGATCTGCGCGCAGGGCGATAAGACCGCTGCTCAGTGGCTCTAATGAGAGTCTGAAATAGCTGCCGAGTAGCACGGGGAAAGCCAGCATGACATTTAGCGCCTCGCCCAGCGTAGGCGCCGAGAGCATTGCGTAGCCGAGCTGCCCGTAGGCCGATACGCGCATGCGCTGCCCCAGCTGTAGCGCCAAGAGCGGACTGGCGCTCACACGCGCGGCATTGGCGAATACTTGTTGCTCCTGCTCTGGCGTGATCAGCCGGGTGGGTGTTTCCAGATCGCTCAGGCTGAGACCGGTTTGTTCCAGCAGAGGCGCAACTGCCAAGGCCTGCTCCCGAAAGCACAGGGCAATCAGGCAGGTACTTTGCAGGCTGATCAGGCGTTGGTCGGGTGCCTGGCATGTGGTGGCAAGCGGCTTCATGGTCAAACTCTGGCTCTACTTTTTGTATTGATTGAAGCACAAAGGATGCCAGTCTGCGCAGGCAGCGTGGTTGACGAGAATGATCGGTAAATCCGATATACGTAACGTGTATTACTCGCTTATATCGATATGAGAGGGCTCTATAATTAAATGGAATTTAATCGGAGCTCATCTCATGTTTGCCAGATTAGCGAGCAGCGGCTTGCTGCAAATACGCCCTTTACGTCAGTTGGAGCACCCGCGTGAGGTGATACGGCAGTTCACGCCAAACTGGTTCGCCGTCACTATGGGAACCGGCATTTTGGCGCTGGCTTTGCCGCAGTTACCCTTACCCGGCATGCAACTGGTGGGGCG
Source organism: Pseudomonas neustonica (assembly GCF_003797945.1). Classification (GTDB taxonomy): domain Bacteria; phylum Pseudomonadota; class Gammaproteobacteria; order Pseudomonadales; family Pseudomonadaceae; genus Halopseudomonas; species Halopseudomonas neustonica. The sequence goes on from NZ_RKKU01000002.1 coordinate 289,581, forward strand.
CACCCTTTGGTTAATCAATATCGGCCTCTTCTGCCTGTTCATGCTTTTGTACGCAGCGCGCTGGCTGTTCTTCTTCCATGAAGCCAAGCGAGTGTTCGGCCACGCTACCGTCTCGATGTTTTTTGGCACCATTCCCATGGGATTGGCGACTATTATCAATGGGGTGCTGGCCTTCGGCGTGCCTTACTGGGGGGAGCAACTGGTCGCAGTGGCGCTGCCGCTGTGGTGGTTCGACGTCGCGCTTGCGCTCATCTGCGGCGTCAGCATTCCTTACCTGATGTTTACGCATCAGGAGCACAGCATTGATCAGATGACGGCCGTTTGGCTGCTCCCGGTTGTCGCAGCTGAGGTTGCTGCCGTTAGCGGGGGGCTGCTGATACCTTATCTGGCGGGCGAACAGGCATACCAGGTGCTGATTGTCAGTTATGTCCTCTGGGCCTATTCGGTGCCAGTGGCCCTGAGTATTCTGGTCATCCTGCTATTGCGCATGGCGGTACACAAATTACCGCATCAGAATATGGCGGCGTCCAGCCTGCTGTCACTCGGCCCCATTGGTACTGGAGCATTGGGTCTGCTGGTGCTGGGCGCCGACGCGGCTAGCGTATTGGCCGCACGCGGTATGGAAACAGTCGGCATGGTCGCGCAGGGGGTGGGCGTTATTGGCGGACTTTTGCTCTGGGGTTTGGGTTTATGGTGGCTGCTATTGGCATTATTAATCACCATCCGTTATTTCCGTCATGGGGTTCCCTTCAACCTTGGATGGTGGGGATTTACCTTCCCAGTGGGCGTATACGCCCTGGCCACACTCAAGCTCGGCAGCGTATTGCAACTCGGGTTTTTCAATAAGATGGGGGTCGCACTGGTGATTCTGCTGGCGCTCATGTGGTTGATGGTGGCGACTCGCACCTTGAGGGGGGCCTGGCGGGGCGGCTTGTTTGTCTCTCCCTGTATTGCGGCGGCCTGTGTGCGCTGACCCGGCGGCATTGGTCGTATAGGGGCGGGGAGGATATGCTATGACTCGAATATCCCCCTGCCTTATCGACAAAGGATGGCTGTATGCAATTACCAGCGTCAGCGCTGCGTTATGTTCCCTATCTGTTTTGCCTGATCGGCGCGCTGATCAGCCTCGGGCTTAGCTTCGTTTCACTGCTGTGGCTATTGGCTGCCGTGCCGCTGTCTTTGCTGGCGCTGATGGGTACCTGGGATGTGCTGCAAAAGCGCCGCACTATCAGTCGTAACTACCCGGGAGTGGCGCACTTCCGTTATTTGCTCGAGTCGATCGGGCCTGAGTTACGGCAATACTTTATCCAGTCCGATACCGATGAACTGCCGTTTTCGCGTGAGCAGCGCAACATCGTTTATCAGCGCGCCAAGAATATTCTCGACAAGAAGCCCTTTGGCTCACTGATTCCCATGAACGCTGAGGGTTACGAGTGGATGAATCATTCGCTGGCGCCGGTGGATATTATTGATAAGGACTTTCGCATTCCGGTGGGCAGTCACCCGAAAACACTTAAACCCTACGATGTGAGTGTGTTCAATATCTCGGCCATGAGCTTTGGTTCACTGTCGGCTAACGCGATTTTGGCGCTCAATAGCGGCGCTAAGAAAGGCGGTTTCTATCATGATACCGGCGAAGGCTCGATCTCGCGTTACCACCGCGAGCCCGGCGGCGATCTGGTGTGGGAGATCGGCTCTGGCTACTTTGGCTGCCGCAAACCCGATGGCAGCTTTGATCCCGACCTCTTCGCTCGTAACGCGCAGCTTGATCAGGTGAAAATGATCGAGATCAAGCTGTCGCAGGGTGCCAAGCCGGGGCACGGCGGTATTCTCCCCGCCGCCAAGGTGACCGCAGAAATCGCTGCGGCTCGCGGTGTCGCCGTAGGTGAGGATGTGGTCTCACCCGCCGCGCACTCTGCCTTTCATACGCCGCTGGAGTTGATGGCCTTCATTGCCCAGCTACGCGAACTGTCAGGCGGCAAGCCGGTCGGGTTCAAGCTGGCCATCGGGCACCCCTGGGAATGGTTCGGGATTGCCAAGGCCATGCTGGAAACCGGTGAACGGCCAGACTTTATCGTGGTGGATGGCGGCGAAGGCGGCACCGGCGCCGCGCCGCTGGAGTTCATAAATCGCCTGGGCATGCCCATGACCGATGCCTTGCTGCTGGTGCATAACACCCTGGTCGGCGCCAACCTGCGTGAGGATATTGCGCTGGGTGCTGCGGGTAAAATTACCAGCGCCTTCAACATCGCCCGCACGCTGGCCCTTGGTGCAGACTGGTGCAACGGTGCGCGTGGCTTCATGTTCTCGCTGGGCTGTATTCAAAGCTTGAGTTGCCATAACGATAAATGCCCTAGCGGCGTGGCAACACAGGACCCGAGCCGCGGCGGCAAGCTGGACGTGGCGGACAAAAGCGAGCGGGTTTATCACTTCCATCGCAACACGGTGGCCGCCTTGGCCAATCTGCTGGAAGCCGCCGGTTTGAGTCACCCGCGCGAGTTGGGACCGGAGCACATCATGCGTCGCGTCAACAAGTATGAGGTGCAGCCTTACGGTGAGCTGTTTCAGTTCCTGGAGCCGGGCGCATTGCTGGATGGGCGTGCCGAGTTGCCCGTGTTCAAGAAGTATTGGGCGCAGGCGTGCGCCGATAGCTTTGGCGCGCCGGAGTTCATGCTCAGACTGCGTGAAACCAAGCTACGTTAATGCGCCGTCTGTAACGCCAGCAGGGCAAAGGTGGCGAGCCAGTGCTCGCCCATATAGTCGCCGTCGATATGCGGCAGGCTGGCTTGCAGATGAGCCGCTGCGCTGGCTTGCATGCGCTGTTGCAGGGTGGCTGGTTGGTCGGTTGCCAGTGCCTGCAGACACCAGGCGCGGCTGAGGTTGAGTCCATCCAGGTGCGCCAGCTTGCCATCGCTGCGGTCGCGACTCTGGACTGGCGTCAACAGGCTAGCAGGCTGGCCCTGCTCCAGTCGCGGTAGAAACTCGCTAAACCACCGCTGGAACTGCGTTTTGGGCAGCACACGTTGCATCAGCGCTGCTTCCTGCAGCGCGGGTGAGAGAAAGTCTTCGCCGCCGGGCTCCCACGCCTGGCAATCGCGATCGTCACGATAAAACGCCTGCGCACTATGTATGATCTGCGCGCTTAGCGCGGCATGCCCACAGGACTCGGCGTAGTCGAGTGCGAGCAGCAAGGCAAAGGCGGTGTTGTTGTGTGCGCCACTGCGGATCGGCGCGCTCAGGCGCGGCAGGTAGTCGCACAGCCGTTGTGCCAGATGCGCAGCCAGCGGTTGCAATGCACTGGCCCAGACGGTCCTGTCGGCGCTTAGCTCAGCCTGCAGTTTGAGCAACCAGGCCCAGCCGTAAGGGCGCTCAAAACTTGCCTTTGTGGGTTGCTGAAAAAAAGCCAGCTCCTGCGCCAGCTTCGCCCGGGTCAGTTGCTGATCAAACAGCGTCTCAATAGCGATGGTTTCGGCCAGCCCAGGCTGTAGCCGTCGAATGCGCGCCAGCAGCCAATAGCTGTGTACACAGGAGTGCCAGTCATAACTGCCGTAAAACACCGGATGCAGTTGGCTGGGCGGCAACAGGTCTGCCGCCGATTGCAGGCGCATAGGTTCGCTATGTGGGTACTCACGTGTGACATGGCCCAACGCGATACTGGCCAGCGCGGCTAGCTGCGCGGCATCAAGCATCCTCAGCGGATCCGCTGCCAGTCAATATCGCGTAACAGCCACTCGCCGGTATCATCCAGCCAGAGCAGGCGAATATCGTACTGACCGGCGCTCTCGGGCAAAAAACGCTCGGCGCCGGTCAGGGTCACCCGCGCCTTGGTTTCGGCGCGCTCGGGGTAGCCGGGATCTATCTGCGTATCCTGACTACTGACCAACACATTGATGCGCTGGTGCTGCAAAAACATCAGCCGCAGATTGCGCTCCACCCAGGCATTATCGAATTGATCCTGGGCGCTGAATTCGGGATGCAGCAGCGCGGTTACCTGCTCGCGGTCGCGGGATTCTATGCCGTCCTGCAACTGGTTGATGGCCTGATTCAGGCGTTCATCCGGCGAGGAGGGGCCGCAGGCGCAAAGGGTCAGCGTGATTAGCATAATAAGTAGCGTGCGCACAGGTGACAGCAGCCTCGCAGGTCAGTAATGTGATGCTTTATCCAGATAGCGGCGCGGGCGCGGAGGAGAGGGCAGCACTACTCTAAAGCAGCAAGTCCGTCGCGTTGGCGCACAGGCCAGGAGCCCATCATGCAATTGTTGTATCCGGAGATCAAACCCTACGCCCGTCACGAGCTGGCAGTGGCCCCACCGCATGTTCTCTACGTCGATGAAAGTGGTCAGGAAGATGGCTTGCCGGTGGTGTTTATTCATGGCGGTCCGGGTGCCGGTTGTGATGCCCTCAGCCGACGCTTCTTTGATCCGTCGATCTATCGCATCATTACTTTTGATCAGCGCGGCTGCGGACGTTCCACCCCGCATGCCAATCTGGAGCACAACACCACCGCTGACCTGGTCGCAGATATGGAAGTACTGCGCGAGCACCTGGGGATCGAGAAGTGGGTACTCTTTGGTGGTTCCTGGGGCTCCACCCTGGCGCTGGCTTATGCGCAGGCGCATCCGGACCGGGTTATGGGCATGGTGTTGCGCGGTATCTTCCTGTGCCGTGATCAGGATATTCGCTGGTTCTACCAAGAGGGCGCCAGCCACATCTTCCCCGATTTCTGGGAAGACTACCTGGATCTGATCCCCGAGGAAGAGCGCGACGATATGGTCGCCGCCTACTATCGCCGACTCACCGGTAACGATGAGATCTGCCGCATGCATGCCGCCAAGGCCTGGTCGATTTGGGAAGGCCGCTGCGCCACCTTGCGACCCAGCCCGCAGGTGATCGACCGCTTCAGTGATGCACGCCGCGCCTATGCCATCGCTCGTATCGAGTGTCATTACTTCGCCAACAAGACCTTCCTTGAGCCCAATCAGTTGCTCAACAATATGCCGAGTATTGAACATATTCCCGGCATCATAGTGCACGGCCGCTACGATATGGTCTGTCCGCTGGATAACGCCTACGCACTGCATCAGGCCTGGCCTAGTAGCGAGCTGAACATTATTCGCGATGCTGGTCACGCGGCCTCCGAGCCGGGCATTGCCGATGCCTTGGTGCGCGCCACGGGTGATATGGCCAAGCGCCTACTGGATTTGGCACCGCAGGCCGAATGAGATGAAGGGGCTACTGCAGCGGGTGCGTCAGGCCCGCGTCGAGGTCGACGGGGAAGTGGTCGGCGCGATAGACCAAGGCTTGCTGGTCTTGGTCGGCATCGAGCCGCAAGACACCGAGGCAAGCGCCGACAAACTGCTCAAGCGACTACTCGACTACCGGGTATTCACCGATGCCGATGGCCGCATGAATGATTCACTGCGGCAGGTGCAAGGCGGGTTGTTGCTGGTCTCGCAGTTCACCCTAGCCGCCGACACGCGCAAGGGTCTACGCCCCGGCTTCTCAACCGCCGCGCCACCAGCGCAGGCTGAGGTGCTGTTCAATTATCTGGTGAGCCAGGCTCAGGCGCTGCACGCGCCGGTGGCGACAGGGCGGTTTGGGGCGGATATGCAGGTGCATCTGGTGAATGATGGGCCGGTGACCATTATGCTTGAGACCTGATCGCTTATCGGGTGCGGCCAAGCTTTTATTGCGCTGAGCAATGGCTGGTTATTTTGGTTGTTACCAAGCGCGTTTTTCGCCTTTTCCGGCGAGTCACTTTTCTTTGGATGGCCAAAGAAAAGATAACCAAAAGAAATGCACTGTACGACTCAAGAACATGGGTAACAGTTCTATTCAAATACATAGGTAACACATTGCTTAAATAGTGAGCACCTGACAGGAGGTGCTCATGCCTTGGCGAGAAGTGAAACCTATGGACGAACGTGTG
>NZ_RKKU01000020.1 GCF_003797945.1 Pseudomonas neustonica
GAGAAGGTCAGTTTTTCAGGTACCATTTTGGATAGCGGCTGTTGGTGCTTGGTGAACGGTGTAAGGTCCTGAAACTATAGCACTTTCAGCCGCTTTCTTTTATCCCCTCATGAGAAATCCGGGCTAGGCTACGGCTGCGTACTGCTGGAAGACTGCTGCGCCACGCTGTCTCCCGACTTTTGTACCCAGGCCACCATCTGGAATGTGAAGAAGTGCTTTGGTTTCGTCACCGACTCAAAACGCCTGATCAGCGCCATGCAGGCGACTGTTTCGGTATGAACATCTCGCGCTCTGAACCATCGATCTCGGCCAGCCGCTCGCGCGCATTTGTACCGGGCGCCTCCTGCCGGGTTGCCGCAACCGGGAGCGGCAAACTGAACGGACTGCGTTTTGCGGTAAAGGACCTGATTGATGTGGCGGGATACATTACCGGCGGCGGCAACCCGCACTGGCTCGCCGAGCAGGTGCAGTCGACACGGCATGCCAGCGCCGTTGCCAGACTACTAGCGGCGGGTGCCAGCGTGCGTGGCAAGACGGTCACCGATGAGCTGGCCTTCAGTCTGGAGGGCGAAAACTGGCACTACGGTACACCTGTCAACCCACGCTGCCCCGACTGCCTGCCCGGAGGCTCCTCAAGCGGTTCGGCGGCTGCGGTCGCCGCCAGGCTGGTGGACTTTGCTCTGGGTACCGACACCGGCGGATCAGTACGCATACCCGCGTCATTCTGCGGACTGTTCGGCATGCGCCCCAGCCAGGGTGCCGTTGCAATGGACGGCGTCATTCCATTTGCTCCCAGCTATGACACCATCGGCTGGTTTACCCGCAGCGCCGAGATGCTGGCCAGCGTGGGCGAGGTACTATTGGACAACGGCGAGGTAGCCACGTCCCACTCTGCGCCAACCCTGCTGATCGCCAGTGACGCCTTTGCCCTCTGCGATCCGGCGGTCGCCACGTATCTGCAAGGCGCTGCTACGGCACTGGGTGCAACACAGCAGATCGAGGTGTTCAACGGCGACTGGCAAGCCTGGCTAAGCAGCTACCAGATACTGCAGGGCGCAGATATTCGCATGACACTGGGTCCCTGGCTGGAACGCGTGCAACCCCAGTTCGGTCCCGCCATTGCGCCGCGTTTTGCCCAGCTAAGCGACATCAGCGATCAGCAAATACGTGAGGCTGGTGCACGACGCACGAAGTATCGCCAGCAACTACAACAGCAACTGACGAACAACCAGATCTTGCTGCTGCCAACCTCCCCCACCACGGCACTGGCCAAAGCATCGAGTGCCGAGCAGCGCGGCGACTTCTACGCCCGCTCGTTGAGTATCAGTGCTATCGCCGGTCATGCCGGGCTACCGCAGGTCAGCGTACCGCTTGGACTGCTGCACGGTAAACCGACCGGCCTGTCGTTCATTGGCGCACAGGGCGCTGACAGCCAACTGCTGCAAGCGCTGCCTGCCTGGGTCAGAGTACTGGAGGACAGCGGATTCGGCGCCAACTTACCTGCCGCGGAAACACTGGCATGACCCTTGCTGGATAATTTTGTGCGTCTACCCATGGCTGTCTCTCCAGCGCGCACATGAACTAACCGGACTTCATGCCAGATGACCCCGCAGTTGACCATCATGCCCAGAGCCAACGCCGGCCGCCCTCACCGCTCAGCTTGGCAGGTGAGCTACGTGCCTCATTGGCAAGAGTCTGCCTTTCCCTTTCAGCTCAACTGAGCTGCATCGTCGTACCGAAAAAACCTTGCACTGCCACCGCCTGAAGCGGTGACCAATACGACTGCATGCCAGCCGCACCGGCTGGCACTGAACAAGGCATAGCCATGAGCATTCAATTACTCGACCATATCGATTACCTCGCCACCTTTGATGATCAGCGCCGCGAGATCCGCGATGCAGCCATACTGATCGACGGCAACAAGATCCTCTGGGTTGGCGCCAGCGCCGACAAGCCGGATGTCGTCGCTTGCCAGACCCACAACCTGCGTGGCCACGTGGTGATGCCAGGCATGGTCAATACACACCACCACATGTACCAGAACCTGACGCGCGTGATGGCGCAGGACGACGAGCTGTTCACGTGGCTGAATACTCTCTATCCCATCTGGGCCAAGCTGGATGACGATGCCATCCACGTCAGCAGCAAGGTCGCCATGGCCGAACTCATGCTATCCGGTTGTACTACCGCTGCAGACCACCTGTATATGCTGCCCAATGGCTCGACGCTCGATAGCCAGATCGCTGCGGCAGAGGAAATGGGCATTCGCTTTCACGCCTCGCGTGGCGCCATGTCGCGCGGACAAAGCGAGGGCGGTCTGCCTCCGGACAATTGCGTCGAAAAGGAAGAAGACATACTACGCGACGCCGAGCGGCTGATTCAGCGCTATCACGACCCGGCAGCGCAATCGATGCTGCGCATTACGCTGGCGCCATGCTCACCATTTTCAGTCACCCCCGGCCTGATGAAGGACGCCGCGCAGTTGGCGCGCAGCTATCCCGGTGTGCGCCTGCACTCACATCTGGCAGAGGAACTGGACGAGGAGGAGTACTGCCAGCAGATCTACGGTATGCGCTCCGTCGCCTTCGCCGAATCGGTCGATTGGATCGGCGACGACGTCTGGTTTGCCCATGGCATTTTTCTAGATGATGCCGAGATCGCGCTGTTCGCCCAGACCGGCACCGGCGTCACTCACTGCCCCAGCGCCAACATGCGCTGCGGCCAGGGCATCGCCAAGGTACGCCAGATGCTGGATGCCGGCGTTCCAGTTGGGCTGGGGGTAGATGGCTCGGCCTCCAATGACTCCAGCAACCTGTTTCTTGAAGCGCGCCTGGCGCAGCTGCTGCAGCGGGTGGCGCCGGCACGTTATCGCTCGGAAGCACCCGGCGGACGCGGTGGCTTTGGCGGAGATCCGGGCGCGCTGTCGGCCCGTGAAGCACTGGAGATGGCAACTCGCGGCGGCGCTCGTCTGCTCGGGCGCGACGATATCGGCCACCTGGCCACCGGCATGAGCGCAGACATCATCGCCGTGAGTACCGAACACTTGTCCTTCGCCGGCACCCAGCGAGACCCGCTCGCAGCACTCATCATGTGTGGTCCTTTTACCACCAGCCACAGCTGGATAAATGGGCGTTTACGGGTAACCGACGGACGCCTGATCGATCACCAGACCCCCATCCTCCTGCGTGAACACGAGAGGGTAATGCAACGAATTTATCTGTAACAGCAACAGAGCCCAGACAGAGCTGCGTATACTACTAAGCTGGAACAGGGGCACGTGTCTGTGTGCCCAGCATGACGTTAAAATCCCGCAGAGGAATGCTCAATGAAGATGTTTGCCCGTTTCATACTGTGCGCGCTGGCGCTCAGTACTGTTATTGCCGCACCCACTTACGCCGATACCGCCGTTGCCCCGGGCTACGAAGAAGAAGCTGCTCGCGCTTCCGCCTTGTTGCAAAAGGCCGTAGCCATGTACAAAGAAGAGGGTAATGCCGCATTCGCCAAGTTCAGTCGTCAGGGCGAGTTTACTGATGGCGACCTGTACGTTTACGTACTGGACCGTAACGGCTACATGCTAGCCGCCGGTGGCCCGTCTGCCGCACTGATTGGCCGGGACGTTTCGCCCCTGCTGGATGAGGAATTGAAAGAACACCTGGCGACCGCCCTGCAGCAGCCGGATTCAGATCAGATCCACAGTGACGAATACCGCTGGAAGAACTGGCGTGACGGCAAGGTAGAACGCAAGCGCGTTTACTATCAACTCTATGACGACAAATCCTTTGCCGTAGGCTATTTCGTCAACCGCTCCAGCCCCGCCGCCGCAGAGCAGCTGCTGGACGATGCGGCGCAGGCTATGCAAGCTGACGCCGAGGGCACGATAGAGCGTATCAATCGCCTGGACCCCGAGTTCAATCGTGATGACCTTTACGTTTTCGTAGCCGACCTGGACAGCCAAACCATGGTTGCCCACGGCTACAACCGTCGCCTGGTCGGCATTCATTTCCCGGATATGAAAAATCGTGAAGGGATGCTCGTGGGGCAAAAGCTGATTGACGCCGCTAACGCGGGCGAGACCTCAGTTAGCTATGTATGGCCCAACCCGGTCACCGGCAACAATGAAGAGAAAGAAACGCATATCCGCAAAGTAGGCAACTATCTGGTCGCGGTTGGTTACTACCAAGAGATCAGGTCTGCTGGGGAGTAAAGCTCAACAGAACTAAGCCACTAGGCTAAAGACAGAACCGGCCCCAAGCATTTGGGCGCCGGTTTTTTATTGTCTTTTATTCGTGCTTGGCAATACCTCGAACCTACAGCCAGGAAACAGGTCAGATGCTACAGCACAGCAGAAAAGAGGTGCGTCAAAACGCTCGCGCTGCCGACTGTGCAATCGATAACAAGAAGAGGCAATTATGATTACGCACTTTATGCACGACGGAAAACTTGCCTGTGGCCGTGAAGGCGACCTGACCAGCACAACGCTGCTAAAAAAGGTTAAATGCCGCAACTGCCGTAATACCGAAGTATTCAAACAGGCTCGCCGCGATCAACGCAACGCTGCAAGACGTGCCTCACGAAGCGCCAGTACCGCACACAGCGCCATCGCCTGGCGTGCTGGCTGGAGCAAACAGCTGGCAGAGCTCAAAGGGCCTCAACGCCTGCCCCGCGGCTTTGGCAACCAGCCTTTCGTTTGAATCAGTCAGCCAGGTGGCAGCGCTATTTGCCACCTGCCTTGGCTGTATTGAACGCCTCGCGCAACAGTTCTGGTAATACCTGCCCAGCCAGCCCGGGCAACACCCACTCTCGGCCTATACCCAGCGCCTTCGGCTCAGGATTAACATGAACCACCCCCGCCCCGCTACGTAAGGCGATCTCTGGAATCTGCGCAGCGGGATGCACCACGCCGGAGGTGCCGACCGACAAGAGCAGGTCGCAGTTGGCCGCTGCGGCAAAGGCAGCGTCCATCACCGGCACCGGCAAGCTTTCACCAAACCAGACCACACCAGGCCGCACCGCGCCACCGCACAGGCTGCACCGGGGCGGCGCCAGGCGACGTCCTTCTGCTGGCTCCTGCGGCGCTGCATCAGGCAGCGAATAGTCTTCATTACAGTCAAAACAACGCGGCTGTTGCAGACTGCCGTGCAGGTGCAAAACCTTAGTGCTGCCAGCCCGCTCATGCAGATCATCCACGTTCTGGGTAATCAGCGTCAGCTTAGGAACATGCTGAGCCAGCTGCGCGATCGCCCAGTGCGCCAGGTTGGGTTGGCTGGCCAATAGCTGCATACGGCGCCATTCATACCAGCCCCACACCAGCTCAGGATCATCAATGAACGCGTCTGGCGTAGCCAAACGGGCTGCGTCAAAACGCGACCAGAGTCCGGTCAAGGCATCGCGAAAAGTAGGGATGCCACTTTCTGCCGACACACCGGCGCCGGTGAACACAACGACCCGTTGAGCTGCACGCAGCTGCGCTGGTAATGCCTGGTCAAATTTCATCTAATGCGCCTGAATTGAGCCTTTGACGCATACTGACAGAGCGCGAATTAGCCGGCAAATACATAGCCTGCCAGCGGCACGCCCATGGCAACATCGCGAAAGGCACACACACCCAGGTCACGGCCAGCGGCGCCAGCTACCACATGCAAAGGCAACAGATGCTCTGCATCAGGGTGCGCCAAACGCGCTCCAGGCGCCTGGCGCCAGTGCGTTAGCGCCTGGTTGCGCTGTGCCTCGGGCAACACCACAATCTCTGCCAACCATTGATCAAACGCCAGAGCGGCCGGGCTTGAGTGAGCCAAATTGGAGCGCATCAGCGGAATGTTATGAAAGCTCATGCCGCTGCCGACAATCAGCACGCCCTGTTCCCGCAGGGGAGCAAGTGCCTTACCTAGAGCAATGTGACCGGCCGCGTCCATATCAGCCTGCAGCGATAATTGCAGGACGGGAATATCCGCTTGCGGGCAAACCAGCTTCAACGGCACAAATACGCCATGGTCCAGTCCGCGCTGATTATCAGTCGCTACTGCCATGCCCGCCTGATCAAGCAACGCGGCCACTTCAACGGCCAACTCGGGCGCGCCAGGTGCTGGCCATTGCAACTCGTAGGTGTGCGGTGGGAAGCCGTAATAATCAAACAACAGCCCAGGGGCTGCATTAGTGTTCAGAGTAAATACCGCTTCTTCCCAATGGGCGGAAACCACCAACAGTGCTCGCGGCGCTACACCCAAAGTAGGCAGTAGCTCGCGAAGCCAGGCCTCCATCCTCTTCCATGTGTCGGCCGGCTCCCACTCCATAAAGAAGCAGGGACCGGCGCCGTGGGGAAGGAAGACGGTCGGCATCATCACATTAGACATGCTCGACTCCTCGTATACAGGATCAGATAGGTAGACGCAGGCGGGCATCCAGCGAGAAGCGATCACCGCCGCGCAGGAAGATGCCGAAAGCCGTCAAGGCCCAGAACAGCGGGTATTCAACGCCACCGTTAGTCCAGAAAAAGCCATTAGCCATGTGCACCGTAAGCGCCACACCCAGCATAAAGGTGATTGCCAGTGCCGCCGGACGAGTCAGCAGGCCAAGGACCAGCGCCAGGCCACCGAAGAACTCGACCAGGCCAGCCAACAAGGCAAACAGTACACCCGGCTGCATGCCCAGGGTTTCACCGAAAAACTGGCCGGTGCCTTGCAAACCATAACCACCAAACCAGCCAAACAGCTTCTGCGCACCGTGGGGCATCAGCATCAAACCCGCAGTAATACGAATCAGCGGGTAGCCCAGGGGCGCTAAGCGCGCGATGAAGGCTGGACCGGGGGTAGCAGTACTGCCTGTATTCTGATTATTCATGAGCGTTCTCCATCGGCACTTTGCCGAAAAACAGGTTGTTTGTGTTACTGGAAAACATCCTATAATCGTTTCCAATTTCACGTAAGACAGCTGAAAAGGAACTCATGGTTGATAAATCGGAAACCCTAGGCGGCGCACTGGAAGATCTGCAGGCATTCTGCGCCGTCATTGAGTTCGGCAGTATTTCCGCTGCAGCGCGCCAGCTGCAGGAAACCAAGGGTGGCGTCAGTCGCCGTATATCTCGTCTCGAGAAGCGTCTGGGCGCTGCGCTGCTGGCACGTACCTCGAGGGCGGTGAGTGCGACTGAAGAAGGTACCGCCTTTTACCTGAAAGCACGCGACGCCCTATCGCTATTGAGCGAAGCAACCCACGATGCACGTCAATCCGGCTCGGTGCCACAGGGGCATTTGCGTATCACGGCGCCTATGGACCTGGGGATCGACGTACTCCCCCCCATACTGGTCCGCTTTCGCGCGCAACACCCGCAAATCAGCATTGAGCTGCTATTGACTGATAGCACGCTAGACCTTGCCGCCAACCGCATAGACCTCGCACTGCGGGCAACACCTGGCAATCTGCCCAGCATGAACTATCGCGCATCCATCCTCTGCGCCTTCACCATGAACCTTTACGCCGCACCCAGCTATCTCAGCGAAAACGGCTCACCGCAAAGCCCGCAGCAACTGCCTGAACACGCCCTGGTCGCAGGCCGCGAGCTGGCGGGTGTGACCAGTCTGGCAATGCAAGACCAGCGCGGTCGCAACACCGAGTTGTTAGTGCAGCCCAGTGTTCGTACCAGCGACTATGCCAGTGCGCAACGCCTGCTACTAGCCGGCGCGGGTATTGGCTCACTGCCTGACCTGGTCGCTGCCAGTAGCCTTGCCAGTGGCGGATTAGAGCAGGTCTTACCTGACTGGCATCTTAGCCGGGGAACGCTCTACGCCATCAGTCTGGGCGGCGCCGAAGCACCCGCGAGGGTTCGCGTGTTCCGTGAGTTTCTACGCAGTGAACTAGTGCAGCTCCAAGGGAAAAGTCAGGCGTAAACCTGACCAAAGGAAAGATAGCCATTACACTGACCTCATACACTCAAGGCTGGAACCCGCATGCAGATTGAGCTGATCGAAATACGCGACCACTTGAGTCGCTTTCCGCCATTCGATGAACTGCCCGAAGAGCAGCTCAACGATATTGCTCGTCAGGTAGAGATCGCCTACTTCAAGGCAGGTACAGAGATTCTCACCTTCAACCAGGAGATTCACGAGCTGCACTATGTGCGCAGTGGCGCGGTTGATATTTTCCGCCGCAACGGGGATCTGTATAACCGGCTGACGGAGGGCGGCATTTTCGGCCACTTCGGTCTGCTAAGGCATAACCGCGTGCGCTTTCCGGCACGCGCTATCGAAGATACCCTGCTCTACTACATTCCCGGCGTACTCTTCGACCAGCTCTGCGAGCAATATGAAAACTTCGCCGACTTTGTCGAGGCCGAAGGTCAGTCACGGCTCAAGGCAGCGGTCGATAATGGCCGCGCCAGTGAGCTGATGAAGATCAAGGTGCGCAAGCTGATCTCGCGGCTGCCGGTCACCGTACCGCTGACTACGACGGTCCAACAGGCCGCACAAGTGATGACCGAACAAAGCGTTTCATCGCTGGTCGTAGTCGACCCGCAGACCAGCTGGCCCAATGCCGAGCGCGTGCCTGTCGCCGAGCCACATCACGCCGTCATGGTCGGCATCATGACCGACCGCGACTTCCGCACACGCGTATTGGCCGAGGGCCTGCCACTGGATACACCAGTAGCCAACATCATGTCGCCCAATCCCATTACCGTGCAGGGCGACGATACCGTGTTTGAGGCCATGCTCAGCATGCTGCGCAATAACATTCACCACCTACCCGTGGTGCAACGCCGGCGCCCTATCGGCCTGATTAATCTCAGCGACATCATCAAGTACGAATCACAGAGCAGCCTGTATCTGGTCAGCAGTATCTACAACAAGCAGTCGGTCAAAGAGCTGCAAAGCCTGCTGCCGGATGTACGCGCCACCTTTGTGCGTATGGCCCGTGACGAAGCCAGCGCACACATGATTGGCAGTGCGATGTCGGGCATTGGCCGCAGCTTCAGCCAACGCCTGCTCGAGCTCGCCGAGGATCAGTTCGGGCCACCGCCGGTGCCCTACTCTTACATGGCACTGGGTTCCATGGCCCGCGATGAACAGCTTGTAGTGACGGACCAGGATAACGCACTGGTGCTGGATGACAGCTTTGATCCCAAGCTGCACGATGAGTACTTCCTCAAGCTGGCTACTTTCGTCAGCGATGGCCTGGCGGCATGCGGTTACACCTACTGTAAGGGTGGAATCATGGCGACCAATCCCAAGTGGCGCCAGCCGCTCAAAGTATGGCGCCGGTACTTCACTGACTGGATCAACAACCCCAAGCCCGAGGCCTTGCTCAACAGCTGCATTTTCTTCGACCTGGATAGCGTCTACGGTGAGTCCGCAATGGTAGAAGAGCTGCAGGAGCTGCTCGCCGAGAAAGCCAGCCGCAACGAAGCCTTTCTCGGTGCCTTGTCGCGCAACGCCCTGAATCGCACACCGCCACTGGGTTTTTTCCGCACCTTTGTGATGGAAAAAGACGGCGAGCATAAAAACGTGATCAATCTGAAGCGTCGCGGCACCGCGCCGCTGACCGACCTGATACGCGTACACGCGCTGGCCTGCGGCTCACGTGCGCAGAACTCATTCGAGCGCCTGGACGCGATCGCCGCGACTAAACTGATGCCACCCGAGGCGCTGGAGCGTTTGCGTTACGCACTGGAGTTTCTCTCGCTGGTGCGAATCAAGCATCAAGCCCTGGCTATCGAGGAATCGGTCGAACCTGATAACGACATCGAGCCGGAAAATATCTCTGCCGCCGAGCGACAAGCGTTGAAGGACGCCTTCCAGGTGCTAAGCAATGCGCAAAAATTTCTGCGCTTCCGCTACCCACACATGCCGGCCACCCGCCCACTATGATCCGCTTTACGCCAGGCTCGCCCGAGCCAGGACAAGCCCCGCCGGACTGGCAAGGTCAGTTGGCGCAACTGGCAGAGCACGCGCAACATCCAGCCCTGCAGGCCTTCTATCAGGCGGGTTGCCCCGCAGCTGACTGCGCTCTGGATGACGCGCCACTGATCGCACTGGATATCGAAACCACCGGCCTCAATACCCGTCACGACGCCATTGTAAGCCTGGGCATGGTGCCGTTTAGCCTGGAACGGATTCGATGTCGTGATGCGCTCTACCAAGTAGTCAAACCCACCAGCGAGCTAAGCGACGAATCCATCACCTTCCACCGCATCACTCACTCGGATATTCATCAGGCGCCGCGTGTGGCCAGCGTCATTGAAACCGTGCTGGAAGCACTCGCTGGCAAACTGGTAGTCGTACATTACCAGGCAATTGAGCGCGGCTTCCTGGATCAGGCCTGCCGGCAAGCACTAGGGGAAGGCCTGCAGTTTCCGGTGATTGATACCATGGAGCTGGAAGCCCGCTTGCATCGCGGTGATAGCGAACCCAATGTATTTCAGCGCATGTTCGGCAAACGCAAACAGTCCATCCGCCTGGCCGACAGCCGCCTGCGCTACAACCTGCCGCTCTATCAAGCGCACCACGCGCTGACCGACGCGATTGCTACGGCGGAGTTGCTGCAGGCTCAGGCGCTAACCCATTACAGCCCGCAGGTGGCGGTCAGTCGGCTGTGGAGTTGATTTCGCAAGCACGGGTAACACCTGACGCAGGCCATATCATCTGCGGCTCACCAGCATACGGCCACAAAAAAGCCGGACCCAAATGGCCCGGCTTTTTCTGCACCGCGTTAATCTTACTTGCGCGGCTCGCTCATCAAACCTTTGACGATCGCGATACAGCCAACCAGTAACACCACGGTAAACGGCAGACCGGTAGACACCGACATTGCCTGCAGCGCGGCAAGACCACCGCCCAACAGCAATGCGATGGCAATCACGCCTTCACTGATTACCCAGAACACACGCTGTGGTACAGGTGCGTTGACCTTGCCGCCAGCGGTGATGGTGTCGATGACCAATGACCCCGAGTCAGATGACGTAACGAAGAACACAATCACCAGCACGATGCCGACAAAAGACGTGATTTCCGTCAATGGCAGCTCACCCAGCATGGCAAACAACTTAAGTTCCAGTGCTGCTTCCTGCACACCGGTGAAGCCATCAGTCACGAACTGGCCAATAGCAGTGCCACCGAACGCGGTCATCCAGAGCACGGATACCAGTGAGGGCACCAGCAATACGGCAATCAGGAACTCACGCACGGTACGGCCACGGCTAACCCGCGCAATGAACATGCCGACGAAAGGTGACCAGCTGATCCACCAGGCCCAATAAAACGCAGTCCAGCCCTGAGTAAAGTTAGCGTCCTCACGACCGATCGGATTAGACAAAGCAGGCAAGTTGGTAACATAGGCCAGCAGGTTATCGAAGAAACCGGTGGCAATCGCCAGTGTCGGCCCAACAACAATAACAAAGCCCAGCAACACGATAGCCAGCACCATGTTGATCTCGGACAGACGTTTGACGCCTTTATCCAGACCAGCCAACACCGATAACAGTGCCAGACCGGTAATACCGGTAATCAACAACACCTTGGTCACGTTGCCAGAGCTAAAGCCAAACAGGTAATGCAAGCCCGCTGTTGCCTGCTCAGCCCCCATACCAAGCGAAGTAGCCAGACCGAACAAGGTCGCAAAAACGGCCAGGATATCGATGATATGCCCCGGCCATCCCCAAATACGCTCACCCAGAATGGGATAAAAGATAGAGCGAATAGTCAGTGGCAGACCCTTGTTAAAGGAGAACAGGGCAAGCGCCAGCGCGACGACCGCATAGATCGCCCACGGATGCAGGCCCCAGTGAAAGATAGTTGCGGCCATACCCAGGCGCGCCGCTGCATCGCTATCACCCACGGCACCGGCAAGCGGGGCCCAGTCAGTGCGCAAGCCGTCTTCACCCACTGCTACACCGCCAAGAGACGAAGAGAAGTGCGACATGGGCTCGGAGACCCCATAAAACATCAAGCCAATGCCCATGCCCGCAGCAAAGAGCATGGAGAACCAGCCCAGATAGTTATAGTCCGGCTTGGCATCCATACCACCAAGGCGCACTTTACCCAACGGCGATACAATCAAAAACAGACACAACAAAACGAATATGTTGGCAGCACCGATAAAGAACCACGCCATGTGCCCAGTAAGCCAACCACGCAGAGCGGTAAACAGCGGAGCGACTTCACTCTGCAGCGCCAGGGTCAACACCACAAACAAAACGACCACCAAAGAAGAAATGGTGAACACCTTGCCGTGGATATCGAGATTGAAGATGAAGTTGCCAGAAATATTGTCCTGGCCGATGACATAATCGGTGTCAATCAGGTTGGAATCGCCGCTAGGCGCTGGGATGCCATCTTGAAGAGGTGGCTCCTTTGATGGGTCGTGATCATTCAATGGTTCTTTTGCCATTTGAAGTGCTCCGATGTGCTAATGGCGCGGTAAAAACAACCGCGTTCTGATTACTACTCCCAGCGCACAGGCGACAGGGCAGCAACAATTGACAGCCCCACAAGGGACCTATGAAGTGTAAAACACGTATTGGCATTGCAGCGTTTTCCGCATACCGGAAAGCCTCACTGCACGCTATTCCTAATGTAATACTGCGCACATAATAGCCATTGGTTAGCCATTAGGGAAATCGCGCTGCAGCCAATAGCCTACCTTTTCGCCGCTATTGGCCTGCTATTCACGACCTTATCCCGCTTTATCCTGCAGCACAGAGGCGCCAGCAAAAAGCATGATGATCTGCTCATGGGCCAGTTCCAGAATATTATCGCGACGCTCCGGCTCGGCTATAAAGTCGAGCGAAAGGTGGAACAGGTTGCGGCTGAGCAGCGCGGCAATCTGGTTGATTCGTGCTGCGCTAATACTTGACGGCGCCAACCCCAGCTCCTGAATATCGGCCGCCATATCCTCGGCAAAACCGTTCATCTGCTCACGTAACTCAGCACGCAGCAGCTCCGATGGGCCATGCAGCTCACGCCCGGCAATAACGACCGAATCGCGGTGTTCAAGGACGTAATCGAAATAGAGCTTAACCGTCTGTTGCGCCACCCGCCGACCACGCAGTGCGGCCTCCTGCGTCGAGTCTGTCGTGTTATCAGCGATGCTCTGCTGCGCCGCCTGCCGACGCAAAGCCCGCAGCGGACCACGCAACCTGTCGTTGCCTTCGCGCAGCAATTGCAGACCCAAATCATCCATATTGCGGAAGTGGCGGTAAAACGTGTTGGGATTCAGGGCGGCTTCACGGGCTAACTCGCGTAGCCCAAGGCTGGAAATACAGCGGCTGCTCGCCGCCAAACGTATTGCTGCATCCATCAGGGCACGCTTGCCCGGAGCCTCCGTGGATTGGCGGCGCCTCTTTTGACTATCTGTCATGCGACTCCAGTTTCATCCTGGCTTTCAGCGTGACTGCGATTCAAGTATCTGCAACACCAAGTTCGCATTGAAACCATACTCTTTCATGAGCGCCTTCAACTCATCGTTGAAGGCGAGCTCCTCCTTTAAGCCGGCATCCTGCTTCAGGCTTTCCAGCTGCGCCAGCTGGTCGGCAAGCAAGCGCTCAGCCGCACGAAATTCGGACAATTTGCTCATAAGCTACCTGTTAAAGGTGATTAAAAAGAAGGGGTACATGGACTTCACTGAATTCTACACCAAGTCGCCGCAATTGCAGTTGTCATCAGTACTGCGGGTGCGCATGCCGATGAACTGCATGTTAGTCTTGTTTGATTAACCACAGAAGTGGAGAGATTCCGATGCCGTCAAAGCCCACCGCGCTTAACCTGCCACCGCTGACCAAAACTGCCGAGGGTGCGCAGCGGCGAGTCGGGGTAGAGCTGGAAATGAACGGCCTGGAGCTCGGTCAACTAAGTGCGCTGGTTGCCGAGCATTGCGGATGCACTATAGAGCAAACCAGTCGTTACGAACGCACTCTCAAGGGTGACCCGGCCGGTGACTGGATTGTCGAGCTGGATTCTGCCCTGTTGAAGAAAATGGGACGTACCGAGCGCCCTGAAGATCCGACCTCTGCCGAACTTGTCAGCTCCGCAGAAGACGCCATCATGTGGGTTGCCGAGTCTCTGGTCCCCTATGAACTGGTCAGCCCGCCACTGCCGCTGGATCGCTTGAACATTATCAACGAGTTGATTGCGCTGCTACGCGACGCTGGAGCCAAAGGCACCGCCGACCGCCTGACCAACGCCTTTGGCATGCAGTTCAATCCTGAGGTTCCGGCCACCGACGCTCGCACGCTGACCGCTTATCTGAAAGCCTTTCTATGCCTGTACGACTGGATTAACCAGCGCGCCAGCATCAACTTTGCCCGCCGCGTCACCACCTACGTAGACCCTTTCCCCGGCGCTTACGTGCGCAAGGTTACCGCAACCGACTACTGGCCGGACTTGCCTACACTGATCGATGATTACCTGCTGCACAACCCAACCCGCAACCGCGCGCTAGACATGCTGCCGCTGTTCCGCCACCTCGACGAGCCCCGCGTGCTAGCGCGCACCCAGGACGAACTGATAAAGCCACGCCCCACCTTTCACTATCGCCTGCCCGATTGCCTGATCGACCAGCCTGGCTGGGACCTGACTCCGGCCTGGAACGATTGGCTTGAAGTAGAGAAACTGGCTAACGATCACGAACGCCTGCAAGGCTGCTGCGGTGCCTATCAAACCTATCTGGGACAGGGTATCGGGCGACTGCTCGACAGCTGGCCCGAACACTTGACCCGCAACTGGCTACCAGACGTCCGATGAGTAAACCGGTCATTGCCATTACCGGCCCGAGCAAAGGCGCCGCGGGCCCTCGTTTTCTGGTTGCCCAGGCTATTCGGTATTACGGCGGCGAGCCACTGCAGCTTAAACCCGGGGACGAGAAGCGAAACCAGTCCTATCAGGGCGTCGTGGTCACCGGTGGTCACGACATCGATCCTGTGCTCTACGCGGCAGAACCCGAGGTAAAGCCCAAATACGATGCGGCGCGCGATACCTTGGAGTCAGCCATTATCGATGATGCGCTCGCCCGGGAACTGCCGCTACTCGGCATCTGTCGCGGCGCGCAACTACTCAATGTGCGCTGTGGCGGCGATTTATTTCAAGATCTCAAATCACGCCGCAAGCTGACCTCCAACCGCCGCACACTGCTGCCGCTGAAGACCCTATGCCTGGAGACCGACAGTCACCTGGCGCGATTGCTGGGTGTTGAACGTGGCAAGATCAACAGCCTGCACAATCAGGCCATCGACAAGGTGGGTGAAGGATTGGTGATCAGCGCACGCGACCTGGACCATATCACTCAGGCCATCGAAGCGCCGGGGCGACGCTTCGTGATCGGAGTGCAGTGGCACCCGGAGTTTCTGCTCTTCATGCGCCGTCAGCGGCGGCTGTTTCAGGCCTTGGTGACGGCTGCGCGGGAAGTGGGATAGCAGAGCGATACCAAACCAGTTAGTGGCGCTTCTTTTAGCCCTACAAAACTTGGCAGAATTGCCCCTCTTCGGCGTAAATACACTCACCGACACCGTGTATTGAATGCCTGCCCAGCCCCAGCAGTACGCAACCTTGAACACAACTGTGTCGGTGACCTACCTGACATTCCGTCCCAACCAATTCAAGTCGGAGTAGCCCATGCCAACCGATCCGTTGAAAACCCTTTCCGACCTGGTCAGCGATGCCCATGCGCAAATTCAAGCGGCGCATCAGCACATCAACCCGGTGGTAGAAGTGCGCCAGAGCATGCGTGATGCCGGCATACCCGCAGATGTGCTCACCCTGGACTGCTTAAGCACCCAGCGTCGCATAACCCTGATACTGCACGACCAGCAGCCCGGCGTGGTGTTCTACCAGTTCGTGACGCGGGAAGAGGAGGTCGGCGGTGAATTCAAGCAAATTCTTCTGGCGGACATGAGCAGCGCCACACTATTTGATTGGGTGCAGGATTATTTCGGCTGAATTTAGCCGATCTTTCACCGCAAGATCGTATGTAAATAGGTGTGGCGGTCAACTTCTGGCGCCGGCAAGCCCGGCAAAAAACCCTTGCGACCCTCGGCGTGCGTAACGTCCACCATCAAATCCGTCATCACCGAATTCATACCAGAGGCGCAAGCGGTACATTCATCTTGTAGTAGCCGCTCTACCGCATCGGCATAGTCAAACTAACCGATCCAAAAGCCTGCGCTATAGCGCTACCGTCCAACGCTTGCGCGCATGCAAGTAAGCATGCTGTATCGCTATAACCCAGTTGTTCAGATATCTGCGCGCGGGTGAGGCCTTGCATCTCCAGATAGCCATCCAGCTCGGCGCGCACGGTATCCAGCAACTGACGAAAGGTCAGCCCCTGCTCCTGCATGCGCCGCCGCAAGGTTCGCGCCGTTTGATGCAGGCTGGCCGCCAACACCTCCAGCGTCGGCGTTTCGCCTTGTAGCATCTTCTGCCGGGCCAATACCGCCACCTTGCCAGCAACACCGCCAAAGCGCTCCTGCTGAGCCAGACGGCGGTCCAACTCAACGCAGACCACCTCGAACAAGGTCTGATTGCGCCCCAGCATAGGCAGCGCCAGGCTAGCCTGGTCAAACCAGAGCTGGTTGGCGCTCGCAGCAAAGTCCACCTGATCTCCGAACAGCGCGACATACTCCTGCGCGTAATCCGGCCGCGGGTGGCGCAAGCTCACCCGCAACGGCATGAGGTTATGGCCACAGGCTTCGCGCAACTGGGTAATCGCCATGGTCATGTAATGTTCGACCAGATAGCGCTCCAGCGACGGCGGCACGTCCAGGCTGATCTGCACGCCAAGCTGCTCGCCCGACTGCACATACTTAACCCTGTCCATTGACGACGCCAGACCGGCGTAGCGCACCCAACTATCCAGCGACTGCCGCACATTAGCGGCAAAAAGGCCCACATAGGCCAGTACGTGCCAGTCCTGTCGGGTGAAGAAAGAAAACAGGTGCAGACCGATGGCCGGGTCGTGTTGAGCGGCGCAATGCCAAAGCTGCTCCAGCTCAACCAGGCTGAAGTCCTCCTGCACAGCCCCTTGCTGATCAAGAAAGCGCTGCAGCACCTGACCAACAGGCCCGTGGTGATAACGCTGCACAGGGCTTTTGGCCGTTTCGACGCGATTTTTGTCCTTACCACGCATGTTGGATAAATCCGATTTGGCTTTTCATTGTTATGTCCTGACTACAGCCAATGCTTAACGAGGTTAGCATGCAAACAACAATAACAAACTTGAATCCCACGGTGATCGTCGCTGGTATCTTCTTCGCCTTCATCTTGCTTGAGCTGGTGCTTGGCCGCTTTTTTCAGCCTAAAGGCGAGCGCCGTGACGCACTGTTGGAAACCATAGGGTCGACTCTGCTGCTAGGCGTCACTGTTCCAGCTATCACCTTCGCCTCTGCAGCACTCATGGGTCTGTTTCTGCCCCAGTGGAAAGATAGCCTGGCGGGTATCCCGTGGATCGCCGGCTTCGCCCTGTTTCTGTTGCTCGATGACATGACGCAATATTGGTGGCACCGCCTGGCCCACCGCGTGCCTTGGCTCTACGATCTGCACCGCGCGCACCATTCAGCCAAGTACATGAGCATCCGCATCGTGTATCGCAATAACAGCTTCTACTACCTGCTGATGCCTGGCATCTGGCTTTCTGGCATGTTGATCTACATGGGCTTGGCGCATGTGTACTTCGCTTACCTGATAATCAAACTGAGCGTGATCTTTGGTGCCCACAGTAGCGTTCCCTGGGACGCCAAGCTGTATAAGATCAAGGCCTTGCGACCGCTGATGTGGATTGTCGAACGCACTATCTCTACGCCCGCCACCCACTCGGCACATCACGGCCTCAACGCTGACGATGGCGTAACCAACTACAAGGGCAATTTCGGCAATCTGCTGTTCTTCTGGGATGTATTGTTCGGCACCGCGAAGATTACGCGTCGCCGCCCGACCGAGTACGGCATCGAAAACATCCGCCCGGCCAGTTGGCAGCAGGAGCTGTTCTGGCCGCTGGTTCGCAAACCTGCTCGCAGCAAAAAGCCGGCAGCCCAGCCAAGCAAGGTTTCTTCATGAGCACGCGCATTGTCCTGATTGCCGGCTCCAATCGCCCGGACGCCCAGAGCAGCCGGGTAGCACTTTACCTGGCGGGACGTCTGCAGCACCTTGGCGCTGAAACCGACATAATTGACCTGGCTACCACGCCGCTGCCGCTATGGCCCGCAGAGTCGACAAATAACCCCTGGCAGGGTTTGGCCAACAGGTTACGCGCAGCGCAGGCAGTGGTGGTGATTACCCCGGAATGGCACGGTATGGCCTGCCCGGCGGTCAAGAACCTGTTCCTTTACGCAGGCCGCCGCGAGCTGGCACACAAACCGGCACTGTTAGTGGCTGTCTCCGGCGGTCAGGGCGGCGCCTACCCGATTGCCGAGATGCGCAGCTCAAGCTACAAGAACTGCCGTCTGTGCTATCTGCCTTAGCATCTGATCGTGCGCCACGTGGAACGGGTCATGAACCCGGGAAACCCCGCCAACGAAGACGACCAGCGTATTCGCGCCCGCGCCGACTGGGCCATGGGGCTGCTGCTGGACTACGCCGAGGCGCTCGCGCCACTGCACGAGCGCCATCGGAGGCCACCGGAAGACTGGCTGAACGGTATGTAACCAACTAAAAAAGCGTCAGCAGCCGGATCGCTCTCGAAGATAAACGCCGCTATGATGGCACGCGACTATCCGAGGAGATGGAACACCGTGCTGTTCAAGGAAAAACTGCTGCTGGCCAACTGTGACTCGGTGCACGCCCACGGCCACGAAGAGTTGCGCAAACGCTTTCTGACCGGCCTGGCCTTTGCTGACGGTGTGGTGTTGCCACCCAACACCCTGATCGACAACCTTGAACTGGCCAACACCCTCGGCCAGATGAACGTGATCAAGTACCTCAACGAAGAGGGCAAGGGCAAATTTGTCATCCGTGGCTTCGGCCTCTCGCGCTTCGCTACACTGCAGGAGTACTACGACGCCCTGCCGGACAACTTTATCCTCTCCAGCCTGCCGGGTCGCCCGCGCAAGGGCGAGCTGGATCTGCATCAGCGCACCCTGATGCAGGACCGCCTGCGCAAGCTGCAGGGCGCGCTGAGCGAATTGCAGCCAGTGCTCGACGACGTCAGTGTGCCCCGTGATGCATTGCAGCAGGAAGTGATGCGTCGTCTCGACGATCTACCCGGCTTCGGCGGCTACTTTGAGCATGACGGCGACTACCAGCTGTTCCGACTCGGCGGGCTGAGCAAGTATTCGCGCTCCGACTGGTACCTGTACGCAGAACAGTTTTTCAGCCAGCGTGGTCAGACCGGACTTGAGGCACTGCGCTTCGAATTGATCGACCCGGCCTACAACTCGCTGTTCGCCAATGCGTCTGAGGGCTTTCTGCAGGATAATATTCGCTTTCTTCAGGGCGTTCCCGAGCAGATTCTGGATTCCAGCATTACCTTCAAGGCTCTGCGCAGGGAAATTGAACTGGTTCAGTACCCGATCAAGGTGTTTAACTTCATCTCAAGTCTGGGCGCAGGCGAGGTACTCAAGTTCCTCACCGACGAGGCACTCGGCTATCTTGAGGACAAGATGATGGAAAACGGCGAATCCTACATGACCCGCCGCAACTGGTTTGGCCTGTATCCGCGCATGCGCAGCTTCATGGGATTGGAGATCAAATGAGCACGGTTTACGAAAACCCCTGGTTCAAGGTTGTCCGTGAGAACGGCTTTCACTGGGTTGAGGAAAACGGCGCCAGCAACGGCGCGGCCATTCTCGCCGTACTCGATGGCCACAGCGCACTGCTGGTATGGGTGCAACGTCCCGCCCAAGGCGAGCGCATGCTGGAAATCCCCCGTGGCTACGGCGAACCCGGCGAAAGCAGCCTGCAGTGCGCCTGCCGGGAACTGCAGGAAGAAACCGGTTACCGAGCCGCACCTGAGCAACTCACGCGGCTTGGCCGCTATCGCCCTAATTCTGCCATTCTGACTAGTTGCGTCGACCTCTATCTGGCCGAGCTGACCTCCAGCGATCAAGTCGGCCGCCCCGACAGAGAGGTGCTCGCAGTCGAGGAGGTGCCGTTGGGCTCGCTGCCCGCAAAACTTCAGGACGGCATCCTCGACGATGGCTTCACCTTGGCTGCGCTGGCGCACTATTACGCGCGCGCGCAGGCCTGAGGCGGTTAACTGCCCAGATCCAGTCCGCTGATCCGCCGTACCGGCGTTTGCACGGCTGCCTCGAACACACCGGGGCGGCTTTCCAGCAAGGTAAACTGACGGCTGGCTCGGGTAATCGCGGTGTAAACCAGCTCCTTGGTCAGTACCGGATTGCGCGCCTCCGGCAATACCAGTACCGCATGTTCGAACTCCGACCCCTGGCTTTTATGTACCGTCATCGCAAACACGGTTTCAACCTCGGGCAGACGACTGGGCAGAACAAAGCGAATGTTGCCGCTCCCACCGTTACGCGCAAACGCCACGCGCAATGCATCGGTTTCAGCCTGCCCCGCGATCAGTGCCGGCTCGCGAATCCGCAGGGCGATACCTATGTCGCCGTTCATCAAACCCAGACTGTAATCGTTGCGCGTCACCAGTACCGGACGACCTTCATACCAGAGCTGCTCGCTGCGCAGCAGGCCGCGCCGCTGCAATAACGCAGCAACCCGCTGATTGACCGCTTCTACCCCCCACTCGCCACGCCGCACGGCGCAGAGCAACTGAAAGCGATCAAATGTCTTAAGCACCGCGCGCGCCCAGTCTTGCCAGAGCGGATCAAGGGCAGCGGTCGATGAAGCCGGACGCTGCTGATCAAGCACCTGCAGGTATGCAGCGTAGCCCGGCAATCCAGCGTCATTGTTACTGTCACTACCCAGCGCCAGTGCGGCAAAGCCAGGATCACTGGGGCCAGACAAGCGCTGATTGCGGATATCAGTGAAATGCCCTCGAGTAAGCAGCTCGCGTGCCTGCTCGGCAGCGCAGCGATTGACTGCGCGCGCCAGCTCACCAATACCGCTATCCGCACCAAAGCGATGCGAGTGACGCAACATCGCGGTTTGCTGCGCCAGCGCGTGCTGCCTGTCGTCCCCGAGGTGCAACTGCGCCGCTGCCAGCGACTGGCCACTGACTTGTTCCAGCCAATCACGGGTCTGCTCGCTGTAATAACCGGCATCCGCATCGCGGCATAGATCGCCCAGCACGGCGCCAGCCTCTACCGAGGCCAGCTGGTCCTTGTCGCCCAGCATGATCAGACGCGCGCCGGGCGGCAATGCGTCCAGTACTCTGGCCATCATCTCTAAATCAATCATCGAAGCTTCATCGACTACCAGCACATCCAGCGCCAGCGGATTACCGGCGTGATGACGAAAGTGACGGCTATTGGGCAGACTGCCGAGCAGTCGATGCAGAGTACCAACCTCGGTCGGAATGGCGTCTTTCACCGCGTCATCGACCGGCAACTGCCCCACTTGCTTGCCGATGGACTCGGTCAGGCGCGCAGCGGCCTTGCCCGTAGGCGCGGCGAGGCGAATACGCAGCGCTTGGCCAAGCTCCACGGCTGGCGTCTGCAACAGTGCCAGCAGCCGCACAACGGTGGTGGTTTTACCGGTACCGGGGCCACCGGTAATAATGCTGAAGCGGCCGCGCGCCGCCAGCGCGCAGGCGATGCGCTGCCAGTCCGGATGCTGCTGACTATCGGCAAACAGCGCCTGTAGTCGTGAGGGCAAGTCATCCGATACGGGCATCGGCTGCAGGCGTGCGCGCAGCCCTTCAACTACCTGCCGCTCGTATTGCCAATAGCGTCGTAGATACAGCCGCGAGCCAATCAGCACCAGTGGCCGGCTGCCCTGTTGCGCCGCCACGGCAGTATCGACAACCTGGCTCTGCTCCAACTGCTGCTGCCACTGCTCTAGGCTCAGCCCAGCCAGTAACTGCGAAGGCAGCATAAAGCTACCGGCGGCATCACCCTCAGGCGGTAACGACAGGGCAAAATCCGGCGCCTGCAAGGTTGTCGGTAGATCCAGACAAACGTGACCATGACCCAACTGATGACTCACTAGGGCGGCGGCCAGCAGTGCGCTAGCCGGAGTATCCGGCACCTGCTCCAGTAGAAAGCCGGCAAACGCCATATCCAGCGCACGCAACCAACCATTACCCTGCCAGGCATGCAACAGGGGTAACAGCGTTTGGCTGTCTGCCAACGGATCATCATCCGGCGCCGAGCCGAGCAAGTCGAGTTGGTCATTCATCATGCGCTAGCCTCCCGTTCAGGCTGACCGGCAAACAACCGGTCCAGCGCTTCGATCAATGCTCGCGGCGGGCGATCCTGCCAGAGCCCGCCCGTGTCTGATTCGATGCCGCGCACAAACCAATAAAGCGCGCCGCCGATATGCTGGTCGTAATCGTAGTCTGGCAAACGCGCGCGCAACTGACGATGCAGCGCCAGAATATAGAACACGTACTGCAGGTCGTAGCGGTGTTCTGCCATGACCCGGCGCATGGCATCTTCGGTATAGTCCAGCGCGCCTTGGCCCAGCCAGTTGGATTTGTAATCGACTACGTAATACTGGCCCTGATGCTCGAACACCAGGTCGATAAAGCCCTTGAACAGGCCGTTAAGACGATCACGCTGCAGCGGCGGCCGGCTCATACCGTCCAATGTATGGGCGCAGACCAGTTGATCTATCTGCTGCACATCTACCCGCGTCGCACTGAACATGAATTCCATCTCACTCTGATACTGCCCGCGTTGCACATCAGCCAGCGCCAGCGCGGTACCCGGGATTACCCCCGGGCGGCGCAGTAGTTGCGACAGCCACTCGGCAAGACAGGGCGTCCACTCGCCCCACCCCCGGCGCTGGCAACGTGGATACAGCCAGTCAAGTGCTGCTGGCGGCTCAGCCAACGCGGCAAAGCCTTCGGCGGCAGCCAGCTCCAGCAAGCCATGAATAAAGGTACCGGGCTGAGGCCCGCGCGGAAAACGATGAATTGTCGCCGGCTCACCCGCACGCAAGGGCACAAAGCGTGAGTGCCGTTCATCATCTGTCATGCGCTCGGCCAACGCGCTATCGGTTGGCACGACAGCTTGCTCGGAGCTGATGGTGAGCGCGCTGTAGGAGCCTATCCACCAGGAAGCAAAACGGGCGTGCGCAGGCATACGCGCACTCAGTTCAGCACTCTCTGCGCGCAGCGGCTGATAACGCTGTAGCTGCGCTTCCGGCGCCGGGGTTACTGTCACTACCTTGCCGTCTGGTTGCCAGGCTTGCAGCCAGGTCGGCAATGACTCACTGCTCGGCAAGGACGCACCACCGGCCAACAGGTAGGCAACCGCACTGCGATGCAATACCGACTGCTTACTCTGGCCGCTCTTTAGATCGGCAAGCCCAAGCCAGCAGGCGTGCCGGGCACGCGTCAATGCAACGTAAAGCAGGCGCAGGTCTTCACCCAGACGCTCCTGATCCGCCTGGCGCAGGGTATCGTCATCGGGTTCCAGCTCCAGCCGCGAGCGCTCGCCATCGTGCACCCGCACCGGCTCGCCTTTCTTCGCCGGACGGCTATGGCTGATAAAGGGCAGGAACACCAGCGGATATTCCAGCCCCTTGGATTTGTGAATGGTCACCACCTTGACCAGCTCTGCGTCACTTTCCAGCCTGAGCACTTGGTCTTCTCCGGCGCCCTCACCGGCCTGCTGAATCAGCTCGTGCAAATGGCGAATCAAGGCTTGCTCGCCATCCAGTTCACGCGCCGCACGCTGCAGCAATTCAGCCAGGTGCAGCAGGTTGGTGAGGCTGCGCTCGCCATCAGCCAGCAGCAGCAAGCGGGCCGGCAGCTGAAAGTCGTGCAGCAAACCATGCAGCATCGGCAGGACGCCCTGGCGCTGCCAGCGGCGACGATAATCACGGAACTGATCGACGCGCTGCTCCCAGAGTCGCTCGTCCTGATTGAGCAATTCCAGGTCAGACCAACCCAGGCCCAGGGTGGTGCTGGCCAGGGCGGCGCGCAGCAGACGGTCATTGCCCGGCTCAGCACAGGCTCGTAGCCAGCGCAGCAAGTCCTGCGCTTCCTGGGTAGTGAGCACCGAGTCCTTGTCTGACAGGTACACACTCCGCACGCCCCGTGCCGCGAGTGCCTGCCGAATCGCCTGCGCCTCGCGCCCAGTACGTACCAACACCGCCATGTCGGCGGGACGCACTGTCTGCATGCCGTGCTCTGGGTGCACAAAGCCTGCTTCGCCACGCTGTCCAGCCTGCAATAATTCAGTCATGGCGCTGGCGCAACGTTCGGCCATCAGCTGCCGATATAGCTCAGCACTAACCGGCTCTTCGCTCGGCAGATACCAGGCGGTAAGCGCGGCCGCAGGCTGACCAGCCAGGCTCCAGACCTCTTTGCGGCCCCGCGCCTTGACCGGCTGAAACGGCAACGGGTTGGCACCATCACGCTGAAACAGAAACGCGGCGCGGGGAAATTGCGACTCGGCATGCATGAAGACGCGGTTTACCGCCGCCACCATGGCGTCACTGGAGCGAAAGTTGGTATCCAGATTCTCGTGTCGCCCTGCGGTGGCAGTACGGGCACTCAAGTAAGTAAAAATATCCGCACCACGGAAGGCATAGATCGCCTGCTTGGGGTCGCCGATCAACAGCAATGCGCTGTCCTGATCGTTATCTGCCACGCGATAAATACGATCAAAAATACGGTACTGCAGCGGATCGGTATCCTGAAATTCGTCGATCAGCGCGACCGGAAACTGCTGACGAATGACCTGCGCCAGGCGCTCACCGTTGCTGCCCTGCAGCGCGGCGTCGAGCCGCGTGAGCATATCGTCGAAGCCCATCTGTGCGCGGCGGCGTTTTTCCGCCTCGAAACGCAGTTTGATCCAGGCTGCAGCATGGCGCAGCGCTGCCTGCTCTGGCCCACGAATGGCGTCCAGTGACGCTTTTAGCTCAACCATGGCATCCAGTGCCGGGTGCTGCGGCGGCGACCCGGTTTTCCATATTTCCGCCAGGCCATCAGGTGTCAGCCGCTCAAAGCCCTTGCCGATATCCAGCGCGAGCTGATCTTCATCGCTAGCCCAGCTACGCAGCTTATCCAGCCAGCCAGCCAGATGACCGCGATTCATTTTGGTGCCATTAAACGCCTTGGCCTCACGCGCCTGCTCCAGCAACGGCGCCAGCTCCTCCAGCCAAGGTAGCCAGGGCGCCTTTAGCTCTGCCAATTGGCGCGCAGCCTGCTGCAGGCCGGTTTCGATCAGGTCTTGCAGCGGTTGCGTGGAATCCGGCAGCGGCTGATCCAACAGGATTCGCGCCTTGCCCAGTAACAGGTCTGGCTGTTGCCAATGACTATCCACCCAACCCAGAGCCGCGCCACTGAGGTGATAGCAGTGCAGCCGCCAGTAATCACGCGCCACCTCGGCAAGGAGTTCGCGCTGGTCGGTTTCCAGTGTCTGGGTAAACAGGCTGCCGCTATCAAACGCGTGCTCACGCAGCATACGCTGACACCAACTGTGGATGGTCGAGACTGCAGCCTGATCCATCCACTGCGCAGCGATATCCAGCTTGCGCGCACTACCCGGCCACTGCTCTCGCGGTGTCTGCGCCAGCAGTGCAGCTAAAATCGGGTCAGGCGCTACCAGCTCATCGCGAAACGCCTGCGCCGCCTCAACCAGGCGTGCGCGAATCCGATCACGCAGTTCCTGGGTGGCGGCATCGGTGAAGGTCACTACCAGAATATCGGGGGGCAACAGTTCACGACCAAAGGCCGTCTGCTCATCGCCGTGCCCCAGCACCAGACGCAGGTAAAGTGCGGAGATGGTAAAGGTTTTGCCGGTACCGGCGCTGGCCTCAATCAAGCGACTGCCGCGCAGCGAACAACGCAGCGCCAGTGGTGTGTCATCGACACTCATTGTGCGTCCTCCCCGGCCACGCTGAACTCCAACCAACCTTCATCCTGTGCAATCACCAATGGCCGATACAGCGCTTCGGCCCAGCCGGCGAACTCTTCATCGGCAATCAGACTGGCAAAGTCAGGATAGCTGCGCTGCAACGCGACGTTCTTGTCACGCTCGCCGAGCGCGTAACTCGAGCCCTCGTAACAGGCACGCGCCTTATCCCACTGCTTACTTTCATCCGCTTCCTGCAAAAAGGCGAAGGCGGTTTCTACTGCCACAGGCAAAGGGCGGCAGAGCCCGGCCAACCAACCCAGCAGCCAGTCGCGTAAAATCGCTACCGCACGCGACTGCTCCAGCGGCAGCAACTGAATGCTGGCGTCGGCACTGATCAGGCAGGTGGTGAGACGATGCCCGCTGGCGGCCGCCAGCAGATGCAGGCTCAGTTCATTCAGCAACTTGCGCCAGCGCGGCGTTTTACTTTTGCCTTTACCGTCGAGCGCCTTGCCAGTGAGCAACTGCAAGCGGAGTAGGCCGCCAAGCTCAGTGGACTCACGTGCCCCTGCCAGCCAACTGACAATCTCGATGCCCGGCGCACTCGCCGCCAATGCCAACGGATGCGGCAGTACGCGGTCCCAGAGCAGCGCCTGTTGCCGATAACGTTCGAGCTGGTCGTGCAATGGGCTCAACAACTGGTCCCGCGTCAGTTCACCAAAGCCGGCCAGCGGTAGCTCGCCACGTTGCTGGAGTCGCTCCGCTTCCTGGAGCAGCAATGCTTGCCAGTCGGCCTCCGGTGGCGCCTGTTGCACGCGCTCCAACAACCACTGGCTGAGTTGATGCTGCTGCAGGCCATCCAGCGCAAAGGGCTCATCGTCCTCGGCGCTGATGTCCTGCTCTTGCAGCCAAACCTTGAGCCGGGTATTGAAAAAGTGCTCCACCGGATTGCGCAAGAAACGCTGTAGCGCTGCCAGTTCGATCGGCGCTTCCAGCGCCAGTGCCGGCAGTCCCACATTATCCTGCTGCGTGCGGGCGCCATCGTGCAGCGCACGCCATTCACTGGCGTAGCTGAACAACGCCGAGTCGGCAGAAAAATAACGTCGACTGAATGGCTGCAGAGGGTGTTCGGTGGTCAGGGCCGCAAGCAAGTCTCCGCCATCGGGCAAACACCACCCGGCCGCCAGATGGTCACGCAACTGACCGACCAGTACCGACGGCGGACGTTCGCTGTTGTCGCGGATGCTACGCCCGACCCAACTGATATACAGCCCATCACGAGCCGACAGCAGCGCTTCAAGCAGCAGGTAGCGGTCATCCTCGCGGCGCGAGCGATCACCGGGGCGGTAGTCGCGCCCCATCAAGTCAAAGTCCAGTGGCGGCTGCGCCCGTGGGTAATCACCGTCGTTCATACCCAATAGACAAATCCGTTTAAACGGAATCGCGCGCATCGGCATCAGGGTGCATACATTCACCGCGCCGGCCAAAAAGCGCTGGCTTAGCTGCGACTGGCCAGCGCCGTCCAACCAGGCCTCGGCTACCACGTTGAGCGGCAGTGGACTATCCAGCTTGACCGCTTCACATAGCTCAAGCCAGTTGGCAAGGCTCTCGTGCAATTGCGCCAGCAGCAGTTGATCACGCTCGGTCTCGGCGCTAAAAAAGTCTTCCAGCAACTGCCGCAAACGCTGCCCCCAAACCACCGGCGCGGCGGGCTGGCGTAGCTGCTGCTCGTGCTCATCCAGACGCTGCAGCAGTTGACTCAAAGGTCCAATCAACGCAGCGTCCAGCCCGCCGATTTCGTCATAGGGCTCGATACCCTGCCAGGCAGTCGCCCCCCCGCCGGCGTAACCGAGCAACATGCGGCGTAATCCGAAGCGCCAACTGTTGGCTTCCAGGCCAGCCGGCATACCCAGTGCTTCGCGACGCTGCTGATCCAATCCCCAGCGCACCCCGGCGCCCTCAATCCAGCGGTGCAAGGTGGGCAACTCAAGCTCATTCAGCTCGAAGCGGTTACGCAACGCGGGCACGTCCAGCAAATCAAAGACTTCGCTGACCGGCAGACGACTGTCCGGCAGGCGCAGTAAATGCTCCAACGCAATCAGCAGCGGCTCCTGACCCCGCTGGCCCTGATCGGCTAGCGTATAGGGAATGGCGCGCGGGTCATCAGGGCTGTACTGGCCGAATACCGCCTGGATATGCGGCGCATAGGTATTTACATCTGGCACCATCACGATAATGTCGCGCGGCTTCAACGTCGGATCGTTGGCGAAGGCGTCGAGCAATTGGTCATGCAGGATTTCCACTTCGCGCTGCGGGCTGTGGGCAAGGTGAAAGCGCAACGAATGGTCCTGCTCGGCCTGCAGTGCTGGCCAGTGCTCACGGGTTTCAGTGAGTGGACGCAGTTCAAGAATGTCGCTCTGCAGTTGCGCCAGCAGATGACTGCCCTGCGGCTCATCAAACAGGTCTACGCGGCCACCATTGATAGCGGCAAAGCGTGCCTCGTAGGCGGCGCGTTCATCATGCTGATCCAGTAGATTGATGTAGTCGCGACCTTGCTTACCCCAGGCCGCCAGCAGCGGGTGCGCATGCTGGTGCAGGGTGCTGTCGTCGAGCTGAACCGGCGCGCCAGGGCGGCGTTGCTGGCGACGATACTGGTGTCGCAACAGATCCTGATCGGCAACGATATCGCCCCAGTGGAACTGGCAGGGGTTAAGTACACCCAGTAGCACCTGACTGAAGCGTCCGATCACCGCCAACGCCTCCAGTGTCTGGGCCGGCAACGATGAAATACCAAATACAATCACCCGGCGCGGCAGGCTTGCCGGGCGCTGCTCGGTATTCAACAGGTGCTCAACGAAGCGCGGGTGAATACCGGCACGGCTATCACTCAGCCGCTCGATTCCTACATCCGCCAACACCGCGCGCCACAGCGCCGGCTGCCAGACTTCTTCGGCTTCCAGCTGACGAAATCCCTCACGCGCCAGACCAATACGGTCCTCGCCCGCGGCCCAGTCATTCAGCCAGTCGGCACGGTAAACCTGATATTGGTCAAACAGATCAGCCAGCCGTTCGGCCAACTGATAGCGCTTGCGGCAGTCGCTGTCATCGGCCAGAAATCGTTTCAGCGGAACGAATTCTGGCTGCTCAAGTAGCTCTGGCAGGAGTCGCATCAACCGCCACAGCAGCGGTTGTTTGTCGAGCGGCGACTGCTCTGGCACCGCATCGCGGCCCAGCACGCCCCGGTAGCTGTCCCACAGAAAACGCGCCGGCAGTTGCACATCCAGCGCGGCGGCAATGCCGCTGCCGCCCTGGTCCGTATCGGCCGCGAGTGCCATCTGCAGCCACTGGGCGATACCGTTGCTTTGCACCAGTATCACTTCATTCTCCAGCGGCCCGAGGGGATGCGTGCGCATCCAGTCGACCACCAGCTCACGCAGGGTTTCCAGGCGATTGCCATGGATGATCATCAAACCGGGGGCGAGCGTGTCGGCGTCCTGCATGGCGGCTCCTGTCAGCGGGGGAAACGACGGCAGTCTGACATAGCCCTGCGACAAAGCCAGTCGCAGAGCATAGCAATCAGTTTATCTGCCGGTTATACCTGGCTACCCAGGTAGCGCCTTTCCCAGGGCGTTATCTCATCCATGAAGCTTTCCAGCTCCATGCGCTTGGTGGCCAGGTAACCGTTGACGAATTCGGCACCAAATAGCTCGCGGGCGACTTCGCTGCGATCCAGACGGTTGATGGCCTCGTGCAGTGTATTAGGCAGCACCAACTCATCAGGCGCCGTGAACTCGCCCTGCGCTGGCGCGCTCGGATCACAAGCATGATCTATCCCGTATAGCCCGGCCGCGAGCGATGCCGCAACGGCGAGATAAGGATTAGCGTCGGCACCAGGCAAACGGTTCTCGACTCTGCGCGCGACCGGCTCGCTGGCCGGAATACGCAGACCAGCGGCGCGATTGTCGTGCGACCAGCAGAGATTGTTGGGTGAAGCGTAGGCATGGCAGAAGCGCTGATAGGAGTTGACGTAAGGCGCCATCAACAATGTCAGCTCAGCCATACAGTGCTGCAAACCACCGATGAAATGGTTGAAAGCGGCGGTTGGCTCCTGCGTGGCTGCGTCAGTAAAAATATTCTGCCCGCTGTGCCGGTCAACAATGCTCTGGTGAATATGCATCGAGCAGCCGGGAACCCGCGCCAGCGGTTTGGCCATGCATACAGCGATCAGCCCGTGTTTGAGCGCCACCTCGTGCAGCATGTGCTTGAACAGAAAGGTCTGATCGGCAATCAGTACCGGATCACCGTGCACAAAGTTGATCTCGAACTGACTGACGCCCATCTCGTGCATAAAGGTGTCACGCGGGATACCCAGTGCCGCCATGCCAGCACTGATCTCATCAAAGAAAGGCTTCAGGCCATTGCTGGTGCTGACACTAAAGGCGCCCGCCCCCACCTCGCGGCGACCATCCAGGCCGACCGGTGGCTGAAACGCCTGGGTATCGTCACGGTTGGGCTCAAACAAAAAGAACTCCAATTCGGTCGCCACCACCGGGGTCCAGCCGCGCTCGGCGTACTGGTTGACCACACGGCGCAACAGCGCGCGGGTAGACAGCCCGGATAGTTGGCCATCCAACTCGACGGCCTCGCAAATCGCCAGTGCGCGGGTCTGATCCAGCCAGGGCAACACATGCACCTGGTCGGCATCCGGGCACAGCACCAAGTCGCCATCGTCATGTCCGTAGAACTCGGCCTCAGGATAGCCACCCATGATGCACTGCAGCAGTACGCCGCGCGCCAGCTGCAGGCGACGCTCGCTGAGAAAGCCCTCCACTGTCATCACTTTGCCACGCGGGACACCATTCAAATCAGGCGTTACACACTCAATATCAGCCACACCCGCCAACCGCTCGGACATGGGGACTGCAGACAGTGGAGAACTCATGGCGCGACTACCTTTGCTGGCCGGTTTGCCGAAAATGGCGTTGCCGGATCATACCCCATCTACTTGCGGCGAGACCAACCACAGGGCGCCCTCTTACCCGCAGCTCGCTGGTTTGCACTGGTGGCTGATTCAGAATACTTGCCAAATGAACGAACATTCATTCACTATATAAGCCGCTACGCTGTGAACGACAGCAACTATAACGACAATAAAAAGGTATACCCATGACAGTTACAACCCGCCTCCGCTCCAGGCTAAGCCTTGGCTTGCTCGCACTATTGCTATCTGGCTGTTTAAGCAGCGGAGGGGGTAATGACTCAGCCAGTGAGAATAGCCCTCCCTCGTCTGCCGATAACCG
Organism: Pseudomonas neustonica; assembly: GCF_003797945.1. Taxonomy (GTDB): domain Bacteria; phylum Pseudomonadota; class Gammaproteobacteria; order Pseudomonadales; family Pseudomonadaceae; genus Halopseudomonas; species Halopseudomonas neustonica. Next base: position 31,150 of record NZ_RKKU01000020.1, read on the forward strand.
CCAAAACAGCATCTACTTAAGGGCCGCCGCTATCGGTGTTGCTGATCTGGATGCCGCTCTACAGGTCTATACCGAAGGCCTGGGCATGAGCGAAGTTGAGCGCGTCACCCGGGACGACCGGATTGAGGTTGTGTTGGAGTCCGCCGACAAGCGCGGTTCATATGTCGTTCTGATGAGTTACACCGACGACCTTGGCCGCAATACTCTGCAGAATCCAGGCAAACTGGTGTTCTATGCCAAAGACCCGAGCGCCTTTGCCAGCCGTTTTGTCTTGGCCGGCGGGCGCATAACAGTGCCACCCGCCCCACAAGCCAGCGTTGGCGGCATTGTTGTTGGCTTCGGTCGTGACCAGGACAATAACCTGATTGAGATCACCGGCAGTGAAACGGCCCAGGACTCCTACTTCGGCGCGTTCGGTATCGGCGTCTCGGACCTGGAAAGCGCGCGCAACTTTTATGTTGATACACTCGGCTTCCTCGAAAGCCAGTTTCTCTCAATACCCGGTCAATACGACGAGTACATTTTGACCTCACCGGTTCCGGGCAGCTCGGCACTGGTGCTCATGCACTGGACCAATGCCACCCCACGCAACTACATCGACAACCCGGTCAAGCTGGAGCTGGCCAGCGCTCAGCCGCAACGCCTGAGCGATGCCATTACCGAGGCTGGCGAAACCGTCAGCCTGGAGCCGGCGGCGTCCACAGATGCGGACCTGAAGGGCGCGCTGGTTGGCTATGCAACTGATGCCGACGGCACGCTGCTGGAAATCCGCCAGTCGCTTCGCGCGTACCTGAGCGGCGCCGCGATCGGCGTCAGCAGTCTGGATGATGCGCTTGCCTTCTATCTTGAAGGGCTGGGCATGCGCGAGATTGAGCGGCGTACCCGCGAAAACCGCGAGGAAGTAGTGCTCGAATCCGCCGATGGCCGTGGCTCGCAGGTCATTCTCATGGGCTTTACCGACGGTGTGACTCGCAACTACCGCCAGAATCCGGGCAAGCTGGTGTTCTACGCCAAAGACCCTACGGCGTTTGCGCAGGATATCCGCGATGCCGGTGGCGTTGTTCTGGTTGAGCCTGTGGATCAGGGCCCTGCGCTCGGCAATGCGGTAGTCGGTTTTGGTCGTGATCTGGACAATAACCTGATCGAGATCGTTGGCGACGCTGCCGCCACCGAGTCCTACTTTGGTGCCTTCGGTATCGGCGTGAGCGATCTCGCTGCTGCCAAGGCATTCTACGCCGACACGCTCGGCTTCAAGGTGTCGCTCTTCTTGCCCATTGCCGGCCAGTACAACGAGTACATCCTGCAGGGTTATGGCGGCTCAGCCTTGGTGCTGATGAACTGGACCAACGGCTCAGTCCGCAACTATACCGACAATCCAGTGAAACTGGAGATTGCGACAGCATCACCAGAGGCCTTTATCCAGACCATAGACGATGCCGGCCAGCGCATCATTCAGACGCCAGAGATTTCCGAGGAAGTTGGCCGCAGCGGACAGCTGGTAGGTTACGCCAAGGATGCCGACGGCACCCTGCTGGAGCTACTACTAGCGCCCTGGGGGCAATCAACGACCACACCCTGACAAAAAAAGGCCAGCTGTTCAGCTGGCCTTTTTTGACGGACGCTGTGTTTAGAAACTCAGCGCACGATCACCCTGCTCATCCTTGATACGGGTCGGCAAACCCATCTCATTGAGCAGGTTGATGAAGGGCTTGGCATCCAGCTCTTCGACGTTAACCATTTTCTCTACATCCCAGGCACCATTGGCGATCAGAATGGCCGCGGCCACCGGAGGCACACCAGCGGTGTAGGAAATACCCTGGCTGCCCACCTCGGCATAGGCCTCGGCATGATCCGCCACGTTGTAGATAAATACTTCCTTGTCCTTACCGTCTTTTTTGCCTTTGACCACATCACCGATGCAGGTTTTGCCGGTGTATTCGGGCGCCAGCGAAGAAGGGTCGGGCAATACCGCCTTGACCACTTTCAGCGGCACCACTTCCAGCCCTTCGGCGGTAGTCACTGGCTGCTCCGACAACAAGCCCAGGTTATTCAGCACGGTAAACACGTTAATGTAGTGTTCACCAAAGCCCATCCAGAAACGTACGTTCGGTACGTTCAGGTTCTGCGACAATGAATGCACTTCATCGTGACCGGTCATGTAGCTGGTCTGCATACCCACTACCGGCAGGTCATCAGTACGCTTGACCTCAAACATCTTATTACTGATCCACTGGCTGTTCTGCCAAGACCAAACCTGACCGGTAAACTCACGGAAGTTGATTTCCGGGTCAAAGTTGGTCGCAAAGTATTTGCCGTGGCTACCCGCATTAATATCGATGATGTCGATTTCATCTACGCTGTCGAAGTATTCGTTAACCGCAATACTGGCATAGGCGTTGACCACGCCCGGATCAAAGCCAATGCCGAGAATGGCGGTGATCTTGTTTTCAGCACAGAGCTCGCGACGCTTCCACTCGTAGTTGGCATACCACGGCGGCGTTTCGCAGATCTTTTCCGGGTCTTCATGAATGGCGGTATCAAGGTAGGCAGCACCGGTCTCGATACAGGCCTGCAGGACCGACATATTGATGAATGCCGAACCAACGTTGATGACTATTTGCGACTGGGTCTTGGTAATCAACGCCTTGGTGGCGGCTATATCAAGCGCATCCAACGCATGGGCCTGCAGCTCACCGGCCGTTTTCAGACTGTTCTTTTCGCGCACGCTGTCGACCAGTGCCTGGCACTTGTCGAGGGTCCGCGAGGCAATATGAATATTGCCCAGCACATCATTATGTTGCGCGCATTTGTGCGCGACCACTTGAGCGACGCCACCGGCACCGATAATAAGAACGTTTTTTTTCATCACTCTTCCTCGCAACGCCTCCTTGGATAAAGGCTGGGGTTGTGCCTCAGGAGAGGCTTTCTAGGTAATCCTGGAAACCGAATTCACGGACCAGTTCCACTTCACCATCAAGCTGCTTGATTGCAATGGCGGGCATATTCACGCCGTTGAACCAGTTCTTCTTGACCATGGTGTAACCGGCCGCATCGATAAAGGAGAGGCGATCGCCAACACTGAGCTCGCGATCAAACTGGAACTCACCGAAGATGTCTCCGGCCAGACAGGACTTGCCACACACCATGTACTGATGGGCGCCGTCACAGGGTTCCATTTTAGCGTCCTGGCGGTAGATCAGCAGATCGAGCATATGTGCCTCAATCGAACTATCAACCACCGCTAGCTGCTTACCGTTGTAGAGGGTATCGAGCACTGAAACTTCCAGCGACGTACTCAACGTAATCGCCGCTTCGCCTGGCTCGAGGTAAACCTGAACACCATACTTCTCGGAGAAAGCCTTTAGCCGCGCACAAAAGTCGTCTACCGGATAATCGTCACCGGTAAAGTGAATACCGCCACCGAGGCTGACCCACTCGACCTGCTGTAACAGATGACCGAAACGCTCTTCGATCTGACCCAGCATGTCATCGAACAGAGAAAAATCACCGTTCTCGCAGTTGTTGTGAATCATGAAACCGGAAATCAGCGGCAGCACAGCGGCAATTTTTTCCGCATCCCATTCACCTAAACGACTGAACGGACGAGATGGGTCGGCAATGAGGAAATCAGAGCTGCTCACGCCAGGATTCAAGCGCAGACCGCGCACTGTGTTCTTGGAGGCGTCGCTAAAACGGGTCAGTTGGCTGATGGAGTTGAAGATAATCTTGTCAGCATTGCTCAGGACTTCTTCAATTTCGTCGTCAGCGTAGGCCACGCTGTAAGCGTGGGTTTCACCGCCGAATTTGAGGCGGCCCAGTTTGACCTCGTTCAATGACGAAGAAGTGGTGCCATCCATGTACTCACTCATGAAGTCGAACACGGACCAGGTGGCGAAGCACTTGAGTGCCAACAGGGCCTTGGCGCCGGAATGCTCTCGCACGTAGGCGATCCGCTCCATGTTCTGCTTTAACTTACTCTTGTCGATGAGGTAGTAAGGCGTCTTGATCAATTCGGTTGTTACCTCCAGCGGTCTAAAGCCCGGTGCACCCGGACATTTTAAAGCGCGCGATTATAGGTTATCGAAGCAACGGCTTCGATAAAAACCACTCTGAATACGCGCGATTGCCCCCCAAGGGTACACCCGCGATGCTTCAATTTCACTTCAGCACCCAATCCAATGCAAAAAAAGCATCAAAATGACAATAAAAATGCATTAGTCAGATATATATAAGACTGTCTATAGTTTTGTCAGCGCCAATCGTTCTTTCCGATCACAACAAGAGCGCGTCTAACCAGACGACGCCAGCTAAATCCTGGGAGACACCCGATGCGAGCACGCACGTTCATCTACTGCATTAGCGCAATAGCCGCCACCGTCAGCCTCACTGCACAGGCCACCACCAACCCTGCGACCGCCAGCACCGCCGCCAGTAACCAGGCGGTATTGCAACAACTACCCTTTGCCGACCAGCAAGCCTTTACTGATGCTCAGCGCGGCTTTGTTGCGCAACTACCGGACGGCAAAGTGACCAACGACGATGGCTCCGTCGCCTGGGATATGAGTGCTTACCGCTTTCTCGACCAGGAAGCCGCACCGGATACCGTCAACCCAAGCTTGTGGCGCCAGGCGCAGCTAAACAACATTCATGGTCTGTTCAAGGTAACCGATGGCCTTTATCAGATTCGCGGTATGGATTTGGCCAACATGACCATTATTGAAGGTGACACAGGGCTGATCATCATTGATCCACTGCTCTCACCTTCTACCGCTAAAGCGGGCCTCGAACTCTACTACCAGAACCGCCCAAAGAAACCGGTAGTCGCTGTGCTCTATACCCATAATCACGTTGACCATTGGGGCGGAGTCAAAGGCGTGCTGGACGAGGCTGACGTGAAGGCAGGCAAGGCGCACGTTTATGCTCCGGCCGGGTTTATGGAGCACGCGGTATCTGAAAACATCATCGCAGGCCCGGCGATGAGCCGACGCGCCACCTACCAATTTGGTGCGACACTACCGCCCGGAGAGCGTGGACATGTCGACACAGGGCTGGGCAAGGCCCTTTCTCACGGCTCACGATCACTGATCGCGCCGACAGATACCGTGCCGGACAACGCCAACCTGACTATCGATGGTATCGAAATACAATTCCAGATGGCGCATGGCTCCGAAGCAGAGTCGGAAATGATGATGTACTTCCCCAAGTTCAAGGTATTGGATACCGGCGAAGTCACCAGCCAGCACATGCACAACGTCTATACCATTCGCGGCGCGGCAGTGCGCGATGCCAGTGCCTGGTCGCACTATATTGATCTGGCCCTGGAGCGCTTTGGCGACAAGACTGATGTACTGATCGGCCAGCACCACTGGCCAGTATGGGATCAGGAGGCAACCAAGCAATTCCTCTCGGTACAGCGTGACATGTACAAGTACATTCACGACCAATCGGTACGCATGATCAACAAGGGCTATTTGCCCGGCGACATCGCCGAACAAATAAAATTGCCGGAAAGCCTTGATCAGCAATGGTACGCGCGCGGTTACTACGGCACCTTAAGCCACAACGCCAAAGCCATCTACCAACGCTACATGGGCTGGTACGACGCCAACCCGGCCAACCTCAACCCGCTTCCCCCTGAGCAGAATGCGGCAAAAACCGTGGCCTATATGGGCGGCGCCGACAAGGTTATCGAACAAGCCCGCAAGGACTTTGATAACGGCGAGTATCGCTGGGTGGCGTCAGTGATGAACCAGGTAGTGTTCGCCGAACCTGAAAATCAGGCGGCCCGTGAACTCGGCGCAGACGCATTGGAACAATTGGGTTATCAGGCAGAAGCAGGTACCTGGCGAGGAGCCTATCTCACCGGTGCCATGGAGCTGCGCAACGGGCCAAGCGAAGCCACTGAAGGCTCGCTATCACCCGACGTACTGCAGGCGCTGGATACCGGTATGTTCTTTGACCTGATGGCCGTGCGCCTGGATGCCGACAAGGCCGCAGGCAAGCACTTGGTGATCAACTGGCAGCTCAGCGATACCGAGGAAAACTACCGGTTGAACCTGGAGCACTCTACCCTGACTTATCGCGAAAACGAGCAGGACGATGCAGCCCAGGCAACGGTGGTCATGACCAGAGAAACACTGAACCAGATCTTGCTGCGCCGCACCACGTTCCCGGATGCGGTCAAAGCCGGCGAAATCACCATATCGGGCGAGCCAAGTGCGTTCTTCGGGTTGCTGCAGATGCTGGAAGTGCCTTCAGGCAACTTCCCTATCGTAGAACCGGTAAAGCACTGATAGGCAACAACCCCCGCCTTTCGGCCACAAGCCGAGGGCGGGATTTTTCATGGTTGCTGGATAGCAACCAATAGTCGCTCGGCAAAGAATCGCCGTTGCTTACTCAAGTTGAATAGTCTCGGTGCAAACAACCAGCTCTGGGTAATCCCCATAAGCTGCGTATAAACCATCAGCGCCAACTGCTCTGCAGGCTGAGATTGCGGTATAGCCCCCTCCTCCTGCGCCGCCAAAAGCAATTCCTGCAAGGTGCTTATCATGCTGCGTGTCAGCTTGCGCTCACGCTTAAGCGTGGCCGAAACAGCTTCGGTCATTTCTGTCTTGTTCAACAGGATCTCAAAAGACTGACGGAACCAGGCGTCCTCTACCAACAAATCAAACCAACGCGTGACAAAGCGCTCTATGGTTGCCAGTGGCAGTAGCTCGCCATTGCGCGCCTGCGCAACTAACTGCTCAAGCGGTTCCTGAGAGTATGCCAACACCGCTTGAAACAAGTCTTCCTTGTTCTTGAAGTGCCAATAAATAGGGCCCCGACTGTAACCCGCTTCAGTGCCAATCATCGCCAGGGTGGTATTCGAGTAGCCATTACGGCTGAACAGTGTCAGCGCGGCTTCAATGATTTTCAGGCGGGTTTTTTCCGCGTCTTCTTTGGTTCTGCGCATGGGTGTTCCAACAGGCGTTACCGGCAGCCAGTGAATGAAATGACTACCGGTAACAGTCAGGCTAAATCAGAGAGCACCATCAGCTGCCATCTGCATGTACTCGGTATCAAACCGCAGCTTGATATTACCGGTATCACCCAGCGTCTTGTCGTTCGGCATTGCGATACCGACAAAATCAGCCGAATCAGCACCCTCGCCTAGCAGGCCTTTCTGGAAGGAAAACTGACGTACGCTATCCATCGCATCTACCGCCTCAGGGCTGCGAATGAAAGCCAGCGCGTCAGCCGGTTGCCAAAACATTTTCATGCCCGCCAACTGCGCTTCATACCCAGCCTGATCGGTACCCGAGGCTTCGCCGAGGAAAGCACGCGCCTTCTGACCCGCCTCACTGTCGGTGCCCATCTCAGTCATCAGCTCAAACCAGGCGCCGACCAAAGCCTTACCCAGCGCCGGATTGTCTCTCAGCGTCTCGCTGTTAACGATAGTCAGATCCTTGATATGGCCAGGAATCTGACTGGAATCAAACACGCGATTGGCATCTGGCATGCTCAGTACTTCATCAAGCAGCGGATTCCAGGTGACTACGTTTTTCACATCAGGCGTACTGAAGGCCGCAACCATATCAGCATCACTGGTGTTGACCACGGTGACGTCGCTCTCACTCATGCCCACCGAGTCCAGCGCGCGCGCCAACAGGTAATGCGAAACGGACAGCTCAACCAGGTTAACCTGCTCACCCTCGAGGTCTTTCAGATCACTGCTACCTTTCATCACTATGCCGTCGTTACCGTTGGAATAGTCACCTACAATCAGCGCGGTGGTATCTACACCGCCTGCGGCTGGAATCGACAACGCATCCATGCTGGTAGCAACGACGCCGTCGAACTGCCCCGTGCTGTACTGGTTAATGGATTCGATGTAGTCGTTGATCTGCACGATCTCGACTTCAATACCGTATTTGTCAGCCCATTTTTTCATCAGGCCTGACTCATCAATGTATTTCCACGGAATCCAACCGGCATAAATACTCCAGGCCAGCTTGAAGCTATCCTTCTCTTCAGCCGATGCCGCCGGCACCATAACCGTGGATGCAGCCAAAGCGATCAATGCTCCGGAAACGACCTGCTTGAAACGTCGTGCAAAAGGTACGGACTTTTTCATGGTTCTACTCCAGATGATTTTAGTTATCGCCCTTGATGTAGGAAGACAGCAAAAACTGGGCCGCTTAAACACGCGGCCCAGTAGAATCAGAAAAACTTGAGGTAGCGGTCCAGTTCCCAGTCAGATACATGCGTGTGGTATTCAGTCCACTCCTGGCGCTTGTAAGCGACAAAGCTATCGAACATTGCCTCGCCCAGAACCGCCTTGGACAGTGGGTCAGCCGCAAAAGCTTCAACCGCCTCGCCCAGGTTCTGCGGCAGCATCTCTATGTCCATTTCACGGACCTGCTGGTCGGTGTAGTTGTACATGTTCTCGCGGTGCGGTGCGCCGGGGTCCATGCTTTCGCGGATACCCTCAAGACCGGCCGCCAGCATCATTGCCGCACCGAGATAAGGGTTGCAGGAAATATCGGCGGCCCGACACTCAACGCGACTGCCTTGAGACGGAATACGCAACATATTGGTGCGGTTATTGTTGCCGTAGCATACGAATACCGGCGCCCAGGTAGAACCAGACATACTGCCTTTGCGAACCAAACGCTTATAGCTGTTCACCGTGGGTGCGATGACGGCACTGATCGCCTTGGCGTGCTTCATAACACCCGCGATGAAGTGGTAAGCCATCTCGGTAACACCACAGCCGTGCGGATCATTTCCGTTAGCAGGGTCGAACAGATTCTTGCCGGTTTCGATGTCCGCTAACGACATATTGTAGTGCGCACCGCTGCCCGTGCGATTTGCCGAAGGCTTGGCCATAAAGCTGGCGAAACCACCGTGTTTGCGGGCGATCTCATTCGCCATCAGACGGAAGAACACCAACCGATCTGCCATACCGACCGCATCGGTATAGGTGAAATCCGTTTCAAACTGGCCGTTCGCATCTTCATGGTCAAAGGAGTAAACGTCCCAACCCATGGCATTCATCGCTTCAACCAGCTCACCGACGATCGGCAGGTTATCCATCAAACCACGGGGGTCGTAACAAGGCTTGGCTAGCGTATCGCGGCCACTGATAGGCTCGAAACCGCCATCTTCAGTATCCTTGAATAAAAAGAACTCCGTCTCGATACCTAGGTTGAACTTCAACCCCATATCGGCGGCCTTTGCTACCTGGCGCTTCAAGATGTTGCGTGAACAAGCTTCGAAGGGCGCGCCATCCAAATACAGGTCACTGGCAAACCAGGCTAACTCGTTGTTCCAGGGGCACACCGTCATAGTCGCGGCATCAGGCATAGCCGCAACTTCGTTATCACTTATATCCTGCGGCACACCGTCGAGTGCAGCACCAGTAAACAACTCAGACCCTTTCATCATTCGCCCAAGGTGCTCCAAAGGAACAAACTTGCCTTTGATCATGCCGTGGATATCGACATAACCACCAAGGGCGTACTTCACACCTTTTTCCTGCAGCGTCTGTTTGAGTTGCTCGGTTGTAGCTTGCTGGCTCATGCTGATACTCCAATGATTCTGGCCGCACCCACTGCGGCAACTGGTACGAATCTTCCATTCAACATACATGCCAGCATGCATGTATAAGAGATAAAAACAGATTAGCCATGCGTTAAAACGCCAACTATCGGCTCTTGGGATATACCAATTTATGCAAAAAAATCAGTTATTTGCGAAACACTTCAGTGTCGAGGAATTTAAGCTGCAAAGCGGTGATACGCTGTTTGATGCGACCATCAGTTACGTTCAGGTAGGCGAACTAAATGCTCAAAAAGATAACCTGATCCTGCTACCGACGTACTACGGTGGAGCACACTCAGGCAACCTGCCCTTCATTGGTGCGACGGGACCGCTGGACCCCAGGCGCTACTGCATCGTAATTCCCAACCTGATTGGTAACGGCCAGTCCAGCTCACCGAGCAATTCACATCCCAGTCAGCGCGGTGCAGATTTTCCGCACGTTAGCTTGTACGACAATGTTCAGTTGCAGCACCAACTGATCGAGAGCCGCTTCGGTGGCGCAGAGATTGCGCTGGTAGCTGGATGGTCGATGGGAGGTATGCAAGCACTGCAATGGGCATGTCTCTACCCGAAACAGGTTAAGCGCGTAGCCAGCATCTGCGCCACGGCCCGCTGCTGGCCACACAACTTCGTCTTTCTCGAGGGAATAAAGGCAGCGCTGACCTGTGACGCTGTATGGCAAGAGGGTCGCTATAAGAGCCCCCCAATCGCGGGACTTAAAGCCTTTGGTCGTGTATATGCCGGTTGGGCGTATAGCCAAGCGTTCTTCCGCAACCAAACCTATAAGGAATTGGGCTTTGACTCAATTGAGGCACTACTGAGGTTCTGGGAAGAAGACCATCTACAGCAGGATGCGAATGACCTACTAGCAATGCTATACACCTGGCAGAGCGCAGACATTAGCAACAACCCAAGATTCGGCGGTGACATGCAAGCCGCTTTGGGCGCGATACAAGCACACAGCCTGATCATGCCCGGGAGCACGGACTTGTACTTCACCCAGGAAGACGCGAAAAGCGAAGCAGATCAGATATCATCAGCCACATTCAGCTTATTGGAATCGGACTGGGGGCACTGTGCCGGGGCTCCAGGCAGAAGCCCGTCAAATACCAAGCAGATTTTCTCAGCTCTGAGTGATCTGATGAATCGAGGCTAAGCTCGCTGCAAGCTGCAAGCTGCAAGCTGCAAGCTGCAAGCTGCAAGCTGCAAGCTGCAAGCTGCAAGCTGCAAGCTGCAAGCTGCAAGCGTTAACAGGATGGGGGTCGGGTTTAGCCAGTCAAGTTTTATTTGAACTTTGGGTGGGCTTTGGGCTTGGGCTTGGGCTTGGGCTTGGGCTTGGGCTTGGGCTTGGGCTTCTAGCTTTGAGCTTTGAGCTTGCGGCTTGCGGCTTGCCGCTTTCCCACGCACAAAGTAAAACCCCCGACCTGTTTCCAGATCGGGGGTTTCGGTGTTAGCGCTTGACGATGATCTGGCCGGCACTCCGGTACTCTCATCATCACTTTTTTAAGCCAAAAAAAATGCCCTGATCATTTTTGATCAGGGCATTCGGTATAAGCGCTTGACGATGACCTACTCTCACATGGGGAGACCCCACACTACCATCGGCGATGCATCGTTTCACTACTGAGTTCGGGATGGGATCAGGTGGTTCCAATGCTCTATTGTCGTCAAGCAATTCGTTACTGCCCGGCGAACCGAACAGCTTAAAAGCTTGAATACGTGATAGAAGAACGGTAAATCGTAATCTCGACAAGTTCTAGAACTGTCATTCTGTGTGTCCTGATAACACCAGATTGCTTGGGTGTTATATGGTCAAGCCACACGGGCAATTAGTATTGGTTAGCTCAACGCCTCACAGCGCTTACACACCCAACCTATCAACGTCGTAGTCTTCGACGGCCCTTTAGGGGAGTCAAGCTCCCAGTGAGATCTCATCTTGAGGCAAGTTTCCCGCTTAGATGCTTTCAGCGGTTATCTTTTCCGAACGTAGCTACCCGGCAATGCATCTGGCGATACAACCGGAACACCAGGGGTTCGTCCATCCCGGTCCTCTCGTACTAAGGACAGCCCCTCTCAAATCTCAAACGTCCACGGCAGATAGGGACCGAACTGTCTCACGACGTTCTAAACCCAGCTCGCGTACCACTTTAAATGGCGAACAGCCATACCCTTGGGACCGGCTTCAGCCCCAGGATGTGATGAGCCGACATCGAGGTGCCAAACACCGCCGTCGATATGAACTCTTGGGCGGTATCAGCCTGTTATCCCCGGAGTACCTTTTATCCGTTGAGCGATGGCCCTTCCATACAGAACCACCGGATCACTAAGACCTACTTTCGTACCTGCTCGACGTGTTGGTCTCGCAGTCAAGCGCACTTTTGCCTTTATACTCTACGCACGATTTCCGACCGTGCTGAGTGCACCTTCGTACTCCTCCGTTACTCTTTGGGAGGAGACCGCCCCAGTCAAACTACCCACCATACACTGTCCTCGATCCAGATAATGGACCAGAGTTAGAACCTCAAAGTTGTCAGGGTGGTATTTCAAGGTTGGCTCCACGCAGACTAGCGTCCACGCTTCAAAGCCTCCCACCTATCCTACACAAACAAATTCAAAGTCCAGTGCAAAGCTATAGTAAAGGTTCACGGGGTCTTTCCGTCTAGCCGCGGATACACTGCATCTTCACAGCGATTTCAATTTCACTGAGTCTCGGGTGGAGACAGCGCCGCCATCATTACGCCATTCGTGCAGGTCGGAACTTACCCGACAAGGAATTTCGCTACCTTAGGACCGTTATAGTTACGGCCGCCGTTTACCGGGGCTTCGATCAAGAGCTTCGCCGAAGCTAACCCCATCAATTAACCTTCCGGCACCGGGCAGGCGTCACACCCTATACGTCCACTTTCGTGTTTGCAGAGTGCTATGTTTTTAATAAACAGTTGCAGCGGCCTGGTATCTTCGACCGGTCTCAGCTTACGGAGTAAATCCTTCACCAAAACCGGCGCACCTTCTCCCGAAGTTACGGTGCCATTTTGCCTAGTTCCTTCACCCGAGTTCTCTCAAGCGCCTTGGTATTCTCTACCTGACCACCTGTGTCGGTTTGGGGTACGATTTCTAGTTACCTGAAGCTTAGAAGCTTTTCCTGGAAGCATGGCATCAACCACTTCTCTTTCTAAAAGAAAGATCGTCATCAGTTCTCGGTCTTAAGCGCCCGGATTTACCTAAGCACTCAACCTACCACCTTAAACACGGACAACCAACGCCGTGCTGGCCTAGCCTTCTCCGTCCCTCCATCGCAGTAACTAGAAGTACGGGAATATTAACCCGTTTCCCATCGACTACGCCTTTCGGCCTCGCCTTAGGGGTCGACTCACCCTGCGTCGATTAACGTTGCGCAGGAACCCTTGGTCTTCCGGCGTGGGAGTTTTTCACTCCCATTGTCGTTACTCATGTCAGCATTCGCACTTCTGATACCTCCAGCCAACTTCTCAATTGACCTTCACAGGCTTACAGAACGCTCCTCTACCGCTCATCATAAGATGAACCCGTAGCTTCGGTGTATGGTTTGAGCCCCGTTACATCTTCCGCGCAGGCCGACTCGACTAGTGAGCTATTACGCTTTCTTTAAAGGATGGCTGCTTCTAAGCCAACCTCCTAGCTGTCTAAGCCTTCCCACATCGTTTCCCACTTAACCATAACTTTGGGACCTTAGCTGACGGTCTGGGTTGTTTCCCTTTTCACGACGGACGTTAGCACCCGCCGTGTGTCTCCCGTGCTGACACTCGCTGGTATTCGGAGTTTGCATCGGTTTGGTAAGTCGGGATGACCCCCTAGCCGAAACAGTGCTCTACCCCCAGCGGTGATACACGAGGCGCTACCTAAATAGCTTTCGAGGAGAACCAGCTATCTCCGAGCTTGATTAGCCTTTCACTCCTATCCACAAGTCATCCGCTAACTTTTCAACGGTAGTCGGTTCGGTCCTCCAGTGCCTGTTACGGCACCTTCAACCTGCCCATGGATAGATCGCCCGGTTTCGGGTCTATACCCAGCGACTAAACGCCCTATTAAGACTCGGTTTCCCTACGCCTCCCCTAGACGGTTAAGCTCGCCACTGAATATAAGTCGCTGACCCATTATACAAAAGGTACGCAGTCACAGAACAAGTCTGCTCCCACTGCTTGTACGCACACGGTTTCAGGTTCTATTTCACTCCCCTCACAGGGGTTCTTTTCGCCTTTCCCTCACGGTACTGGTTCACTATCGGTCAGTCAGGAGTATTTAGCCTTGGAGGATGGTCCCCCCATGTTCAGTCAACGTTTCACGTGCGCCGACCTACTCGATTTCACAACTAAGAGCCTTTCGTGTACGGGGCTATCACCCACTATGGCGGCACTTCCCAGAGCCTTCCACTAAACTCAAAATTGCTTAAGGGCTACTCCCCGTTCGCTCGCCGCTACTTGGGGAATCTCGGTTGATTTCTTTTCCTCAGGGTACTTAGATGTTTCAGTTCCCCTGGTTCGCCTCACACACCTATGTATTCAGTGTGTGATACCTAGCTTATGCTAAGTGGGTTTCCCCATTCAGAGATCTCCGGATCAAAGGTTATTTGCCACCTCCCCGAAGCTTTTCGCAGGCTATCACGTCTTTCATCGCCTCTGACTGCCAAGGCATCCACCGTGTGCGCTTATTCACTTGACCATATAACCCCAAACAATCTTAAGCACCGCTAATAAATTAGCCGGCCTAGATTATTAAGTGATATTAGGTTTACTACAGAATTAACGACAATTCCGGAACTTGCACTTGAGATTACAAGTTTACCTTAGCCATACAACATGCAGTGATACATGCTATATGTCTGTACTTCTATCACATATCCAAATTTTTAAAGAGCGTCTGGTTCAGAGACCAGACATCAATGATCCAGCAAGCTGATCATTCATGTATGAACTCTGAGTTCCAATCTATGGCGAAATACTTGTCTGCTGCGTCGTCCTGGTGGAGCCAAGCGGGATCGAACCGCTGACCTCCTGCGTGCAAGGCAGGCGCTCTCCCAGCTGAGCTATGGCCCCGTTCAGACCTTCACACCTCGACAATTGGTGGGTCTGGGCAGATTCGAACTGCCGACCTCACCCTTATCAGGGGTGCGCTCTAACCAACTGAGCTACAGACCCAATCGCCTTTCTTTATGAATCAAGTAATTCGTGTGAGTGCTTGAAGAGCGTCGTGTGATCTATCGATTAAGGAGGTGATCCAGCCGCAGGTTCCCCTACGGCTACCTTGTTACGACTTCACCCCAGTCATGAATCACACCGTGGTAACCGTCCTCCCGAAGGTTAGACTAGCTACTTCTGGTGCAACCCACTCCCATGGTGTGACGGGCGGTGTGTACAAGGCCCGGGAACGTATTCACCGTGGCGTTCTGATCCACGATTACTAGCGATTCCGACTTCATGGAGTCGAGTTGCAGACTCCAATCCGGACTACGAGAGACTTTGTGGGATTAGCTCCACCTCGCGGCTTGGCAACCCTCTGTATCCCCCATTGTAGCACGTGTGTAGCCCTGGCCGTAAGGGCCATGATGACTTGACGTCATCCCCACCTTCCTCCGGTTTGTCACCGGCAGTCTCCTTAGAGTGCCCACCATTATGTGCTGGTAACTAAGGACAAGGGTTGCGCTCGTTACGGGACTTAACCCAACATCTCACGACACGAGCTGACGACAGCCATGCAGCACCTGTGTCTGAGTTCCCGAAGGCACCAATCCATCTCTGGAAAGTTCTCAGCATGTCAAGGCCAGGTAAGGTTCTTCGCGTTGCTTCGAATTAAACCACATGCTCCACCGCTTGTGCGGGCCCCCGTCAATTCATTTGAGTTTTAATCTTGCGACCGTACTCCCCAGGCGGTCAACTTAGTGCGTTAGCTGCGCCACTAAGAACTCAAGGTTCCCAACGGCTAGTTGACATCGTTTACGGCGTGGACTACCAGGGTATCTAATCCTGTTTGCTCCCCACGCTTTCGCACCTCAGTGTCAGTATCAGTCCAGGTAGTCGCCTTCGCCACTGGTGTTCCTTCCTATATCTACGCATTTCACCGCTACACAGGAAATTCCACTACCCTCTACCGTACTCTAGCGAAGCAGTTATGGATGCAGTTCCCAGGTTGAGCCCGGGGATTTCACACCCATCTTACTTTGCCACCTACGCGCGCTTTACGCCCAGTAATTCCGATTAACGCTTGCACCCTCTGTATTACCGCGGCTGCTGGCACAGAGTTAGCCGGTGCTTATTCTGTCGGTAACGTCAAAGTTACAGCGTATTAGGCTATAACCCTTCCTCCCAACTTAAAGTGCTTTACAATCCTAAGACCTTCTTCACACACGCGGCATGGCTGGATCAGGGTTTCCCCCATTGTCCAATATTCCCCACTGCTGCCTCCCGTAGGAGTCTGGACCGTGTCTCAGTTCCAGTGTGACTGATCATCCTCTCAGACCAGTTACGGATCGTTGCCTTGGTGAGCCATTACCTCACCAACAAGCTAATCCGACCTAGGCTCATCTGATAGCGCAAGGCCCGAAGGTCCCCTGCTTTCTCCCGTAGGACGTATGCGGTATTAGCGTCCGTTTCCGAACGTTATCCCCCACTACCAGGCAGATTCCTAGGCATTACTCACCCGTCCGCCGCTCTCAAAGGAAGCAAGCTTCCTTCTACCGCTCGACTTGCATGTGTTAGGCCTGCCGCCAGCGTTCAATCTGAGCCATGATCAAACTCTTCAGTTAAATACTGATTGGGTTTTGTGAAAACCCTAAACTTGGCTCAGCTTTACAAAAAACTCTAGAATTCACAGAGTAACTTGCTTGGCTGATAATCTTTCGGATCATCACATCCATTCAGCAAGCACCCACACGAATTACTTGATTCAAATTGTTAAAGAGCGATTCGGTCAGCGTCTCCGCCTAACCAAGGCCGCGTATTCTACGCTAACCTTCTGTTCCGTCAAGCTTTTTTTTGAAGTTTTTAACCGCTTCAAAAACCGCTTGAGTGACTCGTTCCGGCTTTGCCGTTGCGTGTCAGGGAGGCGCATTCTACAGGAGCCAAACCCCTTGTCAACACCTTCCGTCAAACTTGATGAGAGCTTCTCATCGTTCCGATTCAGACCTTAACTTCAGCCCCGAACCAGAGCGGCGCATTCTACGCCATCTCGCCAGCCTGTCAACCCTTATTTTCAAGCTAACTTATTGATTAATAAGCGCTTTACTTAGAGCTTCCTGCTCAGCGAGAGGGCGAATTATAGAGATCTCAGCACGGCCGTCAAGCCTTTTTCAACACAATCTGCGCAAACTTCTTTTTCCCTGCCTGGCAGACGTAGGAAACACCCAGCTTGAACACGAAATCGCGATCAACCACCTCACCATCTACCTTGACCGAACCGGCCGCCAGCAGGTCGCGAGCAGCTGCCGCATTCTTCACCATGCCCGCACGATTCAACACGGCCGATATGGGCAGATCGCTATCAGCGTCCAGATCAACCTGGGGCAGATCAGTGGGCAGCTCACCATCCTTCAAGCGATTGCCTGCCGAGCGATGCGCATTGGCAGCAGCCTCTTCGCCGTGGAAACGCGCAACCAGCTCTTCTGCCAATTTGATTTTGATGTCCCGCGGATTGGCACCCGCCTCTACATCAGCTCGCAATTGCGCTATCTCTTCCATACTCCGGAAGCTGAGCAACTCGAAGTAACGCCACATAAGACTATCCGGCATGGAAACCAGCTTGTTGTACATTTCGCCGGGCGCGTCATTGATACCTATATAGTTGTTCAATGACTTGGACATCTTCTTGACGCCATCCAGGCCTTCCAGAATAGGCATGGTCAATGTTATCTGCGGCTCCTGCCCATACTGACGCTGAAGCTCACGCCCCATCAGCAGGTTAAACTTCTGATCGGTTCCGCCCAACTCGACGTCGGACTCCATAGCGACCGAATCGTAGCCCTGCACCAAGGGGTACAAAAACTCGTGGATAGAAATTGACTGCCCGCTCTTGTATCGCTTATCAAAATCATCGCGCTCAAGCATCCTGGCCACGCTGTGCTTGGCTGCCAGCTGAATCATGTCAGCCGAGCTCATCTTGTCCATCCAGGTAGAGTTGAACATCACCTCGGTCTTCGCCGGATCCAGAATCTTGAAGACCTGCTCCTTATAGGTTTCGGCATTAGCCAGAACCTGCTCACGTGTCAGCGGTTGACGCGTCACATTCTTACCCGACGGATCACCGATCATTCCAGTGAAGTCACCAATAAGGAACAGGACCTTGTGCCCCAGGTCCTGAAACTGACGAAGCTTGTTGATAAGCACGGTATGCCCCAAGTGCAAATCCGGCGCAGTAGGGTCGAAACCAGCCTTGATGCGCAACGGCGTGCCGCGCTCCAGCTTGGTACGCAACTCAGACTCAACCAGAATCTCATCTGCGCCGCGCTTAATCAGCGCCAACTGCTCGTCAACGGGCTTCATAGGTCCAGATATCCTGTGTTTTCTAGGTAAAAGAGAGGCCAAAAATTAGCGGGACAAACCATACAACATTAGCGATCAATTACAAACTTGCGGGGTAGCGCGCAAGGGATGGACGCAAGATTGACGCTGCAAATCTGACAGACGGATTTAGCAAAGGCTTGCCAAGAAGGCTTTTCAATTATAATTTAGTAGGTTAGTACACTTTATATAGAATATTATACAAGAGCGCTTATGGGTTCCCAAGAGAAGAAATCACCGCGATATCCCAAAAGCCACATAGTGGCTGCTAGTGGTATCGCCGCAGCGCTGAGCATTTTTCTGCTCGTCATTCCAACCACAGATGTAGAAGCCAAGAGAACCTTTGTTCAGCTTGAGCTGCAAGCTCCCCAATCAAATAGCGATCATGCCTCCCATCAAGAGTTGGATGCACTGGTCAGTGAAACGGTCACTTTACCGAAGGCGCTCGACATCGCCAGACAGGCGACAGACACCCCGGTAGCATCGCCCTTACTGCAAGCTGGCGCGACGGATGAAGAAACTGCTCCGTCTGGCCCCCAGTGGCAAAGCCTAACCGTTGCCAACGGCGACACACTTTCAGTGCTTTTCGAAAAAGCAGACCTGGGCGTCAGCACTCTGCATGAGGTGATCAACAGCAGCCCCGAAGCCAAGCGCTTCACTCGCCTTAGAATCGGCCAGGTGCTTGAGCTTCAGACCAACGAGGCCGGCGAGCTGCTCGCAATGCAATCCAAGCTCAGCGACCTCGAAACCATCCGTATTGAGCGGACTGAAGACGGGTATAGCTATAGCAAAGAGCTGATTGAACCTGAAGTTCGCGAGCGCTACGTGCAGGGCACCATCGATAGCTCCCTGTTCCTTGCAGCACAGCGTGCCGGACTTAGCCACAACCTGACCATGGAAATGGCCGGCATTTTCGGTTACGACGTCGACTTCGCCCGCGACATCCGACAGGGCGACCAGTTTGAAGTGCTATATGAGCAGTTGAACGTTGGCGACAAGGTGGTGGGCAGCCGCAATATTCTCGCCGCGCGTTTTGTTAATCGCGGCAAGGCCTTTACCGCGGTGCGATATACCGATCACAACAACTTCACTAGCTACTACCGCGCAGATGGTACCAGCATGCGCAAAGCCTTTATCCGCACGCCGGTCGACTTCGCGCGCATCAGCTCACGCTTTAATCCTGGGCGCCTCCACCCTGTTTTGAACCGTATACGCGCGCACAAAGGCGTCGATTATGCCGCCGCAACCGGTACCCCGATCAAGGCAACCGGTGATGGCCGCGTGGTTTCCGCAGGACGTAAGGGCGGATACGGCAACGCAGTGGTTATCCAGCACGGCCAGAAATATCAGACGCTATACGGTCACATGGTCCGTTTCGCCAGCGGCATCACCGCCGGCACTCACGTCACGCAGGGGCAAGTCATTGGCTACGTCGGCATGACCGGCCTGGCTACCGGCCCGCATCTGCATTATGAGTTCCGCATTAACGGTCGCCACGTTGACCCACTGGGCGTCAAGCTACCCGTTGCCGATCCCATCCCGCAAAGTGAGCGCACTGCGTTCCTGGGCATAAGCAACAAGCTGATGGCGAGCATGGACCAACGTCGCCCCACACAGATCGCCGCGCAGGAACAGTAAGTGTGCGCACTCTATGTCGGTATCATGTCAGGCACCAGCCTGGATGGTATCGACATTGCCCTCTCCCGATTTGATCCCAAAAAGCAGCATGCTGACTGCCTGGATGCTATTTGCTGTCCCCTCCCCGAAGATCTGAAACAACAACTCCTGAGCCTTTGCAGCAGTGCGGACGACGAGATAGTGCGTGCCGGGCGAGCTGGAATAGCCTGGGCCACACTAGCCGCTGCAGGCGTAATACAACTGCTCCGACAAAACCAGCTCCACCCCTCCGATATACGCGCCATCGGCAGTCACGGACAAACCATTCGCCACCACCCCGAGCTAGGCTTTAGCCAGCAGATTGGTGCTCCTGCGCTACTGGCGGAGCAAACCGGCATTAACGTTATCAGTGACTTTCGTAGCAGAGATCTGGCCGCTGGCGGCGAAGGCGCACCGCTGGTACCAGCCTTTCATAGCTGGCTACTGAGCGACCCGGAACACACGCGCACCCTGATCAACATTGGTGGCTTTGCCAATCTCAGTATCATGCGACCAGGTATGACACCCGCCGGCTTTGATAGCGGGCCGGGTAACGCCTTGATGGATAGCTGGATTCAACAGCACAAGGGCTTGGCGTTTGACGAGGGTGGAAGCTGGGCAAGAACAGGACGCGTAATACCCGAGCTACTGCAGGCAATGCTGAGCGATCCATACTTCTCACGAAGCGCTCCCAAAAGTACCGGCCGCGAGTATTTCAATCCGCACTGGCTGAGCACGTTTATCGCTAGCCAACCAAAAGAGCTGCACTCCGAAGACGTGCAAGCGACCCTGCTGGCATTAACAGCTCACTCCATCGCAGACAGCGTTGCAGTCGCAGCTAGCGAGAGCACTTCGGTCTATTTGTGCGGCGGTGGCGCACGTAATACGCTCCTGCTGGAACAGCTACAAACGCTACTCAAGCATCGGCAGGTGCGGACCACGGCGGCTTTGGGAGTTGATCCAGACTGGATGGAGGCCATAGCCTTCGCCTGGCTCGCTTGGCGTTTTGACGAACGCTTGCCCGGCAATTTACCCAGCGTCACAGGTGCCAGGGGTGAACGCATACTCGGCGCGCTCTACCCTGCTTGAACATCGTCTTACCTGTGGAATTAAACCGAAAAGGATGAACCGCAACCGCAAGTCGTTGCAGCGTTGGGGTTATTGATCACAAAGCGCGATCCTTCCAACCCCTCCTGATAATCTACTTCAGAACCGGCCAAGTATTGAAAGCTCATCGGATCGACTATCAGCTTGACCCCTTCGCGCTCAACAATGGTGTCGTCCTCGGCTAGCTCATCATCAAAGGTGAAACCATACTGAAATCCGGAACAGCCGCCGCCGGTAACGAATACCCGCAGACTCAATCGATCGTTCCCTTCTTCTTCAATCAGGTTACGTACCTTAGTTACCGCGTTATCACTAAAGATCAACGGGGTAGGAATATAGACTTCAGCGGTAGACATACAACCTCCAGCAACGAGTGCCGCAGCACAACAATTTCGCCATTATCCTTTTTCCCGAGTGTTTTGGTCAACTATTCTCCGAATCAAGCTGCAGGCCCTGCTCAACAGCCAGTTTCTGATCAGCCTCTTGGCCCAAATAATTCAGCTGCCCACTGATTTGTGCGCCCAACACCATCTCCATATAACGATAATGCAGGTCGCCACTAATCCGTGCCTTGGCGTCCAGTTCGAGGTGCTCCAGCGCGTGCACATCGCCAACCACCTGCCCATTGATAAGCACATGGGGCGCCGTGATGATGCCTTCGACGTAGCCATGCTCGCTAACCCTGACTAACCCCTCTTCCGCTTGGATATTACCCAGCACCCGTCCATCGATCTGAACTGCGCCAGAGAACCGCAGGTCACCGGTAATTTCCGCCTCTTGCGCAATGATGGTCGTCTTGCCACCGAACTGACTGATATCCGCCTTCTTGTGCTTGTCTGCTCCCCACATCAGGGTGTCGCTCCTGTGACTGTCCAATCAAAAACCTGTTCGACCAGGATTTTACCGTCTTTACTTGCTGCCAATTTAACCTGCTGCGGGACAAAACCCTCCGGCAGTCGCAACGTTGCCTGCTCGGCATTAGCTGGCACCACTTGAAAGTATCGAAAATCCAACACCAGCCCCACATCATCAGTGACAGCGCTCAACTGCTCCAGCTTTAGCGTAACAGCTTTGCCGCCCTGCTTACCGACCACTTCCAGCTGCAGCTTTGCCTGAACGGTATCGCTCTCGTTACCAACACGACTAACCATTACCTTGTAACGGAAAACACCGTCTTCTTCTGTGCCATGCAACTCAAATGCCTGAATTCGTATACCAGGGTCCATCGCGGCGGGCGCCAGCACACCTTGATATTGCGCGAGATTCTGCTGCAGCTTAAACAACTGCTCCTCTAGCTCGTGAACCATTTCGCGGCCTTCCACCGCAGCGTCCTTGGCCACTAGCAAATCGACTTCCAGCTGGTGATAGCGTTGCCGCCAGTCTTCAACCTCTTTGACTAACTGACCCTGACGCTCGATCAATGCCTGGCGTTCAAGCAAATAAGGCTGCTGCGATCGCATGGCGGCCTCCCAGCCTTGCCATGCACTAACCGGCACCAGAATCAGCAGCACAATAATCACCCCGCGCTTCCAGCGTCGAAAGGCCTTGGAGTCGCGGGGATGAATGGTGACACTGTGCTCTCGCAGCGGGCGCCGCCGCTTGAAGTTGAGCATCAGGGCATCATGGCCGGATGTGCCAGACCGGCACGCTCATCCAAGTTAAAGAGAATATTCATATTCTGCACGGCCTGCCCGGAGGCGCCTTTCACCAGATTGTCGATCACCGACAGCACCACTACCTTGTCCCCACCCTGCGGGCGATGCACAGCGATCCGGCATACATTGGCGCCGCGCACGCTGCGCGTCTCCGGATGACTTCCAGCGGGCATGACATCAACAAAAGGCTCGTCTGCGTAGCGCGCTTCAAACAAGGCCTGAAGATCGATACTGGTATCGGCAACGGTGGCATAGAGCGAGGAGTGAATGCCTCGAATCATGGGCGTCAAATGCGGCACAAAAGTCAGCCCAACCGGCTGACCGGCAGCCAGTTGCAGGCCCTGACGGATTTCCGGCAAATGCCGGTGACCTGCCACGCCATAGGCTTTCATGCTCTCGGTCGCCTCGCAAAATAGCGAGGGCACATTGGCGCCCCGACCGGCACCACTAACGCCTGACTTACAGTCAGCAATCAAATGTGCAGTATCCGCAATCCCGGCTTCCAGCAGAGGCAAGAAACCCAGCTGAGTGGCGGTTGGATAGCAACCGGGCACCGCAATCAAGCGAGCAAGCTTGATCGCCTCGCGATTAACCTCAGGCAGCCCGTACACAGCCTCAGCCAGCAGCTCAGGGGCACCATGCGGCTGGTTATACCATTTGCTCCACTCCTGCGGGTCACGCAAGCGGAAGTCTGCGGACAGATCAATGATCTTTACTCCCGTGAGCAACAGCTCCGCCGCCATTGAGTGCGCGACGCCGTGCGGAGTAGCAAAAAACACCACGTCACAGGCACCTAGTTTTTGTACGTCCGGCACGCTAAAACGCAGGTTGTCATAATGGCCGCGAAGGTTGGGATACATCTCGGCAACACTCACCCCGTCTTCAGATCGGGATGTAATGATCTCGACATGCGCCTCGGGATGCTGGGCTAACAGCCGCAGCAACTCTACCCCGGTGTAACCGGTTCCGCCTACAATGCCTACTTTGATCATCATTACTTCCTGAATTCGGTTAAATGGTGTTTGAATAATCCGTCTGCCGCACTTGGGCATCAAGTACCAGCGCGCGCAGCGTCACCCTATGATAAAAGCGCTGGCAGAAATTACCAGCGCGACCCCACTCCAGACAGGAGCAACTCGTGTACCTATGGATCAAGGCCTTTCACATCATGGCCATTATCACCTGGTTCGCCGGGCTATTTTATCTGCCACGCCTTTTCGTCTATCACGCGCAGAGTGAAGATAGTATCAGCCGCGAGCGGTTCAAGGTGATGGAGCGCAAACTCTATCGCGGCATTATGAACCCCTCGATGCTGGTTGCGCTGGCACTGGGCATCTGGCTGCTTTACCTGCAACCCGTCTGGCTTAGCCAAGGCTGGATGCACGCCAAGCTAACACTGGTCGTGCTGCTGGTAGGCTATCACCACATGTGCGGCGCCATGCTCAAGCGTTTCGCGGTTGATGCCAATACTCGCTCACACGTGTTCTACCGCTGGTTTAACGAGGCGCCGGTATTGGCTCTGGTCGGTATCGTCCTATTGGTTGTGCTCAAACCGTTCTGAACACGCCTAATAATCTGATGTTACCTGCTGGATCAATCAGCGCGCACCGCGCGCTCGTTGGCCCAGGCACGCAAGGCGTCAAGTTTCTCTGCCATAACAACGGACAAGGGTGAAGTCTCGCTCAACGCCTTGAGCACATGCCCATTGCCGACCGCCTGTTCGCCAGCTGCGGCGCTGTATACCGCGCTAACCACTGCTTGCTCTATCTCCGCGCCCGAAAAACCGTCACTCGCCTGCGCCAGCGCCGCAAGATCAAACTGCTCGACGGCCAATTCACGCTTGGCCAGGTGGATATGGAAAATATCCGCCCGAACCTGCGCACTCGGTAAATCGACAAAAAACAGCTCATCGATACGCCCTTTACGAATTAGCTCCGGGGGCAGCTGAGTCACATCATTTGAGGTCGCGACCAGAAATACCCGCGAACGGCGCTCGGCCATCCAGGTCAGCAGCGTCCCTAGCAGGCGC
Source organism: Pseudomonas neustonica (assembly GCF_003797945.1). Taxonomy (GTDB): domain Bacteria; phylum Pseudomonadota; class Gammaproteobacteria; order Pseudomonadales; family Pseudomonadaceae; genus Halopseudomonas; species Halopseudomonas neustonica. Next base: position 55,707 of record NZ_RKKU01000020.1, read on the forward strand.
CGCGATACGCCCTGATCGCCACCTTCCGGCGCCAGCCCCTTCTCTATCTCGTCAATCCAGAGCACACAGGGCTCCAGCGCATCGGCCAATTGCAGGGCATCACGCAGGTTTTTTTCGGTTTCACCGATGTACTTGTTGTACAAACCGGCGACATCCAGCCGCAATAGCGGTAATCCCCACAACCCGGCAACGGCTTTGGCTGCCAGGCTTTTTCCTGCGCCCTGCACACCGACCAACAGCACACCACGTGGAGTATCCTTGAGGCTTGGGTCACCGTTGAAGGCATGCTCTCGCTCGGATAACCAGCGTTTCAACTGGCTCAAGCCTCCCACATCGGCAAAGTGCGCGGTGTCCTGTTCATAGCTCAACACCCCCTGCATATCCAGGAGTTCGAACTTGGCCTTGTTTAACGTTGGCAGGTCTTCCTGAGTAATGGCACCATCATCGACGATCAGCTTGCGCGCCAACCGCCGTGCCTCTTCGTGCGTCGTCCCCCGCAGGTTGCGCACCACCTGCTGTAAAGTCTGATTATCGGTGCGCACCCGCTCGCCGCGATTCTGCTCGCTCCAACGCGTGGCCTCTTCACGCACGATGGCTGCCAGCTGCTCATCTGACGGCATGCTCAAGCTAATGCGCGCAGCAAGGCGGCTAAGCTCCGGCGGCAGCGGCACAGAGTGGCTAACCAGTACCAGCGTAGGCGCCACTTTCTCGGTCGCCATGGCAAGCATTTTGATCAGCCGCACAATGCGCGGCGAGTCGAGAAAGGGATGCACATCGCAGAAAACATAGAGCGCCGGCTCACCTGCACGACGAATCTGTTCCAACGCGGTTTCTGCGTCGCGTGTATCCTGCTCGGCATCCATGTCCGCGCCAAACCCCAGCCGGCTTAGCCCATCGATATGATTCCAGGTGTACCAGGTCTGTGCGCGGCGCACAGCCAGCGTGCCTATGGTCTGGAGCACTCGCTGCTCTTCCCAGGACTCGATGACCACCAAGCGTACCCGCGAATCCAATACCAACGCCAAATCATGAATATCGTTTTTCAAACGCACACTCCCTTGCTGCATTTTTCCGGGGCTGCGCCAAGCCGCCGCGGGTTGAACTAGTGCCATTCTAACCGGCTACCGTTACACTGACCGTCTACCGCCCGGACACACCGGGATCATGTTGCATTATAAGGAGCTCAGCGTGGACTGCCTGTTCTGCAAGATCATAGACGGCAAGATTCCGTCAAAAAAGATATACGAAGACGAGCACAGCTTCGCCTTTCATGACATCAATCCACAAGCGCCGGTGCACTTTCTGGTCATCCCGAAAAAGCACATCGCCACTTTGAATGACATGACCGAGGACGACAGTGCGCTTGTTGGGCACTTGATTTTTACCGCGCAAAAGCTGGCAAAAGAGTTGGGCTGCGAGGCGGGCTTTCGTACCGTATTCAATTGCAACGAACAGGGCGGCCAAACGGTCTACCATATTCATCTGCACGTACTTGGTCAGCGTCAGCTGTCTTGGCCTCCGGGCTAAGCACGGACCTGAAACGCGATTCCAATACCCGCTTCCTGCACGTTGCACTTGCCACCGAGGAACAGACAATGAGCACATCACGTCATTACAGCTTTCTTGATCGGCTGCTGAACCAGGCCGATCAGTCATTGCGTACGCTGATACCAGGCGCGGCCCAGCCAAACCGGCCATCACCGGCCCAGCACTTGGCCAACGTGCCCATGCACGAGGAAGAGCGCAAACATATCGCGGGCCTGATGCGCATCAACCACACCGGCGAAGTCTGTGCACAAGCGCTTTATCAGGGGCAAGCGCTGACCGCGAAGCTACCCGATGTGCGCGAAAAGATGGAACATGCCGCAGCCGAAGAAATCGACCACCTGGCATGGTGCGAACAACGCCTGACCGAGCTGCATAGCCGGACCAGCGTATTCAACCCGTTATTTTATGGTTTGTCATTTGGTGTTGGCGCCGCAGCCGGTCTGATCAGTGATCGCGTCAGTCTTGGCTTCGTGGCGGCTACCGAGCAACTGGTTGAACGCCATCTAGACGACCACCTGAGCCAGCTACCGGAAGAAGACATCAAGTCACGCGCCATTCTTGAACAAATGCGCGAGGACGAAATCGAGCACGGCAATCAGGCATTGGAGGCGGGCGGCGCCATATTTCCTGCGCCGGTAAAACAGGCCATGACGCTGATGTCCAAGGTCATGACCAAGGCGACCTACAAAGCCTGATTCAGCGCTGCGCGGGTATCCGGCGCCTTGACATGGAAGACGCCAAACAACATGACCAGGGCGAACTGCTTTAGTGGTGAGCCCAGCGTCTTCAGCTGTTTACCCACCAAGCCCCACTCAACCAGGTGGATTAGCACGATGGCCAGTGCCAACCAGTTCAGGCGCTGCGGATCAGGAACCTGAACCAGGCCCAGAAGACTAAGGGCAACCACCAGCCAAAAAGCCAGGGTCAGCAACTTGCCGACGAGAAACACCACACGCATTGTCTTACTCCTTTCCTTGGCGATTGATGAAAAAACCATGTTAGCGCTGGCGAGGGAAACCAGAAGGGCCTGACTCGCCATTGAGCACGCCGACTGTGCCAAGCGCCTCCTATAGCCAATGCGCACCCGCTCTAGTCAATCTCAACAATCTCGTAATCGTGCGTAACTTCAACCCCCGCACGGCCCATCAGAATCGACGCTGAACAGTATTTCTCCGCAGAGAGTTCAACCGCGCGCTTGACGTGCACTTCCTTCAGATTCTTGCCTTTTACTACAAAATGCAGATGGATCTTGGTAAATACCTTGGGCTCGGTATCGGCCCGCTCGGCATCCAACAGAGTGTGCACATCGCGAATATCCTGGCGCGATTTTTTCAGAATACTCACGACATCATAGCTGGCGCAGCCACCCAGACCGACCAACACGGTCTCCATCGGACGAATACCCATATTGCGACCACCCGACTCTTCAGGGCCGTCCATTACCACTGTATGGCCACTACCTGACTCGCCCAAAAACATGGCTCCATCAACCCACTTGATATGCGCTTTCATCTATCTTTCCTGCCACTCAATCGCCTCAGATGAGGCGCAGAGTACCACAGCCACTACGCGACAGCCTGCCACACTGGCCATCATCGGAAAAACTGGACATACTCCCCGTTGGTCTCTGCTGAGGCTGACATCGATGCACTGCATCTTCGGTTCGCGCGACTACGCCCAGGACACGTTTAATGGTTTCTATCACCCTCACACCTAAAATAAAAAATCTCGATGCATTCCTTGCCCATTGCCATCGACGCCGGTTTTCGGCACGCAGTACAGTGATACACGCGGGCGACCAATCCGACAGCCTGTTCTACATAATCAAGGGCTCGGTCACCATTCTGATTGAAGATGATCAGGGCCGCGAAATGATCATTGCCTACTTGAATCAGGGCGACTTCTTCGGCGAGATGGGCCTGTTCGACATGACACCCGCGCCACACGACCGCACTGCCTGGGTACGCGCCAAAGTCGAGTGCGAGGTGGCTGAAATCAGCTACGCGAAATTCCGCGAACTGACTCAGCGCGATACCGAGCTGCTCTATGCGGTTGGCAAACAGATGGCCGAGCGCCTGCATGCCACTACCCGCAAGGTGGGTGACCTGGCGTTCCTTGACGTCACCGGACGAGTTGCCGGCACCCTGCTGGAGCTATGCAAACAGCCCGACGCCATGACTCACCCTGACGGCATGCAGATCAAGATCACTCGTCAGGAAATCGGCCGCATTGTCGGCTGTTCACGAGAAATGGTTGGCCGCGTGCTCAAGAGCCTGGAAGAACAAGGCTTGATCGACGTCAAGGGCAAGACCATGGTGGTCTACGGCACTCGTTGAGCCGCCCTAGCTGTCCACCAGGCCTTTGAGCCGGTGGGCAGCGCCAACGGCTGCCACACTCTCGGCAGCTAGGCCCGGCCTCATGTACAATTCAGCGACTACGGATTCTTACTACGAGGTAAACATGGGCTTGAATAACGATTGGATGCAACGTGACATCTCGGTGCTTTGGCACCCCTGCACCCAGATGAAAGACCATGAACACATGCCGGTCATCCCTATCCAGCGCGGTGAGGGCATCTGGTTGCACGACTTCGAAGGCAACCGCTACATGGACGCGGTCAGCTCCTGGTGGGTCAATATCTTTGGCCACGCCAACCCCTATATCAATCAGCGCATCAAGGATCAGCTCGACACCCTTGAGCACGTTATTCTCGCCGGCTTCAGCCACCCGCCAGTGATCGAGCTATCCGAGCGTCTGGTAAAAATGACGCCTGCCTCCCTGACGCGCTGCTTCTACGCGGACAACGGCTCATCCTGCATCGAAGTTGCGCTGAAGATGAGCTTTCACTACTGGCTGAACACCGGCAAGCCCGAGAAAAAGCGCTTTATCACCCTGTCCAACAGCTATCACGGTGAAACCCTGGCGGCGCTAGCAGTGGGTGATGTCGCGCTGTACAAGGAAACCTATCAGCCACTGCTGATGGAAGTGATCACGGTTCCCTCCCCTGACTGCTATGACCGCGAAGAAGGCGAGAGCTGGGAAGAACACAGCCGCAAGATGTTCGCGCACATGGAAAAGGCGCTGGAGCAGAATCATGAAGAAGTGGCCGCCGTCATAGTCGAGCCGCTGATCCAGTGCGCTGGCGGCATGCGAATGTATCACCCCGTGTACCTCAAATTGCTGCGCGAAGCCTGCGATCGCTATGGCGTGCATCTGATTCACGACGAGATTGCGGTTGGCTTTGGCCGCACCGGCAGCCTGTTCGCCTGCGAGCAAGCCGATATCGCACCTGATTTTCTCTGTCTGTCCAAGGCACTGACCGCTGGCTATCTGCCGATGGCCGTGTGCATGACCAACGACAAGATTTATCAGGCCTTCTACGACGATTACGAGAGCATGCGCGCCTTCCTGCACTCACACAGTTACACCGGCAACCCACTGGCCTGCGCCGCCGCACTGGCGACGCTGGATCTGCTGGAGCGCGACAACGTGATCGAAGCCAACAAGTCACTGTCGGCTCACATGGCGAAAGCAACCGCACACTTTGCTGATCACCCTCACGTTGCAGAAGTGCGTCAGACCGGCATGGTGCTGGCCATCGAAATGGTCAAGAACAAAGCCACCAAAGAGGCCTACCCCTGGCAGGAGCGGCGCGGTATTCGGGTGTATCAGCACGCGCTGAAAAACGAGGCGATGCTGCGCCCACTCGGCAGCGTGGTCTACTTCATGCCGCCCTACGTGATCACGCCAGATCAGATCGACCATCTGGCCAGCGTCGCCTGGGAAGGTATTCAGCTGGCGACGCGAGACTGAATCGGTGCGCGTTTCTCGTTTTTATCTAGACGCACCACTGAGTCAGGGCGAGCAGACCCTGACCGGTGACGTAGCCCATTACATCGCCCGTGTGCTCCGGCTGGGGCCGGGTGCGCCCGTGCAGATATTCAACGGCAGTGGTCAGGAGTGGCCCGGCGAGGTCGTCGCGGCGGGCAAGCGCGAAGTCGTCGTCACACTTGATGCAGCGATTGCAGGCATGAGCGAATCGCCGCTGCAGACTCATCTGGGTCAAGCCATGTCCCGCGGCGAGCGCATGGACTGGGCGATTCAGAAAGCCGTTGAACTGGGCGTGAATGAAATCACTCCGCTGTTCACCGAGCGCTGCGAGGTCAAACTGCAGGGCGAACGGGCAGACAAACGCCAGGCCCATTGGCAGCAGGTGGCGGTGAGCGCCTGCGAGCAATGCGGACGCAGCGTGGTGCCGACAATACACCCGCCAACCGCGCTGCGCGACTGGTTAAGCCCGCTCCAGGCCGACTTGAAACTGGTACTGCACCACCGCACAGACCAGGACCTTGACGCATTGCCGCGCCCGCAGTCGGTGGCACTACTGATTGGCCCCGAAGGTGGACTGAGCAGCGACGAGATTCAGCAGGCGGAAACCAGCGGCTTTGTTGCCGCCCGCTTCGGACCAAGGGTACTGCGTACCGAAACAGCGCCGGTAGTAGCACTAAGTATGGCCCAGCAACGCTGGGGTGATTTCTAGCAGGCCAGGCCGGAGCGGCACAGTCGATTGACCCCGCCCCCGGCCTTGGGTAATGTTCAGCGGTTTTATTGATCTCCAGACGAGGTAGCAGATGGCCCGGAAAAAAACCGCCGTGGACTTTGAACAGTCCCTTGGCTCACTGCAGACGCTGGTCGAGCGCCTGGAAAGTGGTGACCTCAGCCTGGAAGAATCGCTCAGCGCCTTTGAGCAAGGCGTCGTACTCACCCGCGACTGCCAACAGGCCCTTAGCCAAGCCGAGCAGAAGGTACAGCAGCTGGTTGAAAAAAACGGCGAGCTAACAACCGAACCTTTTGACGGCCCCGCTGAATGAGCAGTGGATTTACCGCCTACCTCGATCACTGCCAGGCTCGCATCAACCAATTTTTGCTAAGCCAGCTGAGCACGCCCCAGCCCAGACTCGAACGTCTGTACGCTGCCATGCGTTACAGCGTGGTTAATGGCGGTAAACGCGTACGCCCGCTGCTGTGCTATGCCAGCTGTGAGGCGCTTGGCGGCAATCAGGACGCCGCCGATCCGGCCGCCGGTGCCGTCGAGCTTATCCACGCCTACTCACTGATTCACGATGACCTGCCCGCCATGGACGACGACGATCTGCGCCGCGGCCAACCTACCTGCCATCGCGCCTTCGACGAAGCCACGGCGATTCTCGCCGGTGACGGGCTGCAGGCGCTGGCCTTCGACTGGCTGAGCCAACTCGGCACATGGCAACCCGCTACCCGCTTGCAGATGGTACAAACCCTGGCCCGGTCCGCTGGCCCTCAAGGCATGGTTGGCGGGCAAGCGATCGACCTGGGCGCCGTCGGCGAGAAAATCGATCAGACCACCCTGGAGCTGATGCATCGCCACAAGACCGGCGCACTGATCAGCGCCAGCATCCAACTCGGCGCGCTCGCCAGCGAGCGTGCGAGCAGCGAGCAGCTACAAACACTTGAAGTCTACGCCGACTGTATCGGCCTGGCCTTTCAGGTGCAGGACGACATTCTCGATATCGAGAGCGAAACCAGCGTATTGGGCAAGCAACAGGGCGCCGATATCGCCCGTGACAAGCCCACCTACCCTGCGTTACTCGGCCTTGCTGGCGCGCATCAGCTGGCCCAGCAGCTGCGCGACCAAGCCGTCGCCGCCTTGCAACCATTGGGCGACAACGCCATCCAGTTAAAACAACTGGCAGACTACATAGTGCAACGCCGTTTTTGATCCACGGGTCGTTGGTGTTGGGCAATCGGGGTGCATCGGTTAAACTGGGCACTTGTTCACCTGCCATGTTTCATGGCACTCAGAGCCTTTTTGATGCCTAGCACGTTCCACGAAATACCGCACCAACGCCCCAGTACCCCGCTGCTGGACAGTCTTGATGACACAGCCCAACTGCGTGAGCTGGATGAAAGCCGCCTGCCTGTTCTAGCGGACGAGCTGCGCGCGTTTTTGCTCTGGAGCGTCGGTCAAACGGGTGGTCACTTTGGCGCCGGGCTAGGCGTAATTGAGCTGACCATCGCGCTGCACTATGCCTACCACACGCCTGAAGACAGACTGGTATGGGATGTCGGCCATCAGGCCTACCCGCACAAGATTCTCACTGGCCGCCGTGAACGCATGGCCAGTCTGCGCCAGAAAGAAGGCCTCGCAGCCTTTCCGCGCCGGGTAGAAAGCCCTTACGACACCTTTGGTGTTGGCCACTCCAGCACCTCAATCAGCGCCGCGCTAGGCATGGCAATTGCCGCCAACCTGCAAGGGCTGGACCGCCGTACCGTTGCCGTCATTGGCGATGGTGCTCTCACTGCCGGCATGGCATTTGAGGCGCTGAACCACGCCAGCGACGCGAAGGCCAATATGCTGGTGGTGTTGAATGACAACGACATGTCGATTTCGCGCAACGTCGGCGGCCTGTCCAACTACCTGGCCAAGATTCTGTCCAGCCGCACCTACTCGCACATGCGCGAGGGCAGCAAAAAAGTCCTGTCCATGATCCCGCAGGCAATGGAGCTGGCGCGCAAGACCGAAGAACACGCCAAGGGCCTGCTGGTGCCGGGCACCTTGTTTGAAGAGCTGGGCTGGAATTACATCGGCCCAATCGACGGCCACGACCTGCCCACCCTGGTTAACACCCTGAAGAACATGCGTGAGCTCAAGGGCCCGCAGTTTCTGCACGTGGTAACGCAAAAAGGCAAAGGCTTCTCACCGGCGGAAGCCGACCCCATTGGCTACCACGCGATCACCAAACTGGAACCCAAGCCCGCAGCCCCCAGCGGCGCCAGCAAGCCCAAATTTTCCAACATTTTCGGCCAGTGGCTGTGCGACATGGCCGCACAGGATGCCCGCTTGATCGGTATCACGCCGGCGATGAAGGAAGGCTCTGACCTGATTGCCTTCAGCGAGCAATACCCCGACCGCTATTTTGACGTCGCTATTGCCGAGCAGCACGCCGTCACGCTGGCTGCAGGCATGGCCTGCGAAGGCGCCAAGCCGGTGGTTGCCATTTACTCGACCTTTTTGCAGCGCGCTTACGACCAGGTTGTGCATGACGTTGCCGTGCAGAATCTGGATGTACTCTTTGCCATTGACCGGGCTGGTCTGGTCGGTGAAGACGGTCCGACTCACGCCGGCAGTTTCGACCTGTCCTTCCTGCGCTGCCTGCCCAACATGGTCATCATGGCCCCCGCCGATGAGAATGAGACCCGGCAGATGCTGACGACCGGTTTTCTGCACGAGGGCCCAGCGGCGGTCCGCTATCCACGCGGTACCGGCCCGGGCACACCGATTGACCCTGCGCTGGACACCCTGCCAATTGGCAAGGGGGTGATGACCCGCGAAGGACAAGAGGTCGCTATTCTGTGTTTCGGCACACTGCACCAGCAAGCGCTCATAGCCGCTGAAAAGCTGAACGCCAGCGTTGCCAACATGCGCTTCGTCAAACCATTGGACACCGCACTGATCGCCGAGCTGAGTGCCACCCACAAGTTACTGGTCACGCTGGAAGAGAACGCGGTCATGGGCGGTGCAGGCAGCGCGGTCAATGAATGGTTGCTGGCTGAAGGCATCAACACGCCCGTCCTCAACCTGGGCTTGCCGGATATCTTTGTCGAGCATGCCAAGCCCGCGCAGATGCTGGCCGAATGCGGACTGGATGCCGAGGGTATTGAAGCCGCCATTCGCCGCCGCCTGAGCATTATCCCCGAGCCAGACCAAGGGCTTGACCCACCCACCTGAAAGCCCTAGAGTCCGCCCCTGTTCTTAGTACTCGCATTGGGTGCCTGATCCGCCACGCGGATCGGGTGAAACGGGAAGTCGGTTCAAGTCCGACGCTGCCCCCGCAACGGTAAAGAGTCGCAGGTATGCCTGCAGCTGCTGATCAGATGCCACTGTGCAAAGCACGGGAAGGCGATCGCAGTCCGACTCTGAGCCCGGAGACCGGCCCATTGCGCGAAACACTGCCCGCTTGCGCGCAATGTTTCTGCTGAGGTGTCGCGGAGGGCGTCACCGGTCGGCGTGGTCGCCCGGTCACTACTGCATGGCACCCTCCTGACTCCCCGCCCTCCTCAAAAGCATTACTTTTGAGGATTCAGAATGAAACCAGCTCTACTCCTGTTGCCAGCGCTGCTGACCAGCGCCGTTGCGCAAGCCAGCGACACGCTGGGCTTGTCCGATACCATTGTTACCGCGTCACGCATCGAGCAACCTCGCAGCTCCGTCTTGTCTGCCAATACCATCTTTGACAGAAACGATATTGAGCGGCTGCAGGCGCGCAGCGTGCCAGAGCTTCTGCGCAGAGTTCCAGGCGTTCAGCAAAACAGCAACGGCGGCATTCCAGCCTACTTCGTTCGCGGCGGTAATACCGCACAGACACTGGTCCTGGTCGATGGCCAGCGAATTTCTTCGGCGACCAGTGGCGTGGCGCGACTGGACTATCTGAACATCGACAACATAGAGCGCGTCGAAGTCATTCGTGGACCTAGATCCTCTGTCTACGGCGCGGATGCGGTGGGCGGTGTGATCCAGATATTTACGCGCCAGGGGCACAATGGCTTGCAGCCCAGCGTGCGCCTTGGCGCAGGCACTAACCAGACCTACGAACGAAGCGTCAACATCAGCGGCGGCAACCAGAGCACTCGCTTTATAGTAGGAGCCAGCCTCAACGAATCAGACGGCTTCGATCTGACAGCAGACAATCAAGGCAATGACCGTGATACGGATGGTCAACGCAATAAAGCTTTTTTTGGGCGTTTGGACCATGACTTCAATCAGGATTGGAGCGCTGGCGTCAGCGTCAACGAACAGAATGGCAAGAACGAGTACGACGACGCTTACGATGACATGCCCGGCACCCCTGAAGACCAGTTCCGTGTGCGCGGCTACAACGGCTATTTGCAAGGCAGGCTCTCTGATACATGGCAAAGCCGCATTGAGCTGGGCCGCAGCGAAGATCGCAACAAAGCCGTAGGGTCCAGATTCAACGACGGCACCATTGCAACCTACCGACATTCAGCCAGCTGGCTGAACCAGATTCAGCTTTCAGCCAACCAGGAACTCAATATCGGGAGTGACTGGCAACGGGACCGACTGGATGCAACTAACGCTTATAGCAAGACTCGCCGCGAGAACCTGGGTGCATTCGCACAACACAGCTGGAATGCCGAACGCTTCAGCACTGAACTTGGAATGCGGCATGACGACAACCAGCATTTCGGCAACCACAACACCTGGAACGCCGCACTCGCCATACCCAGCGGTGACAACCAGCAGTGGATACTGAGCTACGCCACCGCTTTCCGTGCGCCGACCTTCAACGACCTGTATGCCCCGCCCGGATGGGGTGGCAATCCTGATCTTGATCCAGAGCGCTCGCGCTCTATGGAGCTGCAGTGGCGTGCAGACTTTATGGACACCCATTTGGAAGCCTCTCTCTACCGCACCGATACCAAAGATCTGATTGCCTACGACAGCAGCTCTGCCCAAGTAGAAAATACCAAGCAAGCGCGCATCAATGGCCTTGAGGTATCGGTCGCTAGCGAGCTGATGGGCTGGACCGCGCAAACGGCCTTGAGCATCATCGACCCGCGCGACCGGCAGACCGGCAAAACCCTGCAGCTGCGGGCCAAGCGCACCCTGACAATGGATCTGGACCGCCGGTTCGGTAACCTGGGGGTTGGCGCTACTTGGGCACTATTCAGCCAGCGCTATGCCGACGCAGCCAACAGCGAAACGCTGGCAGGCTATGGCACGCTTGATCTTAGATCCAGCTGGCAAGCAACAACAGCAACGCGCCTGGACCTCAAACTCAGTAACGTGCTGGATCGCGACTATCACCTGGGTACCTATCAGCGGCCCACAGGGCCTTGGCCAGCGCCATCGATCGACTATGCCTATCAGGAGCAAGGACGTGCAGCACTGGTCAGCGTGACCTGGACTCCACAGCTCTAAATCGCATTTCAGCCACAGGATGGATGGCCTCGGCCATCCATCCTGGCTGTCATCCGCTACAACTCTGCCGCCACCCAACTATCCCCCACCCCAAAACCAGATCACAGCTTGTCGCTTGCCCCTTGCGGCTTGGCGCTGCGTTTCAGGCATAATATGCCTTTGCCCAGACCGGAACTGACTCCCGTATGTTTTTCAGCGACGAGCGCCTGCACTTCTTCCGCCCGCTCACCAGCAAATACCGCGAACAGATAGTCGAATGCCTGCGTCTACTGCACGAAAGGCTGTACAGCGCGCGCGCCGATTATGGCGAGTCGCTGAAGCGCGAGCAGGTCGTGGATATCTTCTGCGAGGCGCTGGAGCGTGCGCCCCTGCTGGAGGGTGAAGACGACGACAGCAGTCGCTTCAAGAATAACCGCGAGCAGGCGGGCTGGGTGCTGGGCGCCCTGCTGGACAACGGCTGGCTGGAGCGCCAAGTCGATCAGGCCACGTTCCAGTCCACCTACCCGTTCAGTCGCATGGGTCGATTGTTTACTCAATCGCTGGTGGAAGCCGATGGCCATAACGTGCGCACCCACCACCGCAATACGCGCAACACGCTGAACGCGCTTGCCGCCTTCCTCAACCACGGCGAAGTCTACGACCTGCTCGACGCGCACGAATACTCTGAGCGCATCATTGCCGACTTCACCGATATCATCGCCGAGCTGGAAGAACGCAAGCGCGAACTGGTACGCGAGGTTGAGGCGCAGCAACTGGTGCAACAGGCCAGCGATCAGTTCTTTGACTTCATGGAGAAGCGCTTTCAGCCGGACGTCGCTATCAGGCTGTCAGCCGACAGTGTAGAAAAGCACCGTGAGCGCATCCAGGACACCATCGACCGTATCCGCCGCAAACCACGCGAATGGAAAGCACACGCGGAGCGCGAGCTACGCCGCTTGGCACCGCACCTGTTGGTTGACGAGCATAGCTCGATACTCTGGCAACTGCTCGACGGCATCGAAAGCCGACTGCGCAACGCGTCCGACATCATGTTGCCAGCCCTGCGCAAAACCCTGCAGGGCTTTACCCAGCGCGCCGACATCATCATTCGCCAACTCAGCTACCTGCACAGCCAGAAACACACCGACGTCGTAGGTATTTGTCGCCAGCTCGCCGCACTCGACCCCGCTGAGTGCGACGCTCGCCTCAGCGCCGCCGGTGATGCCTTGGCCAGTGTCCGCGTGGGCCTGGTTGACCCGGCCGCCGTGCGCCTGCGCGAGCGCCGCGAACGACCGCCGGTACACAGCCTGATGACTGAACTGGACAACCCGGACGACGCCACCCTGCGCGAGCTGGGCGTGCAGCAGCTACTCGACAAGGCCTTCAACATCAATGCCAGCAACCTGCGTGACTACCTGCGCAACGCGCTGGGCGCAGGCAAACGCATCGATAACCGCGATCTGCCGATCAGCAACGCCCGCGACCTGCTCGCACTCAGCCACCTGATAGAGCTGGCCGGAGCCGATCAGGCCAGCCATGGGCTGCGCGTGCGTATCGAGCCCAACGGTGAACCCATCACCGACGAAACCTACTTCTCCCGCCGCGATGGCTTCATCATCGACCTGGAACAAGACGATCATGCGTGACGCTTTAGATAGCCAACTCAACGAACGTGGCATCAGCCCGGAAGCCTTCTCCGAACTGATGATCCGCCTGCTCGACCGTGGCGTACTTTGCCGCGACGAAAGTCAGCGCGAAGCCGAACTCTATGACCGTTACCTGCAGGTTACCGAACAGGTAGAAGACTATCTCTCGGTGCTGCGCATTCGCGTGCTGCACGAGCCGCGTTTCAACCTGCTGCGTATCTTTCCACCCGGCGCCGAAGTACCAGGCCTGGCCGACAGCGAAGATAGCTTCAGCAATGGCCTGCGCGAGCGCCTGAACCAGCAGGAAGTCGCCCTGATTCTGGTGCTGCGCGCCGAGTACGACCAGGCACTGCGCGAAGGTCAGGTCGATGAGTTCGGCCAGGTCATGCTCTCGCTGGAGGCGCTCAACCTCAGCTGCCGCAATTTGCTCGGCCGCTCGCTGCCCGAGCAACAAGGCGAGCGCAAGGCCCTCTTGCGCCGCCTGCGCCAGCTCCGCCTGATTCGCAGCCCCAGTGATGCTGCGCTGGACGAAGGTGAAGCCTGGCTGACCATTCGCCCTGGCATTATCAGCCTGGTGACCGACAGCGCGCTGGCGCAGCTGGCCAATCCTGATCCCGATGAAAATGCCGACCGGCAGAGCGCCGAGGAGAACCACTGATGTATCTAAAACGCTCTATCACCGTAAACTGGGGCAATCTGCCGGTCGAGGAGCTGGACTACGGCCCGGTCAACCTGTTCTCCGGCGGCAACGGCTCAGGCAAAACCACCGCAGCCGACGCGCTGCAAACCCTAATGACCGCCGCCCACGACAACCTGTTCAACTACAACCCTGGTCAGGATGAAACCACCCAGCGTGGTCGCGGCGGCAAGCAGGTGCGTACCCTGGCGTCTTATGTGCTCGGCTGCGACGACGGTGCCTTCGCGCGCCCCTGGGATACCGATGGCTATATTGCCGGCGTCTTCCATCCCACCACCGGCGAAACAGCGGACCCGTTCACCGCCGTTATCGGTGTGCGTGCACACCTGGACGCCGCCGGTAGCAGCCGACAGGCACGGCAGGACGAATTGCTGCTGATGATTGTGCCCGGCGAGATGCTCTCGCTATCGCATTTTGTGCGCGATCAGGACGATGGCCGCCACGTGGTCGGCGTAACCGAACTACCCGAGTTGTTGCGCCGCCAGTACGGCAAACAGCAGGTCGAGGTCTACGACAAGAAAAGTACCTACCTGGCTCGGCTCTATGGTGCGCTGCGCGGCCGCTCTGACGCCGTCTCCGTGCGCGAAGCCAAGCACGCCGCGCGCACCTTTGCCAATTTCATGGCGTATAAACCAGTCAAATCCATCGACCAGTTCGTTGCCGAAGAGGTACTGGAGGCACGCGAATTTGGCGACACTATCAAGCGTATCCGTGAGCTGCTGCGCACCGTACACGGCATGGAGCAGGAAGCTGGCCGCGTGCGCGCGGCGGTCGAGCTACTGTCGCACGCCAGCCAACAGGCCGAGCGCTACCAGCAGACCTGGCTGGAACGCACCGGCCTCACCTACGCCGCGGCGGCGCATAGCTGGCAGAAGAATCAACAGGGCTATTTGGCCGCCAAGGAAGAGCAGAAGCAGCTCAATGTTGAGCTGACGGGCATCAACGAGGAGCAAAAGCTCACCGCTGAGCGCATCAAGCAGGCCCATGCCGAGCTGGTACAGCTTGAAGCCCGCCGCCAGGGCATTCCCGCCCTGCAGAACAAGGACCAGCTGGAGCAGCGTCAGAGTCAACTGAGCGACCAGCTGCGTGGCGCGGCCCCTGCCCTGCTAACCCAGGCGCAGCAACGTGACCGCAATATCGAGGCCCTGCGCGCAACCCAGCAGCTACTCAGTCAGCATAGTCTCAGCCTCTCGCTACCGGCCCTGGCCAGTCGGGGCTGGCGTGAGCGCAGCCAGGCGGTAATGAGTGCCGAACAGGCCCCGGTAGCGGGGCTGAACCAGTTACTGGCCCGCGACTGGATTGACCTTACCCCGCTGGACGCCGGCCTGGACGCCATTCGCAGTCAGCAAGCCAGCCACAATCAACTGGCCGAGCTGCTCAGCACGCAGGACGCAGAAGGCGTTACAGTGCTGCAGCAGCTGGATCGCCTTGAGCAAAAAAGCGCTGCCGAGCTCAGCCAGCTGGAACGCCAGATAAACCAGACCAATCAGCGCATCAGCGCGCTGAAGTCCAGCCGCGTCAGCTACCCGCTATATGTCGAGGAAGCGCTGCGCGCCATTCGCCAACGCTGCCCGCAGGCCGATCCGCGCGTGCTCTGTGACCATGTGGAAATCGTCGACCCCGATTGGCAGATGGCAATTGAAGGCTATATCGGTGGCAGCCGCTACGCGATTCTGGTCGAGCCCGAGTTCGAGGCCGAAGCCATCCGTATCGTGCGCCAGATGAACAGCCGCGAGCGTAACCGTGCCCGCGTGATTCAGGGCCACAAGGCACGCCAGGACGCCGAACGTATCAGCCTGCCCGAGGACTCCATCCTCAAGGTCATGCGCTTCAGCCACAAGATTGCCGAGTATTATCTGCGCGCCTCCTACGCCAGCGTTAGCCGCGTGGCCGACGCTGAAGCCCTGCGCCATACCCGCCGTGGCGTGACCAGCGAAGGTATGGGCTCGGGCAATTACGCCCTTTTCCGGTGTGATATCGACGACAGCCAACTGGTCTTCGGTGCGGCCGCCCGCGAGCGCAACCTGGCGGCGCAAGAAGCCGCCCTGGAGCAGCTGAGCGTGCAACGCCACAGCCAGCAGCAGCAACACCAGGCACTGCAACAGCTGGCCCGTCAGCTGGGCCAGATTCAACCACTGGACTACGCCGCCCGCGCCGCTGCCCTGCTCGACAGCCAGCGGCAACTGCACGAAGTGGAACAACAGCTGGCAACCCTAGATCTGGGTGAGCACCGCGACCTGGAAGATCAGCAACAACGCGTCAGCCAGCGACATGCAGAGCTGGAGCAAAAGCGCGACGCGCTGGGCGAGCAGCACGGCGAATTGAAAGAAAAGCTGCGCGGCCGCGAACAGCGCATTCAGCATTTTGCAGACCAGAGCGACCAGCTGCTGAGCGCCAAGGACGCCGCCGAGCAGGCCTTGCTGGAAGCCGCCGCCAAGGTGCCCGGGCTCGACCCGCAAGCGCGGCTGGAAGAACTCGACAGCATGCTGCAGCAAAGCGGCGGTCAGTTCGATTTTGCAGCCGACAGCCTTGCACTGACCGATCTATTGCACCGTCAGGCAATTGAACTGCAGCGCGCGCTGGAGCAATACAACCTGCAAGCACAACCCGCCGACATGCTGATGGCAGACACGCCCGCAGAACTGCACAGCCTAGCGTTCTTCAGCCACGTCGGCGGCCTGCACCAGCAGCTGGACAACCTGCACAACCGCCTGCGCAACAACGTGCTGCTGGAGAAGCAGGAACAGCTCGCCAGCCTGCGCGACAGCTTCAACACCACCTTTGTCAGCGACCTGTGCCACGAGATTCACCAGGCCATCAATGACGGCCGCCGCGTACTGGAGAACCTCAATCAGGAGCTGGAGCACCACCAGTTTGGGGCCGATCGCGAGCGTTTCCAGTTCGACTGGGACTGGCTGCCCGAGTACAAAGCCTACTGGGATTTCTTCCGCGAAATCATGCAAACGCCCAATCTCGGCGACGGCGCCGGATTATTCGACAGCAGCCTGTCAGAGAAGGCCAGCAGCATTCGTGATCAACTGCTCAGCCTACTGCTCGACGGTGACGAACAACAAGCACTGCGCGAACTCGAACGCATCAGTGACTATCGCCGTTACCGCCGCTACGACATTCTCAAACACCCAGCGGGTAAACAGCCTATTCGCCTCAGCGAATACGGCACCGGCTCCGGCGGCCAGCTGGAGACCCCGGCCTACATCATTCGCGCCGCAGCGGTCACCAGCGCCTTCCGTTTCAATGAAGGCGACAGCCACCTGCGCATGGTGATTGTCGATGAGGCCTTCATGCACATGGACGAGACCCGCTCACGCGAAGTGATCGGCTACCTCACAGAGACCCTGGGCCTGCAGCTGATCTTTATCATGCCAACCAGCAAGGCCGGTCCCTTCCTGGAACTGGTCAGCAACCAGTTTGTCTTCAGCAAGGTACCGAGTAGCCAACCCGTAGGCGAACTCAATACTCGCGTACTGCTGGACCGCCAGCAGCTCAACCGCGACAAAGTCGCCGAGCTATGGGCACAGCATCGCCGGGTGATTCGCCAACAGGGCGCGCTGGAATTTATGGAGGATGTAATATAGGGCGACCGGCCAGGTGCAGCCGGCGAGATGCGGCCGGAGAGGCGCGGCCCGCTAGCTAGGCGCCGTCAGTAACCCGCCGATCAGGATAGCCGAAACGAAAACGCCCCGCATAGCGGGGCGTTTGTCTTAGCTGCAAAGCCCGTCGCGGGCTCGCGTGCTAAGCGGCAAAGACCTCAAGCAACTTGCTGCAAAAGTCATCCAGGTCATCGGGGTTACGGCTGGTGATAAGCCCCTGCTCGTAACAAACCGACTGATCGACCCACTTGCCACCGGCGTTCTCTATATCGGTTTTCAAGCTGGGCCAGGAAGTCAGCGTGCGGCCCTTGACTACCCCCGCCTCAATCAGCGTCCAAGGCGCGTGACAGATTGCCGCCACCGGCTTACCGGCAGCAAAGAAAGCCGTGATGAACGCAATCGCGTGCTTATCCAGCCTCAACGTGTCCGGGTTGGCCACGCCACCCGGCAACACCAGCGCATCATAATCATTGGCCGATACCTCTTGGGTAATACGGTCCACCTTGAAGGTGTCAGCTGCGGTGAGATGATTAAAGCCTTGCACATCCTCCGCCTCGGTCGATACCAGATGCAAGGTCGCGCCCGCCTCTTTAAGGTCCTGCCAAGGTCGGGTCAGTTCGATCTGCTCAACGCCTTCGGTCGCCAGAAACGCGATCTTTTTGCCATTCAGTGAGTTGCCCATAACGGCTCTCCTGTTCAGGTGACTGTTTCTGTTGGACGCATCTAAGGCTGTAGGTTCCCCGCCAGTTTAAAGCGATACCCCAGCGTTGGAGCCTCGCAGCATTGAATAACGTGCTCTATCTTATTTGCGCATAGCACCTCAGGGGGGCTATCCCGAGCTAGGGTAAGCTTTGTAGTCCGCCTCGCTGTAAAAACAGGCTTCTCGGTTATTGCCACGTTGAATCACGTATTGCGCGCAGCCAGGAAAATAAAGGCGTGGTAACCGTGCCCTGAGGATTCTCCTTTTGGCTAGGGAGACCGCTTGGCGTGCATGGTTTAAGTATGGCTTAAGAGAATCAACGACTCTGCCCCCGTTGATACTGAACCATCCGGTTGGCTCCACCTCGAACATAGCGACAGCCTTGAGTTCTCAACAACCACAACCACTATTGGCCTGGCTTTACGGTCTTTTAGCCGCGGCTCATCGTTGCTTAGTTATCCATGGGGTTAAGTATCATGGGGAAGAAAGACAGCGGTGGATGGGTAGCCTTCGACTCCTTGGCAAACGCCAACGCTTGCTCGATTTGCTCAGGCGTCATTGCTACCGCCATCGTACAAAGCGGCTTAACTTAGTGCTATTTTCATCTGACCCCAGTTACTTTTCTATCAGTGTTCTTCTGAATTAAGCTATTACTCTGAGCGGCACAGCGAAACGTGTACTCCATTATCAGCCGCTCACCTTCGGCAGCAAAGCTGGGCACAGACTCCGACGAGCCACGCCTTGAAAAACTAAAGCTGAGTGAGTCAGTACCTAGGTTACGTATGACTTTTTTCGCGCCTTGTGCAGGGCCCTGAGGGTCGACCACGCCATCGCTTTCTCGATAATAGGCTTTAGAAAACCAATCGTTTACCCACTCTTCACCGTTATCGAGCATGTCGTATATACCAAGCGGGTTAGGTGGGAGACGGCTGCCAACCGGGACAAATTCAGCACCTTCGTGAACAAGCTCTGCCATTTCATAATTCGAGTTCAGATATTTACCATCGTGGGTAGAGTAGAGCCAGTCTTTGCTACCGCGATTTCGCGCCGCGAACTCCCATTGTGCCGAGGTGGGCAGATCGAGGGGCAGAGCTGTTTGAGCGCCCATCCATTGGCAGTAGCCTTTGGCTTCTTGCCAAGTGACCTGGGCAGGCTTTTCGATAAAGTACCGACTGGATGGATCCTGGCTGTAGGGAGTTCTATCCCGGTTTTCAGAATAAATCCTTTCAATAACATCTAATTGATTAGCTAAAAGATAGGTATCAAAATCCGCCCAAGTCGTTTTTTGATTGCTTAAATAATAACTAGACAGGGTAACTTCGTGAGGCTTGTCCTCTTCGATGGTGGCCGGAAAATACGGCCGCCAAACATCGTCATCTCCTACTGCTCCAAAGTCCCCCATGATAAAAGAACCTCCCTCAATAAAAACCATATTGGAACTGGTTTTTTCTTCAAGCTCGGCGAGCAAGACTGACAGATTATCGAATTCGCTAGCTTGGGGCTCTTCGCAACCCTGAAGCGAAAGGCTGACGGCTCCTAAGGTAGTTAGCAGGATAGACTTATACATAATAGCTTCTCGAGAAGTCGACGTGTCTAGCCAGCTGTACTGGCTGATCAGGAACAGCACGCGTGCCCTCCAGGTCACGCTCAATACGATCAATTTGGAGAGCCGGAAATAGCCTCATCAAATCGCGCAGTCGATTGAAAATCGGGGTCAGATGAGCATTCCCTGCCTAGCCGCCTCTTCGAGCCAGTAATAGGCCTCTTCTGTCATATAGCGATTGTTCTTGCGCAGCGCTTCTGCCAACAGAAACTCAGACTCCGAATCACCCGCCTCTGCCGCGATAGTCAAATAGGGCTCAGCAGATATCGCTTTGAACTGGTGATATAGAATGCTGCCACGCTCTTTGGCTGTCTGTTGCTCGGGCGTAAGGTCTGCGAAAGCCGGCGATACAAAAAGCCAGACAAGAATAAAAGATAAGTACTTCAACCTGGCCGTAAGGCTACTCACAGGCCCAGCACCTTATCGTCGGTTGAAGTCACTCGAAGGCAAACCATCAGAACAGAGTCTGGCTCTGTCAGCTTCTTTAATAAGGGGGAGAACATCCGTTGTTCCTTGTGCTGAGTTGAAGCGGAATCTGCAGATACGTTGGCAGCGCCGTATTTTATCCAAGACCTGCGCAGGCCGGTGTGCGCTCGTCGTCAGAACACGCAAATGCAAACGCTTTATGGCTAGCAGCAAAATAGCTATTACTCAGGGGACTTAGCGGATCGAGCCATTAGGAAAGCGTATACCGTTATTGAGGAACCTTGCCGACCGGGGTGTCGCTTTGAGCCGCACAGCGAAAGGTTGTAGTGTTCACCTGACCCAGTTACGCGAAGTGAAAATTAATCAGTACTCTCGGTTGAAGAAAAATCAACTATTAGAGGCAAAAAGCAAGACCTGATCCCGGCCTTCCTCACCAAAAATGACCCCGCCACGTTTGCTATTCGTGAACAACGTCGGCGTTTTGCCTTAGCATCACGGCTACATTGCACCCCACAGCTCATCGCCACCAGGACGCTTGCATGTCTCGCCTTGCTCTACTGCCACTCTTTTTCCTGTTTTTTCTACATGGCTGTGATGCACAGTCGCAGCCTCTGCCCCACAGTGAAAAGCTAAGCGCAGAGAAAGTCGAGGCCATCGCTCAGCGTATCAACGACCGCTACCCCGACCTATCGGGCAAGCTGCGCAAGCAAATACTCGCCACCGTGGTGCGCTCACTGGACAACATGGTGTTTATCGAGGGAGGAGAGTTCGAGATGGGCGACTTCGGCACTCTTTGCCAATACGATCCGGCAAATATGGGAACTTGGCCCTATGGGCAGGAGCCGGAGCGACTTTGCCCAATTACGCCCGAGCGGCATGATGATTATCTGCATCAGGTGCGCTTGAGTAGTTACTATCTGTCTCGTTACCAGACTCGCCTTGAGGATTTTGATTTATTTCGAACCAGTTTGGGCTTGGCGCTGTTCGACGCCGATCTACGAGAACGTGAAGACCTTCAAGAACTCTTCCATCCAGATAAACCTGCTTGGACGGAAAGCTGGCAGGAAGCCAAGGACTATTGCCTATGGGTTCGCGAGCTCAGTAGCTATCCCGTCGACCTTCCCTCTGAGGCTCAGTGGGAGTATGCCGCAAGAAATCGTGGCCAATATGTCCAATACCCAACCGACACCGGCAGCCTTGATTATGGCCGCAATATCCCGGCAGATAAAATCACCGACGAGCTACCTATCGCCCAGTTTGCGGCCACCCCGCTTGGCTTGTACGACATGGCAGGCAACGCGACCGACTGGGTCAACGACTGGTACGCCGAAAATTACTATCAGGTGTCTCCATTGGAGAACCCTAAAGGGCCAAACATGGGAACACAAAAAGTTCGTCGCGGGTCAAACTACCAAGAGACTATGTGGATGAGCGCGAATACAGTCCGCCGCTGGAATGACGATCTTAATAGAAGTAGGCATCTACCAGGCACGAGCTTTAGGTGCTCATTGCAGTCGGATACGCCGCTCTAGAAGCCTAAAAGCTGCATAGGCTTCTAGACAACCCCATCAAACAGCCCACTACGCTGAGCAGCCAGCAAAGTTTCTCGTTAGGGTAATCGGGGCAGATGAACATTGATTCTATTGTTTTTGATACTTGTCGCCGCCTCGCCTTGGGGGGTCCTTTCCGGCGTGGCAGAAGGATCTTGGCAGCAGTCGCGGTGTAACGGGAATAGCTAAAGGCGAGACCAGCTCACAGAACTCAGATACATATATGCAGCATGCAAATATGTGCAGATATGTTCATCTGACCCCGTTTTCCGTTTGGCTGCCTGCTGCTCGGGCGTAAGATCTGCGAAAGCAGGCGATACAAAAAGCCAGACAAGAATAAAAGATAAGTACTTCAACCTGGCCGTAAGGCTACTCACAGGCCCAGCACCTTATCGTCGGTAGAAGTCACTCGAAGGCAAACCATCAGAACAAGGTCTGGCTCTGTCAGCTTCTTTAATAAGGGGGAGAACATCCGTTGTTCCTTGTGCTGAGTTGAAGCGGAATCTGCAGATACGTTGGCAGCGCCGTATTTTATCCAAGACCTGCGCAGGCCGGTGTGCGCTCGTCGTCAGAACACGCAAATGCAAACGCTTTATGGCTAGCAGCAAAATAGCTATTACTCAGGGGACTTAGCGGATCGAGCCATTAGGAAAGCGTATACCGTTATTGAGGAACCTTGCCGACCGGGGTGTCGCTTTGAGCTGCACAGCGAAAGGTATATTCAGCAATGACATTCCATTCCTCATTGAAATTGCTGGGAAGCGACGCCGACATGCCAACTCGAGAAAAGCTGAAATCCAGATTGCGTACTATTTTTTTGCTGCCATCAGCCGGGCCTTGAGGGTCGGTAATAGTGGGATTTTCAGCATAGTACGTAGGTGAGAACCAGTCGTTGACCCACTCTTTTCCATTGTCGGCCATATCATAAAGCCCAAGCGGGTTAGCTGGCAGCCGGCTACCAACCGGAACGAATTTGCTCCCCTCGTACACCAGTTCCTCTAGCTCACGGTTAGACGCCAGAGATTTTCCGTCATGGGTGGAATAAAGCCACTCTTTGCTACCGCGATTACGACCAGCAAACTCCCACTGCGCTGAGGTGGGCAAGTCCAGCGGCAAACCGGTTTCTTCACCCAACCATTGGCAGTAATCCTTGGCTTCTTGCCAGGTAACTTTTGCAGGTTTATCGATGAAAAACCGGCTCGAAGCATCCTGATTGTATGGCTCTCGTTCCCATACATCAGAAAAGTTCCTTTCAAAAACATCAAGATCATTAACCACCAGGTAGGTATCAAAGTCTTCCCACGTCGTTTTCTGACGGCTCAATGAGTAGTCAGACAAGGTGACTTCATGTGCTTTATTTTGCTCTGCAGTTGGCGGAAAATACGGGAGCCAAGTTCCTGCCTCACTAACGGCACCAAAATCACCCATGGTAAAGGTGCCGCCCTTGATGAATATCATATCTTCGTATGCTCTGCGCTCAAGTTCGATTAGCGCCTCTGTTAACTCATTTGCTTCAGAGTGGTTTTGGCTACTGGCTTGCGGATCTTGGCAACCTAAAAGCAAAGCGCTACCACCAAGAACCACACTCAAGATGAATCTTTTACGCATAATAGCTCCCTGTAAGCTCGACATACCTTGCAACTTGAACCGGTTGATTGGGTACAGCCCGCGTGCTTTGAAGTTCGCGCTCGATGCGATCAATCTGTAACGCCGGAAACAGCCTCGGGTTCTACCCCGTTTCCACGGACGGTTATAAAACAGCTAAGAGCTTTTGATCCTGCGCAGCAACTCTACGTCGCATCCTAGGATTATGGAACCGCTCGATGTATTCAAATAGGTCTGCTCTTGC
>NZ_RKKU01000021.1 GCF_003797945.1 Pseudomonas neustonica
CTCGGGCTTCCTCCAGATTCGCAGTCACCCGCGACACCCTTGCCTCTGGCTAACACTTCCCCTTGCCGGGCGTGTAGAGGACTTTCACCTCCAAGTGAGTGCGCCCTGCCGGGCGCACCATAAAAAACCCCTGCCAACAGGACAGGGGCTTCTGTTACAGCTGCAGATCAGCCAATGGATACGCCATGAGCTTCAGCTAACGCCTTCAGGCCGCCAGCAAAGCCTTGACCGATAGCCTTGAACTTAAACTCATCACCATGACGATACAGCTCGCCGAACACCATAGCGGTTTCGGTGCTCGCGTCTTCCGACAGGTCGTAACGAGCTATTTCTTTACCGTCAGCTTTGTTAACCACGCGAATAAACGCGTTTGAAACCTGACCGAAGTTCTGCTTACGCGATTCCGCTTCATGGATTGTCACTGCGAAAACAAGCTTTTTAACATCGCCAGCCAGGCCACTCAATTTAACCTCAGCTTGCTCGTCATCGCCCTCGCCCTCGCCAGAGCGGTTATCACCGAGATGCTGAATCGTACCGTCTTTCGACGTTTTATTGTTGTAAAAAATGAACGAAGAGTCATCCAGAACTTTGCCGTTCTCGCCACAGACAAAAATGGACGCGTCGAGATCGAACTCCGCGCCATCGGTAACACGTGGGTCCCAGCCCAGTCCAACAAGCACTTCTGACAGGCCTGGAGCCTCTTTGGTCAAAGAGACGTTGCCGCCCTTACTTAGACTTACCGCCATTGTAAATTTCCTCGTACTAGTAAATTAGATAGAGATTCCGAACTGGTTAGCCATGGCCTTGAGTCCGCCAGAGTAACCTTGGCCCACCGCGCGGAACTTCCACTCGCCGTTGTTGCGGTAAAGCTCGCCAAAAATCATCGCCGTTTCAACGCTGGCATCTTCTGCCAGGTCATAGCGAACGACTTCAGATCCACTGACTTCGTTCACGATACGAATATAAGCATTAGCAACCTGGCCAAAGTTCTGATTGCGGGTCTGGCCTTCGTGAATAGTCACGGAAAAAGCTATTTTGTCGATATCAGCAGGCACGCGAGACAGGTCAACTTTAAGAATTTCATCGTCGCCATCACCTTCGCCCGTGCGGTTGTCACCGGTATGCTCAACGGAGCCATCCGGGCTCTTCAATTGATTATAAAAAATAAAGTCGGCTTCGCTACGGACCTTGCCATTGCTGGCAATGAGGAATGCGCTGGCATCAAGATCGAACTCTGCACCATCAGTTGCGCGAGGATCCCAGCCCAGACCGATCAGGGCCTTCGTCATACCTGGGTCTGTTTTAGAAAGAGACAGATTTCCGCCTTTTTGCAGTGAAAGAGCCATTTCACAAATCCTTTTTAGGTTAAACGTTTTCGTTGGGGTTGGTTTTTACTACATCCACGTCATCTTCTTTTTCTGGGAAGATGATACTAGCTACAATGCCGATGCCCAATACAACCATCACAATAATGAGACTGGTGTTCGGATCAATATCGTAACCGTGATAAAACAAGTGGTTGGTTGCATTCAACGCCAGTTTACCGGCGATGAAAAACAATAAAGCCACAACCGCTTTTTCCAAGTGCACCAAATAGCGTTTCAGCGCTTCAAGAACGAAATACATCGTCCGCAGACCAAGAATCGCGAACATCATGGCCGAATAGACTATTAGTGGCTCCCGGCTAACAGCGATAACTGCAGGCACCGAGTCGAAGGCAAACAAGACGTCTGAGATCTCGACTACGAATACGCAAAGCAAGAGGGGCGTTGCAAACCAAGTCCCCTTTTCAGCCAACGTCATCCCTTTGTTCTCAGGCTTCCTCAGCTCGCCTTCCAGCGTTTCACGGCGAACAAAAAATGCGTGGCCATATAGCTTAGGCCACACTGGAAACAGCTTCTTGCCTAGGCGATAAGCAATGTGCTTGGAGTAATCTTCCTCTTCGTCATCATCACCCCCACCTTTGAGCATCATGACCGCCGTCCAAGCAACGATAGCGGCAAACACTATTTCCACCCAAGGTCCGAACGCCAGTAGACCGGTACCGATAGCTACAAATATCAAACGGAAAACAATCGCACCGATGATGCCCCAGTAAAGAACCCTGTGCCGCAGTGCGTCAGGTATCTTGAACCAAGCAAAAATAGCCATGAATACAAACAGGTTATCGACGCTTAGTACTTTCTCAAGTGCGTAACCGGTAACGAAAAGGCTAGCCACCTCAGGACCATGGTTTACGTACAGAAAGCCTGCGAAGGCCAATGATACAAAAACCCAGAAAAGCGACCAGAGCGACGCATTGAGCAAGGTCACCGGCTTATCTTTCTTGTGCGTAAACAGGTCAAGTGCTAGTGCGAATATCGCCAGACCGGCGAAAATCGCCATAGTCAGCGGCGGAAAGCCGATTGCCGTGTTTTCCAAGGTCATACCCTCACAGGTCAAATTCGCTTGGGTTTAAGGCAAGCTCGTTACAAATTGTACGGCACATGGCTTGTTCACTTTGATCAAAGTCGCCATCTGCAGCGCCTATGGCGCAACAAACGCGCACCAGAAGACGCGCCGCGTCTTGCTTATTGCGGAGCTTGCCAACGGTCCTAAGGGCTTCTGCCTGACCAATAGCCGGGTCAAAGTCAAAATTGCTGCACACATCATTGAATGACTGGATTACATCCTTTGTGTTGAACACCTTCAGTTCTTTCGAATTTTGGATGTAACCAATCATCTTTTGTTTTTCATCGGAGCTGATATTGCCGTCTGCCGCCGCTACTAGAGCGCAACCAGCAACCACGGCTTCCATGAACTCCCGGTTCTTGAATTTAGTCACTTCATTTGCAAGGCGATCACGCGCCTCATTCGCATTCTTCTTTAGCCAATCGAGCATTCGGGTTCACCTTGTGTTTGCGGCATCCTACGGCGCCGCTAAGTTGTTTATTTCGAACCTGCGCGCCAGGACATTCCCCAGTGGTAGGCTTGATCAAGCTTTTCCTGATCTCGGTGGAAATCGACTCTGCGCGTTACATTAACCTCACCACTGATGTTTTCAAGTAGCGCTATACAGCAACATCCGAGCTGGCCGCCCTCCTCGCTAACACGCACTTCGACTGGCGCTTGGTTTGGTGCAAACAGTGTAACAACGCCGTCTGTTGCCGACCAGTTGGGGGCACCGTCGTAGATAAAGGCAAAAACTGCAATGCGCTTGATCTCGCTCCAGCGATCCCCATTGATGTGGAGCCATTCACCATCACTAACAGAGCCGGTTCGGTCATCGCCCATAAGCTGAATGAAAGGTGACTGATCGTATGAGCCGAAGCCTCTGCCAAGCGCCTGAACTACGCCTTTACGACCATCCTGCATCTCAAACAAACAGCCCAAATCAAGGTCCACTGACGACTTCTTACCAAAGCCCAGAAACCCACCGGACTTCTGCTGCTGGTTCCAGTTCAGATTGATTCGAATCTTGCCGTACTGGCCCCCAGCCTTCTTCTCAAGACTGATACTTGAACGTGATTTATCTAGTGTAATCTTGCTCAAGTTAACACTAGACGGAGTTGGGGCAGGCGCTGGAGCGGGCGCAGCAGCTGGTGATCCGGCAGAGGCAGGCTGCGGTTTTGGACTAGACGCCGGCGCAGAAGCAACTTCCACGCCGAAGTGCTTGGCCAACGGTTCTAGCCCTCCCGCAAACCCCTGAGCTACGCAGCGAAACTTCCAGGTACCTTGGCGACGATAGAACTCACCAAGAATTAGCGCTGATTCCTGCATACCTGCTGTAGGAATCGCGGCTTCAATACCACCAGTGACGCTAACTGACAGCTGTGACACAGAAGCGAACGTGGACCTGTTCTCATATATTGTTGCGGTTAGCGCGACTTTTTCCACCGCAGCATCAAGGCGAGCGAGGTCCAACGAGAAAACCGCGCGACCCGCACTCACCTCGGTCATCTGCACCATGCCGTCGCCAATCGTTTTTTGGCCATAGAAGCACATATCTTCATCGCCGCGAACTTTCCCAGAGCTACCAAGCAGAAAGGCGGAGAGGTCAATGTCCTGACCGGAGTCTGGCGTATAGGTAACGGTTACCGAGACCGTTGCATTGTCGACAGGGGCGTTGGCCCCTGGAGTTAAGGTGGTCATCAGCCTAATACTCCTGCAGCCTCGCTAGCTAGGTCACGGGCAGTGCGACCATTGGTTTCTCGGCCAACTGCGGTCATGTCCCAGCCATCAGCTGTGCGCGTTAGGTAGGCCATAATTACGCCTGTGTGGTTCCCTTTTTCAGACAGCGTGAGGCGAGCAATTTCTGAACCTGCTTGCTCGTCTACAATGCGACAGTACGCATTTTCCACTTCATTAAACGTTTGACCGCGGAACGAATTGACCGTAAAGACGAGGTACTTTACTGCTGACGGCAGTTTCAAAAGATCGACAAAAATAGTTTCGTCATCACCGTCTCCCTCGCCGGTCAGGTTGTCACCAGAGTGTGTGATTGACCCGTCTTTCGATTTAAGCTGTGAGAACATAACAACGTCGATTGCTGACTTGTTGCCATCCATCATGATGCATGATGCGTCCAGGTCGATATCATCGCTGTCTGCCCCGCCGCCGAGTAGCCGGCTGAAAAAGCCGCCCGAGGGTTTCGGCTTCTGGGCGGGATCCCAACCTAGCCCCATGCGAATCTTGGTCAGCCCGTTCCCGGTGGTCTTCTCAAGTGAAATAGTTTGGTTTTTAGCTAGTGAAAGCGCCATTTTTACACTCCTTGTCAATTAAATTAACTTCGTTCACTGCACGAGGGTCGCCTTCTGGCGCTCGCCTCGGTACCTAATATCGACTTCACCTAACATAGGTGCAGTCGAACCTGATCTTATCGCCCACTTCCCGCGCCACCATACAGTTAGCAACGAATAAAGCTCATTGCAAAAACTAGGACGAGCTAGTTAGTGCATTAGTTCAGCCAAGCCCAGACCAGTCTCGGTCGCCTCCTGGCGAACGCCATACCACTTAGCCCGTTCCAGTATGTTTTGAGCCCATTTGTAATGAGTAGCAGGTTCGCACATGGCGTCGTTAAACTTGAAAACAGCTGGCGCAGACTCTTCAACTATGCACCTGGCACTGTTGAGGTCATCTATGCGCACTGCTAGTGCACTATGAATTGCCGCGATCTGTGAAGGGTGTATAGCCGTTTTACCAACTAGCCCGTGGGCAATATCAAGCTCGAGCTCCTCGTCTAATAGGGCGGGACTTGAAAGTTGCTCGAAAACAGGCGCGGTAAGAGAGAACCCTGCCGCACCCATAACACCGGCGAGCATCGAAATAACATAGCTCATAGGGCCGCTGTAAAGCGTCTTTGTCCGACTGCGACGTAAACCGAGGCAGCCCATAAGGTCGTTGCCGCCTATGCGCAGCGCAATAATACGCTGATCAAACTCACCCCTGAGTGCTTGGGCAAGCTCTGCCATGGCCGCTGGTTGGAACACGTCGTGGGTTTCCAATGTAGGCATTAAAACGATGCTGGGGTTAGTCACCGCAGACTCCCAGGCTGAGAGGTTGCGCAAAGTCAGTTTGGGGACCACAAATCCATCCACCAAGCCAATCAGTGGCCAGTCGTTCAAAATAGCCGCCATTTTTGAATCTCTGGGCCTGACAAATAGCATCGGCCTCTGCACAGACCGACCGCCTTGTGCATGCATATTTTTGAGCAGCCGCTCCAGGTTGGACAAGGCGAACTGAACGTCATTTGGCGAGACGGCGTCCTCCAAACAAACAACAAGCGAACGCAACTCCGGCAGCCTATCGCCCGATACAACATCCAAGATATCAGGCCGGGTTGCAGGCATATATAGGGTGGCGCCAAGTGCGTATGGCGAGCACAAACTCATCTAGCTGACACTCCTAATTACGGTCATGGCCCGGTAAGGCCCTAAGGAGCCGCCCCACTCCTCCACCTGCACGCCTGCTTTCTCCGCCAGATGTATCAGTAGCTGCACGTCGGCATCGCTCTTGTCGCCTACTAAAACATGATCAGGAACGCGTCTCAATACTGCACGGGTAGCTTCGGCAATACCTGGTTTCAATCGGTTAAGATTAGATATACTAAATCGCTCGGCAATGTGGTGAATAACCTGACGAGAGGCCTCTTGTAGCATCTCACGCTGCGTGTTTGACCAGGGTGTTGCCGGTTCGATCCCGCGAACTGTCAGACGCAAGCAATCAATTTTGTCAACAAACGCCCGAGTGACGTCATGCGCTTGCAAGTGATCATAGACGATACAGCCGTGTAGTCCTCCGCTGGAAGGCCAGATAGAGCGAGAGACCAGACCCGACACCGTCGCCCCGAGAATACCTGATGGAATAACCCAGTCGTCTGCAGACGCTGAGAGCCACGCTCTCCCACAAGGATCAGCAAGTACGACAAGACGCGGGTCCGCAGGAAACCGTGAGTCGCCCTGAAGACTCCGTTTGATCTCCGCTGAGATCGCGCCTTTGCCAGTCCAGCCATCGACGAAAACAATGCTTTCTGCACCATGGTCCTGAATCACCGCCTCCAAGGCATCGCTGTCGATTCCGCGGTCACGAATGATGCTAATACCGTAGTGGTAGGCCTCGCAGCCAAAGCCTACAAGCGCTCTACGCAGTAAAACGCCAAGCGGCAATCCGGCTCGGACAAACGAGACAAGCACTACCGACCTTCCCGTAAATTCAGTGGCCAACGCGAGCGCCAAGGCCTGTACGTCCTGGGCCATACGCTCGCCGTTCTGTAGCATCGCTCGCTCGTATAGCTCCTTGTGCACACGACTGGGAGCGTTCTCTTGACTGATCATCTCTGAATAATGACGCTGCTTACTCTGAATCAAGCGCTCTTTTTCAAGTACCTCAGTCGGCTCAATATCGACTTTGCGCAGCAAAAAGTGAACATCCTGCTTATCGTAACTTCCACTCCCTACGGTCTTCATCACGCTAATAGCACTACCCACCAATAACACTCCTCGCGGCCCTTGCTAGCTGGCTTTTGCCGGGCGTGGCCCAGAAATCACAGTCAGTCATGAATCCCAAGTCTGAAATACTGTCTCCGAAACCGAGGACGAGGCGCTCGCCATTCATTGCGCGGTCGCGGCGCACCCATTCCTGCACAGCAATTCGCTTCTCCAGCCCCACAGGGATGAAGGCAAGATTATTACCGTTCCGGTGAACATACATACCGTCGAGCAGACCCCGCGCCTGAATAACGTCCAGTACTTTAACAAGCACGCTGTCGTCGTTGCCATTGTGTTTAGTCACTACATAATTCTGCAGTCCGGCCTCTTCAACAACCCAGCCGCGCAGCGAGAACCCGAGATCGGAACCCACCGTAAGTGTCGTTTCACTGAGGTCCGCTAGGCGGGTCTGATAACGGGCTAAAGCGCTGGCCATCAAAGAGTGCCAAGCGGCGTCCGAACTCCCATCCGGCTCGAGAATGACACCACCATGGGAGCAGACTGCTCCTAGCGCAAATGGCAACTGAACGCGTTTATAGGCCTCAACGCTACGTGCCGTAACGGGTACCACATCCGCGGTTGCAAAAAGCCATTCGACAAGCGCTTTTTGAATGGGCGACATATAGCCGTTGGGTCGCCCCTCCTGATCTAAAGTGGCAGGGAAACGCGGCGTTCCATCAGGCATTTTGCGGGCTGTTTGAAAAAGCGTATCGTCGAGATCAACGAAAGCCAAAGGACGCTTAGAAAGCATCAACGATCACCTCTGCACTGAGCGTTTGAATGAGCGTCTTATCCACTGCCATGATAGGCGTCTCGCTGCAGATTAGAACACGATCAAACTGGCCTGGGGCGACGTTATAAAGAAAGTTGGGCATACCCAAGCCATAACTATCTGAGAAAGAAATAGCATGCTTTACAGCATGTCCCAAAGCGATAGGTGAGCGAGTAGTGGAGCTAAAATGGACGTCCGCACCGAGACGTTCTAAACGCTCAGCCAACAGAAATGGCCGCCAGACAAACTCGCCGTTGCCCACGACTAGCACACGCTCACCGGGATGAACTAGCACGTCCAGACCCAAGGTATCTTCTACTCCTCGGGTACCAAGCCGCCCCCAATCGAGGTCAGCGTTGATTGGCCAATCGCCGGCCGCAACAGCGCCCACTTTTGGCATCTCTGGTAGCGGAGCGTCCTGTTTATCATGAAACTCGTATGAGCCACTGAGTAGCGAAACTTGTGCTGCAGTAGAGCCCACACTTCTGGTGACCGCACCCGCGGACCAATCGGTTAGTGTTGCAGTAACGACACGCTCAATGGATTTCAGTCCCGCATTAACCAATGAGTCATATAAGTTGATAAACGTTTTTCCGGTAGACGCTTCGTCATCCACCAACACTAACGAACGGGCATTGAGCATCATTTCGCGTGTATCTGCATCTACCGGGAGATGGATCAGGTGCGCGCTGGCGTGACTGTGTTCTTCCTCAAACCGAGCGAAAATTTCTGTGCCAAGAGGATGACGGGTACTAACAATATAAACAGAGTCTGGCCGGCGGCTACTCAATGCCCGGTGCACACCAGCGCCTAGACCAACCGCCGTCTCAGCCATACCCATGACAAGAATGGGGCCCGGCAAATCCTCAGGGATAAGTGAGGCAAGTTTTTCAAAGCTGCCTGACATAGCCGAGGGTCGTGCCGGAATGTGACGGCCAAGCACCTTTGAAACAAAGAGAAAAGCACGCTTTGGATTACGACGCTCAGCAAAGCCGAATAGGGCCTCGGGCTCGACGCTTGCTTTATCAATGTTGACCTCAAGCCGGCCACGCATAAGATCTGCTTGCAGTCGCTGAACATCTGAAGCGGTATTGTTGAACATGTACCTGTATGCCTATTTTCTGAAGCGGGAGGCCTAAGTAGCCTATATAGCTTTTACGTCAGCGAGGTGTGTTAAACAGCACTCGCCTCAATACGCCACAGAGACGCTTGTGCATCCTTGGCTATTTCAGTAGTGGTTCGTTGCTGACTGCTACCCCCCCGCTGCGCGTTGATGCTCGATGCGTCCAAAAACGCCAGTATCAGCGGGGACTTTACGGCGAAGTTCATACTCTGCGCATCTGCCATGGAAGATTTGACAAGCCCCACAACCAATCCCGAGCCATCAAACAAGGGGCTGCCACTGGAGCCAGGTTGGATCGCTGCCGTGAACTGAAGCAGACTGGCGTCGTCACGAATGCCAAAGAGCGCGGAAATCCCGCCTTGAGTAACATGCAGCCCGCGCCCAGCCAAACCAGACAACGGGTAACCGAGAGCGACTACTGTCTCTCCCAGCTCGCACCCTCTTCCTTCACGAAACGTAACAGGAACGAGTGGCTTGGCGCCATCAATCCGCAACAGCGCAATGTCGTTTCGTTCGTCTACAACCACCGGTTCCGCGCGGTATCTTCCCTCGAAAGACGCGATCGATACGCAGCTCATGCCCTCGATGACGTGGGCGCATGTCATTATGTGCGTCGGGCTGACGGCGAAGCCAGTCCCGGTAGCTGTCTCTGATCTTGAGCTCTCCGTCCGCGACGTGCCACGATTAGGATGGCTATCATCAATATCACGGCCCAAGCGCCGACCAAGGGCAGAAAGTCCATACGCTGAGCCTTCAGCTAGCGCCCTAAACTTCCATTCTGAGTTTCGGATGTAGAACTCACCCAAGACCACTGCTGCCTCACCAAAGCCAGCCAGACTATGTTTGTGCTCAATATGATCGTTCACGATCAAACGCACAGAACCGAGTTCGCTAATCGGCCCTGCCGCCGCATATACGTACGC
Organism: Pseudomonas neustonica; assembly: GCF_003797945.1. GTDB lineage: Bacteria > Pseudomonadota > Gammaproteobacteria > Pseudomonadales > Pseudomonadaceae > Halopseudomonas > Halopseudomonas neustonica. The sequence continues at coordinate 9,784 of NZ_RKKU01000021.1, forward strand.
TACGATCAGCACCTTCTCACAGCCTTGAGGGAGACTGCCAAAAGTTACTTTACAGCAAGCCTTTTCAGGGCCGCCGCTCCACTCCATCCACGGCTGTGGTGACTGAAACATTACGGGACTGCCGCAGGGGATGCGCTTGCCATCAACAGGCAAAAGCGCAAGGCCCGCGTAATCACCTAAAAGCGCTCCGCGGTCAGTCTCCATACTCCAACTGAAGTCATCATCACCGATACTGGCGTTTGCACCAGGTGAGAGAAAAATCATCCTTGTAATCTCCACATTAAAATCAACGACAATAGCTCCATGGGTAACACGGCTAACACCTACCGTCGAGAGAAATCGCCACATTAATAGGTTTAACACGAACGCCCATTTTCCATTGCGAAATAGGTTCTGGGAGACTCAGCCTGCGGCTGGCAAAGATGCCAGGCAAATTCACCCCCACTTCTCTGGTGTAACCGATACCACCGGAATAACGCGGATTGATTTCAAGCAGGTGCGGAATGCCTTCGCCGTCATCGCGAGTTTGAACGTTCACCAAACCATCGCACTTGAAATGCGTGGCCGCCCGAATCGCAAGATCTACAGCGCGCCCTTCACGCTCGAAAGTTTGGTAATAGCCTTGCTTACGCCGACCAACATAGGCGATGACATCACCCGCTTCGCATACCATATCAATCGAACACTCGCTGCCAGACAGGTACGGCATTAGCAAAAGAGGCGTTGGGGTTTTTGCCTGCGCATAGGTATCCGCGAATACTCGCAAGTTTGCTTCACATGCGCTGGCATTCGCAAAACAACGAAACGGATCAGTGTTTTCACTGAGCCTCCAAAAACCCTGCCCATAAACCCCTGCCACTGGCTTGACGCAAACCGGCCCCTGCAACACCAGATCATGGTAGACAGCCACCAACTGCTCGGAGCTCGTGACAGGGACGCCGGGAATACAATTCAAGCCACCAGCCAGCGCGGCGGCAGTAAACCGTCCTTTGTCTTCGACAATCTGAAGCCCTTCCAAGGAAATGCAGCCAGTCACCAGCCTGATGCCATTCGCTTCAAATCGCCCACGATGGGCTTCATAAAGTTGTCCAAATTTACCCGCTAATACTACTTCAATGCTGTTACTTAGGGCCTTGTCGATCACCCAATCTACTCTCACCGTATTGTCACTTGGCTCAGTCCAAGCAACATCAGCAAGCCCTGTAATCTCTGGGCGTTGCTCACGGTGAGAGGCGAAAATCTGAACTGACGGCGGTAGCGCATCTCGCGCGCCAGCGATCACGTCACGCTGGCTAGAATGTCCCTCAAGGACTAAAAGCATGCCTACCTTCCTGACAAATTGTTAACGCTAACGCACGTCGCAGACGAGATATTAGTGGCTCAATAGAAGCCTCGCACGATGCCGACCGGAACCGCCTAATTGAGCATAATGCGCCTTGATTACTTGCGTAAAATACTGGTGCGAGATTACTCCTTTTCATCGCCAACTACGGTGAACCAAGTCGATTTATATTGATTTTTTTCAACAATCTTTACCCCCATCGGAAGCAGACTGTAATCAATCAAGATCTCAAGCTAAGTGTGAGACGCCCATCAATGGCGCCAATGCTGTCATCACAACTTTCGGCGCGTTTAGCAGACGTCACCCTCTAGCAGGCTAACGCACCAAAGCCAACCTAATGAAGACCGGAGACGTTATCCAACCGTGGAACCAGCACTGCACACCCGAATTTAGGCGTCTATTATTTCAGTACTCAAACATGGACGATAAAATAAATAGCTAAAGACGGGAATGAACCAACTGGCACTTATCGGAATTTAAAGCCCCAAGCGAGTAACGAGGAGGTACGCTTGAATACTTAGAGGAAAGCAATCGGCTTCACCTCCATCCACACACGCAAAATTTCTTTAGCTCTCAGACATGAGCCGCAGTCGTCACGGAGAACACCGCCAACGAAGCATTTTTTTGCGGGCTGGTTCGGCCTCCGATATGCCTTTCGCCGACAAAACCCGTTAGATTTACGCGCATTTTGCGTACTCCAGACACAAAAAAAGGATCAGGCCGCTAAGTGCTTGATCCTTCTATTGAATTTGGTCGGGACGGAGTGATTCGAACACTCGACCCCTTGCACCCCATGCAAGTGCGCTACCAGGCTGCGCTACGCCCCGACGATGCTTCGATTTGTCTGTCGAAGCGGGTCGCATGATACATTAACTATCTGAAATGCGAAAGTTTTTTTTCGATATCAGCGCACGCGCAACACACTCAGAACTTCTTCCAACTCGGCAATAGTCTGACGGATCAGCTGCTTGTACTGAGTTACATCGTCCTTCGCTTCATCACCGGATAAACGCTGACGCGCACCGCCGATGGTAAAGCCTTGATCGTAAAGCAACCCGCGGATCTGACGAATCATCAGCACATCCTGACGCTGATAATAACGACGATTCCCACGACGCTTCACCGGTGAAAGTTGCGGAAATTCCTGCTCCCAATAACGCAGAACATGAGGTTTTACTGCACAAAGCTCGCTGACTTCACCAATGGTGAAATAGCGTTTGCCGGGAATCGCCGGCAGTTCGTCGTTATGGCTGGGTTCCAGCATAGGCTTCTACTCTTGCCTTGAGTTTTTGTCCCGGGCGAAAAGTCACTACCCGCCTGGCGGTAATAGGGATCTCTTCACCCGTCTTGGGATTGCGTCCGGGACGCTGACGTTTGTCACGCAGATCAAAATTGCCAAATCCGGACAATTTGACCTGCTCATTGGTCTCCAATGCATTACGAATTTCTTCGAAAAACAATTCAACCAGCTCTTTGGCTTCGCGCTTATTAAACCCTAGCTCTTCATAGAGCCGCTCAGCCATTTCCGCTTTCGTCAGAGCCCCCATAGGCTATTTCCTTAGTGTGGCATTGAACCCTTGCTCCAAGGACTGCAGCACTCTGTCCATGACAGCATTCACCTCTTCATCCGTTAGAGTGCGCGAGGAATTCTGCAAGGTCAAGCCGATAGCCATGCTTTTTCTATGCGGATCAATACCTTTGCCCTCATAAACATCAAACAACCTGAGGTTTTTCAAGTGCTCGCCCGCTTCGCGTCGAATACAAGACAACAAATCTTCGGCCAGCACAGTGCGGTCTACTACTAGCGCTATGTCTCTTCTGACCTCAGGGAAGCGCGACAATTCGCTGAATCGCGGCAATTTGCCTTGGCAAATCTTTGCCAATGCCAACTCGAACACAAAAACCGGCCCATTCAGATCAAGATCAGCGGCCAGCTTGGGATGCAGCGCACCCAACAAGCCAACTTGTTCACCATTGCGCTGGATACTGGCGCTCTGGCCAGGATGCAAGGCCGGATGCTCGACGGGAATAAAGGTGTAGGCGTCTGCTGCCCCACCATTGCCCAGGATTGCTTCAACATCAGCTTTAACATCAAAGAAGTCGAGCTTATCAGCACCATTGGCCCAGCCTTCCGGCAAGCGTGTGGCGCAGGCGATACCAGATAGCATGCGCTCTTGCAGCAACTCACCATCGGCTTGTGGCACAAAGCGCAAACCGCTTTCAAACAAGCGAACGCGACCTTGCTGGCGGTTCTGGTTATATTGCAGCGCTTTGCTCAAGCCCGGCCACAGCGACGGACGCATAACCGCCATATCGGTAGAGATCGGATTGGCCAGCGCCAAGGGTTCGATTTCCGGCTCAAACTGCTTGCTCAGGCCCGGCTCGATGAAGCTGTAAGTAATGGCTTCGTGGTAACCACGGGCAACCAGCAGACGGCGCAGCGTTGGCAGTTCGCCAAGGGTTTCTGGCTTGGCCGTCAGGTTGAGTGCTGCGGTAGGTGCAGTTGCCGGTAGGCGGTTATAGCCATACAAGCGCGCCAACTCTTCGATCAGGTCCACTTCGATGCTGATATCAAAGCGGTGACTAGGCACATCTACCTGCCATTGACCTTCACCTTGTGCGGTAACAGTCAGGCCCAGGCCTGTCAAATAGCCAACTACATCAGTGTGGCTCATTTGCATGCCGAGCATCTGATTGATGCGCTCGCCGCGCAGGATGATCTGCTTCAGTGTCGGCAGCTCGCCCTGCTCTACCGCCTCAATCACCTGGCCCGGCTCACCGCCAACGATCTGGAGAATAAGCGCAGTAGCACGCTCCATGGCCTCGCGCTGCAGCTGCCAATCCACGCCGCGCTCGAAGCGGTGCGAAGAGTCGGTATGCAGGCTGTAGCCACGCGCTTTACCAGCAATGGCAATAGTGTCGAAGAAGGCACTTTCCAGAAACAGATCCTGTGTACCTGTGCTTACGCCACTGTGTTCGCCGCCCATGATACCGGCCATAGCCAGAGGACGTTCGTGGTCAGCGATTACCAGGGTATCAGCGCGCAGGGTGATTTCCTGGCCATCGAGCAGCACCAGCTTCTCGCCCTCTTCGGCCAATCGCACGCGAATGCCGCCCTTGATCTCGGCGAGATCGAAGGCATGCAGCGGCTGACCCAGCTCAAGCATGACATAGTTGGTGATATCCACCACGGCGTCGATACTGCGAATATCGCTGCGACGCAGACGCTCGACCATCCACAGCGGAGTCGGTCGGGACAGGTCGACATTGCGGATCACGCGACCCAGGTAGCGTGGGCAGGCCTGCGGCGCCAACAGCTCGACCGGGCGCACGTCATCGTGCGTTGCGGCGACAGCGTCAACCTGCACGCGTGTCACTGCAGCGCCATAGTTAGCACCCACTTCCCGGGCCAGGCCGGCAATCGACAGGCAGTCACCACGGTTTGGCGTCAGATCGACCTCAATGATCGCATCGTCCAGCCCGAGGTATTCACGCACATCCTGACCAGCAGGCGCGTCTGACGGCAGTTCGTACAGACCGTCGTGATCTTCGGACAGCTTCAGTTCGGCAGCAGAACACAGCATGCCGAAGGATTCGACGCCACGCAGCTTGGCTTTCTTGATCTTGAAGTCATCGCCCAGGACGGCACCGACCATGGCGAAGGGTATTTTGATACCCACGCGCGCGTTCGGGGCACCACAGACTACCTGGAACTGCTCGCTGCCGTTACTAACTTGGCAAACACGCAATTTGTCGGCATCCGGGTGTTGCTCGGCACTGACAATCTCACCAACTACCACGCCGCTGAACGCGCCAGCGGCTGGGGTGACGCTGTCTACTTCGAGTCCGGTCATGGACAGGCGCGCTACCAGCTCGTCACGGGAGACGGCGGGGTTAACCCAGGTGCGCAGCCACTGTTCACTGAATTTCATTATTGATTCCTGCTTTCAAAAGGGTTGCGGGTGCGGCGCTCAGCGAAACTGCTCAAGAAAACGCAGATCGTTATCGAAGAAAATGCGCAAATCGCCCACGCCGTAACGCAGCATGGTCAGGCGCTCTACGCCCATACCAAAAGCAAACCCCTGGTATTTTTCCGGGTCGATGCCCGACATACGCAACACATCGGGATGCACCATGCCGCAACCCAGTACTTCAAGCCAATCGGCCTTCTCTTCACCGTTCTTGACTACGGTGCGGCGGATATCCACTTCGGCAGAAGGCTCGGTGAAGGGAAAGAACGAAGGACGGAAACGCACTTCCAGATCTGCCTCGAAGAATTCGCGCAGGAACTGCTCGATGGTCCCCTTCAGATCGGCAAAGCTCACACCCTCGTCAATCAGCAAGCCTTCAACCTGATGAAACATTGGGGAGTGAGTCTGATCAGAATCACAGCGGTAGACACGACCCGGACAAATGATCCGAATCGGCGGCTGCGTGGCCTCCATGGTGCGCACCTGAACCGGTGAAGTATGAGTCCGCAACAGGGTATTGGCATTAAAATAGAAGGTGTCATGCATTGCCCGCGCCGGGTGGTGGCCGGGAATGTTGAGCGCTTCAAAGTTATGGTAGTCGTCCTCTACTTCAGGACCTTCCTCGACGGTATAACCGACGTGGGCAAAAATCTGTTCTATGCGCTCCATGGTGCGCGTGACCGGATGCAGGCCACCGCTTAGCTGGCCGCGACCAGGCAGCGTCACATCAACACGCTCAGCAGCCAACTTGGCGTTCAGCGCTGACGCTTCCATCTCGTTCTTGCGTGCATTAAGCACACTGGATACGCGCTCTTTGGCTTCATTGACCATGGCGCCTACTTTGGGTCGATCTTCGGCCGGGATATTGCCCAGGGTTTTCATCACCTGAGTCAGCTCGCCCTTCTTGCCTAGGTACTGCACGCGGATCTGCTCCAGCGCATTGACATCAGCTGCCTGCTCGATAGCGTCAAGGGCTTGGGAGACCAGGGCGTCAAGGTTTTCCATTTACAAACTCCAGAAACAAAAATAGGGAAAGAGCGTTGAGGCTCTTCCCCTATCATTGACGTTGCCAACCACGCCTTGCAGCGCGGTGATTGTCGTAACGAGGGCTTAAGCCAGGCTAGCCTTTGCTTTTTCGACAATCGCGGTAAACGCCGCTTTTTCGTTCACAGCCAGATCAGCCAGAACCTTGCGATCGATCTCGATGGACGACTTTTTCAAGCCAGCAATCAGACGGCTGTAAGACATGCCGTTCTGACGAGCGCCAGCGTTGATACGAGCAATCCACAGCGCGCGGAACTGACGCTTACGCTGCTTGCGGTCACGATACGCATACTGACCAGCTTTGATAACGGCCTGTTTGGCAACGCGGAATACGCGTGAACGCGCACCGTAGTAGCCTTTAGCCAGTTTGAGAACTTTCTTGTGACGCTTACGCGCCATTACACCACGCTTAACACGAGCCATTCTTTATATCCTCGACCTTAGACTTAACGGAGACGCAACATGCGTTCGACTTTCTGGACATCGGCAGCATTAAGCTGCTGAGTGCCACGCAGTTGACGCTTACGCTTAGTGCTCATCTTGGTCAGGATGTGGCTCTTGAAAGCATGCTTGTGCTTAATGCCGTTCCCGGTTTTCTTGAAGCGCTTGGCTGCTGCGCTTTTGGTTTTCATCTTTGCCATGTTCAGTTACTCCACAGTGAAGTGCATCAGATAATCGCAAGGCCTGGCGTTGCCCTGGAGATTACTTTTTCTTTTTGGGGGCGAGGACCATCATCAGCTGACGACCTTCCATTTTCGGGTGCTGTTCGACAGTGCCGTATTCAAGCAGGTCAGCTTCGACCCGTTTCAACAACTCCATCCCCAGCTCCTGATGTGCCATCTCGCGGCCACGGAATCGCAAGGATACCTTGGCCTTGTCCCCGTCAGACAAGAAACGAATAAGGTTGCGAAGCTTGACCTTATAGTCTCCATCTTCCGTCCCTGGACGAAACTTGATTTCTTTAACTTGAATCTGTTTTTGATTCTTCCGAGCAGCAGCCTGCTGTTTCTTCTTTTCGAAGATACTCTTGCCGTAGTCCATAACGCGACATACCGGCGGCTCTGCATCAGGGGAGATTTCAACCAGGTCTAGCTTGGCCTCCTCAGCGTTAGCCAATGCTTCCTGAATGGACACGATACCGATTTGTTCACCATCGGCGCCAATCAGGCGCACTTCGCGCGCCGTGATATTTTCATTGATCGGCGGGCGTTGTGCGGCTCTTTTGTCTTGTCTCATCTCGCGTTTAATCGTTATAACTCCGAATTCGGGCGGCCTCTTAATGATACTGAGCGGGACAGGAATTCAGAAAACTCGGTTACAGTCATTGAACCCAGATCTTTACCCTCCCGCGTACGCACGGCCACTGTGTGCGATTCAACTTCTCTATCACCAATTACCAGGAGATAGGGGGTCTTTTGCAAAGTATGCTCACGGATTTTAAAGCCGATCTTCTCGTTTCTCAAGTCCGCAACAGCGCGATAACCCATTTCATTTAGGGTTTTCTCTACTTTTGCACAATATTCCGCCTGATTATCGGTGATATTGAGGACTGCCGCCTGGGTAGGCGCCAACCAAGCCGGGAAGTCGCCGGCGTAATGTTCGATCAGAATTCCGATGAATCGTTCAAATGATCCTAAAATTGCGCGGTGCAGCATGACCGGCGTTTTGCGTGCGCCGTCTTCTGCTACGTACTGCGCGCCAAGGCGGCCCGGCAGCATAAAGTCCAACTGCAGAGTGCCACATTGCCATACCCGGCCAATGCAGTCGCGCAGGGAGAATTCGATCTTCGGTCCATAAAAGGCGCCCTCGCCCGGCTGCAGCTCCCAATCCAGGCCAGCCTCATTAAGAGCGGCTTCGAGCCCCTGCTCGGCCTGATCCCAGAGTGCGTCGTCGCCAACGCGACTTTCCGGACGAGTGGACAGCTTCAGCTCGACATCATCGAAGCCGAAGTCCTTATAAACCTGCAAAGTAAGCGCAATAAACTCAGCCGCTTCCTTCTTGACCTGCTCATCGGTACAGAAGATGTGCGCGTCATCCTGGGTAAACCCACGTACACGCATCAAACCGTGAAGCGAACCGGAAGGCTCATTACGGTGACAAGAGCCAAATTCCGCAAGGCGCAGCGGCAATTCGCGGTAGCTCTTCAAGCCCTGGTTGAACACCTGAATATGACAGGGGCAGTTCATTGGCTTGATGGCGTAGTCGCGGCTTTCCGAATGCGTGGTAAACATCGCTTCGGAATAGTGCTCCCAGTGACCTGAGCGCTCCCACAACACGCGGTCGACTACCTGTGGTGTCTTGATCTCTTTATAGCCGCCATCGCGCTGAACCTGGCGCATGTATTGCTCAAGCACCTGATAGACAGACCAGCCGTGTGGGTGCCAGAACACCATGCCCGGCGCTTCTTCCTGCATGTGAAACAGATCAAGACGCTTACCGATCTTGCGATGGTCACGCTTCTCGGCCTCTTCCATGCGCTGAATATAAGCAGCCAGTTGTTTCTTATCTGCCCAGGCAGTGCCATAGATGCGCTGCAACTGCTCGTTCTTGGCATCGCCGCGCCAGTAGGCGCCGGAAATACGCGTCAGCTTGAACGCCTTCAGGAAACGAGTGTTCGGCACGTGCGGACCACGGCACATGTCGACATATTCTTCGTGGTAGTACAGGCCCATGGCTTTTTCATCGGGCATGTCTTCGACCAGCCGCAGCTTGTACTCTTCGCCACGCTCTGCGAACACCTTGATCACATCGTCACGTGGAGTCACTTTCTTGATTACGTCGTAATCAGTCGCGATCAGTTCGCGCATGCGCGCTTCAATGGCCGCCATGTCTTCGGGCGTAAAGGGACGCTCGTAGGCAATGTCGTAATAGAAGCCTTCATCGATTACCGGACCAATCACCATCTTGGCGGTCGGGTACAGCTGCTTGACGGCATGACCGATCAGGTGCGCGCAGGAGTGGCGGATTATTTCCAACCCCTCTTCATCCTTTGCGGTAATGATCTGCAACGTTGCGTCTTGCTCGATCAGATCACAAGCATCAACCAGTCTGCCGTCAACTTTGCCGGCAATGGTGGCTTTGGCCAGACCAGCACCAATAGATTGGGCTACATCAGCAACGGAAACAGAGTGATCAAAGGGACGCTGACTGCCGTCAGGGAGGGTAATAATGGGCATGTGTCGCTCCTGCTCAGTGGTGACCCCTACGCAAGGCCACATGATGAAAAATCCATTCGGACTGCTCGCTACAGTTCGTACCGACTCACGATCGTCGGCAGCCCTCATCAGGCTACTGCAGAAGCGCTCCAAACGGCGTAAAAACAAAAAACCCGGTCACAAGGACCGGGTTTAAATTTGGTAGGCACGATTGGATTCGAACCAACGACCCCCACCATGTCAAGGTGGTGCTCTAACCAACTGAGCTACGTGCCTGCAATGGCCGCGAACTTTACGCAGCAACCGGAACCCTGTCAAGCATAAGTGACTGAAAAATACGATTAAACCCGACTTTGTACAATAAACAATCAAGTTACCGCACTTAACCCTTCAGCCGCCTACTTCTCTTTCTAACCGTTTGGCTCAACCCAACCGGACCAGCTGATCACGTAGCTGCTGAATCTCATCCCGCAATTGGCCTGCAGACTCGAATTCTAGATCGCGGGCATATTGATACATCTTCTCTTCCAGGTGCTTGATCCGCTTGCCAATCTCCGCCGGCGTGCGCAACTCACTGGCTTTGTAGTCGGCAGCGTCTTCAGCCGCTTTCAGCTTTTTGCGACGATTCGATCGACTACCGGGCACCACAGCACCTTCAAGGATATCCGCAACACTCTTGGTTACACCCCTGGGCGTGATGCCATGTTCCTTATTAAAGGCGATCTGCTTTTCGCGGCGGCGATCGGTTTCGCCAATAGCTCGCTCCATTGAGCCCGTCATGCGATCAGCATAAAGGATGGCCTTGCCGTTCAGGTTACGCGCAGCGCGACCGATGGTCTGAATCAATGAGCGCTCAGAACGCAAAAAGCCCTCTTTATCAGCATCCAGAATTGCCACGAGAGAAACCTCAGGCATATCAAGACCTTCACGCAACAAGTTAATGCCAACCAACACATCAAAAGTACCAATCCTGAGGTCGCGAATGATCTCTACCCGCTCCACCGTATCGATATCGGAATGCAGGTAACGTACTCGGACGCCGTGATCAGCCATGTAATCGGTCAGATCCTCGGCCATGCGCTTGGTCAGCACCGTAACCAATACCCGGTCACCCTGCTCTACCCGCAGACTGATCTCAGACAGCAGGTCGTCGACCTGAGTGGTTGCCGGCCGAACCTCAATCACTGGATCAACCAGGCCCGTGGGGCGCACCACCTGCTCGACCACGCGACCCGCATGATCTGCCTCGTAGGGCCCAGGCGTAGCAGACACGAAGATGGCCTGCGGCGATATCGCCTCCCACTCGTCAAAACGCATAGGACGGTTATCCAGTGCCGACGGCAGGCGAAAACCATAATTGACCAGGGTTTCCTTGCGCGAGCGATCGCCTTTGTACATAGCGCCGACCTGCGGCACCGACACGTGCGACTCATCGATGATCAACAAGGCGTTCTCGGGCAAGTAGTCAAACAGCGTCGGCGGCGCGCCGCCCTGCTCTCTACCCGACAAATAGCGCGAGTAGTTTTCAATGCCGTTGCAGTAGCCAAGCTCCATGATCATCTCGAGATCAAAGCGCGTGCGCTGCTCAAGGCGCTGCATTTCCACCAGCTTATTCTCCGCCTTGAGCACCTCAAGGCGCTCAGCCAGCTCGACCTTGATCTTCTCTACGGCTTCAAGCAATGTCTCACGTGGCGTCACATAATGGCTTTTAGGATAGACAGTTACGCGCGGAACCTTACGTAAAACCTCACCTGTCAACGGATCAAAGAAACTGATGGTTTCCACGATATCGTCAAACAGCTCAATGCGGATGGCCTCCAAATCCGACTCAGCGGGAAACACATCAATCACATCGCCCCGCACCCGATAGTTGGCGCGCGCCAACTCCATGTCGTTACGGGTGTACTGCAACTCGGCCAACCGACGCAGCAAGGTACGCTGATCCAGGTGATCGCCACGGTCCACATGCAACACCATGCGCAAGTAGGATTTGGGATCGCCCAGACCGTAAATCGCCGAGACGGTCGCGACTATGATGGCGTCGGGACGCTCCAACAAAGCCTTGGTGGCCGACAAGCGCATCTGCTCGATATGATCATTAACCGAGGCGTCTTTCTCAATAAAGGTATCTGAGGAAGGCACATAGGCTTCAGGCTGGTAGTAGTCGTAGTAGGAAACGAAGTACTCAACCGCGTTGTGCGGGAAGAACTCGCGAAATTCACCATAAAGCTGCGCTGCCAGGGTCTTGTTAGGCGCCATGATAATTGTAGGGCGCTGCATCTGCTGGATAACATTGGCAATGGTGAAGGTCTTGCCGGAACCGGTTACCCCCAGTAGCGTTTGATGTGAAAGCCCTGCCTCGAGCCCCTCCACCAACTGCTTGATAGCGGTAGGTTGATCACCGGCTGGCTCGAACCGGGTTTGCAGATTGAATTCAGTCATCGACGGACGTACTCCGTGGTTCTGCGACAAACCCCCATCATAACGCACAAGACGCCCTGTCCGCCTGCAGCAACGTTAACAGGCCGATTAACTCGCAACCTCGCTTGGAAACCCGATTGGAGTTCTGCAATCACTTCTCTATAATGAACGGCCGCTCGCTTGCTGCTGAAAAGCACTGGCGAGACAGCCAAGACCAGGCAAAAATTGCCGAACAAGCAAAGTTTACGTAGTGTAAATACGCATTGTTTGGCGACTTTTAACGCCGCCTTGGCAACGCAGCCACGTTTCACTAGTCTGCGCAAGGCATAGCCCGACACCTTCCATTCACCTGTATCGAGTTAGCCCATATCATGAGTGTGTTTTCCCCGGTTGAACTGGCCCCGCGTGATCCCATCCTTGGTTTGAATGAAGCCTTTGGCGCTGATACCCGTGCTGACAAGGTCAATCTTGGGGTCGGGGTTTACTGCAATGAGAATGGCAAGGTGCCGCTACTGCGCGCCGTGCAGCAAGCCGAAGAAGCGCGTGTTGCCGAACATGCTGCCCGAGCCTATCTGCCCATCGATGGCCTTGCTTCCTACGATCTGGCTGTGCAGAAGCTGCTGTTTGGTAGTGACGCTGCGCTACTGGAGTCCGGCCGCCTGATCACCGCCCAATCCCTCGGCGGCACTGGCGCGCTGAAGCTGGGTGCCGATTTTCTCTACCGTCAGACCAACAAGCGCATGGTTGCCATCAGCAACCCAAGCTGGGAAAACCACCGCTCACTGTTTGAGGCAGCGGGCTACGAGGTAGTCGACTACCCCTACTACGATCCAGCCACCCACGGCCTGGACCTCGACGGCATGCTGGCTGGCCTGGAAGCCCTACCGGAAGGTACCGTCGTTGTACTGCATGCCTGCTGCCACAACCCTACCGGGGTAGACCTGGGACTGGCCGACTGGGCCAAGGTGATCGATGTAGTCTCTCGCCGTAAGCACGTGCCGTTCCTGGATATCGCCTATCAGGGTTTTGGCGAAAACCTGGAAGATGATGCGTTTGCGGTACGCCTGTTTGCTGAATCGGGTCTGGCGTTCCTGGTTGCCAGCTCCTTCTCCAAGTCGTTCTCGCTCTACGGCGAACGCGTGGGCGCACTCACACTGGTGACCGCCGATCAGACAGAGACCGCACCGGTACTTTCGCAACTCAAGCGCGTGATCCGCACCAACTACTCCAACCCGCCGACCCATGGCGCCAAGGTCGTTGCAGCTGTTCTTAATTCACCTGAGCTATATCAGCTATGGGAAGAAGAGCTGGCAGAGATGCGCGACCGCATTCGCGACATGCGCAGCGCCTTGGTCGCCAAGCTACAAGCCGCTGGCGTACAGACCGATGTCAGCTTCATCCAACATCAGCGCGGCATGTTTTCCTACTCGGGCCTGACTAAAGAACAGGTTGCTCGCCTGGCTGATGAGTTTGGCATCTACGCCGTGGGCAGTGGGCGCATCTGCGTCGCCGCGTTGAATACCAGCAACATTGATGCGGTAGCCAATGCCATGGCCGCCGTGCTCAAGGGCTGATCACAACGCTAAAGTGCATCACAATAAGGCTTCAAGACGTTGACTTTAATCACTATTTTGATAAAGTGCGCAGCGTCCGATCCGCGATAGCTCAGTTGGTAGAGCAAATGACTGTTAATCATTGGGTCCCAGGTTCGAGTCCTGGTCGCGGAGCCAAATTGAAAAAACCCGGTTAATCCGGGTTTTTTAATGTCTGCTATTTATGCCTTATGCGGTCTGTTCTTGCTCAACCGCGTCGCGGTGAATAGCGTAAGGCCCCCAGGCTTGTCGCACCGGCACGATTTCCAGACGGTTGATGTTCATGTGGGCTGGTAAGGCGGCGATATAAGCCACCTGCTCTGCTACATCATCCGCTGACAGTGGCACGGTATCGCGGTAGACCGCATCGGCTGCGCTCTCGTTACCCGCGTTGCGCACCAGACTGAACTCGGTTTCGGCAATGCCCGGCGACAGGTCTGTCACTCGCACGCCGGTACCTTGCAGGTCGCAGCGCAGGTTAAAGGAAAACTGCTGAACGAAGGCTTTACTGGCACCGTAAACATGGCTGCCCGGATAAGGGTTGCCGGATGCCGTTGAACCAATATTGATCACACTGGCCCCCGCCCCCCAGGCAATCAATCGCGGCAGCACCGCGTGAGTAACATTGACCAAGCCAGTAATATTGGTATCGATCATGGTATGCCAGTCACTCAAGTCCGCCTGCTGAGCCGGGCCCGGCGCTAGCGCCAAACCGGCATTGTTGACCAGCAGCTGAATATCCGCGAAAGCGGCCGGCAATTCGTCGATGGCTCGTGATACCGCCAGTGCGTCTCGCACGTCCATTTGTAACGCCAGAACCGGCGTGCTGGGCGATAACTCGGCGGCCAGCTTGTCCAACCGTTCCTGACGGCGGCCGCAAATAATCAGTGGCCAGCCCTGCGACGCCAACTGTCGTGCACTGGCAGCGCCGAAACCGGAGGTTGCGCCCGTAATCAAAGCTACACCTTGCATGCAAATATCCTGTTTTCAGTAAGTAGCGGATGCCGCCTCAGCGGCGCTCCTCGCGAATAAAGGGCTCGCCCAAGGCGCCCGGCTGGCTGCTGTTATCACGACTGACAATAGCCACCCAGATCATCACCCCAAGGGTGACCGCATACGGGGTCATAAAGACGAAATACTGCGGCAGACGAATGCCCGAGGCCGCCATCTGAGGAATCAAGGCTTCAATACAACCAAAGAGCACCGCACCGGCTAATGCCTTCCAGGGTGACCAGCGCGCAAAGATAATCAGCGCCACGGCGATCCAACCGCGACCACCGACCATATCGGCGATCCACATTTTGGTGCTTAACACCGAGATGTAGGCACCCGCCAGGCCGATCAGCGCCGAGCCAGCGGCAATCGCGGCGCAGCGGTAAGCCAACACCGGAATACCGGCGGCATCCGCTGCTTGCGGGTTCTCACCCACCGCCCGCATGCGCAGACCCAGCACCGTGCGATTCAGCACCAGCACGACCAACAGAAAGATGATGGGGGTTAAATAGACCACCGGATTCTGGATAAACAGCTTGCCTACCACCGGCAACTCCGACAGCGGCCACAATGGCTGTGCGTGCAGGCCCGGTACCGGTTTGTTGGTCCAGTTCATCAGCGTACCCAGCAACCCGGTCAGCCCCTGACAGAAAAACACCAGCGCCAGCCCGGCAATCACCTGGTTGATACGCATGACCAGTACCATGAGCGCGAACAACTGCGAGACCACCGCAGCCGCTATCATGGCGATGATCAAGGCCCAGAAGGTAGAGCCACTGGTCATCAGCGACGCACCGATACCTGACAAGGCGCCCACCAGCATCAAGCCCTCTGCGCCCAGCGCCAAGACGCCTGTGCGCTCGATAATGATCAAGCCCAATGCCGCCAGCGCGAAGGGCACGGCGAAGTCGGGGATATTGCCAATCCAGCTTGCAATCATATTCATCAGCCCTGCCCTCCCTGTATACGGCGAATACGGTGACGAATGAAAAACTCGGATGACGCGACACAGATCACCAGAATGGCCTGTATCAACTGCACCATAGAGAAGGGAATCTGATAGAACACCTGCAAGCTACGCCCGGCCACAAACAGGGTGGCGACCAGCAACGCGACAACGGTAGCCGCAATCGGTTGGTTGCGCGCCAGAAAGGCGATCAGGATGCCCGAGAAGCCATAACCTGCGTAGAACGAATGAGTTAAGCGGCCCTCTTGCCCCGCCGTCACCATGAATCCGGCAAGCCCAGCCAGGGCGCCTGACAGCAATACCGTGCCCAGAATCACTCGGCTGACCGGCACACCCACGGCGCGCGCCACACCGGGGCTGTTATCGACAAAGCGCAGATACAAACCTGCCCGCGATACGCCGGTAAACCAGAGTACAAAGAGGGCCACCAGCAAGGCCAGAACCACGGCCAGGCTCAGCCCGTCGAACAGCTCTGGCAAGCGTTCAAAAGCGCGGTACTGTGGTGAATAGGGGAAGTTGTCACGCGGGTCTTTCCAGCTGCCGTAGACCAGGTGCAGCAGGAAGTTCAGGGCGATGTAATTGAGCATCAGGGTCGAGATAATTTCGTTGACCTTGAGGTGCAGCTTCAACAGCACTGGCGCGAGCGCCCACAACAGGCCGCAAATCAGTGCCGACGCCATCATCAGCGGCAAGCGCAGCGACGGCGGTCCGATCTCGAATAAAGAGATGGCCGTGGCGCCAATTGCGCCCCAGATCATCTGCCCTTCAAGCCCCAGGTTCCAGAACCGGGCGCGGAACGCCAGGCAGCCTGCCAGCCCAACCATGATCAGCGGCGCCGCCTGAAACAGCACCGCCCGCAGGCTCTGGCTATCAAACAGGGTAAGAATCACAAACTCGTTGAGCAGCTCGCCAGCTGGAACCCCGGCAGCTACCAGAATCCCTGCCGATATCAGCAGACCAACTACCAATGCCAGCGCGATGACCACAGCCTGCCAGTACCAGGCCATTTGCTGACGGACTTCCAGCGTATAACG
This sequence comes from Pseudomonas neustonica, assembly GCF_003797945.1. Taxonomy (GTDB): domain Bacteria; phylum Pseudomonadota; class Gammaproteobacteria; order Pseudomonadales; family Pseudomonadaceae; genus Halopseudomonas; species Halopseudomonas neustonica. Next base: position 26,303 of record NZ_RKKU01000021.1, read on the forward strand.
CCGTGCCAGCAAGGGTTGAAAGTTCGTTGCATCAAACATGGTTCACCATGGCCTGCCCTATCGCCTGGCGGTCTGCCGGTTGGGCAAACTCGCCAATAATACGTCCCGCCGACATCACACCAATGCGATCTGCCAGCGCCATTACTTCATCCAGGTCTTCGCTGATCAGCAACACCCCAGCACCTGCATCACGCGCACTGCGTAGCCGCTCATGCACCGCCAACGTAGCGCGCACATCCAGGCCACGGCTGGGGCTATGCACAATGACCAATTGAGGTTGCCGGTTGAATTCGCGGGCGATCACCAGCTTCTGCGCATTGCCGCCCGACAAGAGTGCGGCTTTCTGCTGCAGCGAGCGTACGCCCTGCACATCAAATTCGCTGACGGCGGCTGCGGTATCGGCGTCAATGCGGCCGCGACGCAGGAACCAGAAAGGGCCGTAGCGTCCACTGTGAATCTCGCCCATAGCGAAGTTGTCGCTGATCGATAACGGCGCCGCCAGCGCCGCGCTGTAGCGATCCGCGGGAATACAGGCGATGCCGAGTTCGCGCCGCCGGGCCGCGCTCAGCCCGCTCAGGTCACCCTCGCCAACCAGCGCCATGCTGCCGCTGACCGGTTCCGGTAACCCCATGAGAGCGTTGGCCAACTCGCTCTGACCGTTACCGCCGACACCGGCGATACCATAGATCTCACCGGCGCGCAGACTCAGGTTTACGCCACGCAATACCGGAGAATCAGGATCACTGGAGCGCAGATCGCTCACCTCGAGCTTTACCTCGCCGGCCGCGCGGCTGGCAGGGATCTGCGGTGGCGTTGGCGCATCGCCCACGGTGAGCTTGACCAGCTCGCCAACCGACACTGATTGCGGCTTGAGGCTGGCGACCGTGCGACCGCTGCGCATCACCGTCACTTGATCGGCGTAGCGCATGACGTCATTCATTTTGTGCGTCACCAGGATGACGGCAGCGCCCTCCTGATGAGCAAAATTGGTCACCGTGGTCAGCAGGTTCTCTGCTTCCGCATCGGTGAGTACTGCAGTAGGTTCATCCAGAATCAGAATACGAGCACCGGCCAACAGCACCTTGAGAATCTCAACGCGCTGCTGCTCGGCAACCGATAACTGATCAACCCGCGCAAAGGGATCAATGCTGAATCCCAGCTTGGCCGCCATGGCCTTGATGTCCTCGGCGGTTTGCTGCAAGCGTTTGCGGTAACCGAGGGCCTGCTCCGTGCGCAAGCCCAGCAGTATGTTCTCCACTACGGTGAAGGGTTTGACCAGCTTGAAGTGCTGATGCACCATCCCGATGCCCTGGTTTGCTGCATCCAGTGGCCCTTTGAGGCGCACCAGGTTGTCGTCAATGAACAGCGATCCGGTTTCCGGTGCATAGAGCCCAGCGGCAATGTTCATCAATGACGACTTGCCTGCGCCATTCTCACCCAACAGGGCATGGACTTCGCCCCAGCAGGCAGTAAAGGATGCCTCGGAAAGGGCCTTGAAGCCGTCAAAGGATTTGCTGACGGCATCGAGTTGGATCGCGTTCGTATGACTCATTGCTGGGTAACCACTCCCTTGACGAACCAATCCATCGACCACAGTTGGCCGTCATCCAGGCTCTCTCCCTCTGCCGCTTTGACGTTGCCGTCACGGTCGGAAATCGGGCCAGCGTAAATCAGCTTCTCACCCTTGAGCAGCTCGTCGCGCGCCGCCATGATCTCGGCCTTGTCTTCGTCGCTAACGGCCTTGCCACAGCAGGAAACGTCAGTACCGCCCTGCTCCATCGACAATAACGCGCCGTTCTCGGCAGGATGCCAGTTCCCCGCCATGATTTTCTTCAGCTCGGGAGCCAGAAAGCGATCCCACACCCAGACGGAAGAACACACGGTGGCTTCAGGGGCAAACTCGCTCATATCGCGGTGGTGGCCGGTGCCATAAACACCACGCTCTTGCGCAACGATTTGCGGCGTTGGGCTATCAACATGCTGGCCAATAACATCTGCGCCCTGATCAATCAGAGCCGTAGCTGCGGCGCGTTCCTTGACCGGATCATTCCAGGCGCCGGTGTAAATAACCGTAACGGTCGCGTCGGGATTCATTTCCTGAGCGCCCATGGCGAAGGCGTTCACGGTCCAGTTAACCTGGCCAAAGGGGTTGGCCGCGACAAAACCCAGCTTGCCCGTTGGCGATGCTGCACCAGCCGCCATACCGCACAGGTACTGACTTTCATAGGTACGACCGTAGAAAGATTCCAGATTGTCGGAGTTGGTTGTGCCTGAGCCGTTCAGGAACGCCACATCGGGATACTTGTCCGCCAACTCCTTGAAGGTATCGGAGTAACCAAAGGCAGTGCCGATGATGATGTTGGAGCCACGCTGAATAAGACGTTCAACTGTTGGTTTGATGGCTGATGCTGTTTCCGGCACGCTCTCCACGTACTGAATCTTCTGATCAATATCGGTTTCCAGGCGTTGGCGCGCTTCATCAAAGGCCTGGGTCCAGCCACCGTCATTGCGTGGGCTGATATAAAGCATGGCGATTTTCGCCGGCCCCTTGAGGGTAAAGCCGTCTTCTTCCGCCGAAGCAGAGTTCATCAGGCCGCACGCGGCCAGAGCACACAAGGTGCCCGTGAGCAGTTTTTTCATTGCCAAAATCCTTCTTGCGGTGGGTAATCTGAATAAACAGGGGTTAAAGCATGTGGTTGATCCGGAAAACATTACCTTCCGGGTCGATCAGAACGGCCTGATACCAGTTGTAATAAGTGGTATAGGGCGACTTGATCAGAGTAGCGCCGTGCTCGCAGGCGATCGGTACCATTCGGTCCACGTCATCGGGGCTGTCGACATCGATATTCAACAGGAACTTGCAGCCGCTGGTTTCTGCATACTCGGTAAGGTGCAGCAGGTCATAAGCGTCGGGCGCATTAAAACCGATGCAGCAGGTACCAGCGTCAAGACCGCGAAAAATCGGTGAGCGAATAGCCTCGACTTCCGGGAAGCCGAACACGCGCTGATAGAAACCGCTCAACGCGTCGATATCGCGAGCAAAGACGTTTACATAAGAAAGTTTGCTCATATCAGGCCACCTTGCTCCCGCCAAAAGTCGTCTGACGGACAAACTTGGATTGCAGATGATCACCCGAGCTAACCGGTGCGTAGCGTGGTGTCTCGCCTTCTGGCAAACAGCTCGGCAAACACTCAACCATCACGTCGTAGTTGGGTTGATGGAAGAACACCAGCGACTGCCGCTGCTGCTCGCCTTCTACGTCTTCCGGCGGGTTCACCACGCGGTGCAGGGTCGAGATCCACTGGTCGTTGGTCCACTGCATCATCAGGTCACCAATATTGACCACGAAACCGTCTTCAACGTAGGGCACATCGACCCACTCGCCTTCGCGGTTGCACACCTGCAGTCCGCCGAGGGCACCGTCGGGTTTAACGATGGTCAGGCTGCCGTAGTCGGTATGGGCACCAGCACGCAATTGGCCGTCCTCGATACCCTCTTTGAGATGCGGATAACGCAGGCTGCGAAACATGCTGATGTGGTTGTCGATCTTGTCGTCGAAGAAGGTTTCCGGCAGCGCCAGCGCCAGCGCAAAAATACGCATCAGGCTTCGGGCCAGATCACCCATCGCCTCAAAGTACTCCGCGTAAGCTGCATCAAATCCGGGCAACGCCGTGGGCCAGACATTAGGCGCAAAGTGCGGACCCGCCTGTTCCTCTGAGTAATAAGGTTCATCTGGCACATTCAATGGTCCGATCGAAAAGGATTCTTTCAGGTCACCGGGCGCGGCTTCTTCCATGGAGTACGAGAGACTCTCTTCGGCCACTGCACTGTAACCGCGCACCATATCCGGGCGCGGCCTGTTTGCCTTGCGTTTTTCATCCATAGGCAAATCGAAGAATTGGCTGGTTAATTTGCTGACGCGCTCAATCAACTCGGCGGGGATCTGATGCTGAGTAATAACCAGAAAACCAATATCACGACACGCTTGATTGACTGCTTTGGCCACAGCCGCCTTGCCCTCGGCGGTTCCGCTGAAATAGGGGCCAAGATCGATGATGGGAACATAGTGAAGCGTCATACGATTGCATCCTCCGACTAAAACTCAGGCGCCAGCTCAACCAGCTACCCGAACTGAAGAATCCGCAGACGAATCAAATCGCCCGCCGTTTCCGAACGAGGAAAACAATTGCAGCAACTATGCCAATAACGCTTTTTCTTTGAATAACAAGGTATTGAAGATTTGCCGAGGCTTAACTTTGATCAACTGGTCTGATTCAGAGCACCCGGTTTGTGCGGACAGCCCAATAACGGGGCGGCAATGCCAGGTATACAGAGGTTATTGGCCGCACCACCTTGCACTATCTAGCGCCTTCTGGAGGGTAAAGACTGCAAACATGGGGAATGCCTGGCAGCATCAAGGCCGAGGACAAATACCCTGCAGGACCAGCAGCTTGAGGTTGGCCAGCGTTTCAGCGAAGAAAGCAGGGTCGTCGAGCGTGCGCCCGGACACCGCCTCTACTTGCACCCGAAAGTCGGCATAGTGCTGGGTCGTTGCCCAAAGCGAAAAGATAAGATGGTGAGGTTCAATCGGGGCGAGCTTGCCGGCGGCAATCCAGGCATTGATGACCGCAACCTTGGACTCGACAATATCGCGCAGTGATGTACTCAGTTCTTCCAGAAGCAATGGCGCCCCTTGAATCACCTCAAGACAGAACAAGCGTGACTCGGCTGGATGATCACGCGACAGCTCGAGCTTGACCTTTAAGTAGTCACCAATCGCTTCCACCGGATCCTGCTCAACGGTAAAAGCCTGCAAGGGACGCAGCCATACCTCCATCAACTGACGCAATACATTGATGTACAAGTCATCCTTGGATGCGAAGTAGTACAGCAGATTGGTTTTGGATACATCGGCCTGGCTGGCTACCTGGTCGAGGCTGGTGCCGTGCAGCCCATAGCGCGAGAAGATATCCAGCGCGGCTTCCATAATTGCGCTGCGCTTGGTCTCCATCAGGCGCTTGCGTCTGTTTAATGTTGCCTCGCTTGGCACCCGGCTTCTTGCCGTTGGCTTCTTCGCAGGCACACCTGGCCGTGGTATCTGTTTGCTCACTCTGGTTCCAGCCTCATCCCTTGGTTGACCGCATTCTACCCTCTTGTACTGCCTATAGCTCAAGCCTTGCTCAACGCCCCAATTCGGACCGAGGCGCACAAACCAAGTGCTCTAATTCGGACTAACTGGTCCGTGATAGTTAGATAAAAACAATCAGGCCATTGATAAATAAAGAAAACCTGAATATGGCACGCTTGATGCTTTTGCCTTCGTACAGCCAAAGTGCAGTGCAACCCTGCCTGCACTGAGGCAACTCTATTACCAGACCCTGAGGGCAGAGCAATGAACGTAGGCATCTTCATCCCCATTGGCAATAACGGCTGGCTGATCTCAAAAAACGCACCGCAATACATGCCGACCTTCGATTTGAACAAGACCATAGTCCAGCGTGCCGAACATTATGGCTTCGAGTTTGCGCTCTCGATGATCAAACTGCGCGGCTTTGGCGGCGAGACTGAATTCTGGGAGCACAACCTGGAATCCTTCACGCTAATGGCTGGCTTGGCTGCAGTAACAGAACGCATCCAGCTGTTCGCCACCGCCGCTACTCTGACTATCCCACCCGCGATCGTTGCGCGCATGGCGTCAACCATCGACTCCATCTCCCATGGCCGTTTTGGGGTCAACCTGGTCACTGGCTGGCAGAAACCCGAGTACTCACAAATGGGGTTGTGGCCCGGCGATGAGTTCTTTGCCAACCGGTACGAATACCTGAGCGAATATGCCACCGTGCTGCGTGACTTGTGGAACACCGGTACCAGCGACTTCAAGGGCGAGCACTTCCAGATGGAAGATTGCCGAGTAAGCCCAAAACCGCAGGCCGACATGAAGATTATCTGCGCCGGTCAGAGTGAAGCTGGTATGGCCTTTACCGCCAAGTATGCCGATTACAACTTCTGCTTCGGCAAGGGTGTGAATACGCCCAAGGCCTTCGCCCCCACCGCAGAGCGACTGGAGCACGCCATCGCCGAGAGCGGCCGCGACGTTTCCTCGGTAGCGCTCTTTATGGTGATTGCCGACGAGACCGACGAAGCCGCCCGTGCCCGTTGGGACTCTTATAAAGAAGGCGTTGATGAAGAAGCGGTCGCCTGGCTGGGACAGCAAGGCGCCGCCGACACCAAGTCCAAGGGCGATACCAATATTCGTCAGATGGCTGACCCCACTTCAGCCGTCAATATCAACATGGGCACCCTGGTCGGCTCTTTCGAGAATGTCGCCAAAATGCTCGACGAAATCGCAGAAGTACCGGCCACCAGCGGCGTGATGCTCACCTTTGATGATTTTGTTGAAGGCATCGAAAACTTCGGTCAAAAGATCCAGCCGCTGATGAAGAGTCGCAAGCACGTAGTCGACATGTTGGAGAGCGCTTGATGAACAGTTCAAGCAGCCCGGTAGTTGGCTACGCGCCCAATCATAGCCACGACAACAGCATGATTTTACCGGCACGTCCGGAATCGCTGGCCATCAACGCCAACGACAGCGCCTTGATCGTGGTCGACATGCAGAACGCCTATTCCACCAAGGGCGGCTATCTGGATCTGGCTGGATTTGATATTTCCAGCACTGGCCCGGTGATCGAATCCATCGCCAAGGCGATAAAAGCGGCACGCGCCGCTGGAGTACAGGTGATTTTTTTCCAGAACGGCTGGGACCCGGAGTACGCCGAAGCAGGTGGCCCCGGCTCGCCTAACTGGCACAAGTCCAACGCCATGAAGACCATGCGCAAGAACCCGGAACTGATGGGTACGCTACTGGCCAAGGGCACCTGGGACTATGACCTGGTCGATGAGCTGAAACCACAGCCTGGCGATCTGGTCGTACCCAAACCACGCTATAGCGGCTTCTTCAACACTGCCTTCGATAGCCTGCTGCGTAGCCGCGGCATCCGCAACCTGGTGTTTACCGGTATTGCCACCAACGTCTGCGTGGAATCCACGCTGCGTGACGGCTTTTTCCTCGAATACTTTGGCGTAGTGCTGGCCGATGCCACCCATCAGGCAGGCCCTGATTACGTGCAGCAGGCCTCGCTCTACAACATCGAAACCTTTTTTGGCTGGGTTAGCACTGTCGATGACTTTTGCACCACCCTCGCCACCTCTACCCAGAACCAAGGAGCAACCGCATGAGCAAGAAAACTGTACTTCCAGCAGGCACCGGCAAACCTTTGGCCCCTTTCGTTCCTGGCTCAATGGCAGACGGCATTCTCTACGTGTCCGGCACCCTGCCCTTCGATAAGGAAAACAACGTAGTCCATGTGGGTGATGCGGCAGCGCAAACGCGCCACGTGCTGGAAATCATCAAGGGCGTCGTCGAAGAAGCCGGTGGCACTATGGATGACGTCACCTTCAATATGATTATGGTGCGCGACTGGAGCGACTACGCCGCCGTCAACACAGTGTATGCCGAGTACTTTCCGGGCGAAAAACCAGCGCGCTACTGCATCCAGTGCGGTCTGGTAAAACCCGACGCACTGATCGAAATCGCCAGCATCGCGCATGTCGGCTAAAGGCATGAGCGCTGGTATGCATATCGAGTTCCATGGCCGCCAGGAAGCCGATGCCCCAACGCTGGTATTCAGCTCGGGGCTCGGCGGTGCCGCCCATTTCTGGACGCCCCAGCTCAACGAGCTGGGCAAGGACTTCCGTCTGGTTCTCTACGATCAGTTGGGCACCGGACAAAGTCCCGCGACCTTGCCAGAGGGCTACAGCATTGGCAGCATGGCTAATGAACTGGTCAGCTTGCTGAGCGCTCATGATATTGGCGAGTACCATCTGATTGGCCATGCGCTGGGCGGCCTGGTCGGACTGGAGCTTGCGCTACAAAAGGCGCCAGGGCTTGCCAGCCTGACGCTGATGAATGCCTGGGCCAGTGCCAGTCCGCATACCGCTCGTTGCTTTTCGGTGCGTAAACAGCTACTCGCTGGCGCGGGTCCTGCCGCCTACGTCGAAGCCCAAGCACTATTTCTTTACCCGCCCACCTGGATAGCCGAACACATCGAGCAGCTATTAGTAGAAGAAAGGCGACAGCTCGCAGGGTTTCCGCCAGAAGCCAATCTGTTACGCCGTATCAACGCGCTACTGAAGTTTGGCCCAGGCGAAGCACTCATGAGCATTGCGCAGCCGACCTTACTGATCGCCAATCGTGACGACATGCTCGTGCCCTGGACCTGCTCGCAGGAGCTGCAGAACACACTGCCCCATTCGCAGCTGAAGCTGTTTGAGTACGGCGGCCACGCCTCCAGCGTCACCTGCGCAGACACCATCAATGCAACGCTACGCGATTTCATAGCCAGCGTTACGCATACCACCAAGACATTCGCCTGAACGAGGGCACTATGCAGCAATCACTGGATCAAAATACGCTCGCGCAACTTTTCACCGAAGCCCGCAGCCACAATGGCTGGCAAGATCTGCCGGTAGCCGACAGCCTGCTTGAACAACTTTACGACCTGGTAAAAATGGGACCGACCTCGGCCAACTGCAGTCCTGCGCGCTTCGTTTTCGTGCGCACCCGTCAGGGCAAGGAGATGCTCAAGCCGTGCCTGTCATCCGGTAACCTTGAGAAAACCATGAGCGCGCCTGTGACGGTTATCGTCGCCTACGACAGCCGCTTTTATGACGCACTGCCTGAGCTTTTCCCGCATGCCGATGCCCGTAGCTGGTTTACCGGTAGCCCAGAACTCATCCACGAGACCGCGTTCCGCAACAGCTCCATGCAAGCGGCCTATCTCATCATGGCCGCCCGCAGCCTGGGGTTGGACACCGGGCCCATGTCCGGTTTCGACGCCAATGCGCTGGACCAGGCCTTTTTCAGTGACAGCCATTGGAAATCGAACCTGTTGATCAATCTGGGTTACGGTGACAGCAGCAAGGTATTTGATCGCCTCCCTCGCCTGTCCTATTCAAAAACCTGCATACTTACCTGAAGGAGTTCGCCATGTTGGCAGTCCAAACTCAAGAGACAGCGCCTATGCAAGTTAGCCGCGACGCATTTCGTAACGCCATGTCGGTACTTGCCGCCGCCGTCAACGTGGTCACTACCGATGGGCCCGCCGGTCGCGCCGGCTTCACTGCAACCGCAGTCTGCAGCGTTTCTGATGAGCCACCCAGTTTGCTGGTGTGTCTCAACCGAAGTGCATCGGTATACGATATTTTCAGCGCTAACGGACACCTGTGCGTCAATACCCTGACCTCCAAACACCAGGCCCTATCAAACTTGTTTGGTGGCAAGTCGTCGATGGAAGAGCGTTTTGCGACCGCTGACTGGCACACCGAGTGCACAGGGTCTCCCATGCTCGATGACGCGCTGATCAACTTTGATTGCCGCATTATCAATCGAGTCGCCGCTGGCAGCCACGACATACTCATCTGTGAGATTGTTGGTCTCCGGCAGCAGGATAGCGGCGACGGCTTGATCTACTTCAACCGCGCCTACTGCAACGCTATACCGCAGGCGTAATGACCGAGTAACGGCAGCATAAAAAAGCCGGGGTGCTGAAGCGCCCCGGCTTTTTTGTCGCTAAGACAGAGCTTTGCCCAGTTGATCAGGCAGCCAACTCACTCAGCGCCTTATCAGCCTCAGCACGACCCTTACCGGCCTCTTCTTCACCCATTGCCTGACCTTCCACATGTATGAAAGTCAGATCCTGAATACCAATAAAACCAAAAGCCGTGGTGATGTAAGGCTGCTGATGATCCAGCGGTGAACCCTGGTGACGACCACCGCGCGAGGCCACAATGTAAACCTTGCGATCAGGCGTCAGACCAACAGGGCCGGTTTCGGTGTACTTGAACGTACGGCCGGCACGCAGCACGTGGTCAAACCAGGCTTTTAGCGTCGAGGTAATACCGAAGTTATACATCGGCGAGCCGATGACCACGATGTCACTGGCCAGCAGCTCATCTACCAGCTCATTGGAGCGGGCGTCAGCGGCGCGGTCTGCATCAGTCTGCTGGTCTGCGGGCTTCATCCAGCCGTTAAGCAGGGTCTCGTCAAGGTGCGGTACCGGGTTCGCGCCAATATCGCGCGTCACTACCTTAGCCTCAGGATGCTGCGCCTGCAGCTTGGCTACCAGGTTAGCGGTGTATTCACGTGACAGAGAACCGTTCTGACGCGCGCTGCTTTGAACTACCAGGATCTGTTGCATAAAAAGCCTCCATCAAATGTGTTGTGATGGAGGTATATTAGACCCAATAAAAAGATATAAAAGCGCAAAAATACGCTTATAACAATCGACAAAACTGATATGTTTACTTAGCTTTACAGTTCACGCTAACGCGAACGCGCGTTATCTCTCGTTCAAAGTGCTGAGTAAGCACTGTGCTCTCACCCGCATCCAGTTGGGTACGTCGCGGAAAAGGGCGCTCTGGCCCGCTGATAAAAGTGGCTTCGCATTGCGCAGTATTGCTGCCGTTATTTGTTAACGTCACTGTAGCAACGTTGCTAACGTCAGCCGACGTAGCCGACACACTGACCCCGTTGGCGTTCATTTCAACGTCGATAGGAAAAGAGGCCATGGCGACGGCCGGCAGCAGGCAACCGACCAGCAAGATCGAGTTGAGACGAGACATGGTGAAGCTCCTTGTTATTAGCCGTTATCGCACGGCCGCAATCAGTAACTCTAGCAGCTTGGCGCTAAGCGCACTGGCTCGCAAGCGCCATAAGAGGTAGTTGAGATGAAAGCACCCCGGGTAACCCTTGAGCAGTGGCGTACGCTGCAAGCCGTCGTTGATTATGGCGGCTATGCCCAGGCAGCAGAGGCCCTGCACCGCTCACAATCCTCGGTAAGCTACACCATAGCGCGCATGCAGGAACAGCTCGGGGTGCCGCTACTGGAAATAGAAGGTCGTAAAGCGGTATTGACTGAGGCAGGAACAACACTCTTGAGGCGTTCACGGCAAGTGGTAGAGCAAGCCAGTCAGTTGGAAGTGCTCGCCCACCAGCTGGAGTTGGGTTGGGAGGCCGAAGTGAATCTGGTAGTAGATGCGGCCTACCCCGCCGAGCGACTGGCGACCGCGCTGCAGGCCTTCATGCCCGCCAGCCATGGCTGCCGCGTTCAGCTCCGTGAGGAGGTACTTTCCGGCGTTGAAGAGTGCCTGGTCAACGGCAGCGCGGACCTGGCCATCTCAGGCATCAGTATTGCCGGGTTTCTGCCGCAGCAACTTAACGCCGTTGATTTCATCGCGGTTGCTCACCCAGAGCATGCATTACACCAATTGCAACGCACGCTGAACCACGATGATTTACAAGGCCATCTGCAGGTCGTTATTCGTGATTCAGGCAAGCGCCAACCCCGCGACTCAGGCTGGCTGGGTGCAGAGCAGCGCTGGACGGTAGCCAGCCTGTCTACCGCCGCCAAACTGGTAGCCCGTGGTCTAGGATTCGCCTGGCTGCCAGAGCATGAGATCAGTGAGCAGGTCGCCGCTGGCAAGCTAAAGATACTGCCGCTACAGCAGGGTGCGCGCCGCTCACATTACCTGTTTCTGTATGCCAACCGTGAGCGCCCCATGGGCCCTGCTACGCGCATTCTCGCAGATCTGCTGATTGAACATTCGATGACAGCCTGATTGCAGGCTTCTCATTGCAGCAAGTCCGTGTCTAGAATGGGACTTTGGCCATCAGGGACGCATCGCATGCCGCAGATCAGACTGAATGACTGCCTGTTTCACTATACCGATCAGGGGAGTGGCCCACCCCTGCTGCTGCTGCACGGACTTGGCTCAAGTGAACGCGACTGGGAATACCAGGTTCCGGCACTGACCGAACATTACCGCGTGCTCTGTCTCGACAGTCGCGGTCATGGCCAAACCGAAAAAGGGGGTAACGGCTACTCTATCCCCCTCTTTGCCGCAGACTGCTTGGCTTTCATCCAGGCCATGGAGCTGGAAAAACCGCATATTGTGGGGCTGTCGATGGGCGGCATGATTGCCTTTCAGCTAGCGACCAATTCACCAGAAACGCCTGCCAGCCTGACCATCGTCAACAGTGCGCCTGAGGTTATCCCAAGACGCCCTGCAGAATACTGGATGGCGGGTAAACGCCTGTTTTTCGCCCATATCCTACCCATGCGCGCTATCGCCAGTGGCCTGGGCAAAATGTTATTCCCCAAGCCGGATCAGCAACATCATCGCGATACCTTTCAGGCCCGCTGGTGCGAAAACGACCGCCGCAGTTACCTGGCCTCGCTTCGCGCTATCGTCGGCTGGGGTGTGAGCGCTCAGCTGGACCGCATTGTTTGCCCGGTGCTGGTCGTCAGTGCGGACCAGGACTACACGCCGGTGGAACAAAAACGCAACTATGTGAGTCGATTGGGTGATGCCAGACTGGAAGTCATCGCCGATTCACGGCACGCTACACCCGTTGATCAACCCGAGGCGTTCAATAGCCTTCTGCTCGATTTTCTGCAACAGGTGGACGCCACCCGGACCCTTACCCACGAAATAGATCCTGCCTAAGCAGGACCACATAATGACGGAGTAAAAGATGCTGAAACACCTATTGGGTGCTGCCACCCTAATGCTGCTGAGCTGCACTGCGCTGGCCGATGATCCGCGCGTCCAGCTATCCACCTCGCTGGGTGACATTGTGGTTGAGTTGAACCAAGAGGCTGCACCCATCAGCGTAGCCAACTTCTTGCGCTATGTTGAATCCGGGCATTACGACGGGGTTATTTTCCATCGTGTCATCCCTGGCTTCATGATCCAAACCGGTGGTTTTGACGCAAACATGCGCCAGCGGGAAGTGGGCAATCCGATCAAGAATGAAGCAGACAATGGCCTGATGAATAACCGCTACACCCTGGCGATGGCGCGTACCGGTGTAGTTGACAGTGCAACCAGCCAATTCTTCATTAACCTGGGTAACAACGACTTTCTGAACAACGGCAGCCGTGACTTTGGCTATGCGGTATTCGGTAAAGTCGTCAGCGGTGAAGGCGTGGTAGAGACCATCGGCAAGGTGGCCACTACCAGTAAAGCGGGACACTCAGATGTACCACGCAACCCCGTCACCATCCTCAGCGCCAAGGTTCTGGACGCCGAGTAAGCAGAGTAGTTATCGTCAGGTTTCCTGTTTGAATGGCAGGAAACCTGCAGACTCCGCCTGATAAGACCTCACCCCGGCGCGCTCGCGCTCAAGAAAGTCCGCTACCGCTTCATGCAAGCTTGGCTGCAACTTGTGCCAGGACTGGGTTAGTACCGGCTCAAAGCCACGCACCAGTTTATGTTCGCCCTGCGCGCCGGCATCAAAGCGGCTAAGCCCTTCGGCTATGCATCTATCCATGCCCTGATAGAAACAGGTTTCGAAATGCAGCCGATCATATTCTTCCAGACATCCCCAATAGCGGCCATACAAGGTGTCGTCACCAACGAGGAAGAGCGCACCGGCGACGTCTCGGTCGTCCTGACGGGCAAAGACCAGGCGCACTGCCTCAGGTAGCTCGGCAGATAGCTCACTGAAAAAAGCACGCATGAGATAGGGCTGCTGACCACGCTTGAGATAGGTCGCCGCATAAAAGGGGAAAAACCGTTGCCAATGCGTTTCAGTAATCTCCGCCCCTTGATGCCATTCAAAATGGATGCCTTGCGCCGCTACGGACTGCCGCTCCTTGCGAAAATTCTTGCGCTTGCGCGAGCTACAAGCAGCGAGAAAATCATCAAAACTGCTGTACCCACGGTTAAACCAATGGAACTGGCAGCCCAACCGCTGTACCCAGCCGGCACGCTCCAACAGAGAATTATCACTGTCTTGATTGAACAGCAGGTTTACCCCCGAGACCAAACCGCGTTGCAGGGTCTCATCCAGCGCTTGCAGAATGAGCTGTTGGCTGGCCTCACAACGGCCCAATAGGCGCGGCCCTTGTACCGGTGAAAAAGGCACAGCGGCGAGCAGCTTGGGATAATACGACTGCCCTGCCCGCTCCCAGGCCTCCGCCCATTGCCAATCGAAGACATACTCACCGTAGGAATGCATTTTTTGATAAAGCGGCAACAGTGCCTGCAAGCTACCATCGGCGTTCTCTACGACCAAATGCGCAGGTACCCAACCGGCATCAATACCAACCGACCCGCTACGCTCCAATGCGGCAAGAAAACCGTGGCGCAAAAAGGGATAGCCACTGGGCAATAGCGCATCCCATTGGCTGGCGTTGACCTGATCGATATGCGTAAGCTGGCGTAAGTTCATAGCGCAAAGAGTGCCACAACACGGCGTCCATACCGAACGAAATTCACTACTAAATGCGCGATCACGCCTGCTGGTTACTGCTAACGCGCCAAAGCCAAGTATTGCAACCCGACGAGAGGACATCTGATATGGCCCAAGGCAGCCAACTGAGCGTCACGCTCAGCCTACCCCGGGATTTTCGGGTGTATGACGTTTTGCGTTTTTATCAACGTGATAATCAGCAACTGGCTGAAGTCGTGCAACAAACGACAGTTAGCAAAGCCACCTTGTATCAGGGCATACCGGCTGCCATGACAATCAACTTCAGCCATGGCGGCGTCGCCAGCATTAGCTGGAAGAGCGACAGACCCACTCCCCTAAGCCGCAATGATCTGGTGGCATGGGGTGAGCACATTCTAGGCCTGTCACAGCCAGTGGATGTATTCGCACAACGTTATGGCCAACACCCGCAGATCGGCCCTCTTATTGCTGCCACACCCGGATTGCGTATACCGCAAGCAATAACCCCTTTCGAGGCTGGCTGCTGGGCGATTATTGGCCAGATGATCAGCGTTGCAGCAGCGATATCGATACGCCGCAGGTTGATCCAACAGCATGGCGTGCCACACAGTGGCGGGCTTACTTGCCATCCGGATGCAGATATCCTCGCGGGTCTGTGCATTGAGCAACTGACCGCCTGTGGCTTATCGCAAAGCAAGGCCAAAAGCCTGTTATCGCTTGCGCAGGAAACCATCAATGACAACCTACCGCTTCGGCATTGGCGTTGCGCCGAGGATCTGGACCCCAAGGCGCTGGCAGCCAAACTACTGGCGCTGCGTGGCATCGGACCCTGGACAGTGAGCTATCTAATGCTGCGTGGTTTTGGTTTGCTTGACGGCTCGTTGCACGGTGACGTGGTCATTCGCAAGCGACTGCAAAGGCTGCTGGCACAAGCGGAAACCCCGGATCAGCGCCAAACCGCCGCCTGGCTGGCAGCATTCAGCCCTTACCGCGCGCTGGTCGGGGCGCATCTATGGGCAATGGCGGCAAGCGAAAAAGCGGTCGATTATTAAAAGACAAAAAAATCCCCCGCAAGCGGGGGAATAAGGAGCAACACAAAAACCAAAAAACTTACTGGGCAGTCCAGTCAATAAAAGCCTCGCGGCTCTGCGGGGAAAGCATCAGCCAAATCTGTTTGAGCGTCGATAGCGTTGCGGCGTCCGCTGGCAGGGTCTGAACGGGAGTAGCGGCCTGAGAGGGTGCAGGTACTGCAGCGACGCTATGAGCAGCCTGCTGCTGGCTGCCAAGCGGAGCGATAGCAGTGCCCGCGTCTGGCACAGCCACGCCACCGGAGCCCAGCATCTGTCCCAACAGAGATACGTAAGCAGGGCCCTTCTCTGTCGCGACGCGCTCTCCTGTCCGAGTGTTAACGGCGGCACCAGAGAAACTATTCTCCATGTCCTGGGCTTCCTTCAGGTTATTCGGCTCAGTAAATTCCAAGCGCCATACTTCGCCGGCGTTGCCGTCAATTTTGAAGGTAGCACTGCGAGTACGCACCACTTCGTGACTCAGACCACCACCGATGTCGTAGCCATTTTCAAAGTAAGCGTTAATACGATACTCACCAGGCTGAAGCAGCAGCTGGCGTGTCTTATTACCTACCATCGCGTTCGCTGCCGGAGCTGGCTGGCCATTTATATCCAGCACTTCCAGCGTATTGGGCATTTCTACCACGACCACCTGTGACACCGGCTGCTCGGCACCGGAATAAAGTTTAACAGGAGCCTGTTGAGCACAGGCTGATAGCAGCGCAGCGGCGGCGATACAAAGCAGATGACGCATGGGTTAAAACTCCTAGCACGAGTGAAGATAGCGTTTGATCAAGCCATGGCCATGATTAGGTGACCACTGGGCGACAAGATTAAGACCGTATCGTTTCACTTTAATGACAAAGCCGGGCTGCTTTTACAAACAGCCCGGCTTTGGGGAGTACTTCAATCCGTTAACTAATAACCAGATTAGAAGTCGTAACGCAGGCCTACAGACAAGCCAGAGGCGTCTTCATTGACAGTGCCACCTGGTGCAGCGGAACGACTTTGTGCCCAAGGAGTCAAGTTGACGTTCTCATCGTTTGAAACCAGAGCGTAGTTAGCGTAGACGCGGACAGCCTTGTCGAGTTTGTGCTCAACACCAACAACCCACATATCGCTGTCAAAGTTGTCAGCATCTGAATCACGCGTCATCCACATACCTTTCAAAGCCGTGTTTTCAGCGACCTTAAATTCGGCACCCAGACCGTAAGTATCGGAAGACAGTTGATCTTGTACAGCGTCCGTTACTGCGTCGCTGGTGTAGTCAACAGTCTGATAGAAACCAACCGCTTTGAAGCCATCAGTAATCTTGTAAGCTGCTGCAACGCGGATACCGTCACGTTCGCCACGACCGGTGTCTTCTTCCGCAGACTCATAAGCCAAAGCCGCTTCCAAGGCAGAACCCGCGTAGTTCAATGAACCACTCATTACGCTTTCATCTGCGTCGGAATCAGCTTCCTCGCCTTCTTGAACAGAGTAACCCAGCTTGGCAAAGAAGCCGCTCATGTCGGGAGTGGTGTATTCAAGCGTGTTGTCATAACGCTCGTCGAAACGGGCATTACCCACACGGGTCAAGTTACGCATATCACCGACCTGATCGCCGAACAGGTTAGCGGGACCGCGAGCGCCTTTGAATGGGCTGTCAAAACGCCCCATACGAGCGCTACCGAAACCACCCTTCAGACCGACGAACGTATCGCGGGTATTGAGCGTGTTATCGCTATCAGTGCCGAAATTAATTTCCTGCTCAATCTGAAAGAAAGCAGTCAAGTTTGAGTTAATCTCATGATCACCTTTGAAACCCAGACGTGAAGCGTTGCTGGACAGGTTGGTCTCGGAGTAATCCGCACCGTCGTCCAGATAGTCCACGGATACATGTGCACGGCCATAGATGCTTACGTCAGCCATGGCAACAGCAGGAATGGCAGCTGCCAGGGCGGTAACGGCGAATCCGGCAAAATGCTTACGCAGTGTCATTGAGTCTTTCCTCATTAGTGTTTTTGCGTTGACAGTTAAACAACACATTTGGGCTGCCTTGCGGCTTGATGCCCGGTGTTGGAACGAATCTTGGCAGCGCCATATTTCAAATCAGTTGCGCAAAGATGAACATTCAGTGACAACGGAACTTTTTGGCGGGAACACAGACCTGAGGACGTTCGCTCAAACGGCGATCGAGGTGTCACGAGGAAAATCAGTAGGATAGAAAAGAAATGGAGACCAGGCTTTAACTGGTAACAAGGGCTCGACTCAAGCAGGCAACACAATATCCTGCGCGACCCAATCGTTGAGCAAGGCCAAACCATTAGCCAGAAAACCCTCATCGCAGACTAACCCGTTCTGGTCGGCCACGTAGCCAAGCAAGGCTGCTGGCGTCCCCGCCCGCTCTTGTAACCGGGTCAGCAGCTGGAAGGTAAAGCTGGTCAGTTGCATAAAGCGCACTTTATCGTTGCGATCACGCCAGACCAGCAGGCAGGTAGGCTGCGCGGGTGCTTCAGTCGGCTGATAATCTGGGCCTATGCGATGGACCGGCCATTGATAAGCGAGCGGCCAGGCCAACGGCGAGGCACTCAGGGTACTACTATACAGGTCGAGCACGCCGCCCTCTGGCGCCTTTACCGGCAACTCAGCGGTTGCGGTATCCAACGCCAGCTCGACCCACTCATAATGCGCCAGCTCCAGCATGTAGGGCGGATCATCGAGGTCCCTGATATAACTTTGCTGTAGCCAGGCAATAAACTCCTGACCAATTTCCAGAAAGTACGGTGAGCGGCACTGGTGCTGTGCGATAAAGCCGCTGACCAGTTGAGCCCAGCGCTCCGCCGATAGCAGGCTATGTAAAACCGGAAAGGTACCGCGAACAAAGCTCTCGATACTGTTGTAAAACAATCGTTCATAGACGGCGACACGATCAGCCGGTATTGCGTCGGGAATCGGCGCAGCCGATGGGTTACGTATACGTGCCGCAAAGTCGCGCTGGTGCTGTTCACTGCGACTAGCGCGGCTCATGCGCGCAAAATCCGGGGCGCAGCCACTGCCGTCTGCATCTCACGGATCTGCCCCAACTCAGCATATAACTCGGCTATCGGCGGAAAATTGAAGTCGCGCTCCAGCAACGTTGGGCGCACGCCATGCTCAGCATAAGCGAGTTGCAAAAGCTGCCATACCGGATCTATCACCGGTGCACCATGGCTATCAATTTTCAACCCTGGCTGCGCATCGTGATGACCGGCTATGTGCATATAGGCAATGCGTGCACTCGGCATTGCCCGGATAAACTGCTCGGCATCAGTGCCAAAATTAATGCTGTTTACCAATACATTGTTAACGTCCAGCAATAGCTGACAGTCGGCCTCCTGCAATACTGCGTTAACGAATGCTGTCTCATCCATATCACCTGGCAGGCAGGCATAAGCCGAGACGTTCTCGATGATCAGTGGCCGCTGCAACGCGTCTTCCACCTGATTGATACGCTCAGCGATACGCAGAACGTTGAATTCGCTGAAGGGAACCGGCATGAGGTCATAAAGCTGACCATCGTCGGCGCAAGCCGAAAGATGCTCGCTATAGACACTGATCTGATGCTCATCGAGGAAGCACTTGATATCGCGAAGTAGCCGCTGATCCAGGGGGGCCAAGCCGCCCAAATTCAATGACAACCCGTGGCAGGCAAAGGTATAGCGTTCAGTCAGCGCACGGAATTGGCGACCAAAGCGGCCACCGATATTGATCCAGTTTTCCGGCGCCACCTCAAGAAAGTCGGCACCGGCGTGCGAACTATCGGCGATCTCACCAAGCAGGCTGCGACGCAGACCGAGGCCTGCGCCACTAAGGCCGGAATGCTGAATTACAGTCATTCCTCAGTTACCGCAGGTGCCTTCACCGCACTTGCCTTCGGCTTCGCTTTTGCTTTCTTCCTTCTCCTCACCACAACTGCCTTCGCCGCACTTGCCTTCCATGTCACCTTCACCGTGGTTGTCAGCAACGTTATAGCCGCTCTGCAGCTCCTGCACAGCAAAAGGGTTTTCGGCAGCATTGACGCTGACACCAGCGCTTACCAAGGTGACACCCAACGTCAGCATCGCAGTATTGAATTTATTCATGGCCAATCTCCGTCTTTTTGAATGAAGGCATTGAGTGCCTCCCTACTAAACTAGACCAGGCTGACCTGTCGCGGTTACAAAAGCAGGCTCTTTTTTGAAACCTGATATGAATCAACGCTCGTTATGGTCGTCTGATTGAGCCGCGCGCTGCTCGCTGATAGCTCTCAGCAAGTGCTCAAGATCGGGAAGTGGCGCTTCGGGCAGAGTACGTATTACGCGTTGGCTGATCCGCATTTGTCGGATAAACCGTCGACAGTGAAAACAGATAGCCAAATGCGTCCGCGCGGCTAATCGCTGTCTAAAACTCAAGCTGCCATCCAGAAGATCACTGGATTGAGCCACCAGTCCCTTGCACGTCAACATTCGCCCGTGTCCTCAAAATGTTCCAGTGTTGCAAAGACGCTCAAGCGCGCACGATGCAACAGTACTCGAACATTAGAGTGCGAAATTTCGAGCAGGTTACAGATCTCTTCCAGCTCCAGACACTGTCGATCGCGCAACAGCAGCACGCTGCATTGCAGCTCGGATAGACTGGTCAGGGTATGGTCCAGGCACTCGCGTAGCTCCTGCTCATCGAGCAGGGCTTCAGGGGAGTCGGTATGCCAGCCAAGCGGCGACTGTTGCCAGTGCCCATCAGCTTTGAAACGGTCAGCGCCTATGGTGCCATGCGGACCGGCAATATCGTCGATAAAAACTTCTCGTCGTTGCTTTTTCAGACGAGTTTTAGCGGCGTTGGCGGTAATGGTCAGCAGCCAGGTCTTCAGGCTCGCTCGGCCGGCGAAGCCATCAATATTACGCACGACCGATAGCCAGCTGTCCTGCACTACCTCGTCGGCACTGCTCATGCCGACGATGGCGATGGCTATGGCGCGCATCGCACCCTGGTAACGCTCAACCAAGACTTTATAAGCCGCCTGCTCGCCGCTTCGCAGGCGCGCCAGCAACAGATCTTCATCTGTCACTGGCGATCCCTCCGGTGCGACCGGCTATTAATGCTTGCGCACCACCACACTGCCGATCGAGTAACCCGCGCCGAAGGAGCAAATAACTCCGTGGCTACCAACGGGCAGATCCTGTTGATTCTGGTGGAAGGCAATAATAGAACCAGCTGAACTGGTGTTGGCATACTTATCAAGCACGACAGGTGCTTCTTCTGCACTTGGGTCACGACCCAGCAGCTTGCGCGCAATCAGCATGTTCATGTTCAGGTTGGCCTGGTGTAGCCAGAAACGCTTGATATCTTCGACTGATAGCCCCACTTCCTGCAGGTGGTTGCCAATCAGTTCGGCCACCATAGGGCAGACATCGCGGAACACCTTGCGACCATTCTGTACGAACAACTTGTCGGCCTTGCCGATACCCGACTCGTCAGCGCGGTTAAGAAAACCAAAGTTGTTGCGGATGTTATTAGAGAACTTGGTTAGCAGCTTGGTACCCAGGATCTCATAGGGATGCTCGCACACGGCCTGATCGGCACGCTCGATGACAACTGCAGTACAGGCGTCGCCAAAGATAAAGTGGCTGTCACGATCACGGAAGCTCATATGACCGGTACAGACTTCAGGGTTCACCATCAGTACCGCACGCGCCTGACCCAATTGCACGGCACTGGCTGCATTCTGAATACCAAAGGTGGCAGAAGAACAGGCAACGTTCATATCAAAACCAAAACCATCGATACCCAGTGCTTCCTGCACCTCTACCGCCAGTGCCGGATAGCCTCGCGGCAAATTGGAGCAAGCCACAATAACCGCATCGATATCAGCAGGTGTGCGACCTGCGGCCTCAAGCGCCTGGTGTGCAGCCTTGACGGCCATCTCGCAAAGCAGTGACTGCTCTTCGTTAGCGCGCTCAGGGATATCCGGCACCATGCGATTGATGTCCAGAATACCGCTTTTGTTCATCACATAGCGGCTCTTGATGCCAGAGGCCTTTTCGATAAACTCGGTGCTGGAACAGGCCAGCGCTTCTACCGTACCGGCCTCAATGGCTGCGGCGTTGTCTGCATTAAACTGCTCGACATACGCATTAAAACTTTCCACCAGCTCTTCGTTGCTGATGCTTTCTGTAGGGGTGTACAAACCTGTTCCGCTGATCACTACTTTGTGCACGGTCGGCCCTCTTTTCGTGTTATGAACGCGGTTTACCCAGCGCCAGTGCGCCAAGATCGGTAAACCACTCTCTATTTCCAACAGGCCTTCACAACGCTGCATGGTTTACCAATGCTGCGTAAATTCAACCTGAAATGCTATTTCACAAACAGTAAAATCATATGATTCGACAGCTGTTGCCGTAGATTTACCTTTTGCAGGCAGCAGACCTACCGGGGCAAGTGCTGTTCAAGCCAGCCGAGTACCAACGGAAAATGATCGACTTCCGCCTGCGGGTGAGTCAGCAGGTCGTTATGGCTGTAACGCCTGGAACAGCCCTGCCCTTTCTCCAGCAACACGATCTGCGCGTCATGTGGCCCCATCTCTCGGGCAAAATCACGCACATCACCAATATGTCCCTGCTGACGATCCGACTCGCCTGCGAGATACAATGCAGGCGGCCAATCCAGCTTATCTATGGCGCTAGCATAGTCGAAACCATCCTCAAGATCACGCCATTCGCCGCGCATCCAGGCCAGATTGGCGGCGTAGATCGCGGTTGATTCATCGGCCGTGCCAATCGCCAAGGCGCGACCCGGTATGACCCCGTTGATTTTACCTAGCAATGGCAACAGACGCTGCCAAACCCATCGGCTCGCTAATCGGGTCAGTCCGGAGCCATGCTGCTGCCTGCGTCTTACGCCAAAGTGTAATAAGCCGCTGATAGCGGGAAGGAGCTCAGGATGGCGTATCAAGGCACTCACCATCCACACTCCGCCCCAACCATGACCGACGCAAAACAGCGGACGCTCGGCATGGCGTGCTCTGATAAACGCCAGCACAGCGGGCAGATCCTGGCTGATTAGCGCTGACTGCGTCATCCCTTCGGTAGCATCGGCCAGCGCTGGCTGACTGGCCCCATGGCCGCGCAGATCAACCACATAGACAGTGTGACCAGCCGCGACCAAGGTACCCGCCAGCCCTTGATCAGTGCGCGGATGAAAAACACGACCGTCTTCCAGGGCACCGTGCACCAGTAACAGCACAGCGCCGGTGTTGTCGCTGCCAAAGCAACGCAGTTGTAGCTCTACGGAGTTGACCGTTAACGCGTGCGTCTCAATCACACTCTGCTCCACCTGAAATCCTTGTAGCGTTTTGTTGTTGCCGGCCAGTGTAACGGCCGCCTGCTTCTCAGGCTGTGATTTCGCGCCAAAGTTTCGCCAGGCGCTTTGCCGAAACCGGCATGCGCGTACCTAGCTGCTGGGCAAACAGCGACACCCGGTATTCTTCGAGCATCCAGCGCCACTCATCCAATCGCGCATCCCAGCGGCCTTCGCGGCGCATTTTCTCGGCTAGCGCCTGATACTGTTGCCAAAACCCCTGCAGTTCGTCGGTCCAGGCGCGATCACGCGGCACCTGGCCTGGCAGCTTGTCGAGGCGCTGCTCGATAGCACTCAAATAGCGTGGGTACTGCCCTAGCCACTCGGTGGGTACGGTACGGGCAAAACCGGGGTAGACCAGGTTCGCCAGCTGATCACGCACATCATTCATCGCCAGCGCATGAGCCAGTTCCACCTTGCCCTTGAAGCGCTTACGCAGGCCGTGCCACTGCTTGAGTATCCCCAACACTTGCTGCGCCAGTTGTTCAGCACTGGGGACCCAATCTGCCCGTTTTTGCTCAAGCAGTTCCTTGAGCCCCGCGGGGTCACGAGGCAGCTCTTCAGCGTCCGCGAGGAAGACCCGGTCAATCGCGCCGAGCAACACGTCATCGGTGAGCTGTTTCTGGGTGCCCAACTCGCGATAGTAGATAGCCGCATCCTTGAGCGCCTGGGTCTTCTGCCTTAGCAGCCGGGCCTGTTCCGGTAGTGCCTGCAATAACAGGCGCTGTATACCCAGGCGATGCTGCTGAGCGGCTATCTGAGGCACATCGAATAGCTTTTCAATCACCTCGTCGCCCTGCTCTACCCAGGCCGGATAAACATTGACTGCGATACCTGCCTGCTTACGGATCAAACTACCGGGTAAAGCGTAGGAACCGGGCGGCTGAGTATTTTCGTCGCGCGGCGAGGCGTCTTGATCGCTGCTGGACTCGGGCTCCATCGGTCGCCCTTCCAGCTCACCGCAAAGCGCACTGTAATCTCGGCCGCTGCAGATCACGCTACCGCTGGCGTCGACCACCTCAATACGCATGTTGAGGTGGTCTTCCAGCTCAATGTTATCCCAGCTCTGCTCATCCAATCGAACCCCGGTCATGCGGGTCAGCTCGCGGCCCAGTGCCTGGGTCAGACTGCCTTCAGCAAACGGCATGCGCTCAAGCGCTGCGCGCACAAAATCGGGCACCGGCACAAAGTTTTTGCGCAATGCCTTGGGCAAGCCGCGCACCAGCGCCACGCACTTATCAAAGATCAAGCCGGGCACCAGCCACTCCAGCCGGCTCTGCGGAATACGGCGTAACAACGAAGCCGGTATTTTGACCGTGACACCGTCTTCGCGATGGCCTGGCTCAAAGTGATAACTAAGTGGTAGCGCAACCGATTCCCAACGCAACACATCGGGATAGAGATCGGCACTGACCTCATCGGCCTCCCGTTGTAGCAGGTCCTCACGGGTCATGTGCAATAACGTGGGCTGCTGTTCTGCATTGCGTTTCAGCCAACGCTCGAAGCTCGCCAGTTGGACGGTATCGGCTGGTATATGCTGATCAAAAAAGCGGTACAGCGTCTCGTCATCCACTACGATGTCGCGTTTACGCGACTTGGCCTCAAGCGCATCCAGCTCACTGATGAGCTGCTGATTGGCCTTGTTGAATGCCGCCCGACCATGCCATTCACCACCCACCAGCGCATGGCGAATAAAGAGCTCGCGCGACACCACGGGATCGATCGGGCCGTAGTGAACTTTGCGCCGCGGGACAATAATTAGCCCATAAAGCGTCACTTGCTCAAAGGCGACTACCTGACCGCGTTTTTTCTCCCAGTGTGGTTCGCTGTAGCTGGTTTTCGTCAGGTGGGCTGCCAATGGCTCAATCCAGGCCGGATCAACCTTGGCTGCCAGGCGACCGTACAACCGTCGTGTCTCGGTCAATTCCGCCACCATGACCCACGCCGGTTTCTTCTTTGCCAGCGCAGATGACGGATGCAGCAGAAACCGCCGTTGCCGTGCCCCGAGGTAGTCCCCTTCTTCGGTCTTGTTACCGAGATGACTAAGCAGGCCGGACAACAGGGCCTTGTGAATCGACTCATGGCCTGCGGCCTGGGTGTTCTCCTTGAGCCCCAGGTCACGGCACGTCAGACGGATCTGCCGATGGGTTTCGCGCCACTCGCGCAGCCGCAAAAAGTTCAGAAAGTTGCGCCGACACCAACTACGCAATTGCCCCTGTGTCAGCGCCTGACGTTGCTGTTCGTGCCCTGCCCACAAGTTAAGAAAAGCGGCAAAGTCCGACACCTCATCGGCCCACTGCGTATGCGCCTGGTCTGCGGCCTGCTGCTTCTCCATAGGCCTTTCACGCGGATCCTGAACCGACAATGCACTGGCAATAACGGCAACTTCATGCAGACAGTCCTGCTGTGCGCCTTCGAGCAACATGCGCCCGATTCGCGGGTCCACCGGCAGTCGGGCCAATTGCCGACCCAGATGACTCATCGCACCAGCGCGATCAACCGCGCCCAACTCCTGCAGCAAGGTAAAACCATCGCTGATGGCGCGGCTATCCGGCGGTTCAATAAAGGGGAAATCTTCGATACGGCCTAGGCGCAGATGCAGCATCTGCAGTATCACCGACGCCAAATTGGTACGACGAATCTCCGGATCGGTGAAGGCTGGACGGCCGTTAAAGT
Source organism: Pseudomonas neustonica (assembly GCF_003797945.1). Taxonomy (GTDB): domain Bacteria; phylum Pseudomonadota; class Gammaproteobacteria; order Pseudomonadales; family Pseudomonadaceae; genus Halopseudomonas; species Halopseudomonas neustonica. Next base: position 51,693 of record NZ_RKKU01000021.1, read on the forward strand.
CATCCTCGGCATACAAGCGCACACAAATCCCCGGAGCAACCCGGCCGCAGCGGCCCTTGCGCTGATTAGCGCTGGCTTGCGACACCGCTTCAATCGGCAACCGCTGTACTTTCGAGCGCGGGCTATAACGGCTGATACGCGCCTCACCCGGATCTATCACGTAGACGATGCCCGGCACCGTCAGGGAGGTTTCTGCGACGTTGGTGGCCAGCACGACACGGCGGCCAGCGTGGGAGGCAAAGATCTTCTGTTGCTCGGCTGCTGACAACCGCGCGTAGAGTGGCAAAATTTCCGTGTGTTTGAGGTTTGCCTTGCGCAGATAGTCAGCCGTATCGCGAATTTCGCGTTCGCCCGGCAGGAAGATCAGTACATCGCCGGGCGGCTGCCGCTGCGTACGTTCATGCTCATCAATTTCGCGTAGCGCGGAGACGATGCCCTGATCAATACTCAGGTCTTCTTCTACAACATTACCTTCTTCGTCCTGTTCCGCACTTAGCGGCCGATACCAGACGTCCACTGGAAAGGTTCGACCCGAAACTTCAATCACTGGCGCGTTATCAAAATGCTGAGAGAAGCGTTCAAGGTCAATGGTTGCGGACGTAATGATCACTTTTAGATCAGGCCGCTTGGACAGAATAGTTTTCAGATACCCGAGCAGAAAGTCGATATTCAGGCTGCGTTCATGGGCTTCATCGATGATGATGGTGTCGTAACGATTAAGAAATCGATCATTCTGGGTCTCGGCGAGCAGGATACCGTCGGTCATCAGTTTGATCAGCGACTTTTCAGAGCTTTGATCGGTAAAGCGCACCTGAAAGCCCACCAGTTCACCCAGTGGCGTCGCCAGCTCATCAGCAATTCGGCTAGCCACACTCCGTGCCGCCAGACGACGCGGTTGTGTGTGACCAATCAGCCCGCGCGTGCCACGGCCCAGCTCCAGACAGATCTTGGGTAACTGAGTAGTTTTACCCGAACCGGTTTCACCCGCGATGACGACCACCTGGTGCGCAGCAATGGCCGCTTTGATCTGCTCACGCTTCTCGGCGATCGGCAAACTATCGACAAAGCGAATGTTCGGGATACTCGCCTGACGCGCCTCCACCTTGGCAGCGGAGGCCTCAAACCGTTTGACCCAGTCGCTGCTGGCTTTGGCGTCCGCGCCCTCACCCAGCTTGCGATACTGCTGCTGCAAGCGGTTGCGGTCAGCCACCATAACACGGGAAAAGTCGGGAGTACGAGTATCTAAGGCTGGCATGGAGCATCCTGTAGCATGAAAAAGCCCCGCTTGGCTTAGCCAGGCGGGGCTTCATTGTCGCAAAAATACGACCACTATTGCAGGCGTTTAGCCTGCCAGTTTCTTCAACTCTTCGTCGCGTAGTTCGCGGCGTAGAATCTTGCCGACGTTGGTGGTCGGCAAGCTGTCGCGAAACTCGACAAACTTGGGTACTTTGTAGGCGGTCAGGTTACTGCGCATGTGCTCCTTGACCTCTGCTTCGCTCAGGTTGGTGCCCGCACTCTTGACCAGGAACACCTTGATGGCCTCGCCAGACTTCTCATCCGGCACGCCAATAGCGGCACACTGAGCAACACCTGGAATGGCTGCCATAACGTCTTCCAGCTCATTCGGATACACATTGAAACCCGAGACCAGAATCATGTCTTTCTTGCGGTCAACAATGCGCAGGTAACCATCTTCCTGAATGATCGCAATATCGCCCGTCTTGAGCCAGCCGTCCGCATCGAGGATTTCTTCGGTCGCTTCCTTACGCTGCCAGTAGCCCTTCATCACCTGCGGCCCCTTCACGCACAACTCACCGCGCTCACCAAGCGGCAGCTCGTTGTTGTCATCATCAATCACTTTGCACAGCGTAGACGGGACCGGGATACCAATAGTGCCCAAACGGATGTCGCTGATGGGATTGACCGTCGCAACCGGGCTGGTTTCCGTCATGCCAAAACCTTCGCACACCGGGCTGCCAGTCACTTCCTTCCAGCGCTCAGCGGTAGCCAACTGCAGCGCCATGCCGCCAGAAAGTGTGATTTTGAAGCCGGTAAAATCCAGCGCCCGAAACGCTGCGTTATTACACAGGCCAGCAAACAAGGTATTGAGACCCACAAAACCAGTAAAGCGATGCTGCGCCAGCTCTTTGACGAAGGCATCCATATCGCGGGGATTGGTAATCAGAATATTGTGGTTACCGCTGAGCATCATCGCCATGCAGTGAAAGGTAAAGGCGTAGATGTGATATAGCGGCAAGGGGCAAATAATCACCTCTTCGCCATCAATCATGTTGGCGCCCATCAGCGCCTTGGCCTGCAACATGTTGGCAACCAGATTGCGGTGGGTCAGCATGGCACCCTTGGCAACGCCGGTTGTGCCGCCAGTGTATTGCAGCACCGCCAGATCCTCGGCGGCAGGCGTAGCCTCAGTGAACGTGAGGCTGCGGCCTTTCGCCATGGCATCGTTGAATTTGACCATGCCGGGAATTGAGTATGCAGGCACCATCTTCTTGACGTGCTTGACGACGGTGTTTACCAGGAACCGTTTCAAAGGCGGCAGCATATCGCCCACTTCGGTAACGATGACCTTCTTTACGCCCGTTTTAGGCACTACCTCTTCCGCCAAATGAGCCATATTGGCCAGGCAAACCAAGGCTTTGGCACCCGAGTCGTTAAACTGATGCTCCATTTCCCGCGGTGTGTAAAGCGGGTTAGTGTTCACCACGACATAGCCAGCGCGCATAGCACCAAAGACTACGACAGGATATTGCAGTACGTTTGGCATCTGTACCGCAATACGATCACCAGGCTGCAGGCCGCTGTGCTTCTGCAGATAGGCTGCGAAATGACCAGAAAGGGTGTAAATCTCACCGTAGGTGAGCGTTTTGCCAAGATTGGTAAAAGCAGGCTTATTGGCGAAGCGTTCGCAGGACTCTTTGAGAACAGCCAGAATATTAGGGTACTGATCGGGATTGATTTCTGAGGAAACGCCCGCTGGATATTTATCTTTCCAGAAATTCTCAAGCATAAAAGCCCGCTCCTGAACGCAATCGGCATGAATTTGCCGCTGATGTCTTATGGTTTTAAGGTGCTTATAAGCACATTTCGCTGCAGATTTATAAAATATCCTTATATCTGCAATCGAGGCGTTCCGAAGACTATCAGCTTTTCCGGGGGCAGACCAGCACCCCCGAAAACGGCTCTAACACGCGGACTACGCGCTGTTGCGCGATTCGTGTGATTGACTGAGCAGTCACACGCCTGGGAAATTCTACTTCTCGTCGCGCAGCTCCCGGCGCAAAATTTTGCCCACTGCGGACATAGGCAGAGACTCTCTGATCTCGAAGTACTTGGGTACCTTGTAGCCTGTAAAGTTAGCCCGACAGTAGTCCTTCAACTCGTCAACGGTCAGGTCTTTTGAGTTTGCGACAACAAACAGCTTAACGGCTTCACCGGATTTTTCATCCGGCACACCCACAGCTGCAGCATTGGCTACTTTGGGATGGGCGGCTACGACGTCTTCAATTTCATTCGGATAAACGTTGAACCCCGATACAATGATCAAATCCTTGATGCGGTCAACAATGGATACAAAGCCGTCAGCATCAATGATTGCCACGTCGCCCGTATGGAACCAGCCGTCGGCATCCAGCACTTCCTCGGTTGCCTCAGGACGGTTCCAGTAGCCTTTCATCACCTGCGGCCCCTTCACGCAAAGCTCACCACGTTCGCCGATGTCCAGCTCACGACCTTCCTCATCTACTACCTTGAGCGCTGTACCTACGGCGGCAAGACCTACACTGCCAATACGTGCCAGGCCATCACCCGGGCTTGAGGTCACCACGGGCGAACACTCGGTCAAGCCATAACCCTCACCAATCTTGCAGCCGGTTTTCTTCTCCCAGCGCTCCGCTGTCGCCTTCACCAGCGCCGTGCCACCGGAGCCTGTGGTTTTAAGGTGCGAGAAGTCGATCTGGTCAAATTCCGGATGATCCATCAAGGCAACAAAGAGCGTATTCAAGCCAACAACTGAGGAGAACGGCCACTTTTTCAGTTCAGCAACAAAGCCGGGAATGTCCCGCGGATTGGTAATCAATACGTTGTGGTGCCCGGCGATCATCATGCACATGCAATTAACGGTAAAGGCAAAGATGTGGTAAAGCGGCAACGGAGCAATAACAACTTCACCTGCGTCGTTGCTGATCTTTTTGCCGTCGCTGCCAATTTGCTGCATGTTGGCATACACCTGCTGCATATTCGCGACCAGATTACCGTGCGTCAGCATGGCGCCCTTGGCCACACCCGTAGTACCGCCGGTATATTGCAGCACGGCAACGTCATCGAGCGTTTTGGTCACTGCAGAGGGGCTCTGGCCCTGGCACTGTTTCAACGCTTTCTTGAAGGACACTGCCTGGGGTAGTTGATAGTCAGGCACCATCTTTTTGACGTATTTAACTGCCGCATTAGTGATGATGCCCTTGAGACCAGGCAGCATGTCACCAATACGTGCTTCAAAAAGAAATTCGATCTCGGTGTCGGGCAGTACTTCCTGCACCAGGTGTCCAAACACATTCATGAAGATCAACGCGCGCGCGCCCGAATCCTTGAACTGGTGGCGCATTTCGCGGGCTGTGTATAGAGGGTTAGTGTTAACCACGACCAACCCCGCGCGCATCGCACCATAAACGGCGATAGGAAACTGCAGCACATTAGGCATCTGGACTGCGATACGGTCGCCAGGCTGCAGGTTGGTATGTTGCTGCAGATAGGCGGCAAACGCAGCGGAATAGCGGTCGAGGTCAGCATAACTGAGCGTGACGCCCATATTGCTGAACGCCGGGCGGTCACCGTGCTTGGCACAGGCTTGCTGGAAGACATCAATGATTGATGAGTACTGGGCGGTATCAATCGTGGTTGGGACACCGTTAGGCCGTTTATCGTCCCAGAAGGATGCGTCCATTATTTTTATCCTCTTTCGCTTAGTGCATTTGTTATGAGCTGATCTGGCTAGCGACAAGCCCTGACTCGATTGTCTGAGTCAGTCGATTGCGCAAAGATTCTCAAAACTAACAGCTGACTCACCAAATACAAACTGCGGATGTGTTTCATTTGGTTTGTGAATATCACGCATCTCTCGCCCCGAACGCAGGCACTGGATTAACCTGTCAGGACCCAGAATAAAAAATCAGGACACCATCCACTATGGATTCCGCCAGCAGCTCAAGCAGTGTTAACACCCGCGATTTGAACATGATGCCGCAATGGCAACCTGCAGACCGGATTCGCGCCAATCTGATCATTTGCCACGGCATGGCAGAGCATGGTGCGCGCTATGCCAGGCTGGCCAAGGCTCTTACTCGCCAAGGCATTGCCGTTTACGCCCCCAACTTGCGTGGCCACGGGCCTGATGCAGCCAGCCAGCTGGGCCAGTTAGTGGGGGGCTGGGCGGCACTGGAAGCCGATCTACTGCATTGGGTCCAGTCAGTGCGTTCACTCTGCCCTGACACTCCGCTGATACTACTGGGGCACAGCATGGGCTCTTACCTGGTACAGGGTTTTCTGCTGCAGCATTCGGCATTGATCGATGCAGTCATCCTCAGTGGAAGCAATGCTCATCCGCCCGGGCTCAGCCGGGTTGGCCGCCTGGCGGCACGTATTGAGGGCTTGATGCGCGCGGATGGCGCTGCCGCTGAGACACTTGGCAAGCTCAGTTTCGGTCAATTCAACAAGGCATTTACCCCAAATCGTACCGAATTCGACTGGCTTAGCCGCGATCTAGCCGAAGTGGATGCCTATATCAATGACCCCATGTGTGGCTTCACTCTGAGCGCTGACTACTGGCAGGAGCTGTTTTCAACCCTGCTGCGAATTGCCAATAGAGAGCAGTTGCAGCACATAAGACCCACCTTGCCGCTACTGATCATGGGTGGCGACGCAGATCCGGTCAGCGCCGGCCACGGCTTACGCAAATTACAACAACGCTTGCAGCAGGCACAGCTCAAAAAGGTAGAATTGCTGCTCTATCCGCAAGCCCGTCACGAGGTCTTTAACGAGATCAACCGGGATCAGGTTACCAGCGACATGCTGAGCTGGATAATGACCACTCTTTCACTCGACAGCCTAGGAAATCCTGCTGATGAAAATGCTTGAAAACCGCACCTACGACGAACTCAATGTGGGCGATAGCGTTCGTGTTGACCACCTGGTCAAAGAGCGCGACCTGATCCTGTTTGCCGAGGTGTCCGGCGATGTAAACCCGGTGCACCTGGACGAGGCTTTTGCGGCCAACACCCCCTTCAAGGGCCGTATCGCCCACGGTATGTTTTCCGGTGCGCTCATATCGGCAACCATCGCCTGCGAGCTGCCTGGCCCGGGCACTATCTATATCGGCCAGGAAATGAGCTTTCTGCGCCCGGTACGCCTGGACGACACCATCAGCATCGAGCTGGAAGTGCTCGAAAAGCTGCCGAAAAACCGGGTCAAAATCGCTACCCGCGTGTTCAACCAGGACGGCAAAAAGGTGGTTGACGGTGTGGCAACCGTCATGGCGCCAACCGAAAAAACAGCTATTCCTAAACCGGCACTTCCGCCTATCAGCTTTTAAGCTGGAAGCTGGAAAGTCTTGGGGGTCAGGGACCTAGGGTCAACTGTGATAGCCAAAATTAATTCCAGCCACTTCAGACTTTTAGCTTCAAGCTTCCAGCATTTGAGTAAATAGCGGCTGGCTATTTACTCAAATGTCGCATCCCGTCCTCTAAGCCCTGCAAGGTCAGCGGGTACATTTTGTCTTCGATCAGATCACGCATGATCTGGGTCGAGGTTGTGTACTCCCAGGCATCCTTGGGATACGGATTGATCCAGATAAGCTTTTTGTACTTCTCTTTAAAGCGCTGAATCCATACGTGACCGGCTTCCTCATTCCAGTGTTCAACACTGCCGCCAGGCTGGGTGATTTCGTAAGGTGCCATGGCAGCATCACCGACGAAGATCACTTTATAGTCAGGACCATACTTGTGCAGCAAATCAATGGTCGAGGTGCGCTCACTGGTGCGACGCATATTGTTCTTCCAAACTGATTCGTAAACACAGTTGTGGAAGTAATAGTATTCAAGGTGTTTGAACTCGGTTCTGCAGGCCGAAAACAACTCCTCGCACACCTTGATATGCGCATCCATAGAACCGCCGATATCAAACAACAAAAGCAGTTTGACCGCATTGCGGCGTTCCGGACGCATCTGAATATTCAGCAGCCCCGCATCCTTGGCGGTGTGATCAATGGTGCCGTCAATATCCAGCTCGTCTGCGGCGCCCTGGCGAGCAAACTTGCGCAGCCGTCGCAGTGCAACCTTGATATTGCGAGTACCCAGCTCAACCTGGTCGTCCAGATTCTTGTACTCGCGCTGATCCCACACCTTGGCTGCCCTGCCCTGGCGCTTGCCGGCGTCACCAACGCGAATGCCTTCGGGATTATAACCACCGGAGCCAAACGGACTGGTGCCGCCGGTTCCTACCCACTTGTTACCACCTTCATGCCGCTCTTTCTGCTCTTCGAGACGTTTCTTGAACTCCTCAATCAGCTTGTCGAGACCACCGAGAGACTCAATCTTGGCCTTTTCCTCGTCACTCAGCATGCGCTCGAACTCTTTGCGCAGCCAGTCATCCGGGATCATCGCCTCGATCAGTTGATCAAGGTTTTCCAGCCCCTTGAAGTAGGCGCCGAACGCACGGTCGAACTTGTCGAAATGACGCTCGTCCTTAACCATGACCGTACGCGCCAGATAGTAAAACTCGTCCATGTCGGCAAAAACGACGTGGTGCTTGAGCGCGTTGATCAGATCGAGCAGTTCGCGTACCGATACCGGCACCTTGGCTGCCCGCATTTCATTGAACAGGCCCAGTAACATGGGCACCTCCCAGTCGGGGAAACACAGTAAAAGTCAGCACGCGAGTTAAAACAGACAGGGCAATACAGCCTCTGCACCGCCCTTACCCTTGTTAGCAATAACTAGCTGCCATCTCGCGCACTATGGTCTTCGGTGTTTCCTTAGCGGTTTTGACGGCGGGTCATGAAGGCCAGACGTTCAAGTAGCTGCACGTCTTGCTCATTCTTGACCAGCGCCCCGTAAAGCGGAGGAATCGCCTTGGTGGGATCGCGGTCACGCAACACCGCTTCGGGGATCTGATCGGCCATCAACAACTTAAGCCAATCAACCAATTCAGAGGTAGAGGGCTTCTTCTTCAGGCCGGGCACCTTGCGCACGTCAAAGAAGATATCCATGGCCTCAGACAACAAATGCGTCTCGATCTTGGGGAAATGCACATCAACGATCTTCTTCATCGTGTCGCGATCAGGGAATGCGATGTAATGGAAGAAACAACGGCGCAGGAACGCATCCGGCAGCTCTTTTTCGTTGTTGGAGGTAATGATGATAATTGGACGTTTTTTAGCCTTGATCGTCTGATTGGTCTCGTAGACGTAGAACTCCATCTTGTCGAGCTCTTGCAGCAAGTCGTTCGGGAACTCGATATCGGCCTTGTCGATTTCATCGATCAGCAGAATGGCGCGCTCTTCAGACTCAAAGGCCTCCCAGAGCTTGCCCTTCTTGATGTAGTTGGCGACGTCATGCACCTTGTCGACACCCAGCTGAGAATCACGCAAACGGCTGACCGCATCGTACTCGTACAAACCCTGATGCGCTTTGGTCGTGGACTTGATGTGCCAGGTAATCAGTTTGGCGCCCAAAGACTCTGCCAATTGCTCGGCGAGCATGGTCTTGCCTGTGCCAGGCTCACCCTTGATCAGCAGCGGACGTTCCAGGGTGATGGCAGCGTTAACTGCCAGTTTCAGGTCGTCGGTAGCGACGTAGGACTGAGTGCCTTCAAACTTCATCGGATATTCCTTGGGCCGAAGCCCGGTTAGACCAGGCAATACGTAGGAGAAATGTGATCTGAAACTATAGCGCGCAGGCAAATCAGCTGTAAACGCAGGTAGAGCATTCAAAATTTGAATGATATGGCGCCATCACTATAAGCAAGACCGCTTTAACGCTCGTCCTGAACCTGCTCAAAGCGCGCACTGAAGGCCTCGACAAAGGCGTTCCTGAGGATACCCAAAAAGGCTTGAAAAGAGCTGACGTCAGCCTGCTCTACACTGCCGGACAGCTCGACACGGGTCGCAAACTGATCCAACTTTTGATTCTGCAGCACTTGCTGGCTACCGCCGACAACCGCTTCCCAGATACCTCGAAACAGGCTTTTGTCCTCGTTCTGAAGGTCCTGCTTCATATCAAACACATCAACGTTGCGCAGCAGTGGTTTGACGTAGCCGCTGAGCTGACTGTCACGCACCTTGGCTTCAACCACCAGATCACCCGTACCATCTTTAAAGTCGAAGTTGCCGTAAGCAGAGGCAAAGTCGTTCAGACGAGGCAACTGCAGATCCGTCATGCGCAAACGAAAATCAAAATTCTGCATGCGCACCAGCGGGTCAAATTTGGCTGAGGCTTCAATTGGCGCCTGCCCGAGAAACAACCCCTTCCCCTCAGCGCTGGCGTCGCGCGAGCCCTCTTGCTGCTTGGCATTGGTCAAATTCAGAATCGTCAGATCAAGCTCATTCACATACAGGTTAACCGGCGGCTCAGAGTTAAAATTGCGGAAGGCGACCATACCTTTATTGACATCGACTCGGTCAAGCAGCACAGGCAGAATCGACTGGACTTTTTCACGCCAGTCCACGCCTTTACCGGCCTGTTTCTGCTCATCGGTATCACCATCAACAAAGTTTAGCTGAGGTTCATTGAGTTCCATTTCGGCGACCAGAACACCATCACTCCAGAACGGACGCAGACGAATCTTGACGTTGGTTTCGGGTAACCGCAGGAAAGGCGCCTGAGTATTGCCATTTACCTTAATAATCTCGAGGCCTTGCATGCGGTATGCACCCCGCCACAGCACTATGTCTACGTCGTCAACGTGGCCACGGTAATCCCCCATACTGGCCATCTTCTGGTTAAGCACGTCCTTGACATAAACAGGCAGCAAAAAGTGCACGAGCAATAACAAGATTGCCAACAGCACGATAGGAATCAGCAGGTAACGCGTTTTTCGGTTCATTGCAGATTGACCTTATCGGCTAACGACAGTTCATCTCAATTGACGGATATTGCCCCCGGGCATAGGCTAAATGGCTTATCTGTCGTTAGCCATGCTACCGCATACCACCACTGCCCACAGGAGTTCAGGCATGAGCCGTATTTTTGCAGACAATTCACAGGCCATCGGCAATACGCCACTGGTGAGGATCAATCGACTCGGTCCGAAAGGCGTGAATATCCTGGCCAAGATCGAAGGGCGTAACCCCGCCTATTCAGTCAAGTGCCGCATCGGCGCCAGTATGATCTGGGACGCCGAATCATCCGGCCGCTTAAAGCCGGGCATGACCATAGTCGAACCGACCTCAGGTAATACTGGCATCGGCCTGGCCTTTGTCGCCGCCGCCCGTGGCTACAAACTCATGCTAACCATGCCTGCGTCCATGAGCCTGGAGCGGCGCAAGGTACTGAAGGCACTGGGCGCTGAACTGGTATTGACTGAACCGGCCAAGGGTATGAAAGGAGCTATTGAAAAGGCCACTGAACTGGCGCAACAGCATCCCGAGGACTTCATTTTATTGCAGCAGTTCGAGAACCCGGCCAATCCGAGTATCCATGAAAAAACGACAGGCCCGGAAATCTGGAACGACACCGAAGGCAGCATTGATGTGCTGGTATCCGGTGTTGGAACGGGCGGCACCATCACGGGTGTTTCCCGCTATATCAAACAGACCTGTGGCAAGCAGATCATTTCCGTCGCTGTTGAGCCTGTCAGCTCACCCGTCATCAGCCAGACCCTTGCTGGCGAAGAGGTAAAACCCAGTCCGCATAAGATCCAGGGCATTGGCGCTGGCTTTGTACCGGGCAACCTGGACCTGAGCCAGGTTGATCGCGTCGAGCAGGTCAGTGATGACGCGTCAAAAGAAATGGCCCTGCGCCTGATGCGCGAAGAGGGCATTCTGTGCGGGATTTCCTGCGGCGCTGCAATGGCCGCAGCCGTGCGCATTGCTGAAGAACCAGAAATGCAGGGCAAGACTATTGTGGTCATTCTGCCTGACTCGGGTGAACGCTACCTCTCGACCATGCTGTTTGCCGATATGTTCAGCGAACAGGAAAACGTTCAGTAAGCAATGATCGCTGCCGCCACGGATGTGTGCGGCAGTTTCTATCTCGCTGACGCTTCCGCACAGCGCCTCGACTAGCTATGCTGCTGGGATGACTCTCCGCAACAGGCTATCTTTAATGCCCTACTCTCCCGATCTCATTGCGCAACAGATACTGGCAGGCTTCGATTTATACCGTGCCGAGTTCCGTGAATTGACTGCCGGTGCCCGTGAGCGCTTCGAACAGGCGCGCTGGAACGATATTCAGGAAGCGTCAACCCAGCGTATCAACGCCTATGAAGACCAGGTACATCGTACTGCAAAGGAGCTTGCAGCCTCCGAGGCAGGTTCCTCAGTAACTGACGCTGCCAACTGGCCCGCTATTCGCCTGGCCTACATAGACGCCATTGAGGAGCGTTTTGACGGTGAGTTGGCAGAAACCTGGTTTAATTCCATCTTTTATTGTCTGCATCGGCATGACCAGATTAGCGATGAAACCATGTTCGTGCATAGCACTCGACCAGCCAGTCGGCCGCCGTCGCGCAATCCTTTAACCCGTGGCTTCATATCCGATGGCTCACTGCAGAACCTGGCTCGCCAGGTTCTGCAAGAGTTCAGCTTTACTACGCCCTGGGAAGATATTGACCGCGACACCAACATGATTGTCGCTGAACTGCAGCAAGGCCTGCCCGACTGGGCACAGATGGATCACGGACTAACCATCGAACTGGTACAAAACGTGTTCTATCGCAATAAAGGCGCCTACCTGGTCGGACGATTGATCAGCCAACAGGAGCAGTGGCCTTTCGTTCTGCCTCTACTGCACCGCGAGGGTAAGGGCATCAGCGTTGATACCCTGATCACTGATGAGTCGGAAGTTTCGATCATTTTTTCCTTTACCCGCTCCTACTTTATGGTCGAGGCGGCGGTACCCAGCGAAATGGTTGCCTTCCTAAAGCGATTACTCCCTGGAAAGCACATCGCAGAGCTTTATACCGCCATCGGTTTTTATAAACAGGGCAAGTCTGAATTTTACCGCGCGTTGATTTCGCACCTGGCCAATTCGGAAGACCGCTTCATCATGGCGCCTGGTGTACGCGGCATGGTGATGAGCGTATTCACCCTGCCCGGCTTCAATACCGTATTCAAGATCATCAAGGACAAATTCGCACCTTCCAAGAACATCAGCCGCGCCACCGTCATTGAGAAGTATCGACTGGTGAAGCGTCACGACCGCGTGGGTCGTATGGCCGACACCCAGGAATTCGCCGATTTCCGTTTTCCCCGTGATCGCTTTGATCCTGAGTGTCTGCAAGAGCTTTTGGAGGTAGCACCTTCAACTGTGATTGAAGAAGGTGATGTCATCCTGATCCGCCACAGCTGGACCGAAAGGCGCATGACGCCACTCAATATCTACCTGGAAACGGCCAGCGAAACCAAAACCGAAGAAGCACTCTACGACTACGGCAAGTCCATCAAGGAACTGGCAGCGGCCAATATCTTCCCAGGTGACATGCTGCTGAAAAACTTTGGTGTAACCCGCCACGGCCGAGTGGTGTTCTATGACTATGATGAAATCAGCTATCTCACCGAGATCAATTTTCGCGTCATTCCGGAAGCCCTTTACCCAGAGCAAGAGATGGCCTCAGAGCCCTGGTACTCGGTATCCCCTAACGACGTCTTTCCAGAGGAGTTCCCGGTTTTTCTGTTTGCCGACATAAAGCACCGACGACAGTTCTGCAAAATGCATGGCGACCTGTTTGACGCCAGCTACTGGCAGGGCCTGCAGCAGCAGATCAAGGATGGCCAGGTTATTGACGTGTACCCGTACCGCCGGCATCAGCCTGCGGTATAAATAGGTAGCGCTCTTTATATTGTAAAAAAACCGACGAAAGGCGTGTTATTTCTGAAAACTGTCGTATACTGAATTTCGTTTATTCGAGCCCGACAGTGATAAGTGAAGACCTCTTGACTTGTACTACTGAAAGGCGCAGAGTGAGCGCGTAGGTTTTCAAGAGATAGAGTTGTAGGCTGCAAGCGCACTTTTCAGTACGTAAGTTTGTCATTCTCGCAATCTTTGATTCCCACGCTTTAATTGAGTGCAAGCTCAAGTATTTCAATTTGATAGGAATTATCCGAAATGGCAACTGGTACAGTTAAGTGGTTCAACGACACTAAAGGTTTTGGCTTCATCACTCCAGATGGCGGTGGTGATGATCTGTTCGCCCACTTCTCCGAAATCAAGGTACAGGGCTTCAAGTCACTGGCCGAGAACCAGAAGGTGTCTTTCGACATCACTACTGGTCCTAAGGGCAAGCAGGCTGCAAACATTCAGATCGTTGGTTAATCCCAACCTCTGAACCAAAAAACCCGGCTTAGGCCGGGTTTTTTGTTGCCCATAATTTAGTCCCTGCCCTGCCCACGCGCAGAAAAATTGCTCGCCTCACAAGCTCTTACATCGTACCCTATGGCGCATACAGTAGAGGCTTCGGTACCTGCACCATCGCTTATTCAGGCGACGGGTTAACAGCATCCCCATTAGCATCACGCCTCGTTTACCGCAGCCAGCAATACACTTCCCGCCGGCAGCGTCGACCACTATCAAAAGGGGGTTTTTCAGTGGACAATTTGGGTCGTAGTCAAAACCCGGAAGCAGTTAAGGTCATCATCTTTCGTGCCGCCGAGGCTATCGTTAGCGAGCTTGGCGCATCACAACTGACATTTGAAACACTTAGCGCACGCACTGAAATCGCCGAGCCCGATATCAGGTCTCTATTCCCTGACCGGGAAGCCCTACTGACCGCGATGATTGAGTATCGTCTGGAACGCTTCAGGGTGCGCTGGGGCGCTTACGAAAGTGTGCTGCCTGACGAACCAATGCGCGAGCTTAAGGCCTTGCTGCTCAGCAACATGAGTGAGTCCAGCGAGGAAAAGAACCTCGACTCAGCGATTTTTGCAGCAGCAGCCAGTGATCCGGCATTGCTGCAAACCAGTGCTGACAACGTACAGGGTTTGTTCGACATCCTGGCCAAGTCGCCGCTGGGCCTGGCCCAAGCCAGCATTCTGTTTTTCTCGGTTCGCGGTTACCGGCTGTTTGAACAGCTGGGCATGTGCCCAATGACGGACGCGCAACGTACCGAGTTCCAGGAACAGATAATGCGTCTTGCACGCATTATGAACGAGCAGCGTAGCGGCGAATAATCGCCGCTCGACACTCAGTTTGCTTCACTGCTCACTAACGGCCGGCTCACCCCGGCTCCGCAGATGGTGATACAGCGCTCGAAGACCGGCAAACAAAAGGTAGGCAAACAGCGCCCCACCCATTACCAAGGCTATCTCGCTCAGCATACGCGCCTGGTTATCTCCAGTTGATAGGATGGTATCCAGCAGGTAGATCAAAAACGCGGGCGCCTGCCATGCTGAGCTCGCCGCCACTTGAGTTGGCGTAAACAGCAAAACGGCCATTGCTACCCACAATGGTTCACGAATAAACCACCACTTGATCAATCCAGTCAGCTTCCACCAAACCAGCCAGCAGCCTGCTGCTGCTGCCAGATAAAACAGCCACACGGTTTGGTATTCTGATTCATTGAACATCGACAGTTTTCCACTCGGCTAAATTACGCGGCCCATCATAACGGTTTTTATTCCATGCGTCCTGATAACAAACAGCCTCTAGCCCGCCGCCAGAACGGTGCGGACCCTTACGTCTGGTTAGAGCAACGAGAAGCTCCCGAGGTAACCACCTACCTGAACGCAGAGAATGCGTATACCGACGCTTGGCTAGAGCCACATAAAGCGCTCGAACAGTCTTTATTCGAGGAGATTCGTGGCCGTATTCGTGAAACCGATCTGGGCTTACCGAGCCCAAAAGGTAACTGGCTCTACTACCAACGCACAGAAGCAGGCGCCGAATACCCTCGCTTTTACCGCTGCGAAAGATCCGTTGCCGATAGCTTGGAGATACACAAACCCAGCGAGCAACTAATTCTGGATCTGAACAGCCTCGCCAGCGGTGAAGAATTCCTGCAACTTGGCGACTTCAGTATCAGCCCCGACCAGCGCTGGCTAGCCTACAGCCTGGACACACAGGGCGATGAGACCTACCGATTGTTTCTGCTCTCACTGGACGACATGCAAACACAGGAACTTAGTCTGGACGACGCGGACGGCAGCCTGTGCTGGGCACAGGACAACAAGACACTCTTTGCTGTCAGCATGGATGAGACGTCACGCCCGTCGACGCTATGGCGCTTACAGCCAGGCTCTGAGCCGGCACAGGTGTTCCATGACCCGGATCAGCGTTTCTATGTCAGCGCTTACCTGAGTAGCTCAGAGCGCTACATCTGCGTCAGCAGCAATAGTAAAAACACCAGTGAAATACATTACCTTCCCGCAGACAAGCCAACAGCTCAGTTGCGCTGCCTCGCCAGTCGCGAGGCTGACCACGAGTATGATGCGGACCACGGCAGCGATGGCTTCATGATTCGCAGTAATCGACTTGGCGAGATGTTCTGTCTCTATAGCTGCGATGCTGGCAAGCCCGGTCTGGAAAACTGGGAACTGGTGACGCCACCAGACCCACAGCGCACACTGGAAGAGATAAGCCTGCAGAGCACTGCACTGGTACTGCAATATCGCCATCTCGGGCTGACCCAGCTAGAGGTGCGCGTAACTGGCAGCGATAGCTACACCTTGGCGATGCCAGACGCAGTCTATAGTTTGAGCGTACAGGGCGGTGAAGAATATAGCAGCCCACAAATTCGCCTGCGTTACGAGTCGCTCAATCGCCCAGCCGAAGTGCGCGCGCTGACGCTGGCAACCGGCGAACAACATGTGCTCAAGCAAACGCCCGTCGAAGGTATTTTCGATCCCGACGATTATCTGATTGAGCGCTTATGGGCCAAGGCAAAGGACGGCACGCACATCCCCATCAGCTTGATCTGTCACAAAGACACCCAAGGTGAAGCCCCGCTATATCTTTATGGTTACGGCTCCTATGGCGCCTCCATGGACCCCTGGTTTTCTCACGCTCGCCTGTCATTGCTACATCGTGGCTGGGTATTTGCCATCGCTCACGTACGTGGCGGTGCTGACATGGGAGAACACTGGTACCAACAAGGCAAGCTGCAGCATAAAGAGAATACCTTCTCCGACTTTATCGCCTGCGCCGAACACCTGATCAGCACCAACAAAACCAGCCCCCAACACCTGGTCATAGCGGGTGGCAGTGCTGGCGGACTATTGATTGGCACTGTCATTAATCAGCGGCCGGAGTTGTTTGCTGCGGCGGTGGCAGACGTCCCCTTTGTCGATGTCTGGAACACCATGAACAACCCTGACCTGCCACTCACAGTCGGCGAGTACGAAGAGTGGGGGGACGCACGCGAGCCCGAAGTTGCAGCGCGGATTAAAGGCTATGCACCTTATGAAAACGTCACGACTCAAGACTACCCTGCCCTATGGGTTACCGCAGGATTTCATGACGTCAGGGTACAGTACTGGGAAGCAGCAAAGTGGGTTGCCAAGTTACGTCACCTGCGCACCAACGACCAACCCCTGCTGCTGCGCACCCAGATGACCGCCGGCCATGGTGGTGCCAGCGGACGCTACCAGGCGATGCGCGAAGTTGCCGAAGAGTACTGCTTTCTGCTGACGGTAATTACCTAATCTAGCGAGTAGATTAGCCGGACATAAAAAAACCGAACCCACTGCTGGGTTCGGTTTTTTTACAACTAGCGCGCCTTAGAAGCGTGCGTTTACTTCATCAAACTGTGCTTCGATGCTCTTAGACGGTGGAGCCGTCATCAGCGAAACAACAATGATGGCGATCGTTGCAAGGATAAAGCCTGGGATGATTTCGTACAGCCCCCAGATACCCAATTGCTTCCAGACCACAACGGTAACGCCACCAACTATGATGCCGGCCAACGCGCCATTGCGGTTCATACGACGCCAGAACAAGGACAGAATCATGGCTGGACCGAAGGCTGCGCCAAAACCTGCCCAAGCGTAAGATACCAGGCCCAGCACGGTGCTTTCCGGGTTGAATGCAAACATCAGTGCCAGTGCAGCGATACCAATTACTGCGAAGCGACCAACCCATACCAGCTCCTGTTGAGTCGCGTCACGACGGAACAGTGCCTTGTAAAAGTCCTCAGCCAGAGCCGAAGACGATACCAACAGCTGGGAGTCAGCAGTCGACATGATAGCGGCAAGTACGGCGGCCAACAGGATACCAGCAACCAGAGGATGCATCAGCGCCTGAACCAGTGCCAGGAAGACCGTTTCAGCATCAGCCAAACCAGCTTCACCGAAGTAACCGATGCCAATCCAGCCAATCAGCAACGCGGCTACCAGGCACACGCCTGACCAGATCACCGCAATACGACGTGCAGTCGGCATCGCAGCATCACTTTCAATCGCCTTGAAGCGTGCCAGAACGTGTGGCTGACCAAAGTAACCAAGCCCCCAACCCAGCAGAGAGATGATCGCCACAAAGCCCAGAGGTGAGCCGTCAACACCAGTCCAGATATCCAGCAACTCAGGGTTGCGGGCCTCCATCGCACCGTGCACGGCGTCCCAACCACCCAGGGTGTTCAGCGCCATGATAGGCACCAGCACCAACGCAGCTGCCATCAGCAAGCCTTGAATAACGTCGGTCCAGGAGACAGCAAGGAAGCCGCCAAAGAAGGTGTAGGAAATGATTGCCAGCGTACCGACAATAACTGCGATGCTGTAGTCAAAACCAAAGGTGCTTTCGAACAGCTTGCCTGCAGCCACCAGACCAGAACTGGTATAAAACAGGAAGAACAACAGAATAAAGATCGCTGAGATAACGCGCAGCAGGCGGCTTTTATCTTCAAAACGATTTTCAAAGTAAGCCGGTAGCGTCAAGGAGTCACTGGCAGTGTGCGAGTAGACTCGCAAACGGCGTGCGACTATCAGCCAGTTAAGCCAGGTACCAGCCAGCAGGCCCGCAGCAATCCAGATGGCTTCGTAGCCTGCAGTCAAGGCGTAGCCGGGCAAGCCCAACAATAACCAACCACTCATATCTGAGGCGCCAGCTGATAGAGCTGCTGTTCCCGGCCCCAATGATCGGCCGCCCAGAATGTAATCGGATAGATTGGTGGTGCGCTTGTAGGCTATGTAACCGAGGGCGAGCATGACCCCGATATAGACCACGAACGTGGCCGTCACAATTGCGGTGTTACCGTCCATTATTCTTCTCTCTCTTGTTTGCTGAAGTATCCCAGCTTTAACTATCCTTGCTGAATAGGCTTCCCTGTTGCTATAGCACTTACCAGCGAGCCTTACGGCTCGCCATCCCCCAGCGACAGCAAACTGGCATTACCACCAACCGCCGTCGTGTTGATCGTTCGCGTGCGCTCAGTCACGAAACGCAGCAGATAATGTGGGCCACCGGCCTTGGGACCAGTCCCCGACAGACCTTGACCGCCAAAGGGTTGAACACCGACAACGGCGCCAATCTGATTGCGGTTGACGTATACATTACCAATTCTTACCCGTGAGTCGATATGTTCAGCCGTATCTTCATTGCGACTGTGAATACCCATGGTCAAACCAAACCCGGTGGCATTGATGTCATCAATGATCTTGTCCAGGTCCTTGTTACGCCAGGTAACCACGTGCAGCACAGGCCCAAACTGCTCTTTCTCAAGTTCACTGATGCTATCCAGTCGGAAGGCAACCGGCGCAACAAAGTAACCATCAAGATCGGCCGGCAAGGGTGTTTCGGCAATCAGGCGGCCAGCCGCTTTCATTTTCTCGATGTGCTGCTGCAGACCCGTGCGCGCTTCGGCGTCAATCACCGGACCGACGTCCGTTGAACGGTAACCCGGATTACCGATATTCAACTCGGCCATGGCGCCTTTGAGCAGCTCGATTACGCGCTCGGAAATATCTTCCTGAATAAACAGCACACGCAAGGCAGAACAGCGTTGACCTGCGCTCTGGAAGGCCGAATGTACTACATCCTTGATAACCTGCTCGGGCAGCGCCGTAGAGTCCACGATCATTGCGTTCTGGCCACCGGTCTCGGCAACCATAGGCGCGATGGCACCATCACGTGCGGCGAGTGCGCGGTTAATAATATGTGCGGTTTGCGTAGAGCCAGTGAACGCCACACCGGAAATTCGCGTATCAGAGGTAACAACGCTACCCACTTGTGCGCCATCACCGGGTAACAAGGCCAAGACCTCTTTAGGCAAGCCAGCTTCGTGCATGAGTTCAACACAGCGCATAGCGACCAGACTGGTCTGCTCTGCAGGCTTGGCAACCACGGTATTACCGCAAACCAGCGCAGCGGAAACCTGGCCAAGGAAGATAGCCAGCGGAAAGTTCCAAGGGCTGATACAGGCGAAAACACCGCGACCCTGCAGGTAAATTTCGTTGCTCTCCCCTGTTGGTCCTGGCAGCGTGATAGTTGCAAAACGCTCGCGCGCCTGCAGCGCGTAGTAGCGGCAGAAGTCGACCGCCTCACGCACCTCATCAATGCCATCCTGCAGGCTCTTGCCGGCTTCAAGCGTACACAGCGCCATCAATTCGGGCATGTGCTCTTCAAGCTTGTCGGCTGTGCGTTCAAGCACGGCTGCACGCTGATCAACAGGGGTCGCGTTCCAGCCAACAAAGGCTGCGCTGAGTTGATCAATCGCATCACGTGTTTGGTCTGCACTGGCCCAGACCACTTCACCAACCTGACGTGACAACTGATAAGGGCACATGACCTTGCGCGCATCACCGCTGAGGCGCTTACCACCAACCAGCGGAGCCGCACTCCACTGTTTATCCCACCACTTGTTTAGTTCTGCCTCCAAGGGGGCCCATTCGTTGAGAATATTCATATTGATCCCACGGGAATTGCGTCGCTCCGCGCCATAAATGGCTGGCGGCAGAGGAATACGCGGATTAGCAAAGTTGGCGTGTCGCTGCAGGCTGGTTACCGGGTGCTCGATCAAGCCTTCGACCGGAACACGCGAATCGACCAGTTTGTGCACGAAAGAGGAGTTAGCACCATTCTCCAGCAGGCGTCGCACGAGGTAGGGCAACAGGTCTTTATGGGCGCCAACGGGGGCGTAAATACGCACCGGGCAACCAGCCTTTTCAATCACGGTGTCATAGAGCGCATCGCCCATGCCGTGCAAGCGCTGGAACTCGAAGGATTCGCCATCGCCCATCGACAGAATGCACGTCACTGTATGCGCATTGTGAGTAGCAAATTGGGGATAGATGAGCTCACGGGTTAGCGGACTAAGCAGGTAGCGAGCACAGGCAAGATAAGAAACGTCGGTCGCTTCCTTGCGGGTAAACACCGGATAGCCTTCGATACCCGCTTGCTGGCACCACTTGATTTCGGAATCCCAATAAGCGCCTTTCACCAAACGCACCGGAATCAGGTCACCCTGCTGCTTCGCTAGCAAGGTCAACCAGCACAATACGGGCAATGCACGCTTGGAGTAGGCCTGCACTACCAGACCAAAGTTACCCCAACCTTTGACATCCGGGTGCTGATAGATTTTTTTGAACAGCTTGAGCGATAGCTCCAGACGATCAGCTTCTTCGGCATCAATAGTGATACCGACATCGCCCAAACGCGCCTGGCGGATCAGCTTCAGAACGGTTTCGCTCAGTTCAGCCAATACCTGCTCTTCGCGCGCCGTTTCATAATGCGGGTGCAGGGCTGACAGCTTGATAGAGATGGTCGGCTTGGGGCTCTTGCCCTTGTACTTATCGTCGACCAGGGCAGCGATAGCATCACTGTAGTCTTTGAGATATTTCTCGGCGTCAGCATGGGTCAACGCCGCTTCGCCCAGCATATCGAAGGAATAGGTATAGCCATTGTCACGCTGCGGCTTGCCGTTTTTCAGTGCTTCCTTGATGGTGCGACCCAGTACAAACTGGCGCCCCATGATCTTCATGGCCTGCATCATGGCGGCGCGAATAACGGGCTCACCACTGCTCTTGACCAAGCGGCCGAGCACGGTGCCCGGTGTGCCATCCTGGCGCTTGTCGAGGTTCACCACCTTACCGGTCATGACCAAACCCCAGGCAGCAGCATTGACCAATGTGTGCTCACTCTGGCCAACATGCTTATCCCACTGGGCGGCATTCAGCTTGTCGCGAATCAAGGCGTCGGCCGTATCGCCGTCAGGTACACGCAACAGGGCTTCAGCCAGACACATCAGCATAATGCCTTCCTGGGTATCCAGGCTGTACTGCTGTAGCAGAGCATCGATACTGTCTACTGCGTTATCGCGCTTGCGCACGTCCAGAATCAGCTGACGCGCCTGTTGCGACAACGCATCAAGGTCACGCGCGCGCGCAAGTTCCAGCAACTCCTGCAGATAGGCTGACTCGTCAACCGAGTAGTTTTCGCTTACTTCATACAGGAAATCATCTGGATTGCTGCCCAAAAAATCACCCTGTAAAACCGTGCTCGCTTTAAACATCCTGGCATGCTCCTGGAATCGCCTGTCGTCGTCAGCCACGACAACAACAGCTGAATGAGTTCGCCTTTCTACTAACCCTAGACCATGGTCGGCAATAGAACGAATCATCCGTTGTTATTGAAACCAAACGGTAAAAAGCAGACGTTAAAACGCCCGGAATCGACCAACCATCGACTGTAGAAGTAGCCAAGATAAAAATATTGTTGGAATCTATGGTTTTTTTGTGAAAAACAGGGAAGCTAGGGCTAAATCCTAGTGCAGCCGACCCAATCGTAGCTGCCGCGGGGTAACGCCAAGCTGACGACGCATGGCGTGGTTGAGTGCGCTCTGACTGGAAAAACCGCAACGACTGGCCAGCTGCGCTACGGGAAGATCCGTCTCACGCAGCAATCTCGATGCCTCACGCAAACGAATCTCAAGCACGTATTGATGGGGGGTTTTACCCGTTGCATCGCGGAACAACGAATGAAAATGACTCGGACTCACGCAGACCAGACTCGCCAGCATGGCCACGCTGACACCTTGATCAAGGTGCTCTTGCACAAAAATATCGATGTAGTGCAATTCAGCGGCATCCAGCCCCGTCGAGCGCGCCTTCTCGGGCGCGGAAAGACGGTCGTGCAGCGCATGCAGCAGTACACCGCCAAGATGCCAGTTCATGCCCGCTGCACTGCGTGACTGACTCAAGGTGTAATCCGCAAAGTCCAGCAAGCCCTGTAAGTGATGATCCAGCTCGATGAATCGAGGCCGATCAAATAGCACTTCAAGCCGTTCATCGGCATAACCCGACAACCCCTGCGCCTCAGCCGGCAAGTCCATAATGAGCATATGATTATGCCCACGACCGGAAAACGCATGCGCTTCCCCGCCTGGCACCAGACAGGCATGCAGACGGTTAACAGCGCCACCCTGCCCCATCACCTCGAAGTCCGCACACCCCTGCAACCCGACCACCAACTGGTGCTCAGGATGCGCATGCGTGGCCGCTTGCGTAGGCAAATCGAGGATGCGTGTTTTGATCATGTGCTGATGTTGCCACAAACGCGAAAAAATTACTCGCCATTGAAATTAGCGCTTGGCGGCTCCACCTTTTAAACAACATGGTAAAAAACATCCCTTTTGCAGCCGCAAGGTAGACCCGATGACAGAGCAGCAACCAGAAACCTCAGACTTTATTGAGCGTGACAACGAAGCAGTCTCAGGTACCCATTTGGCAGTGCCCAATCAACGCTTGCCCCCTCGGCTACACCTGCTACCCATCCACAACCGGCCCTTTTTTCCGGCACAGGTAATGCCTGTGGTCGTCAACGAGCAACCCTGGGCAGAAACCATCGACCTGGTCGCCAATACCGAGCACAAGGCACTCTCGTTGTTTTACATCGACCAACCGGTACCAGCCAGTGGTGAGCTGACAGCTGACATGCTGCCGGAGACTGGCTGTGCCGTACGTATCCATCATGCCGTGCGTGAAGATGGCAAGATTCAATTCATCGCCCAGGGCCTCAGCCGCGTCAAAATCACCAAGTGGCTGAGTAAGAAGCCGCCCTACTTGGTTGAGGTCGAATACCCCACTACGGCAAGCGATGAGCGCGACGAAGTACGCGCCTACGCCATGGCGCTGATCAACGCCATCAAGGAGTTGCTGCCGCTCAACCCGCTATACAGCGAAGAGCTAAAGAATTACCTGAATCGATTCAGTCCGAATGAGCCCTCTCCGCTATCCGACTTCGCCGCCGCGCTAACCTCGGCAAAAAGCGGTGAGCTGCAGGATGTGTTGAATACTATTCCCGTGCTGCGGCGCATGGAGAAGGTACTGGTGCTACTGAAGAAAGAAATCGACGTTGCTCGGCTCCAAGGTGAAATCAGCGCCGAGGTTAACCGCAGCATCAGCGCGCACCAGCGTACATTCTTCCTGAAGGAACAACTCAAGGTCATTCAAAAAGAACTGGGGTTATCCAAAGATGATCGCACTGCCGATATTGAGCAGTTTCGTGATCGCCTGACCGATAAGCAGGTACCCGAAGCGGCCCAGAAAAAGATTGATGAAGAACTGAACAAGTTATCCATTCTGGAAACCGGCTCGCCCGAATATGCTGTCACCCGCAATTACCTGGATTGGGCCACGGCCATGCCGTGGGGCGTTACCCATACCGATAAGCTCGACATTCAACACGCGAAAAAGGTGCTGGACCGCGACCACGACGGACTTGAGGACGTAAAACAGCGCATTCTTGAGTTCCTGGCTATCGGTGCTTTCAAAGGCAGCGTTTCCGGCTCAATCGTCTTGCTTGTAGGCCCACCAGGCGTGGGTAAAACCAGTATTGGTCATTCCATTGCAGAAAGCCTCGGTCGCCCCTTTTATCGATTTAGCGTCGGCGGCATGCGTGATGAAGCCGAGATAAAGGGGCATCGACGAACCTATATCGGCGCCATGCCGGGCAAGTTCGTGCAAGCACTAAAAGATGTTGGCGTGATGAACCCGGTAATAATGCTGGATGAGATCGACAAGCTGGGCAGCAGCCATCAGGGTGACCCCGCCTCGGCGCTACTGGAAACCCTGGACCCCGAGCAGAATAATCAGTTTCTGGATCACTACCTCGACCTGAGGATGGATCTATCCAAAGTACTTTTCGTGTGTACAGCCAATACCCTGGACAGCATCCCAGCAGCACTGCTCGACCGTATGGATGTGATTAGGCTGTCCGGTTATATCACCGATGAAAAACTGGCTATCGCCAAGCATCACTTGTGGCCACGGCAATTGGAGCGTGCAGGTCTGCGCAAAAACCAGCTGCGTATTACCGACAAGGCTCTGCGCCAGGTCATCGAAAACTACGCGCGCGAAGCCGGTGTACGCAATCTGGATAAACAACTGGCCAAATTGGTGCGCAAGTCGGTGATGCAACTACTGGAAAACCCGGATCAGAAGCTCAGCATCAAGCCAACAGATCTGCAAGCCATGCTGGGTAGCGCGTCCTTCAAGACCGAGAAACGCCTAAAGGGCACCGGTATCATTACCGGCCTTGCCTGGACCTCTATGGGTGGCGCAACCCTGCCGGTAGAGGCAACGCGCATCCACACGCTGAATCGTGGCTTCAAGTTGACCGGCCAGTTGGGCGACGTAATGAAGGAATCGGCAGAAATTGCCTATAGCTATCTGTGTGCCAACCTGAAAACTTATCACGCAGATAAAACCTTCTTTGATGAGGCCTTTGTTCACCTGCACGTACCCGAGGGCGCCACTCCAAAGGATGGCCCATCTGCGGGTGTAACCATCGCCAGCGCCCTGCTCTCTTTAGCACGCAATCGCGCGCCACGCTCGGGTTTGGCCATGACCGGCGAGATAACGCTAACGGGCTATGTGCTGCCAGTCGGAGGTATTCGCGAGAAAGTGATTGCCGCGCGACGTCAGGGAATCCATGAACTGATTTTGCCGGACGCAAACCAGGGCGACTACGAAGAACTGCCCGATTATCTTAAACAGGGCATGACGATCCATTTCGCCACTCATTTCCGTGATGTAGCCAAGAAGCTTTTTGACTAAAGCGAAACGCAGG
>NZ_RKKU01000022.1 GCF_003797945.1 Pseudomonas neustonica
CAAGCTGAGGCCTTGGGCATGACTAACTTGAATGGTGGCACGCTCTGCAACGCTGAGTTCGGAATAAGACATAGGGCAGCACCGTACCGGAAAGGTCAGGTGTTGCACTCAGTTTTTGCCGCCGCCCGCTCATTAAGGCGGCAGACTTATTAAAGGAATATTTAGATATTCAATTTGTGCTAGTGGGGAGTGGTTCTGCCAAGTCTGAGCTTCAAAATATGGTGAAAGAACGGGGGCTGAATAATGTCACCTTTATTGATCCAATACCTAAGGTCCAAATTCAGGCTATGCTTTGTGAGCTTGATATATGTTTTATAGGCCTGACCAAAGATCCTTTGTTCAGGTTTGGTGTTTCCCCAAACAAGCTATATGATTATTTGTATTCTGGAAAGCCAATTATATATGCTATTGAATCGGGAGCTTATCAGCCCGTAAGTGAACTTGGCGCAGGGCTTCAGGTTGAAGCTGAAAGTCCATCAGCGATATCGAATGCTGTGCTCAGTCTTTTTTCTATGACCGCTGCGCAGCGTGTACAGATGGGTGTCAATGCAAAAAAAGCTGTGTTAGAAGACTACGAGTATGGGGTGCTTGCTAAGAAACTGGAGCAGGTGCTATTTGGCTGAGTCGTGAAGTTTTAACTTTTTTGCTTTCATACTTATATGATTTTACCGGTGAACGGTCTTTGAGTGACTGATAATGTTGAAGCGTTGTCTTGATATTTTAACATCCCTTTTAGGGCTCATTTTATTGACCCCGGTAATTGCTTTGGTCGCTTGGCAAATTAACCGCCAAATGGGGTCTCCTGTTTTATTTCGTCAGGCTCGCCCCGGTCTGAATGGCAAACCCTTCGAGATGATCAAGTTTCGCACCATGAAAGACGCGCTTGATGCTGACGGCAATCCATTGCCTGACTCAGAGCGTCTTACCGCTTTTGGTCAGTTTTTGCGTTCATCCAGTCTGGACGAGCTGCCCGAGCTATGGAATGTACTCAAGGGTGATATGAGCCTGGTGGGACCGCGACCTTTGCTGATGGAGTATCTCCCGCTGTATTCGGCTGAACAGGTTCGTCGGCATGACGTTCGCCCCGGCATCACTGGCTGGGCGCAAATCAACGGACGTAATGCGTTGAGCTGGGAAGAGAAGTTCAAACTGGATGTTTGGTATGTCGATAACCAGTCATTCTGGTTGGATATCAAAATACTTTTTTTGACGGTAAAAAAGGTATTGGTGCGTGATGGCATCAGTGCAGAGGGTGAGGCGACCATGTCCAAGTTTACCGGTAGTGGCCGATGAAACGTTTAGCGATAGTAGGCGCTAGCGGCCACGGCAAGGTCGTGGCCGAGTGTGCCGAGCTCTGTGGCTGGCAGGATATATGTTTTTTTGATGACCGCTGGCCAGGGTTGCTGCTAAACGGGCATTGGCCTGTAGTCGGCGATACCCATGAGCTTCTTAGTGGTTATGCTGATTTTGATGGCGTGCTTGTTGCTATTGGCAATAATGAAGTACGCCTTGCCAAGTTGCAGCTCCTGATCGATGCAGGTGCAATTGTGCCGACTCTCGTCCATCCAAGTGCCACGGTGAGCCGGTACAGCGCTTTGGGTTTTGGCTCCGTGGTGTTGGCTGGCGCTGTCGTTAATCTTGATTGCCAGATTGGCCAGGGCGTCATTATCAATACAGCGGCAACGGTTGACCACGACTGCACCTTGGGTGCCGGGGTGCATGTCAGTCCAGGCGCGCATTTGGCTGGAGGTGTGTCGGTAGGTGAGCGTAGTTGGATCGGTATTGGTAGCTCAGTGCGCCAACTGGTCCGCGTTGGGGTTGATGTCACTATTGGCGCAGGTGCTGCAGTGGTGGCTGATACGCCCGATGCTTTTACTCTGGTTGGGGTCCCCGCCAGAGTGCTTTGAACGCTTTGTTTTCTGTTGGCTGGCGCGTTCCGGCCGTCCTCTCTAAAAGGTTTTCTATGCTTAATACCCCTTTCTCGCCCTGGCCGTCCTTCACTGAAGATGAGGCCAACGCGGCCAGAGATGTGCTCTTGTCCAACAAGGTCAATTACTGGACCGGTCAGGAGGGGCGCGAGTTCGAGAAGGCCTTTGCGGCTTGGGCAGATGCCGACTTTGCCATTGCGTTGTCCAATGGCACTCAAGCGCTGGATCTTGCGTTAAAGGGATTGGGTGTGGGTGAGGGCGATGAGGTGGTGGTGACGGCGCGTACCTTTCTGGCCTCCGCTTCAAGCATTGTGACCGCGGGTGCAGTGCCGGTATTTGCCGATATTGACCCGGACTCGCAGAACGTAACGGCGCAGACCATTCAAGCGGTACTGACCGAGCGCACTCGCGCCATTATCTGCGTGCACCTGGCTGGTTGGCCTTGCGATATGGACCCGATCATGGCGCTGGCTAAAGCGCATGGGCTATGGGTTATAGAAGACTGCGCGCAGGCGCACGGTGCTCGTTACAAGGGACGCTCGGTCGGCTCTATTGGGCATGCCGGTGCCTGGTCTTTCTGTCAGGACAAGATCATGACGACGGGCGGCGAGGGCGGCATGGTGACCACCAATGACCGCGCGCTTTGGTCGCGTATGTGGTCGTACAAGGATCATGGCAAAAGTTGGGAAGCGGTTTACGAGCGTGCGCACCCGCCGGGTTTTCGTTGGCTGCACGAGAGTTTTGGTACCAACTGGCGCATGACTGAAATGCAGGCGGCGATTGGCCGTATTCAGCTCAAACGTATGCCCGAGTGGACTGCCGCGCGTACCCGGAACGCTGAGCGTATTTGGCAGACCTGTCGTGAGTATCCGGTGGTACGTGTGCCTGAGTTGCCTGCTGATGTGGTGCATGCGCATTACAAGTGTTATGTGCAGGTCTGCCCTGATCGGCTGGCGGCGGGCTGGTCGCGCGATCTTATTGTTACCGCCATAGCTGAACGGGGCGTGCCCTGCTTTCAGGGCTCCTGCTCTGAAGTCTATCTCGAAAAAGCCTTTGATGATACTGGCTGGCGTCCTGCCGAGCGCTTACCTGTCGCGCGCGAACTGGGTGAAACCAGCCTGATGTTTTTGGTTCACCCCACACTGACAGAGGCTGAAATAGCACACACCTGTGCGGCGATCAGCGAGGTGCTGGCCGAGGCAGGTAAATGAGCGTAAGAGCGGTCTAGCGTGATGCTGTGAAGGCGATGATTGAGATGCAACCCATCATCGCTGATGGTTTCGAGTCTCCTTGGCTGGCAAAAACTCCACACTAAGTTACACTTACTGTCACTTTCTGTTGAGTTAGCCTATGCCCAGCGTCGCTATCCCAATTCAGCCCTTGGCGCGTCTCTATAGAGGCCTGGACGCTTTGGCGTCTGCCGAACGGTATCTGTTTACCCCCGCCGATATGCGTGCGTTGTTGCCTGCTATGAGCGACGCTGCTTATAGAGCGTTGCTTAGCCGCGCCGCCAAGGGCGGGCGTTTGCAGCGGATTTGTCGCGGTCTGTATTTATACGCGCCTGTCCGGCCTGATACTGGCAGGCTGTTGTTTCATGCTGCAGCGCGTTTACGGGCGCATGAATTCAATTACATCAGCCTGGAAACAGCGTTGAGTGATTGCGGCATCATTTCGCAGATCCCACAAAACTGGATAACCCTAATGTCGTCTGGTCGCAGTAGCGAGATTGACTGTGGACGTTGGGGTACCATCGAGTTTATTCATACGCGACAGAAGGCAGCGACCATCGGCAATCAGTTGGCGTATGACGAGTTGTGCGGTATGTGGCGAGCTTACCCAGCGCAAGCGATGCGGGATATGAAGGCTGCCAAAAGAAGTTTGGAGCTGGTTGATTGGAGTGTTGTTGATGAGCTTGTTTGATCAGTTGGTAGACCAGGCTTTGCGACATCAGGCTGAGCTGGCCTCGCTCCGTGTCGTGGTAGAGAAGGAGTTGTTGCATCACGACATTATGCGGGCGCTGAGTGATAGTGGCATGCTGGAGAAGCTCTGTTTTATAGGAGGTACCTGCTTGCGTGCTTGTTATGGTTCAAATCGCTTGAGTGAAGACCTGGACTTTACGGCAGGAGCCCATTTTGCGCGAGCTGACCTGGCGCAGCTCAAGCCAGTGTTGACCGACAGGCTGGAAACCAAATACGGTCTGAGCGTGGAGGTGAGCGAGCCCCGCAAGGAGGCCGGTAACGTCGATACCTGGAAGCTCAAAGTGCAAACCCGCCCCGGGGCCAGAGATCTGCCTGCCCAGCGAATCAACATTGATGTGTGTGCCATTCCCAGCTACATGAGCCAACCTAAAGTATTGCTGAACCCTTATGGTGTAGATATGGGGACGCAGGGGCTGATTCTGAACGCGCAGGCGCTGGAAGAGATTTATGCCGATAAGGTGTTGGCCTTCGCGCTGCGGCGCGGTCGTATCAAGAATCGCGATCTGTGGGACCTGCTTTGGCTTAAACAGCAGGGCGTCAAACCCGCGTTGGAACTAATTCCTGCAAAGCTGAAAGATCACCAATGTGAGCCTGGCGTTTTTCTCGACAAGGCTGAGGGGCGTGCAGCGTCGCTCACGCAGGATAAGCAGACAAAAAAGGATTTCCGCGCCGAAATGCAGCGGTTCCTGCCGACCAAACTGGTCGCTGGCACCGTTGCCGATGACCGTTTCTGGGATTATCTGGTGCACGAAATCCCGCAATTGGTTCGAGACGTAAAACACAGCGTGACGCAAACGCCGAGGCCCCCTTCTTTTGCCATGTAGCGATCAATAGGCATGTGGGCGACTGGTACAATGCGGTTAGGTAGATAGTGCAGCTCACTATTTCAGTAGAGCGATGGCACGAGTCTTGAACTCTTTTGTTCAGAGCCCCGTCTTAGAAACAGGACGTTGATATTCAGGAGTTACTGTGAAAGTTACCAAAGCTGTTTTACCCGTTGCGGGTCTCGGTACGCGTTTTCTGCCCGCCAGCAAGGCGATCCCCAAGGAAATGATCACTGTGGTAGACAAGCCGGTGATTCAGTATGTGGTGGAGGAGGCGCTGGCTGCCGGCATTAATGAGATTGTGCTGGTTACCCATTCCAGTAAGAAGGCGATTGAAGATCACTTTGATGTGAACTACGAGCTAGAGGCCGAGTTAGAGCGGCGCGGCAAGGATGAACTGCTGCAAATCCTGCACGATATAGCGCCGCCTTCGCTCAAGGTGACTGCGGTGCGCCAGGGCAAGGCGCTGGGGTTGGGGCACGCGGTGTATTGCGCGCGGCCCGTGGTGGGTGATGCGCCTTTTGCTGTGTTGTTGCCGGATGTGCTGGTGGAGCAGTCGGGTGATATGAGCGACCTTAATCTGATGACCTCGCGTTACGCGCAGAGCGGTCAGGCGCAGATTATGGTTGAGCCTGTTCCTTATGATCGCGTGCACCAATATGGGGTGGTGGATCTAAACGGCACCGAATTGCGTCAGGGCAAGCATGCGCCGATGAGCAGTGTGGTCGAGAAGCCGGCACGCGCTGATGCGCCCTCCAATCTCGCTATTGTCGGGCGTTACGTGCTGCCCGTTGAAATCTTTGATCTGCTGGCTAAAACCAAGCCGGGTGCCGGTGGCGAAATCCAGTTGACCGATGCCATTGCCACGCTGATGGGCGGCAGTGGCGTTGAGGCTTATCGTATTCGTGGCCGCTCTTACGATTGCGGCAGCAAGCTGGGTTACCTGGAGGCGACCTTGGCCTATGGCCTGAATCACCCGCAACTGGGTGCTGATTTCAAGGCGCTGTTGGCGCGTTATCAATCCTGAGCAGGACATAGGGAGCTAGTCATGCACCTGGATGTTTATGGCGATACTCTGTGCGCGCTGGTGGCAGCCACGGCGTTAGCGTCATCCGGCAATAACGTGCAGCTGCACGTGCCTGAGGGCAATGTGGCCATGCAGTTAGCGCGGCGTGAGTGCCCGTTTCGTGAGCCTGGTCTGGCCGAGATGATGGCGGAGCAGGCCGAGTCCGGTCGTTTACTGCTCTGCACCATGCAAACACCGCCGCATCAGGCGAGCACGGTCGTCTGGTTGGCGTTGAGCCCGGATGCGCTTGAGTTGGCGCATGCGGTGGTCACGGCGCTCCCGACTGATCGTGTGCAGCCCTGGTTGGTAGTGAATCAGTCGACCTTCGCGGTGGGGACCAGTGATAGCTTGCAGCAGGCGCTGAGCGCGCGAGCGGAGCTGTCGGATACCGATTGTGCGGTGGTCAGCTTGCCGGATTTGTTGATCGAAGGTAACGCGCTGCAGAGTTTTATGCGTGCAGATAGTTGGCTGCTGGGGTCTGAGCATCTTTGGGCGCAGAACCTGGTGGCTGAGTTGTTACGTCCGTTTAATCGCCGCCGTGATGCCGTCATGGTGATGAGTTCACGCGAAGCCGAGTTTTCCAAGCTGGCCATTACCGGCATGCTGGCGACGCGTTTGAGTTATATGAATGACATGGCGAATCTGGCAGATACGCTGCAGGTTGATATTGAGCGGGTGCGTCAGGGCATGGGTGCCGACAAGCGCATCGGCGACGCTTATTTGTACCCCGGTTGTGGCTTTGGTGGGCTGAGCTTCTCGCGTGACGTGATGAGCCTGGCGACTACCCTGCAGGGCAGTGGTATGCAGCCGCAGTTGCTGGACGAGGTGCTGCGCATTAACGAGCGACAGAAGGAAGTGTTGTTTCGCAAACTATGGCAGCACTACGGTACCAACCTGCGTGGTCGACGTGTGGCCATTTGGGGGGTGTCGTTCAAGCCGGAAACCTCCCGTATTGATAACTCACCCGCGCTGAAACTGATGGAGGCGCTGTGGGCGCAGGGCGTTGAGGTGCATGTGCATGATCCCCGGGCCTTGGGCGTGCTGCGTGAGTGGGCTGGTGAGCGTGATGATCTGGTATTGCACGACGATCCCTACGAGGCTGCTGCCGGCGCTGACGCCTTGATGTTGGTGACCGAGTGGAAGGCTTACTGGAGCCCGGATTTGTTCCGCCTGAAGATGAGTATGGCGCACCCGTTGCTGCTGGACGGCCGTAACGTATGGGACCCGGACTTCATGAAGCAAAGTGGGTTTGATTACCTTGGCATAGGGAGGCGCTGAGCAATGCACGAGTCCAGACGCAATAGTGAGGCCTGGCAGGCACTGATGGCCCACGGCGATACCATGCGCGATAAACATCTTGCCGGTCTCTTTGCTGATGATCCGCAGCGGTTTGCTCAGCTGCACCGCGAGTTTGGTCCCATTTTGTTCGATTTCTCCAAGCAGCGTTTGGGGCAGAAGACGCTGGATTGTTTGCTCGATCTGGCCCATGAGCAAAAGCTGCAAGAGCGTATTCAGTCACTGTTTTCTGGCGCGGTGGTTAACCAGAGTGAGCAGCGTGCGGCCATGCACTGGGCGCTGCGTTTGCCAGCCGGGGCTGAGTGTTCGGTCAATGGCGAAGATGTGGCGGCGTTGGTCCACGCGCAACTGGCACGTATGGAGCAAGTGGTGCAGCAGGTACGCTCGGGCCAGTGGCGCGGCGTGACCGGTGAGGTCATCACCGACGTGGTAAACATTGGCGTTGGCGGCTCGGACCTTGGCCCGCTGATGGTTTCCGAGGCATTGACCGATTGGTGTTTGCCTGGCAAATCACCGCTGCATGTGCATTTTGCCTCCACGATGGATGGTAGTCAGCTATCGCAGTTGCTGGGCGGCCTTAGTGCGCATTCCACGCTGTTTATTATCTCTTCCAAGTCGTTTTCCACCATCGATACCTTGAGTAATGCGGCGACCGCGCGGCATTGGCTTGAGCGCGAGATGGGCGAGCGTCCCGGTTTACTTGGCTGTCACTTTCTCGGCGTTTCCGCTGCGGCCAACAGGATGACCGAGTGGGGCATTGCGCCGGCCAATCAAATGCAGCTCTGGGACTGGGTGGGTGGGCGCTACTCGCTGTGGTCCGCGATTGGTCTGCCGGTCGCGTTGGCGATTGGTATGCAGGCGTTCCGTGAACTCCTGGCCGGAGCGCACGCGATGGATCAGCACTTTCAGCAAGCGCCTTTTGCTGACAACCTGCCTGTTTTGTTGGGCATGATTGGGGTGTGGAATACCAACGTGATGGCTATTAACGCGCATGCGATCTTGCCGTACGACGGTCGCTTGCAGGCGCTGCCTGATTACTTTGAGCAGCTGGAGATGGAATCTAACGGCAAGAGCGTGAACCTGGCCGGAGAGACGGTCGATTACGCGACCTGTCCGATTGTATGGGGCAACGTGGGGCCTAACGCGCAACACGCGTTTTATCAGTTGCTGCACCAGGGCACTGAGGCGGTGACCTGTGATTTTATTGTGCCGGCCAAGCGTTATCTGGAGGAGCAGCACCACGCGTCTGCAACCCAGCTGGTGGCGCAGCATGAACTGGCCTTGGCCAACTGCCTTGCGCAGTCGCGTTTGTTGGCGTTGGGCGATGCGGCCGTTGAGGGCGCAGAGCAGTTGCCGCTGAACCAACGCTATCGTGGTAATCAGCCCAGCTCGACCTTGTTGTTGGACGAGTTGACGCCTTACAGCCTTGGCGCTCTGATTGCGCTCTATGAACACAAGGTGTTTGTGCAGTCGGTTATCTGGGATATCAACCCCTTTGATCAATGGGGCGTGGAAATGGGCAAAAAAATCGCCATGGATACGCTCGCTTATATCCGCGGCGATGGCGCGGAAATCAATAATGCCGATTCCTCTACCACCGGGCTGCTGGCTCGTATCATGGGTTAGGTCACGCCTTGTAGGCCGCACATTTAGCAGCCTGCTGCCTTTTTGCGTGCTACCCGTTTTATCGCTATAGCCAAGCTGGCACGGTCGGCTTGGCTAACTCTTTCAGGGAAAACTCATGTCCGAAATTACCTGTTTCAAGGCTTATGACATTCGCGGTCAGTTGGGCACTCAGCTGGATGAAAATATCGCGTACCGCATAGCACGTGCTTTTGCGCAGTGGCGTAAACCCAAAAGCATTGTGTTGGGTGGCGATATACGTGAGAGCACGGCAGGCCTTAAAGCTGCTTTGGCTAACGGGCTACGTGATGAGGGTGTTGATGTGCTGGATCTCGGCATGGTGGGCACCGAGGAGGTTTATTTCGCGACCTTCCACCTGGGCGTGGATGGCGGCATCGAGGTGACGGCCTCGCATAACCCGATTGATTACAACGGTTTTAAGATGGTGCGCGAAGGCTCTCGGCCCATCTCGGCAGATACCGGGCTGGCGGATATTCGTGCGCTGGCGGAGTCCATGTCGTTTACCTTGGTTGATGGGGTAGACCCTAGCGTTGCCGCTGACAAACGCGGTAAGTACGAGCGGCTGGATCTGCGCGATGCCTACATTGAGCACTTGATGGGCTACATCGAGCCTGCGCTGTTTACGCCACTGCGATTGGTGGTGAATGCCGGTAATGGCGCTGCCGGTCCGGCGGTCGATGCGCTGGAGAAGGCGATCAAGCAAGCGGGTATGCCGGTAGAGTTGATCAAGATCTGCCATGAGCCGGATAGTAGCTTCCCGAATGGCATTCCCAACCCGATGTTGTTGGAGAATCGTGCGCTAACCGGCGACGCGGTGAAGCAGCATGGCGCTGACATGGGTATCGCCTGGGATGGCGACTTTGATCGCTGCTTTCTGTTTGACGAGCACGGCGAGTTCATTGAGGGGTATTACATTGTTGGCCTGTTGGCCGAAGCCTTTATGCAGAAAGAGGCTGGCGCGCGCGTTGTGCATGACCCTCGCCTGGTGTGGAACACTATTGATCTGGTTGAGCAGTACGGTGGTGTTGCCGTGCAGACCAAGGCCGGGCACGCGTTCATCAAGGAGCGCATGCGCAAAGAAGATGCGGCCTATGGTGGCGAAATGAGCGCGCACCATTACTTCCGCGATTTTGCCTATTGTGACAGTGGCATGATTCCCTGGCTGCTGGTGGCCGAGTTGGTCTGCCGCAAGGGCAAATCCCTGTCTGAGTTGGTGCGCGAGCGCATTGCCGCCTATCCTTCATCAGGGGAGATCAACTTGACGGTCACTGATGCCCCAGCGGTGTTGGCTCGTATCGAATCGCTGTATGCGGAGAAGGCGCTGAGCGTAGAGCATGTGGATGGCTTGAGTGTCGAATTCGCGCAGTGGCGCTTTAACCTGCGTGCGTCCAATACCGAGCCGGTTATCCGCCTGAACGTGGAAAGCCGTGCTGACGCGGCCCTGATGCAGGAGAAGACAGACGAGTTGGTCGCACAGATATCTGCTCAGTAACGCTGTTTGAGATGCGCATCAAGGATTGTTGCGGGGGCGTAAGTAGATAACGCCCCTGCACCCTGTTCTATTCTTTATAATGCTCATTCGTTTTGTCTTGGTGGAGAGTTTAATGCTCAAGGAGCGGTTGATTGGCTTGAGTTATGCGCAAAAACGCATTCTGCAAATTACCGTGGACATCCTCCTCATTTGGAGCGCTCTCTGGCTATCCCTCTTCCTGCGTTTGGGCGGAGAAGAAGGTTGGCTATTCCCCTCAACTGAGCAGCTGTGGTTGTTTGTATTGGCACCGGTACTGGCATTGCCGATCTATATCAAGACGGGGATGTATCGGGCAGTTATGCGCCATTTTGGCAACCAGGCGCTGATCGATATTTTCAAGGCCGTGACCCTGGCCTTTGCCGCATTGGCTGTGGCTGTGCTGATTGGCCGCGATAACGGCTGGCAGGTGCTCTTTCCGCGTGCGGCGATGTTTTCTTACTGGTCGTTAAGCCTGCTGTTTATTGGCGGGCTGCGTCTTGCTGCGCGCGAGTACTTTATGGGTGACTGGCTGATTGGCGGCGGCGTAGGTGCCAAGGCTGCCAACCGGGAGGATGACAGCGGTATGCCCGTGGCCATCTTTGGTGCCGGGGAAGCGGGCAATCAGTTGCTGGCGTCTTTGCGTGTTGGGCGTACGCTCAAACCTCGGGCCTTTGTTGATGATGATCCAAGCCTGGAAGGGCGGATGATTGCGGGCCTGACGGTTTACTCGTCCAATCAGGTGGGGCGCATGATGGCGGAGACGGGCGTGCAGCAGATTCTGTTGGCGGTGCCCTCGGCCTCGCGCTTGACGCGGCAGAAAATCCTGAACCGGTTGGCACCCTTCCCGCTACACGTGCGCAGTATCCCCGGCATTATGGACATTGCGAGTGGCAAGGTGAAGGTAGACGATCTGCAGGAAATCGACGTGGCCGATCTGCTGGGCCGTGACCCCGTCGCACCCGCGGACGAGCTGCTGGAGTTCTGTATTCGTGACCAGGTGGTTATGGTGACGGGGGCGGGTGGCTCTATCGGTAGTGAGCTGTGCCGGCAGATTATCAACGCCTTGCCCGCCAAGCTGGTTCTGTTTGAACATAACGAATATGGCCTGTACGCCATTCACAGCGAGTTGCAGGGCTGGATTCGCGCCAATGAGCTGGATGTGCTGTTGGTGCCGATTCTGGGGTCGGTACGCAATGGTGTGCGGTTGGAAGACACCATGTCTGCCTGGGGCGTTAACACGGTCTATCACGCGGCTGCTTACAAGCACGTGCCGATGGTTGAGCACAACGTGGCTGAAGGCATCATGAATAATGTATTTGGCACGCTAAAAGTGGCGCAGGCAGCCATCCGCTGCCAGGTTCAGAACTGCGTGTTGATCTCCACTGACAAGGCGGTTCGGCCGACTAATGTGATGGGCGCAACCAAGCGCCTGGCAGAGATGGTCTTGCAAGCGCTGAGCGCTGAACAGGCGCCGAATTTGTGGGGCGACGAGAGCCGTATTCGCTCGGTTAATCGCACGCGTTTTACCATGGTGCGCTTTGGCAATGTGCTGGGTTCATCGGGTTCGGTGATTCCGCTGTTTCGTTCGCAGATTGCGCGCGGGGGGCCGATTACCATTACCCATCCTGATATTACGCGCTACTTCATGACGATCCCTGAGGCGGCTCAGCTGGTAGTACAGGCAGGTTCGATGGGGCAGGGTGGCGACGTCTTTGTGCTGGATATGGGTGAGCCGGTGGCTATTGTGGAGCTGGCACGCAAGATGGTGATGTTGTCGGGTATGAGTATTCGTGATGAGATCAATCCCAACGGCGATATTGCCATGACCTATACGGGGCTCCGCCCAGGCGAAAAGCTCTATGAGGAGCTATTGCTGGGAGATAACCCATCTCCGACCGCGCACCCGAAAATCCACCGTGCTAACGAGGATTTTGTGGCCTGGAGCGAGTTACGTGCGGTGCTGGATGCTATGCATAAGGCGGTTAATACCGATGCCTATGATGATGTACGTGCATTGTTGCTGAGCACCGTACAGGGCTATCAGCCTGGACATGGTATCGTCGATCTGATTTACGAGCAGCGCCAGGGTTGATCGTTCGTATTTATAGTCACTGTTAATTGGGGCGCCAAGTGCCAAGTGTTGATATTAGAGAAGCAACGATTGATGATTCGTCGTTGATTCTGCGGTTTGTTAGAGAACTTGCCATTTATGAAAAAGCTGAGCATGAAGTCATTGCGACTGAAGCCGATATAAAAAAATCATTGTTTGCTCAAGACTCAACGACGCATGCCGTGATTTGTAGCAGCAATAACCAGCCTATCGGTTATGCGGTTTACTTTTTTAATTACTCAACATGGCTTGGCAAGAATGGCCTGTACCTGGAAGATTTATACGTTTCGCCTGAATACAGAGGTGTGGGTGCGGGTAAGGCGCTGCTAAAGCACCTGGCGAAGATCGCGGTAGCTAAGCAATGTGGGCGTTTTGAATGGAGTGTGCTTGATTGGAATGAGCCTGCTATCAACTTTTATCAATCCATTGGCGCAAAGCCGCAGGATGAATGGGTTGGTTATCGGTTGGCTGGCCCAGCGCTGGAGCATTTTGCCAATAGTTAAGATGATAGCGCTCTGCATTGAGCAAACAAAAGGCCACGACATGTCGTGGCCTTTTTGCGTTTGCTGGCGCGCGCTTTCGGCTTTCAGGCGCGTTTAACGGTAGCCATCGGGGTTCTGCTGCTGCCAGCGCCAGGCGTCGGCACACATGGCTTCAAGACCGAGTTCGGCTGACCAGCCCAGTACCTCTGCGGCCATTGCCGGGTCGGCATAACAACTTGCTACGTCTCCGGCACGTCTTTCTACCAGTTTGTAGGGCAGCTCCTTGCCGCAGGCTTGCTCAAAGGCTTTGAGCATTTGCAGAACCGAGTAGCCCGTTCCGGTCCCCAGGTTGAAGGCCTGGATACCCTGCTTACGCTCCAGCCATTCGAGGGCGCGAACGTGGCCGTCTGCCAGGTCCATAACATGGATATAGTCGCGTACACCGGTGCCGTCGATAGTGTCGTAGTCACCACCAAACACACTCAGATACTCACGCCGACCCACCGCTACCTGGGCAATATAGGGCAGCAGGTTATTTGGAATGTCTGCCGGGTCTTCACCAATGCGTCCGCTGGGGTGAGCGCCCACCGGGTTGAAGTAACGCAGTAGGGCAATGTCCCAATGTGGGGCACTGTGGTGCAGGTCGCGCAGGATTTCTTCAATAATCAGTTTCGAGCGGCCATAAGGGTTGGTCGCGCTGGTAGGAAAACTTTCGCTAATGGGTAGCGAGGCGGGATCGCCGTATACCGTGGCAGACGAACTGAACACCAGCTTGTTGATACCTGCTTCCTGCATGGCGCGGCATAGCGTCAGGGTGCCGGTCACGTTGTTGTGGTAGTACCGCAGCGGCTCGGCGACAGACTCGCCGACCGCTTTTAACCCGGCAAAGTGAATGACCGCATCGATGGCATGATCACTGAACAGCTGGTTGAGCAGTGGCAGGTCGTTGATGTCACCCTGAACCAGAGTAGTGGTTTTGCCGGTAATGTCTTCGACCCTGCGCAGCGCTTCTGGGGAGCTATTGCTGAAGTTGTCCAGCACTACGACGGCGTAGCCCGCGTCCAGCAGCTTGATGCAGGTGTGTGAGCCGATATAGCCGGCGCCGCCGGTTACCAGAATGGTTTTATTGGTATCCATCAGTTCTCCGCCTCTGTCTGTCTGGCTTGCGTCAGTGCCTGCTGCTGGGCGCTAGCGTTACTCAACCGTTACCGACTTGGCCAGGTTGCGTGGTTTGTCGACGTCCGTGCCCTTCACCAGAGCCACATGGTAGCTGAGGAGCTGCAGTGGCAAAGTATAGAGTATCGGCGATACGCATTCTTCGACCCAGGGCAGGCTGATGGTTTGGACCGTATCGTCTGAGGTCGGCTCTATGGTTTCGCAGGCGAAATTGATCAGCTGACCGCCGCGTGCACGGACTTCTTCCAGGTTGGACTTGAGTTTCTCCAGCAGGCTGTCACTGGGCGCGACGCTGACGACTGGCATGTCGTCATCCACTAATGCCAGTGGTCCGTGCTTGAGCTCGCCAGCGGCGTAGGCTTCAGCATGAATGTAGGAAATCTCTTTCAGCTTGAGGGCCCCTTCCATCGCGATGGGGTAGTGGGTACCACGGCCAAGGAAGAGTGCGTGATGCTTGTTGGCAAAGCGCTGTGCCAATGCGGTAATGGCAGGCTCCAGCGTCAGTACTTGCTCCACCATAGCGGGCAGGTCGCGCAGGGCATTAACGTTGCGCGCCACAAACTCCTGTTGGCCGCGTGCCTGGGCCAGGGCCGTGGTTAGCCAGAGTAAGGCGACCAACTGGGTAGTGAAGGCTTTGGTCGATGCAACGCCAATTTCCGGCCCTGCGTGCGTCAGCAAACGCCAGTCGGCTTCGCGCACCAGTGAGCTGCCTGCTACGTTGCAGATGGCGAGGGTAGCGAGGTAGCCCTGGTCTTTGGCATAGCGCAAGGCTGCCAGGGTATCGGCGGTCTCACCGGACTGCGAAATGGTGATCAGCAGGGTGTTGGCGGGCACCACTACCGTGCGATAGCGGTATTCGCTGGCGACCTCGACCTGGCAGGGAATGCCCGCCTGCGCCTCTATCCAGTAGCGTGCGACTAGCCCTGCGTGGTAGCTGGTGCCGCAGGCCACAATATGAATGTTGGCGATATCGTTCAGACGGGTTTCAGCATCGGGCCCGAGTATGGCGGTCAGCACATGGTCATCGCCCAGGGTGCCAGCCAGCGTATCGCGGATGGCTTGCGGCTGCTCGAAGATTTCCTTGAGCATGAAGTGACGGTATTCGCCCTTGTCCAGGCTATGTGCGGCATGCTCGTAACGCGTGATGGGCCGCTCGACCAATTGTTTGTTGCGGTTCCACACGTCGCATTGGTCCAGGCTGATACGGGCGTAGTCGCCTTCTTCCAGATAGCGGAAGCGGTCTGTGACCTGCAGCAGGGCGAGCGGATCGGATGCCAGATACCGCTCGCCGCTGCCTTCGCCAATGACCAGGGGGCTGCCCATGCGCGAGCAATACAGAGTATTGGGTTCGGCTTCATGGATGACGGCCAGTGCGTAGGCGCCGTGGATTTCATCCAGGGTGGCGCGGAAGGCGGTCAGCATGTCCTGGCTTTGGCGGTAGTGATGGGCTAGCAGGTGGGCTACTACCTCGGTATCCGTTTCTGAGGTGAATACATAGCCTAGCTCGATCAGCTTTTTGCGCAATGGCGAGTGATTTTCGATTATGCCGTTATGTACCACAGCAAGTCCTGCGGACAGGTGCGGGTGGGCGTTATGCTCGGCGGGTTTGCCGTGGGTGGCCCAGCGGGTGTGAGCGATACCCATGTGACCTTCGGCTGGCGTGGCGGCGAGCGCCTTTTCCAGCTCGATTACCTTGCCCACCGCGCGCACGCGCTGCAGCTGCTGGCTGTCGCTAAGCACCGCGACACCGGCGGAGTCGTAGCCTCGATACTCCAGACGGCGCAGACCTTCAAGCAGGATGGGGGTAATGTCTCGATGAGCAATAGCGCCAACAATTCCGCACATAACGATGTCCTTGATACAGGTGCAAAGTTTGCGAGTTTATCATTGCTGCATGGGAGCGGGGGAATATCCTTGGTCTGGTGCTGTCGCCTGTTTAATCCGGCTACCGATTAAACTGAGGACTTTGGTCGGTCTGTCTGGCAATCAGCATTCTATATCTGACGAAAAGCAGTAGAGCCTGCTCTTCTTTCGGCTGGTCATTACTACCGGCGCGGGATTGCGCGCCGGTTTGGCTTTATCGTCGGTTAAAGCGCTCAACCAGATTGACTTGCTGCTGCGCGGTGGCGGCGAGTTCGCTGCTGAGGTCTGCGCTGCGCAGCGCTTCATTTGAGGTGGTGTCAGCCAGGCTTGCGATATTGGTGACGTTGCGGTTGATCTCCTCTGCGACACTGCTTTGTTCCTCTGCAGCGCTGGCGATTTGACCGGCCATATCATTGATGCGCTCGACCGCCAGGCGGATGCCTTCCAGTGCATCGTCAGCTTCGATGACCTGCGCAACGCCGCGATCGGCTTGCTCGTTGCCAGTGCGCATACTCTCGACGGTGCCCTGGGCTGCCTGTTGCAGGTTGGCGATCAGCGAGTGAATCTGCTCGGTGGATTGCGCTGTGCGGCTGGCCAGTGCACGTACTTCATCGGCGACCACGGCAAACCCACGGCCTTGTTCGCCTGCTCGGGCCGCTTCAATCGCTGCGTTAAGGGCCAGCAGGTTGGTCTGTTCGGCGATGCCTTTAATTACGTCGACGACAGTGCCTATTTCGCGTGCGTCAGAGGCAAGCTTGTCGGCTACAGTAGACGCGGCGTTAACGGAGGCTGAGAGGCTTTCAATCGCTTGCCGTGCACTGCCGGCAACGGTCTTGCCATGCATTACCAGGTCAATGGCTTCGCGTGTTGCGCTGGCCGTGCTTTGTACATTGCCCGACACTTCCTGGGTGGCAGCGGCCATCTGGTTGATGGCTGCGGCGACCAGATCTGTCTCATTGCTTTGTTGCGAGAGGCCTTCACTGCTTTGCGCTGCCAGCTTGCTGGATTCGCCTGCCTGTCGCGTCAACTGTTCGGCACTGTCGGCAAGCCGGGTCAGGCAGGTTTGCAGCCGAGCTTGCTGGCTGTGAATGGCCATTTCGATCTGGCCGAGCGCGCCTTGGAAAGGCGTATACATTTGGGCGAGCAGAGGGTCAGTGATACTGCTGCTTGCTGCGCCGACAATGCGATTGAGGCGCTGGTCCAGCAGAGCTTTGAGGCCAAGGCCAGCGGGCAAGCCAAGCACCAGACCCAAGGCAGCCCCTGGCATACCGAGCGCTGCACCTGCCCCGGCGCCGATGGCCAGCATCAA
Source organism: Pseudomonas neustonica (assembly GCF_003797945.1). Lineage (GTDB taxonomy): Bacteria > Pseudomonadota > Gammaproteobacteria > Pseudomonadales > Pseudomonadaceae > Halopseudomonas > Halopseudomonas neustonica. The sequence continues at coordinate 17,188 of NZ_RKKU01000022.1, forward strand.
GGCGCTAGGGATGACATGCAACATTATTCCTGACCAATCGGCAGGAACCGCTTTTTTTCCTGCGTTCAGGCGTTTGTAGAGTGCCTCCGCACGTTGCACCTGGCCTGCGGTTGTCTTGACCCGCACTGATTCAAAGCCCTGAATGTCGCCGTGCTCATAAATAGGCGTAACAAAGGCATTAACCCAATAGTAATCGCCGTTCTTGCAACGATTCTTCACGATCCCCATCCAGGCCTGACCTTTTTTCAGGTCTCCCCACATATGGCCGAAGACCGCAGCTGGGGTGTCCGGGTGCCGTACCAGGTTGTGCGGGCTGCCGATCAGCTCTTCGCGCTCGAAGCCGCTGATGTTGACGAAAGCATCATTACAGTAGGTGATGATGCCTTTGAGATTGGTGGTGGAGATCAGGCGCTGCTCTTCAGGGAAGGTGCGCTCTCGCTGGGTGACAGGTTGGTTGTTACGCATGTAAGCGTCCTTGGATGCTCTGGGTGGGAGTAATTCACCCATTTTGTTGTCTATGCTCTGTTAACAGCTTGCACGTGGTGGTGTTTGATCGCCGGTTGCAGGCTTCGATATTCATCAGTACGGTGAAAACCGCTTTACAACGTAATTAGTTCTAATAATGGCCCTGTGCCCTTAACGATAGCTGCAATTCGGTACTGCGATAGCTAAAAGTGTAACTAAGCTTTCAGAGAAGTATGGTCAATCAGGTGCCGATGGCTAGTTAATCGGCCGATAGGAGAAAATCTTAATGTCTGTAGTCAATAGCTTGAAGACGCACTCCACACTGGATGTCGGCGGCAAGACATACCACTTTCATTCACTTGGCAAAGCGGCAGACCAATTGAAGGGGATCGATAAGCTTCCCAAATCACTCAAGGTATTGCTGGAAAATCTGCTGCGTAATGAAGATGGTGAAACGGTAACCCGCGACGACATTCAGGCGATGGCGGATTGGCTCAAGGCTCGGCATTCTGACCGCGAAATTCAATATCGTCCAGCGCGCGTTCTGATGCAGGACTTTACCGGGGTGCCAGCCGTGGTCGATCTGGCTGCCATGCGTGACGCTGTGGCCAAGGCTGGCGGCGACCCGCAGCAAATCAACCCACTTTCACCGGTTGATTTGGTGATTGATCACTCGGTCATGGTTGATAACTTTGCCACCGATGATGCTTTCCACGAGAACGTCGAGATTGAGATGCAGCGTAATGGCGAGCGCTACGCCTTTCTGCGCTGGGGCCAAACGGCTTTTGATAATTTCCGTGTGGTGCCGCCGGGCACCGGTATTTGCCACCAGGTTAACCTTGAGTATCTGGCGCAGAGTGTTTGGGCGGCAGAGGTTGACGGAAAGCTATGGGCTTACCCTGACACCCTGGTTGGTACCGACTCACACACCACCATGGTTAATGGTTTGGGTGTGCTGGGTTGGGGCGTCGGCGGTATTGAGGCGGAGGCGGCCATGCTGGGCCAGCCAGTTTCAATGTTGATCCCTGAAGTTATCGGCTTCAAGTTGACGGGTAAATTACCCGAGGGCATGACGGCAACCGATCTGGTTCTGACGGTCACGCAGATGCTGCGCAAGAAAGGTGTGGTCGGTAAATTTGTTGAATTTTATGGTGATGGCCTGGCTGATTTGCCATTGGCTGACCGTGCCACCATTGCCAACATGGCACCGGAGTATGGTGCGACCTGCGGCTTCTTCCCGATTGACGAAGAGACACTCAATTACATGCGCCTGAGCGGTCGCCCTGATGAGGTGATCGCACGTGTCGAGGCTTACAGCAAGGCGCAGGGCTTATGGCGTGACGCGGGCGATGAGCCTGCCTTTACTGATAGCCTGCACCTCGACATGGGCGAAGTGGTTGCCAGTCTGGCCGGGCCCAAGCGGCCGCAGGATAGGGTCGCTTTGCCGGATATTCCCAGCGCCTTTGACGATCTGCTGGCGCTGCAGGTAGCCCCGGCAGACCAGGAACAAGCGCGTCTGGAAGGTGAGGGCGGTGGCGGTACCGCCGTTGGCGCACAAAACGCCGAGGCCGCTATTATGGTGGATGGCAAAGAGTACGTGATGAGCCACGGCGCGGTGGTGATCGCGGCGATTACCTCCTGTACCAATACCTCCAACCCCAGTGTCATGATGGCTGCCGGTTTGGTCGCCAAAAAGGCGATTGAGCGCGGCTTGATGCGCAAGCCTTGGGTCAAGTCATCATTGGCGCCGGGCTCTAAAGTTGTCACCGACTATCTGGACAAAGCGGGGCTGACTAATTATCTGGATCAGCTTGGCTTTAATCTGGTGGGTTATGGCTGCACCACCTGTATTGGTAACTCGGGACCATTGCCGGATGATATCGCCCATGCTGTAAGCGAGAACGACCTGGTGGTTTCCGCCGTGCTCTCGGGCAATCGCAACTTTGAAGGTCGCGTGCATCCCCAGGTGAAAGCCAACTGGTTGGCATCGCCGCCGCTGGTTGTAGCCTATGCACTGGCCGGTAACACACGGCTGAATCTGACCGAGGAGCCGCTGGGACTGGATGCGGACAACAAGCCGGTGTTTCTCAAGGATATCTGGCCAAGCAACGCTGAGATCGCCGAGGCGGTGGCACTGGTTGAAGATGGCATGTTCCGCTCGCGTTACGCCGATGTGTTTAGCGGCGACGAACATTGGCAGTCCATCAAGATCAGCGAAGGTAAAACCTACGCCTGGCAGGATGATTCCACCTACGTGAAGAATCCACCGTACTTTGATGAGATTGACCAGCCATTAAAGCCATTGGTTAACGTCGATCAGGCGCGCGTGCTAGCGGTGTTTGGTGATTCCATTACCACTGACCATATCTCGCCAGCAGGCAACATCAAAGCCAGCTCACCGGCTGGTGAATACCTGCAAAGCCTTGGCGTGAAGCCAGAGGACTTCAACTCGTATGGTTCCCGGCGCGGTAATCATGAAGTAATGATGCGGGGCACCTTTGCCAATATCCGTATTCGTAACCGCATGCTGGGCGGCGAAGAAGGTGGTGAGACCATACATGTGCCGAGCGGCGAGCGGATGTCGATCTACGATGCGGCCATGCGGTATCAGCAGGATGGCACGCCATTGGTCGTGCTGGCGGGTAAGGAGTACGGCACTGGCTCCAGCCGCGATTGGGCCGCCAAGGGTACCAATCTGCTGGGCGTCAAGGCTGTGCTGGCAGAAAGCTTTGAGCGTATTCACCGCTCCAACCTGGTTGGTATGGGCGTGTTGCCGCTGCAGTTCAAGGATGGGCAGAGTGTCGCTAACCTGGGGCTGGATGGTCACGAGCTGATCGACATTGAAGGTATCGATGACGATTTGAAGCCGGGCCAGACGCTCAAGGTAGTCGCGACCACCAGCAAGGGAGATAAGGTCAATTTCGAGGTGCTGTGTCGCATTGATACGGGTAATGAGATTGATTACTTCAAGGCGGGAGGCATCCTGCATTACGTATTAAGGGACCTTATTGGCTCTTAGTTGACCAACATATTTTGTAGTTAGCCTGACCATTGCGGACTCGATGGTCACAAAAAGCTCCGACGCTATGGGTCGGGGCTTTTTTTTGGTTCATAAGGTGCGCGTGGTCATACTTTCTTGGTGGCTGGATCTCAGGCTGGTTCTATTTTTTACTTTAATTAATTCAGAAACTTAGCGAGCGCTTTAATTATGACGCCAAATTGCTGTAGCGGTTTTAACGAGTCATAGATAAAAACAATGCTTGTTTCTGTGATTTGGCTTGCATAAAGAAATATTTGAAGGCATTGTTTTTCGCAACGAAAGAGCCAAACACCCAGGCTCGTTAAAAACACTTTAGACCCCTGTTTGCATAATAAAACCAACACGGAAGTTGGGGGGCGGCAAGTACCGACTTGTATCGTCTTTTTGAGCTATGGAGTGCACTACTATGCAAATCAGCATATTTGGTTTGGGTTATGTCGGTGCTGTTTGCGCCGGCTGTCTCTCTTCTCGTGGTCATAACGTTATCGGCGTTGATGTATCACAGACCAAGATCGATCTGATCAATCAAGGTAAATCTCCGATTGTAGAACCCGGCCTGGGCGAATTGTTGCAGGCGGGTGTTCAGGCGGGTCTTTTGCGCGGTAGTACCGACGTGCAGGAAGCAGTACTCAACTCTACTTTGTCGATGGTATGCGTCGGGACACCGAGTAAGCGAAACGGTGATCTGGACCTGGTCTACATGGATGCAGTTTGTCGCGAGATAGGACAGGTTCTGCGCGACAAGTCACAGCGCCATACCGTCGTTATCCGCAGTACTGTCTTGCCTGGTACCGTCACCAACGTTGTAATCCCTGCTTTGGAAGAGACCTCGGGTAAGAAGGCGGGGGTCGATTTTGGGGTGGCGGTTAACCCGGAATTTCTGCGCGAGAGCACGGCGATCAAGGACTACGATTTTCCGGCGATGACGGTGATTGGTGAGTTGGATACAGCATCCGGTGATGAGCTTGAAGCGCTGTACCAGGAGCTGGACGCCCCTATCTTCCGCAGAACTATTGCGGTAGCGGAAATGATCAAATATACCTGCAACGTCTGGCATGCGGCCAAAGTGACCTTTGCCAATGAGATTGGCTCTATCGCCAAGGCCTGCGGTGTGGACGGACGAGAAGTAATGAATATCGTCTGTCAGGATCACAAACTGAATATTTCCGCGTACTACATGAAGCCCGGTTTTGCGTTCGGCGGGTCGTGTCTACCTAAGGATGTGCGCGCTTTGACTTATCGTGCTGGCCAACTGGATGTTCCACATCCGATGCTCGCCGGTATCATGGACAGCAATAGCAAGCAGATAGAGCGCGCCTTCGACTTGATAGCAAGCCAGGGTAAGCGGCGTATTGGTCTGCTGGGGCTTAGTTTCAAAGCAGGTACTGATGACCTGCGTGAGAGTCCGCTGGTAGAGTTGGCTGAAAAGTTGATTGGCAAAGGCTACGAGTTACGCATATATGACGAGAATGTTGAATATGCTCGTGTATTTGGCGCCAATAAAGAATACATAGAATCAAAAATCCCCCATGTTTCCTCATTGTTGCATACCGACTTGCAGCAACTTATAGCCGACTCCGAAGTATTGGTGTTAGGCAACGGTGATCCGCAGTTCGCCGCTTTGGTTAATGATCCCAATAAAGATAAGTACGTTATCGATCTGGTTGGCTTTATGCAGACTTCAAGTGCGTCTGGGCTTGAAGGTATTTGCTGGTAACTCATTATCTGGCTGGGCTTCGTAATATTGTAATTTGCTGTCGATCCCAGGCATTCAGCGTTTGTTACAAGACTATTTCTTACGTTCTAGTGCGGCTGCGCGCACACGGGTAACTGATTAAGTACTGGGAGAATACTATGGTTCCACTGATCTTGTCGGGTGGCAGCGGCACACGCCTATGGCCATTGTCACGCAAACAGTTCCCTAAGCAGTTTCACGCCTTGATGGGCGAGCAGACTATGTTTCAACAGACGTTAGCGCGTCTGAGGTTGCCGGGTATTGAGGCACCTATTGTCGTTTGCAACAAGGAACACAAGTTCATTGTTGATGATCAGTTGAACCAGAGCAAGGTGCGCGCGCAGGAGATCATGCTCGAGCCTTTTGGTCGCAACACGGCGCCTGCCGTCGCTCTGGCGGCGATGCACCTGATGGGGCAAGGTCGTGACGAGTTGCTGTTGGTATTGCCGGCGGACCATTTGATTACCGATGAAACGGCTTTCAATATTGCGGTGGAACGCGCCCGCGAGGCCGCTGAAAACGGTTCCATGGTGCTCTTCGGTGTGCCAGCGCATAAACCTGAGACTGGTTACGGTTATATCAAGGTGGGCGCTACGGACAGTGGCCCTGTTGCGGGCTCTATGCGAGTAGAGCATTTTGTCGAGAAGCCTGACCTGGCGACCGCTCAGTCCTACGTAGAAGACGGCGGCTATTGCTGGAACAGCGGTATGTTCTTGTTTCGCTGCAGCACTTATCTGCAGGAGTTGGAGCGCTATTCTCCGGATATTCTTGAAGCCAGCCGGTTGGCCCTGGATCGTAGCCTTTGCGAAGAAGGGCGCATTCACATCAATGCCGAGGCGTTTGCCTCCTGTCCTGATGATTCGATTGATTATGCCGTGCTGGAAAAAACGGAAACGACCTGTGTGGTTCCCTTGAGCGCGGGCTGGACCGATGTAGGTAGCTGGTCTGCGTTGTGGGAAGTGCAGGACAAGGACGAGCAGGGCAATGTGGTTGTGGGCGACTCTCTGTTACAGGATGCGCAGAACAACTATGTGCACGCCACCAGCAAAATGGTTGTCATGGTTGGTGTTGAGGATCTGGTGGTGGTTGAGACGCGCGACGTGGTGATGATTGCTCATCGCGACAAGACCCAACAGATCAAGGATGTGGTAGGGCGGTTGACCCAGGATGAGCGTGACGAGGTTAATAACCACGTGCAAGTGTTTCGGCCATGGGGGAGCTATGACTCGGTCGATCTGGGTGAGCGCTTTCAGGTCAAGCACATCACTGTTCAGCCTGGGGCGCGGCTGTCACTGCAGAAGCATCACCACCGTGCTGAGCACTGGGTTGTTGTGCGCGGTACTGCTCAGGTGACCTGTGATGAGAAGACCTTTTTGCTGACCGAAAACCAGTCAACCTACATCCCTATCGCCTCGGTACACCGGTTGTCCAATCCCGGGAAAATCCCCTTGGAAATCATAGAAGTGCAGTCTGGTAGCTATCTCGGTGAAGACGATATCGAGCGGTTGGATGATGTCTACGGTCGCACACCGGCAATGAGCCAGTAGTCCAAGGAGCACGTTTTTACATGGATGAGTCCAGAGCAATCTCCGTTGAGGCGCCTGAGTATGCAGCTCCCGGTTTTCATAGGCCGGGCATTCGTAGTTGGTGCGGGTGGGTTTTTCTACTGGCGCTGATTGCGCTGGCGTCGAATATGGTTGATCCGAGTTACCTGGATCCGGCGCACAAGAATTTTATTTTTATTATTGGTTTGTTGGGGATCTGGCGCTACAGCAACGCCTTCACGCATTACATGCGAGGTATGTACTTCCTGCACTGGCGTTTCCCGCGCGTGAGGCGTGCGGTCGAGCGCATGGGCGATGCGGCTTTGCCGACGCACATGTATATGGTGGTGACCAGTTTTCGCATTCCAACGGAAACGACCTACGAGGTGTATCGCTCGGTGTTTGAGGAGCTGCAGCGTTTGCCGGTGGCGAGTACGGTTATTGCCTCAATCGTTGAAAAGGCGGATGAAAACTTCATCAAGCAGATCATGCGCGATGTGGTGTTGGAGCGTGATGACATTCGCCTAGTGATCATTCGTGCGCGGGGCACTGGCAAGCGTGATGGTCTGGCGCATGCGTTCCGTGCGTTGTCACGGCGGATGCCGGTTGAAGGTGCAGTGGTTGGCGTAGTCGACGGCGATACCATTATGTTGCCCGGCTGTATTGATCGGGCGGCCAAGTTGTTCGCTTACATGCCTAATGTTGGCGGGGTGACCACCAACGAATTCTGCGCTGTTGAAGGCAGTCGCATGATGAAGGAATGGCACACCATGCGCTTCGTCCAGCGGCATATCAATATGTGCTCTATGTCGCTGTCACGTCGGGTGCTGACCTTGACCGGACGTCTCTCCTTTTTCCGCGCATCGGTGATGACCGATCCCGAGTTCATCAAGGATGTTGAAGCTGATTTTCTTGATCATTGGCGGCTGGGGCGCTTTCAGTTTCTCACCGGCGATGACAAGTCTTCCTGGTTCAGCCTTATGCGTGCGGGCTGGGATACCTACTACGTGCCCGACAGCCACACCCTGACCGTTGAGCATCCACCGGATAGCAATTTCTTCCGCGCGACCCGCCAGCTTATGTATCGCTGGTACGGCAACTCTCTGCGGCAAAATTTCCGTGCTACGCGAGAACTGGGTTTTCGTCGTCTGGGGCTGTTTGCCAGCTACGTGCTCTATGACCAGCGCGTGTCGATGTGGACCTGCCTGGTGGGGCTGTCAGGTTCAGTAGTGGCTGGCCTGGTATTCGGCATTGAATACCTGCTGATTTATCTGTTCTGGATTTTGTTATCACGCACCTTGGTGACCGTGCTGTTTTTCTTCACCCGGCATCCGGTCGACCCGCTGTATCCGTTTGTTCTGTATTACAACCAGATAGTGGGGTCGGTGATGAAGGTGTACTCAATGTTCCACATGGATCGACAAAGCTGGACGCGACAGAAAACCACCCTGAGCGGCGGCGCGGACTTCGATGTAATGCTGAACCAATGGACTTCAAAAGCGATGCTGATGTCATCCATCGCCATCTTCTTTGGTGTCATTTCGATTCTTTTGGATGTATCTCAACTCTGAAAAAAAGGCCATAGGATATGAGCACTTCGGTTCTTCCAGACAAGGTTGTCCATGAGGCAATCGATGAGCGTCAGCACATTCGTACCCGAATCCCCGCCAAGGCGCAGCTCTTTGGCAGCAAGGGCGAGCCGATCGCTTGTGATGTGCAGGATATTTCGCTGGGCGGTTTAGGACTTAATTGTGCTGAGCCCCTTGAGGTCGGTGGCCTTTATGATGTGGCCATCAACGTAGGGCTAAGCCGCGTTGACTTGAACTTCAAGGCCAAGGTTAAAGTGCTGTCCCAAAAAGATGGCATCGTGGGTACTCAGTTTGTCGATCTTGACCCGCAAAAGGCCGACATCCTGCGCTATATCATCTCGTCCTACATGTCTGGCGAGATTGCCGACATCAACGGCTTGTTCAATGTGATGCAGCGGGAAAATTACATCAAGGAGCGCAAGCAGAAGTATCAGCTTGAACGTACCTTTGGCCAGCGCCTGCGCGCGGGTTTGGGGACATTGATTTTCCTTGGGCTTGGTGTGCTCGCGCTGCTGTATGTACTGTTCAAGGCGTATACGCTGTTTTTCCGTATACCTGCTGCACAGGCGTCAGTCACTACTAGTGCCTATGCGATCAACATGCCGGACAACGGTAACGTCACCTACCTGGTGCCGGAAGGACAAACCGAGGTGAGCCTCGGGCAGCCGGTTGCCAGTATCTCTACCCAACTAAGCACGCGCTTGAGCTCGCCTGCGGATATTGCGGCGATGATGGACTTGGCGCCGGGCGATGTTGATGCCTTGCTGGGCCGGGCCAATATTGAAACGGTGATTTCCAGCCCTTGCGACTGCACTGTCTATTACTCCGGCGCCAGGCTTGATGGTTTTGGCTACAAAGGTGAGCCGTTGATGCAGCTGCTGCCAAAAGATCAGCCGATGACCGTAACGGCCAGCGTGCCCTATGAACAGCTCGATAAACTCTTCCGCACGCGCAAGGTTAGTCTGCAGGTCTATGGCACGGATACCACTGTTGATGGACGGATTCTGTCTGCATCTGTGAATCAGGATCAGATGGTCGTACTCGACATTGAGCCGGAAACAGCGCTGGCGCTAGCCGATTACCAGAAACCGGTGTGGGTGCAATTCCATCTCGGCTTGCCGGGTATGCCAACGCTAGATGCCATTGATGAGCTGCGCTAGGAGTGGCCATGCCTATTCCATCTGCGATCCTGCCTCTGGCTTTGCTGACAGGGCTGCTACTTAGTCAAAATGCTTTGGCTGATCGTAGCCTTGCGCAAATAGATTACGCTCTGTTCCAGAACCCGAATGCGGATGTACAGGACGATCTGCGAGCATTGGTTGAACGTGGTGACTATCGTGCCATGCGTATGCTTGGCGATATGCTGGGTGGCTCTAGCAGTACCTCAAAGCGGGACAGGCTGGCGTTGTATCAGCGTTCGTTTGCCCAGGGGCGCGGTGAAATCAGGGCGCTGGGTTCAATGGCCCGCATGATGGAAACCGACACTGTGCGGCGAGTCCATTATCGTCCTGCATTCCAGCAAGCGTTGACGCAGTTTCCGCATGAGCGCGACTTGCAGACGCTTGCGAGCGCGCTTGACGTGTTTTTGATCTACCCCTCGTTGTTTTCGCCGCAGGAGGCCGAGGAGCTGTTGCGCTTGCATGAGCGCTCTTGTCTGCTCGACTGTGATCTTCAGCTGTACCGGGCGGTATTAGCCGAAAGCCTGGGAGATCGACCGCTTGCCGATAAGCACTACCGTGCAGCTGTGATGGTAGATGGTCGTGCTGCGGAACGTTATTACCATTTTCTTGGTGAGCAGCAAAATCAACTGTTTGCACAATTTGCCTTGCAGTTGGAACCCCATCGGGAGGCAATGTCGGCAGATGCTGTGCACCGGGTGGGCATGGTACTGGACCGCATCGCGGAGATACTGCGCGTTGATGAGCGTCTGGCCGAGCGCCAGCGCCGCGCTGCCGCAAAAGCAGCAGGTACAGAGCTTGAACCGATGCCGCCTGATGCAACGGCGGCATCTGATGGGCTGCGCCAACGCGCGCTGGGTTGGGTTGACCATGCGGCGGCGCGTAGTTGGGTGCCGGCAATGGCGACGCGATTGTATTTCATGACCTCTTATCCGGACGACTACAGCGGTGCTGAGGCGATGCAGTTGATCGACCGAGTAGCTGAGCTTGAACCCTCACGTGCGCCTTCGTTGCGGGTGGAAGCATTGATGGTGACCAACTGGGACACGCTGAACCCGCAGCAGGCGCATCAGATCATTCAGCAGATGATTTCTCAGGGTAATCCGGACGGCAAGGAGCTGCTGGGTGACCTTTACAACAAGGGCGGGCTGGATGAGCCAGATCAGCAGCGAGCACTGCAGATCTATCAAGAGCTTTCCGCCCAAGGCATTGCCTCGGCCTACTTCCGTCAGGCCCGGGTGTATGCCTCCGCACCGGCGTTCTGTAGCGATCCTGTTCAGGCCTATGCGTTGGCTGGAGTTGCCTACGACATGGGGCTGGAACGTGCACGCAGTCTGATGCGCGAGTTGAACTTTGATTTGTCTGACGATGAGCGAGCAAAAGCCGAGAGTATTCGCGCTGACATTCTCCAGGAGTTGACGATATGAAGGGAATCACCATTGCGGGGGCTTGTGGCTGCGCGTTTTGTTTGCCATGCCTGAGCGTCGCTGACGAAGAGGTCGGAGCAGCCAATCTGCCGTTCGCTGAAGAGATTGTTACCTACGAAGTGCGCAACAAGTTCACGCTGCAGACCGGCTATGGCCCGGAAGACTCATTACTAGGCGCCGATCGTGAGACCTTCTACAGCTTGCGTTACGAGCCCACATTTATCTGGTATTCGCCCGACCAGCGCTGGCCTCGCTGGGAAGTGTTTACCCGTGGCTGGCTGGCCTATGACTCGAGTAGCAATGCGACCGGGTTTAATAATGATGATCAGCAGAACGTCGAAGGGCTTAACGCTGAACTGCGCGAGTTTTACGTTAGGCGCAACCTGCTGGGCGATGATCCTCGATTTTCGCTCGCAGTAGGACGCCAACGCTACGCTGGCAAGTACGGCTTGTGGTGGGATGATACGTTTGAGTCAGTGCGATTTGACTACGTAGATAGCTTCTCAAGGGGCTTTTTGGCTTACGGGCAGAAGTTCTATAACTACAACACCGAAGTAAATGAGCTGGATCCTCGCGACGAGAAGCTTCACAACGCCCTGGGTGAATATGCCTGGAACTGGCGTGAAAATCAGTGGGCCGGTGTGCGTTTTACCTATCAGAAAGATCACTCCGACGTTGATCTCGACGATGGCAGTGATTTCACTGGCTGGCGCTACGGAGGCTTTGCCAGTGCAGAGCATCTCGACATGCTGCTGCTGAGTGATTACCACGTCGAGCTTGCTGCATTGCACGGTAAGCGAGATAACGTTGCCAGTAGCGGTATCAGCGAAACGAATATGCGCGGTTGGGCGCTGCTGACCGAGTTTGGCCGGCGTTTCTACGACGTCGCGTGGCAGCCGCGTATCGTGATCCGCTCGGGCCTGACTGACAAGCCCGGGGACGATGACGATGGCTTTTATCTGAGCCGCATCCAGTCTGACCGGTTGATCAATGATGCCAGCTACAGCACGCGCTTGGTCAGCTCCTTCATGCGTATGGACATACGTAACCTGCTGTATTACGGCATAGGTGTAGACGCTCAACCGACTGCGCGCAGTTCCGTTGATATGCGCGTTAGCGATTTGCGTCTGCGTAACAGTGATGCCTCTTTGCCCGTTCGTACGACCGAAGCGCAGGACTCCAGCAGCCATTCGCTCGGCCAGGTCGTGGATGTGAACTTCTATTGGCAGAGTTTTCCGTTGGCCTATGCCGGCCGCCAGTTTGATATGAATACCCTGGTCAGCGCCGGATACTTTTTTGCCGGCCCCGCTACGGGCAATCTTGACGATGACTTTCAGCTTACGCTGAGCGTCGTGATGCGCTACTGACAGGGCTGTCGTCATGGTATTTAGCTCAAACGTATTTCTATTTCTGTTTCTACCGGCATTTCTGCTGGTGTATTACGCTGTCGGCGCTCGCTGGCGCTCCTGGGTCATTGTGTCGGGCAGCTATCTGTTCTATTCGTGGTGGCGTCCGGACTTTCTGTTGTTGTTCGTCGCCATTACCTACTGGAACTACTGGTTTGGCCTGCGCATCAAGGCCGCATTGGATGTAGAGCGCAAGCAGACTGCCTTTCGTTGGCTAACCTTGGGCGTTGTCGGTGACTTGGCTGCCCTGGGCTATTTCAAGTACGCCAACTTTGGTGTGGAGGTGATCACCGGGGTTCTGGAGCCGCTGGGTATCAATACCTTTACGCTGGAACACATCATTCTCCCGCTGGGTATTTCTTTCTACGTGTTCCAGGCGCTCAGCTACATCGTTGATATCTATCGCAAGCAGGCTGAGCCAACCCGCAGTTTTATCGATTTTGCTGCCTACATCGCTTTATTTCCGCAACTGATTGCCGGCCCGATCGTGCGTTACAAATTGGTAGAGGAGCAGTTGCGCGAACGGACTCACTCCATGGAGTTGTTCTCGCTGGGTGCCAGTCGTTTCATGTTGGGGTTTATCAAGAAGGTATTGATTGCGGACTCTATGGCATCGATGAATGTGCTGTTCGTCGGGGAAAGCACGCCACAGATGTTTGATGCCTGGTTCGGCTTGTTGGTATCGATCATTCAGCTCTATTTTGATTTTTCCGGTTATAGCGATATGGCGATTGGGTTGGGAATGATGATGGGGTTTCGTTTCCCGGAGAATTTCAATCAACCTTATCTGGCGCAAAGTATCACCGAGTTCTGGCAGCGATGGCATATGACGCTGGCGGAGTTTTTACGTGATTATGTTTATTTGCCCATGGTACGCAGGCGCTTCGCCGGGGCGATGGTCGCGCTGATCTATACCATGCTGTTGTCGGGTTTCTGGCACGGTGCCAGTTTCGCCTTCATCTTGTGGGGTTTGTTCTTTGGCGTCGGCATGGTGCTCGAGCGCAGGCTGCGTATCGCAACCAAAATCACGACGCCTTACAACGTCTGGCGCAATGCTCGCACCTTCTTCCTGCTTAATCTCAGTATGCCGCTCTTTTATACCGGCGACCTGCGCCACAGTCTGGATATCTATGCCGGTCTTTTGGGTATGAATGGTGTCGGTAGCCTGTCCGGCTATGTGTACGGCGCGTCCATCATGTCGATGTGTTTTGTGGTGATAGGTCTGGCCTGGATTGCTGTTGCGGGTCGAATCAACCTGCGCTATTACGCCAACGAAACACAGCCGTACTTTATGCAGCACGTGGGGGGACTCAGCGCTCTACTGTTGTGGTTGGGCTTTGCGCTGGCGCTGACGCGTCTGGCCGCCAATTCCTTTTCTCCCTTTCTGTATTTTCAATTCTAGGAGCTGTGAACATGCTACCTGTGATGAGATCGGCCAGTAAGGTCAACGGCATTGTGTTTATTGCGATGCTGGCAGGCATGTTTATCTACTCACTGCCAGCGGTCTTCAACTTCGCGCGCACCCAACCGCATGGCGTGGGTTTGTTTGTCGATGGCAAGCTGCTGCGGCAGTTTGAGACCTTTTATGACAAGGGGCTCTTTCTGCGCGACTTTTCCGTGCGGCAGTGGGCGAACCTGCAATACCTGGTTTTCCATGAAGGCTCCAGTGGGGCAGTGTTTGGTCGTGAGGGCTGGTTATTCTCCAATCAGGAGTATCTGATCCCCAATGACCTGGACGCCAATGTCGCCAATCAGTTGGCGCAAATAGCTGAGGTGCGCGACTCACTAGCCGCGAAGGGCAAGCGGCTGATTGTATTGCCGGTGCCGATGAAGCTGGATATTCAGCGTGATTACCTTCAGGACCAGCCAGAGCCTGAGGTTTTTACCTTGCATGATGAGTTTGTCGCAGCGCTGAAGGAGCAGCAAATTGCTTTCAGCGATGTGCGCGCTGCCTTTGTGGAGGCCGCTGAGGAGCAGGACCTCTATGTGCGCAACGATACGCACTGGAGCCCCGCAGGCGCCCGTCTTGCGGCTGTCGAGTTCGCGCGACAGTATCCCGAGCTGCATGGCAGCAGGCATTACGCAAGCAGCGTGATCGGAGACAAGGCGGTGAAAGGTGATCTGGTCAACTTCCTGAATTTTGATCCGGGCTTGCAACCGCAATACTTTGCACCCGTCACCATCACGCTTTATGAAACCGTGGATAGCCAGCGGGGTAACGCCGCGGAGGCGCTGTTTGGTGAAGTGAGTCAGAGCCTGATGCTGGTGGGCACAAGTTACAGTCGAATAGATGACTGGAACTTTGTTGGCTTTCTAAAAGAGGCTCTGCAAAGCGATCTGTTGAGCGTCAGCGTGGAAGCGAAAGGTCCCTTCCATGCGATGGAGGAGTTTGTCGCCAGTGACGCATTCAATGACCCGGTGTTAACCACCGTTGTTTGGGAATTTCCGTTACGTACCTTGTTGGCGCAGCGCACGACCGTGCGAGATGTCAGCAAGCAGAACGCCACATTATTCTGATCAGGGAGTCGATTATGAACAGGTTTATAACACGGTTTTTCTTTGTTTTTTGCTCGCTGCATATGTGCTTGGGCGTTGGAACTGCCTCGGCGCAGGATGCCAACGCGGATTTGTACGATGCGGTGGCTCCAGCCAACTCCGCCTTTGTGCGGGTGATGAACCTCAGTGATACCGGCGTAGAGGCCACACTGACCAGCAAGACTAGCGCTCAGCGGGTAGGTGCCGGGCAGTTCAGCGGTTATCGTTTTGTCGAGCCAGGCTTGCACCGTATTGGTGTGGCGGGTCAGGTCCTCGAAGCCGAGCTGGAGGCCAATACTGCCAGCACTGTGCTCTATCGAAATGGGCAGCTGCAGTTGCTTAAAGACGAGGTCGTCAAGGAGCCAGCACGCGCCCAGATCGTCTTCTATAACCTGACAGATGTTAACGCCGCGCTGACCACGGCTGATGGGGCAACGCCCGTGGTCAGTAGTCGCTCGGCTTACCAGAATGGCAGTCGTATGGTTAACGAAGTCAAAATCGGTTTCGCTGTGTATCAGGATCAGCGCAAGCTAGCGGACTACGAGGAACAGCTGCTGCGTAAGGGGCGTTCTTACAGTTATGCAATTATGCAGGAGGGTGGTGGGTATCGCAGCATGATGGTGGCAAATAGCATTGATGCCAGCCAATGATCGATTGCCAAAAAAGGAAGAGATACGTGCTCATGCCTGCCTTGCGATATATTGCCGCGCTGCTGTTTCTGGCGCTGGCGCAAACCGCCTATGCAACCGGTGATGAGGGGTGCACGGATCTTGACTGTCTACTGTGTCCGGCGCTGAAAGACCCTGACAACTATCTGCAGGGCAATATGAAGCTGATGGATCAGCTCACCCCGGGTACGGACCGCTGGTTATTCCGCTCTGAGGTGGATCTGACCAATACCTTTGGTATGCCGCGTGCGATGACTGCCGAGTATGCTCGGTTGATTGATGCATTGGCCGCGAAAGGCATACAACTGGGTATGATTCTCCAGCCGACGCGTGGCCTGATGCATCGCGGCAAAGTACGACAAGACTGGAACCAGGGCTTTGACTTTGAGCGCTCGCGAAACAGCTTTGCCGTCTATCTTGAGCAATTACGTGCGGCCGGAGCTCTGGTGCCGGATATGGTGCAATTGGTGGATCGGCCTCCAGAGGAGGAGTACTTTTTCCGCCGCGACCACCACTGGACCTCGGATGGAGCTCGTGCCACTGCGCGAGTGGTTGCGGATTATCTGAGGGAGCAACCGATCTACCCACAATTGACCAAAAAGGCCTATCGTACCGAGCCTGGACTAACCCAGCATAAAGACGGCACTCTCAACCTCGCGCTTCATAGTTTGTGCGGCAATGATTACGGCGTTCAATACGTCCCCGGCTATCGCACTGTTCCTGCGGTCAATGACGTTAGCGCGCTATTTGACGAGCAACCCGAACCAGAAGTGATTTTGCTGGGCACCAGTAATTCAGCGGCCCGCGATGAAGAGAACAAGCAGTTCAATTTTGACGGTTTCCTCAAAGAGTATCTGAGTATTGATTTGCTGAACTATGCGCTGCCGGGTGCTGGTGAGTACGGCGCTATGGTTGAGTATCTCAACTCGGATAGCTATGCACCTGAGGCGCCGCCAAAGCTTATTCTCTGGGAGTTGCCAGCCAATTACACATTGGCCGACCCGTTAATGTACCGGCAACTGATTCCAGCCATCGAAGGACAGTGTTCAGAAGCAGAAACCGTGCTCGCCAGACGACAGGAACGCCCCGGCCTGAAAACGGCCGAGCGGGTAGAGCTACTTAGCAATACGGGTGCAGGACGTCGTGCGTTGGCGGGTTATAACGGGTATTTGGACATTCGCATTGGCGACGGAAACGTAAAAGACTTTTATATCATCGTCTACTATGACAATGGCACCCGAGACAAAGTGTGGATTCGCCGTGAAGCCATAGTCAGCGGTGGGCAGTACTACCTTGAGCTCAGCAAGGCTTCTGAGTTTCGTAATGCCAACCTGTTGTCGGTATTCATGGAGCCCACGGAGACATTACAAACACCCACTACGTTGGAGGTTCGTTTATGTCGATAGCACGCTCTTTATTATGTGCTCCTATGGTAGCTGTAGCACTAGGTCTTACGGTGCCGGCACATGCCGCCAATACTATCTGGCCGGCACGAGCGACCGTTCAATCCGAGATGATCAGTGATTACCGCAGTTTGCGTTGCCCTCATGCGCCGCCAGCTGCGTACACAGGGACGCTGCAGATAGACAGCAAATACGATCAACGTGACGCGACCAAAAGTACACTGCGTCGGCTATCGCGTGAGTCACGCCAGATTCGTGAAAGGCTCACTCAGTATCAAGCCGGGCTAATGCAGATAGTGACTCGCTTTGAGCGTGCGAGTGAGCCTGAAGAGGTCAATTACTCGCTCGCATGTCTGGATCAATGGCTTGAGGCATGGGCTGGGCCAGGCGCATTACTCAGCACCGATACCAGTAGTACCGGAAAGGCCGTTCGCAAATGGTCTTTAGCGGCTATAGCCGCGGGTGTAATGAAGGTTCGCGCCTTATCTGACAACGAATACGAGCTGACGTTAGCGCAACGAGATTGGATACGGCGTCTGACTGATGCGGTTATAGCTGATTACGGGCCGCGCCAGACCCTATCTTTTGCCTGGTTCAATAATCACGATTACTGGGCTGCCTGGGCGGTCAGTGCCTCAGCTATGCTGTTAGATCGTGATGACTACCTGCGTTGGGCCAATACGACGTTCGGGCTTGCCTTTTCGCAAATGGAGCCCGGCGAAGCTGGCGATTATAGGCAGCTTCCGCTAGAGACCGCACGGGGCGAGCTGGCGGTTGAATACACTCACTATGCTTTGATTCCACTCGTCTTGTTGGCAGAAACCGCAGAGGCCAATGGTAGGCCTCTGACTGCTATTGAACGACAGCAGTTGGGCCAACTCGTCAAGTTTGCCGTGCTTGGCGTGCAGTCGCCGGAGCGTTTGCCCGAATTGACTGAGCCGCAGAAGCGACCGGGCGAGCACAAGATGATTTGGTTGTTGCCGTTTCTCAAGCTGCAGCCCGAGCATCCTTTGGCTCGGTCTTTGTTTCGCGACGTCAAGGACGAAACGGGCTCCTACAGCCAGGTGGGTGGCGACATCCACTTTTTCTATATGGATATCGAGTGATCTCAAGGAACCCTCTTATGCACTTACGCTCCCCGAATCAGGGTTTTCTCATCTTGTTGAGTGTGACCTTTGCTCTCCTATTTGATACTGGTGTTGCAACGGCACGTGATGTTGGCTCGCTGGAAGCTCTGAACGAGCTTGAGCAGCAGGCACAATTGTCGACGCAACTGCTGAAGCTGGAGCAGGAGACGCAAATAGCAGAAATGCCGATGCCGGTTCCTGCTGGCAGTGCGAGGGTGGGTTTGCTCACCATGTACTCTGCTCAGCAGGGTAGCTGGCCGTTCGAGCCCTTCGTACACAACGGTCTCTTTCGTGCGATAGCTGGTTATCAAAGCCACCATCCACGCGCATTGGTTATTCAGGGTGGCAGCATCACCTTACAGCAGCTCTTCACACGATTGGCTGATGAAAAAGTCATTAGCCGACACAAGGACGGCTATTTACTGCGTTATCCGCTGATGATCGCACCCGACGCAGCGTTGTTGGTGCAGGATACGTCGCTCTATCTTTACGGGTATTCGGGCACGGCGCTGATCAATCGTGGTTTGTTGAGTCTTAAAAATGCTCACATGGAAAGTTTCAGCGGCAATCTCGTGCAGTCTACCGACCGGCCTTATCGCCCGTTTTTGATCAACTGGGCTGGCAGTAGTTTGCAAATACAAAGCTCGGAGCTGGTTGGGCTTGGTTATAACGAGAACCTGTCACGTGGTGTCACCAGTGCTCGGAGTTCGCAGCAGTCCGCCGCTGTAGCACCAGTGCACGTATTGATCAGCGACAGTACGTTTGAAGATATGTCTGTTGGTCTGGAGCTCAACCATGCCCTGGTTCGAGTCAGTGACAGCCGTTTCAGCCAAATGCAGCAATACGCTATGGATCTGAGCGATTCCCGCGTATCACTTAGCCGCAACCGGGTTGATGGTGTCCGTAACCTCAGCGGGATTCGGTTGAGTGGCAACACTGACGGGCGTATCGAGGGAAATCAGATTTTACGTGCTGACAAGAGTGCTATTGAGATAACGGCATTACGTGGCAGTGTTATCGTGCGCAACAATCAGTTGGGCGCGGGAGCAGGCTATGGCGTGTTATTACGTGAACTGGGAGCAGATGCGCCCCTGTTGATCGCGGATAACTTCATAGGTAACACCAAGCTCAGCGCCATTGATGGCGCCAATGTGCACCAGCTCAGTATAACGGGCAACAGTATTACTGGTACGCCTGAATACGCCATCAGTCTGCGTAATGCCGTGCCGGCAGATGGGCCGGTCACTGTTACAGGTAATCACTTGTGGGGGGTCGGTAAGGCCATGATCCGGGTTCAGGGTATCCATTACGTTGTGCTGGGTGAAAACCAGTATCAGGGTAATCCCCTTTTGCAGAATCTGCTGATTGGTGACCTGCTGCCACATCAGGCGTCACTGCTGGAGATGACGTTGAACCGGGGGCAAACGGTCAGTCTGAAAATGGAGCATGTGACGCTGCTACCGTTACCTGCAGACGGCTGATACTGGGCCAGTAGTACACAACGATGTTTTTATCCACTCAGGTGCGTGAATGTGCGCAGTTGCAGCTGTTTTCAAATAGACGAATTTATATTAACTTCTGCTTTAGTAAGCCCGCTTGGTATTGCACGCAAGGCATTACTGTTATATCAATATGGCATTGCTGCGATGGCGAGGGCACGATGGTTTTAGCGCATTCGGAATATGTTGGCGCTCCTTTTCCAGAAGGGGAGCAGGAGAGACAGTTACGTGTTGACGAACTGTGCCTTACGAGCCACGGTCAAGACTCGGTTTTTGACAAATTGGTTGAGCTTACCGCTGAATGTCTCGACGCCCCGATAGCCTTGATATCGATTCTGGATAACCAGCGTCAGTGGTTTCTGGCCAGAGTCGGCCTTGGGGCGACTGAAACGCCCCGTAATCAATCCTTTTGTGCGTATGCAGTGCTGCATGCCATTGCAGGTTGCTGACGCTCTCAAGGACCCTCGCTTTGAAAACAATCCTCTGGTAACCGGCGATCCACGTATCCGCTTTTATGCTGGTATGCCCTTGATAACCGAGGATGGTACCGGGCTGGGATCCTTGTGCGTTATAGACACTAAGCCCAGACCTGAGTTGAGCGCGTCTCAGCTATCCATATTGAAGCATCTTGCAGACTTGGTTATGGCGAGAATCATGTCCTTGCGTGAGAGAAGCTTTATCGATGCAACGACTGGGTTACTCAATAGCGAACGTCTGGCTAACGACGTTTTTCTGATGCAGGAGCGTACGGATTATGCCAACGTCATTCTGGTAGACGTGTTTGTGTTGTCTTACGTGAAAGATGTCGTCAAGGCACTTGGGTTTTCTTTCTTCAATCAGTTGATGGTTGAAACGACGCGCAGGCTTCAAGGTTTTTTACCTTCGGGCACCCATTTGTACAAGGCCAGCCAGACCCGGTTTGCGGTAATGATCGAAGATGCTGATGGTGACCTCTGCGAGTCGCTCAGCACAGGATTGCTCGAAGCGCTGCGCGACCCGATTCTCTGTGATGGCATACCTATTCAGACGCAGGCCGCTGTTGGCCTCTTGCCGCTGCATCCTGGCGTGGCTGATCACTCCAACTGGTTACGACTGGCTATCAGTGCCTCTGACTATGCACGTAGCCTCAGTGATAATTGGGCCTGGTTCAGACTTGAGCTGGACCGAGCGCATCAGCGTTCCTTCGCACTGCTGGGTGGTATTGCTTCGGCGCTTGCGGCCGATGATCAGTTTCGTCTGGAGTATCAACCAAAACTCAGTATGGTCGATGGCCGTTTAACCGGAGTTGAGGCGCTTCTGCGTTGGACTCACCCCGAATTGGGGCGAGTTGGTCCGGCAGAGTTTATTCCCTTGGCGGAAAAAACCGCTCTGGTTCATTCATTGTCGTTGTGGGTTATGGAAGAGGCGTTGCGGCAGATTAGCGACTGGCGTTCACAAGGCCTGGAGTTAACGGTTTCCATCAATATTTCAGCCGGTGATCTGGAATCGCCGGTCTTCGTCGAGCGTTTACAGCAAGCCATGCAGCGTCTTGACGTTGCGCCGCAATGGCTTGAGTTGGAGTTTACCGAGAGCGTGCTGATCCGAAATCCAGGTGTGGTGAATAAGCAGCTGATGCGTCTTCGCGACATAGGGGTGAAAGTCGCGATAGACGACTTTGGTACCGGATATAGCAATTGGTCTTACTTGCGGCAAATAGACGCTTCCGGGTTGAAGCTGGATAAGTCCTTTGTTGATGGGTTGCAGGCAAATACGGCAGATCGGCATATGGCCCAGACAATTATCGAATTGGCGCACAAGCTTGGTTTTCGCGTCATTGCTGAGGGCGTAGAGACGCAAGAGGATTACGATCTGCTTGCATCCTGGGGGTGTGATGAGGTGCAGGGCTACCTGATAGCCAAGCCGATGCCTCCCGAATCACTCTTTAACTGGCTTGCCCAGAGACCTGAGCTAACCGCTAACTGATCTGTAATGAGCAAGCCGCGCTGCATACGTGCACGGCTGCCTGCGGCGCGATGCCACAGGTAAATGCGTTTATTACACATTTTGTAACATGTATGATTCTCATTCCGTATCAGATTCCCTTTTCTGACAAGGTTGAGACTCATGCTTGTTCCCTTTTTGATCATGCTGCGCGAAGGCCTTGAAGCGGCGCTGATTGTTGGCATTATTGCCAGTTATCTGCGCCAGACTGGCCGTGGCGCCTGGATGCCCGCTGTCTGGATAGGTATTTTCCTTGCCGCAAGCCTGGCCTTGTTTGTGGGCGCAGGATTGCAATTTGTCAGCGCCGAATTCCCGCAACGCCAACAGGAAATGTTTGAGGCGGTGGTGGGGCTGATCGCGGTAGCGGTCTTGACCTGGATGGTGTTCTGGATGCGCCGCGCGGCCAAAGGTTTGCGCCGGGAGCTTACGGGCGCTTTGGATAGCGCTTTCGCCAGTGGCCACAGCCACACCTATGCACTGATTGCCATGGTGTTTCTTGCTGTTGCCCGCGAAGGGCTGGAATCGGTGTTTTTCCTGCTGGCCGTATTTCAGCAAAGCCAGGGCAGTGCGGCGCCCGTCGGCGCTTTGCTTGGCGTGGCCTGTTCGGTTGTCGCTGGCTGGGCTTTTTATCGCGGCAGTCTGCGTCTTAACCTCAAGCACTTCTTTCGTCTCACCGGTTTATTCATTCTGTTGGTTGCCGCTGGACTGCTCGCCGGTTCGGTGCGCGCTATGCATGAGGCTGGCTGGTGGAATCATGCCCAGCAAGTGCTGTTTGATCTTAATGCCTCGCTGCCGCTGGATACCCCGTTAGGCAGCGTCTTCGCTGGTGTATTTGGTTATCAGCCGGCACCCAGTCTGAGTGAAGTGGTGGCTTATGTGGGCTACCTGCTTTTCACCCTGTTGATCTTTTTTAGCCCTGATCGCCCTGCGGCTGTTGCTGCGCGGGTCGAGACGGCCAGCTAACACCTGAAGTGAGCTTCTGCGATGTCTGATTCGTCTTCACCGACGCCGTCCTCCGGGTTACTGCGTTTGGGTATGGCTCTGGCTGCCTTGTTGATGCTGGCCGCACTGGGTCTGTTCTATCTATCACTGGGCGATGCGCCCGCGTCAGATGCCGAGGGCACCAGCGTTACCATTACCGCCAGTGGCTGCGAGCCTAATGCACTCACGGTTCCTGCTGGGCGTCATCGGTTTACTGTCATCAACGAATCCGAGCGGGCAATCGAGTGGGAGATTCTGGATGGTGTGATGGTGCTGGAGGAGCGCGAGAATATTGCCCCTCAGTTGCATCAGCAGATCACGGCTAGCCTGCAGCCAGGTGAATATCAAATGACCTGCGGCTTGCTCAGCAATCCCCACGGCACACTGACCGTCACTGCGGTAGAGGGGCAGGCGAGTATACAAAGCGTATCGGCCAAAACCATGATCGGCCCACTGGCTGAGTACCGGGTCTATTTGATTCTGCAGGGGCGTGAGCTGCAAAAGAGTGCCGAGGCTTTGCAGCGCGCTATCGCTGATGACGATTTGGCGGCCGCGCAGCAAGCCTTTGTGCAAGCGCGCCTGGTTGATCAGCGCATGGCGTTGGCGGCGGGTATGTTCAGCGATCTGGACCAGCGCCTGAACGCTCGCGCCGACTACTTCGCCGAGCGTGAGCAAGACCCGGACTTTGTCGGCTTTCATCGGCTGGCTGAGGGCCTTTTTGTTGCCCGTAGTACTGCTGATTTGGCGCCAGTAGCCAAGCAACTCAGCGCCGACGTGGCGTTGCTGACAGCGCGTTTGCAACGTGATGGTGTACCTGCCTCACAGTTGACCAAAGGTTCGGCTCGTGTGCTGCGAGCCTGGCATGACTATCAGCAATCGCAGCCGCAGTTGAATGCTCGTGAGCTGGCTGACTTGCGTGGTCTGCAGCAAGGCGCAGGCAAGGTGGTTTCCTTGCTTTCACCCTTGCTGCAGGGGCAGCCGCAACTGGCTGAGGCGTTGCAACAGAGTAGCGATGGCCTGGCGCAAACGCTGCAGGAGGCTGAACCTGATCGTGTCCTTTTGTTGCAGCAGACCGAGCAGTTGACCAGCGCGCTGGCACAGGCCAATGAACAGCTGACCCCAGCGTATTAAGTGCACAAAGTTACTACACAGGTTTACAGCGATGAGTGAACACGATGATCTGTCTTTTGGTTGCCCTTTTGCCCGTCTGAATCGCCGGCGTTTTCTGCAGGGGCTGGGCGTTGCCAGTTTGGGGGCCGCCGCCGCGGGCTTGAGCGGGCCAGCAGTTGCCAGCCAGCAGAGCGGGGAGGCAGAGGTGACAGACGCGCCTACCAGCGCGGTTACCGAGCAGTCCCATCCCTTCCACGGAGCGCATCAACAGGGTATCACTACGCCGCGTCCGGCAGTGGGTATGTTGGTCGCCTTTGATGTGTTGGCGCCGGGCCGTGCCGGCCTTGAGCGCCTGCTGCGCACCTTGACCGAACGCATTGCCTTTCTCACTAGTGGCGGCACCTATGAGCAGCGCGACCAACGGTTCCCGCCGGTCGACTCCGGTATTCTCGGCCCCACTATCGCGCCGGATGCGTTGACGATTACGCTGTCTGTAGGCGAGTCCTTATTTGATGGCCGCTTCGGCTTGGCGGCGGCAAAACCGCGCCACTTGCAGCGCATGACCTCGTTCAGCAATGACGCGCTGGATGCGGCGCGCTGTCATGGTGATCTATCGCTGCAGTTCTGTGCCAACACCGAGGGCACCACTATTCATGCGCTGCGTGACATCATCAAAAATACACCCGGTTTGCTCATGGTGCGCTGGAAGCAGGAGGGCACGGTGCCGGTGATGGCGCCGCATGCCGATGGCTCCACCGAAAGTGCACGTAACTATTTGGGCTTTCGTGATGGTACTGCCAATCCGCAGGCCGATAACCGCAAGCTTATGCAGCGGGTGGTCTGGGTCGATGACGCCAACGGCGAGCCACGGTGGGCAGAGGGTGGTAGCTATCAGGCCGTGCGTATTATCCGCAACTTTGTTGAACGCTGGGATCGTACGCCCCTGCAGGAGCAGCAGGCGATATTCGGTCGTCAGCGCCAGAGCGGCGCGCCGCTATCCGGTGGCGTCGAGCACGATGAGCCGCAGTACAGTGGCGATCCCAAGGGTGAGATTACGGCGCTGGATTCGCATATTCGTCTGGCTAATCCGCGTACCGCTGAGAGCCAGCGCAATCTGATTCTGCGCCGTCCGTTCAACTACTCCAACGGTGTGGAAGCCAACGGTCAATTGGACATGGGATTGCTGTTTATTGCCTATCAGGCAGACCTGGATGCCGGTTTTATCACGGTGCAGAAACGTCTGGATGGTGAGCCGCTGGAGGAATATATCAAGCCCGTTGGTGGGGGCTATTTCTTTACTCTGCCGGGCATAGAAGAAGGGGATTTTCTGGGTAGCAGCATGCTGGCTGCAAGCTAGCCATGGGCACCCACCCTTGCTATTCGTAGATTGGTTAAACCCCTATTTGCTGGAGATGTTTGATGTCATTACCACGCTCGCTTTTTTTTGCTGCTAGTGCGTTCGGTCTGATTGGATTGAATGTGTCGGCGCATGCCGCGGTTGCGCCACAGGACCTGGTCGCACCGATCACCGACTACAAGCTTTATGTGCTGGATAACCTTGAGCAATTTACGGCGCATAGCCGCGAGTTCACTGAGGCCATCAAGGCGGGTGAGCTTGCAAAGGCGCAATCACTGTACGCGCCTACGCGCGTCTACTATGAGCGTATTGAGCCGATTGCCGAGTTGTTTGCCGATCTGGATGCCAGTATTGATGCGCGTGAAGACGATTATGAAAACGGCGTGCAAGATGCTGACTTCACCGGCTTTCATCGTCTGGAATATGGCTTGTTCAAGCAAGAGTCTACGGATGGCATGGCACCTTTTGCCGAGCGTCTGATGTCGGACGTTGAGGATCTCGAACAACGTGTGCAAGAGCTGACCTTCCCACCGGAAAAAGTCGTTGGCGGTGCGGCTGCGCTGATGGAAGAGGTGGCGGCGACCAAGGTGTCCGGTGAAGAGGACCGTTACAGTCGAACCGATCTCTGGGACTTTCAGGGTAATGTGGACGGCGCCAAGAAAATCTTTGAGCTGGTCAAACCGTTGGCGGCACAAGAAGACCCTGCGTTCGTCGAGCGCATAGAGCAGAACTTCAGCTCCATGGAGGCAACGCTGTCGCACTATTACGTGGAAGAGGGCAATGTTGCGAGTGGTTTTGTCACCTATGACAAGGTCAGCGATGCCGACCGTCGGGCGCTGGTTGGCCCGGTGACTGTGCTGGCCGAAGAACTATCGACCTTGCGTGGTCTGCTCGGTCTCAACTGATTGTTGATGATGCAGCACTGCGCACTTGCCGTCAGCAAGCGCGCAGTACTGCTCAAGCCTCAGTCGCGCACGCGGCGAATGGCATCCAGCCAACCTTCATACAGTTTGTCCCGTTTGTCTTCGCTCATCTGCGGGCTGAACGTGCGCTCGCAGGCCCAGTGCCGGGCAATGTGTTCCAGACTGTCAAAAATCCCCAGCTGCAACCCTGCCAGATAGGCTGCGCCCAATGCGGTGGTTTCGGTGACTTCCGGGCGGTCAACGGTGACGCCAAGAATGTTCGCCAGCTCCTGTACCACCCAATTATTGATCACCATACCGCCATCGACACGCAGGGCTGCGGTGCTGTGGGCGCCGTCGGCGGTCATGGCATCGAGCAGGTCGCGGGTCTGGAAGCAGACCGACTGCAGACCGGCGGTGACGATTTGCGCAATACCGGTATCGCGCGTCAGACCAAAGATCGCGCCCCGAGCGCTCGGGTCCCAATAGGGGGCGCCCAGGCCGGTAAAGGCGGGAACCAGGTAGACGTCAGTGGCGCCGCCTGCTTCGCGCGCCAAAGCCTCGGTTTCGCCAGCGTTTTGAATTAGCTTAAGGCCATCGCGCAACCACTGTATTGCTGCGCCAGCGACAAAGATGCTGCCTTCCAGCGCATAGGTGGTTTTGCCCTTTAGCCGGTAGCCGACGGTAGTTAGTAGTCGGTTGCTTGAGCGCACCGGTTCGCTCCCGGTGTTCATTACCATGAAGCAGCCGGTGCCATAGGTGCTCTTGACCATACCGGGCGTGAAACAGGCCTGGCCGATGAGTGCAGCCTGCTGGTCGCCAGCGATACCGCAGACCGGAATGCTGGCGCCGAGCAGGGCGGCATCGGTGTTGCCAAACTCGGCGGCGCTGTCCATTACTTCGGGCAAGAGACTGGCTGGAATATCGAGCAGCGCCAGAAGCTCCTCGTCCCAGCACTGTTGATGGATATTGAACAGCATGGTGCGCGAGGCGTTGGTGGCGTCGGTGCGATGCACCTTGCCGCCGGACAGGCGCCAGAGCAGAAAGCTATCAACGGTGCCGAAGCGCAGCTCGCCGCGCTCAGCGCGTTCGCGTGCACCCTCGACGTTTTCCAGCAGCCAGCGTAGCTTGGTGGCAGAGAAGTACGGGTCAATCAGCAGCCCGGTGCGCTCTGTGACCTTTTCTTCATGGCCTGCGGCTTTGAGCTCTGCGCAGAAATCCGCTGTACGACGGTCCTGCCAGACGATCGCCCGGTGCAACAGCTCACCGCTTTCAGCATCCCAGAGCAGGGTGGTTTCGCGCTGGTTGGTGATGCCGATACCAGCTACCTCTGAGGCACTGATGCCCGCTTTTTCCAGCACTTCACGGCAAACGGCCAGGGTGCTGTTCCAGATGTCTTCGCCATCATGCTCGACCCAGCCGTCCTGCGGAAAATGCTGCGCGAACTCCTGCTGTGCGGTGAACTCAGGCTTGCCTTCGGCAGAAAAAAGTATGGCGCGGCTGCTGGTGGTGCCCTGGTCTATGGCAAGAATGGGTTTGCCCATGGCGCGGAAATCCTTCGGTTGTCGTTCTTGTTTGAGCGCTTAGTCGCGGCAGAGTTCGCAAAGATGTGCGCTGGTATGCTGGCGCAGGTCATCGGCGCTCAGTTCTATTTCCAGTCCCCGACGACCGCCGCTGATGTATACAGTAGGCCAGTTTGTGGCGCTGGCATCAATGAAGGTACGCAGACGCTTTTTTTGGCCGAGTGGACTAATGCCCCCAACCAGGTAACCCGTACTGCGTTGAGCGGCGCCGGGATCGGCCATAGCCGTTTTTTTTACCTTGGCCGCTGTGGCCAACGCCTTGAGGTTAAGTTTGTCGGTCACCGGCACAACCGCGACCAGCAGCTCGCCGTTTTCAGTGGTTGCCAGCAGGGTTTTGTAGACGCGGCCGTGGGCCAGCCCCAGTTTGTCTGCCGCTTCGGTGCCGTAGGATTCAGCCTGTGGGTCGTGAGTGTAGCGATGCAGCTGATAGCTGACGCCTGCCTTATCGAGTAGTTTGGTCGCTGGGGTCATGTCGTTTCAACTGGATATATCAAGCTACAGATTAAACGTCTGTGAGCGCATGGCCAAGTAGCACCTGTGGTCCTTGCGGGCCGGGCAGCGACGTTGTACAACAAGTGGGCGCATGGTTGCGCAGGTTTTCGGAGATGTTGATGTTCAAACCCCATCCACAAGAGCGGCGTGTAGGCCAGTCAGCGGCAGATGCCGCGATCTATGATCTGCTGGTGATTGGCGGCGGCGTTAACGGCGTTGGGATAGCCAATGATGCCGCCGGCCGAGGTCTGTCCGTATTGTTGTGCGAGCAGCACGATCTGGCTTCTCATACATCATCGGCTAGCAGCAAGCTGGTGCATGGCGGATTACGCTATCTCGAGCATTACGAATTCAGGCTGGTGCGCGAGGCGCTGGGCGAGCGCGAAGTTCTGCTGAACAAGGCGCCGCATATTATCTGGCCGCTGCGTTTCGTGCTGCCACACCGCCCGCATCTGCGTCCGCGCTGGATGCTGCGCGCGGGTTTGTTTCTCTACGATCACCTCGGTAAGCGCACTACCTTGCCCGGTTCGACTGGTGGCCCATTGAATGGGCAGGGACCGCTTAAGCCGGAGATTGATTACGCGTTTGAATACTCCGATTGCTGGGCTGACGATGCCCGTCTGGTTGTGCTTAATGCCGTGCAGGCCGCCAGCTTGGGCGCAGACATTCGACCCTATACCCGCTGTGAGTCGGCCTCTCGTGTCGGTGATCTATGGCAGGTCGATCTATTGGTCGGCGAGCATGTGCGCGAAAGGGTGCAGGCGCGAGCGCTGGTCAACGCGGCTGGCCCCTGGGCTGCGCGGGTGATGGAGCGCGTGGTGTCAACGCGCTCTCCTTATGGTGTTCGTCTGGTGCAGGGCAGTCATATCGTAGTGCCGGAGCTGTATCACGAGCGGCAGGCCTACATTCTGCAGAATGAGGACGAGCGTATTGTCTTTGTGCTGCCCTACGAGGGCGGTTATTCGCTGATTGGCACCACTGATGTCGATTATCAGGGAGACCCGGCCCGGGTTGAGCCTACCGACGGAGAAGTTGACTACCTGCTCGAGGTGGTTAATGGGCATTTCAAGCGACAGTTGAAACACTCGGACATCTGCCATCGATTCTCCGGGGTCAGGCCGCTTATCAGTGACGCCAGCGAAGCGGACCCCTCTGCCGTTAGCCGGGACTACAGCCTCACGCTCCATGGCGATGCAAGTGAGGCGCCACTGCTGGCGGTTTATGGCGGCAAACTGACGACCTATCGACGTCTCGCCGAGGCAGCGGTGGATAAACTAAAGCCGTGGTTTCCCAACGCAACGCCGGCCTGGACCGCAGAATACGCGTTGGCTGGCGGGGACTTTGCATCCCATGCCAGCCTGACAGCCGAGTTGAAGGCTGAGTTTCCCTGGTTGACCGATCAGCAGCTGGATCGCTTTGTGCGGTGCTACGGCACCCTGAGCCGCGTGTTTCTGCGCGGTATGCGCTCACAGGCTGATATGGGCGAACAATTTGGTGCCGGACTCACTGAGCGCGAGATCAAGTACCTGCGCGAACGCGAGTGGGCGCGCGATCTGGAAGCAATTTTGTGGCGCCGAACCAAGCTGGGGCTGCATTTGAGTGAGCCGCAAAAGGTGCGGTTGGGAGAGTATCTGAGCGAACTGGCTGGGGAGATATTAGCGGTTTGAAAGATGGCTGGCGTTCCCACGCTGGAGCGTGGGAACGATTAAAAAGCCTGAACTCGCCTAAGGGCGAAAACAGCAGTGAGCCATAGGACGAGCGATTCGATCCTGGCAATGTATGGCAGCGGCAAGGGTCGCCTCAGGCGGAATTGATTAACAATCAAAAATGCAGCATCGCCGGCATTTTAACTGTCTTGCTGACACCCCAAATCAATCCGCAATCTTAACCACCAACTTGCCAAAGTTCTTACCTTCGAGCAGCCCCATAAAGGCCTCTGGTGCATTCTCCAGACCCTCCACGCGATCCTCTTTAACCCGCACCTTGCCTGATTCAACCCAGGGCGTCATGGTCTTCAGGAACTCGGGGAAGTGATTGCCGTAGTTGTCGAAAATGATAAAGCCCTGCATACGAATGCGCTGGCTCAATATCAAGCGCATCAATTGCGCTGTGCGGTCCGGGCCGGCGGGTAGCTCGGTGGCGTTGTACTGGGCGATCAGGCCGCACAGCGGGATACGCGCATGAGCATTGAGCAGAGGCATAACAGCGTCAAATACCTTGCCACCCACATTTTCGAAATACACGTCGATGCCCTTGGGGCAGGCGGCGGCGAGTTGGTCATTGAGGCCGACGTCTTTGTGGTCGATACAGGCATCAAAACCCAGCTCTTCGACAGCGTAGCGGCACTTTTCTTCACCGCCGGCGATGCCGACAACGTGACAGCCCATCAGTTTGGCAACCTGACCGACAACGGTGCCTACCGGCCCGGTTGCAGCGGCAACGACGACAGTCTCGCCTTGCTTGGGTTGGCCAATGTCGGTCAGACCCATATAGCCAGTAAAGCCAGGCATGCCGAGCACGCCGAGCGCCTGTGAGGGCTCTTTCATCTGCTTGTCGAGGCGAAATACCATGGTGCCGTCAGACAGCGTGTAATCCTGCCAGCCTGAACCGAAACTCATGACCAGGTCGCCCGCGGCATAGCCTGACAGTTTCGATTCCATCACTTCGCTGACGGTGGCGCAGGTCATGACACCACCCACCGGCACTGGATCAGCGTAGGATTTCGCGTCGCTCATGCGGCCACGCATGTAAGGATCCAGCGACATCCACTTATTGCGCAGCAGCATCTGACCGTCAGCGACAGTTGGGATGGCCGTCTCGACCAGATTGAAATTGGCAGCGGTAGGTGCGCCCACTGGGCGTGAAGCAAGTAGAATCTGGCGGTTGATCTTGGCTGATTGCGGCATAAAGGGTCTCCGGCACTGTGGTTAGCATGGAAGGGCGCCACGATAATGGCGCTGCGTCAGAGTGCGCGCCCGCTATAACGGGGTCAAGTTGACCCGGGTTGGCTTGATAGGGCGCTATTGATCAGGCCGAGACTGGGCTGGCTGCTTTGCAGGCCGACCGCCAGGCGCGCAAGAAATCTTGCGCACGACCACCTCTATGGGGGTAGGAGCGTTCCCATATTCGCGCTAGGCTTGGTAGATCGCTGTGGCTCCCGATAGACAATTGCTGACGCTCGTAGATTAGCCAGGCTATGGCCGTGGCGTAGCCCAGGTTGTAGCCCAGTTCGGCATGTGGGTTATGCAGAAAACAGTGCTGGCTGGCCAGCCCTCGTATCTTGCTGGCGAGTTCAGGCTGCAAGGCCAGGTGCTTGTCCCAGATCTCGGTGTGCTGTTCAGGCGTTATTGCATACGGGCCAATGGCCTGCTCGTTGCGCTGCAATGCTGAGAGGCGGGCCGTGGTAAGCAGAGTGCCGAGCAGTAGCTGTTCCATCGCGACGCAGGTGACGCCTAGATAGGTGAGGGTGGGGCGGAGAATGTTTTCCAACAAATTGTCAGCTGCACTGAGGGCCAGCAGATTAAGAGGGAAGAGATCCTGAGTATTGGTGACTTGTGGTGCTTGCAAGAGCGGGTTGGCAATCACGACTACATCCTGTTGTTTATCTGCCTAAGGTGAAGCGTAGTTGTAAATTGACGCTGTAAAGCGTTGTTTTTAAATTATTTTATGCAATTCGGTTTTGCGGATATAACGGCTGGATATATAAGCCGGATTATTACAATAAAAATGGATGAAAAATGATGAGCGATATGCGGCTCACCTCTGCCGGTGCCGTTGTAGATGAACCGGCACTGCTGGGGCAGGCGAGAGGTTTTGCTCGGCTGCGTTTCAGTGCACAGCTGGAGCCTGATTTTCAGCTCTACCTGCACGGTAAAATGTGTGCGCGCGCAAAAATAGTCGCTATCTCAAGCATCGCCTTCATGCTGTTTTTTATGCTGCTCGACATCATCTATCTGCCTGACTGGGTAAGGAATTACACCTTGAGCGTGCGAGGCGTGGCGCTGATGGTGATGATTTTTGCGTTGTTCTATGCCAATCGCGCGGGACGGGTTGCACCTTACCGCGCTTTTGCTGTGTCGACTTTTGCCTACTTCTGCACGGGTTTGATGGTGGCGATGGTGATCATAGCCGCGCGCCTGGCTGACCTGCCGATACGGATCACCCATGACGGTTTATACGTGGTGTTACTGTCCGGTATGTTTTTATTAGGGCTGCCCATGCGCCATGCCACTGTGGGCTCTCTTGCAATCGTCGTGGTTTATTTGCTTGCCGAGTACGGCATTGGTTCCAGCCGGTCGACGGTGATCTCCAGCAGCATCTATCTGATCAACTTTACGTTGATGGGCGCCTTTGGTGCCTACTTGTATGAATACATGCAACGGCGCGCCTACTTGAACGAAAAGCTACTGGAAGCTGCGCGCAGTCGTGCTGAGCGCGAAAGTCAGAGCAAGACACGCTTTTTGGCCACGGCTAGCCACGATCTACGGCAGCCTTTGCATGCCATGTCTTTGTTTATTCAGCATCTTTACGAGCAGGTAGACAGCCCTGAAGCAAACAAAACGGTAGCTAAGCTGAGTGATTCGACCCAATTGTTGCAGGCCATGCTGAACTCGCTATTGGATATCTCTCGGCTGTCGGTCGGGATGGTGCGGGCGCAGCGTCGCTCGTTCAACCTGGCACCCTGGTTGCGTCAGTTACTCGATAGCCTTGAGCCCTTTGCTGCACGGCGCAATATCCGCCTGCAGTTGGAGTGCAATAAAGCCTATGCTGTTTCGAGTGACCCAGTGCTGCTGGAACGCCTTATTCGCAACTATCTGAATAATGCCCTGATTCATGCTGACGCCAGTACGGTCAGTATTGAGGTGCAGCGCCTGGATAACAGTTTGCGTATCAGTGTGGTGGATGATGGCTGTGGATTGGCTGAGGCTGATCAGGAGCGTATTTTTGAGGAGTTTACTCAACTGCGAAATCCTGCCCGCACGCTGGATAAGGGCGTAGGGTTAGGGTTGAGTATCTGCAGACAGATCGTTCATCTGTTGAAGTATCCATCCGGCGTAAGCTCAGTCGCGGGCGAGGGCGCGCTGTTCTGGTTCGAGGTGCCGCTGGGTGAATGGCAAGCGCAACCAGATACGCCGACACAGGCCCAGGCGCCTGCACTGAATGGCCGGATTGCGCTGATTGAAAATGATCGGATTAGCCGCGAGGCAATGCAGACCTTGCTGTCGTCTTGGGGTTGCATCGTCTGGGCGTTCGAAAGTGCCGATGAGGCGATTGATGGCCTGAATAGCATAGACGTTGATGTGCTGTTGACTGATTATCGTCTTGAGGGCGATAGCGACGGACTGGATTTGATTCGCGCGCTGCGCGATCAGGCTATTTTTGCCGGCCCCGCTGCCTTGGTGACCGCGGATACCTCTGAGGAGTTGGGCGAGTCTGCGCGCCTGGCGGATGTCGAGGTGCTTTACAAGCCGGTCCTGCCAGCGCGCTTGCGCCGAGTGGTGCATAAACTCTTGTCGTTAAGCAAATGAGCGGTTAAAAACTAACCAGCCCCAGCTTGCGTGCATTGCTGACGCACTCGGTGCGGTTGTGGCAGTCCAGTGAGGAAAAAAGCGCCTTGAGGTGCGTCTTTACGGTGTCTTCGGACAAACAGAGACGCTGGCATATCACCTTGTTTGGCAGCCCTTCGGCTAGCAGGTCCAGAATCTCCAGTTGTCTTGGTGTGATGCCGACATCGCGTGCGCTACTCTGGCGGTCCAGTGGCCGACTTTCATCACCGATCACTACTTGCGCGCCGAACAGGAGCTGCGTAACCGCTTCAATCAGGGTCTTGCTGTCGGCGGTTTTGCTGATGAATCCGGCGGCGCCAAGCTGGAGGGCGGCATCAAGGTCACTGGGGCTATTGCTGGCGGTAAGAATGGCGACGGGTACCATGGCATCTATTGCGTTCAACCGCTGTAGCAAGGCCAGGCCGCTGCTGTCCGGTAGCTGCAAGTCGAGCAGGATAAGGTCATAGGTATTGGACTGGACTTGCTGTATGGCTTGCGCCGCATTGTGAGCGTGGTCCAGCTTCACTCCCTCGCAGAGGCTACCCAGTGTGAGGCTGAGTCCGTCAAGGTATATCTGGTGATCATCAATCAACAGCAGCCGGGTATCCGGCGGCAGATTACTAGGCATCTTGATCATCCTCGGCAGCTACCTTATAGCCAGATGGCAGGGTAGGCTTTTTATTTTGAACAAAGCAGATGATAAGTAACTGCAGTTGCCAGGTCTAGCGCCCAGGATCAAAGATGTGCTTTAGGGCTCGTTGGGCGGTAGACGTTGCTGCAGTATGTGCAGTTCCGCACGTAGCTGGCGCACTTCTTCCAGCAGCAGCGCACTCTCGCTGGGTGGCGCCTGTTCCTGCTCTTGCTCTGCGACCTTGTCGCGCTGATTCTGAATGGCATCGACAATGACGGCGATGAACAGGTTCAGCATCATGAAGGTGGCAATCAGAATAAAGGGTATGAAGTACAGCCAGGCGTAGGGGAACTCTTCCATCACCGGCCGGACGATACCCATCGACCAGCTCTCCAGCGTCATTACCTGAAACAGGGTGTAAAGGCTGTCGCCCAGGGTGCCAAACCACTGCGGAAATTGCTCGCCGAATAGTTGTGTAGCGATGACGGCGGCTACGTAGAAAACCAGGCCAAGCAGCGCGACGATACTGCCCATGCCGGGCAAGGAGGCCAGCAGTGACTGGACCACCATCTTCATGCTGGGTACCAGTGAAATCAGGCGCAAAACCCGCAGCACCCGTAGCGCTCGCAATACCGCCAAAGGCCCACTGGCTGGAATCAGCGCTATGGCAATGACGAGCGTGTCGAACAGGCCCCAGGGATCACGCAGCAGGCGCCAGCCATGCGCGGTGAAGCGAAGTGCGATCTCGATAACGAAGCAGGCGAGAATCAACTGATCCAGTGTTCTCAGCCAATGGCCCCACTGCTGCATGGCGGTGCTGGAGGTTTCCAGGCCAAGGATCACTGCATTGATCAGGATCAGTCCGGTAACGAGATATTGCACGGACGCACGTTCCAGCCATTCAGCCAGGCGCTGACGCCAGGGACTAGCAAGGTTCAGGAAATTATCGTTCATGGGCGTTGTCGGTGAATGCCTTGGCTGGCCAGTGCTGCCAGCCGGAGGGCTTCTACTGTTCGTCCTCGGCAAAGGCGCAGAGAGTAAAGGTTGGAATGCCGGCATCCTGCATACTGCGGGAGCCGCCAAGGTCGGGCAGGTCGATGATGGCAGCGGCTTCATAAACATGGGCGCCGGATTGGCGTACCAGTCGTGCTGCGGCGAGAAAGGTGCCGCCGGTGGCAATCAGGTCATCGAGCAGCAACACCTGTTCACCGCCGCTCAGGGCGTCACGGTGCATTTCCAGTGTGGTTTCGCTGTATTCAGTTGCATAACTTTCACGCAGGGTGTCGGCTGGTAATTTGCCTGCTTTGCGAAATAGCACCAGAGGTTTGTTCAGCTCGTAAGCCAATACCGCGCCGAGCAGAAAGCCACGGGCATCAATGGCGCCGATATGAGTTACCGGCGACTCGACGTAGCGCTGAATCAGGCTGTCGGCAACCATGCGCATGGCGCGTGGTGAGTGGTACAGCGGCGTGATGTCGCGAAAGGTGACGCCGACCTTGGGAAAATCCGGTACCGGACGGATCAGCGACTTGATGGTGTATTCGTCAAAAATCATGGGCTTTCCTGCGGATCAATCGAGTTGGCCACCGGCCAGAGCACAGAGCTCGGCGTGGTCAAGAATATCAATTTGCTTACCTTCGGCGGCAACCAGCCCTTGTTGCTGAAAACGCGTGAAAACACGCGATACGGTTTCGACGGCGAGGCCCAGATAGTTGCCGATATCATTGCGTGACATCGCCAGTCGAAAGCGATTGGCTGAGTAACCGCGGGAGCGAAAACGAGCTGACAGGTTGATCAGCAGGGTCGCGATTCGCTCGTCGGCGGTTTTTTTCGACAGCAGTAACATCATTTGTTGATCTTCGCGGATCTCACGGCTCATCAAGCGCATTACCTGGCGGCGCAAGCCGGGGATATTAGCCGTTAAGTCATCAAGTCGCTCGTAGGGGATTTCGCAAATCGAGGTGGTCTCCAGCGCCATGGCCGACAGCGGCTGGCGATCACCATCCATGCCGGAGAGGCCGATCAGTTCACCTGCCAGATGAAACCCGGTTATTTGCTCTATGCCGGCATCGTCAACGCTGAACGTCTTGATAGTGCCGGAGCGAAGCGCGTAGACCGAACTGAAGGTGTCGCCCTGACGAAACAGCAGCTCACCCTTGCGCAGCGGCTTGCCACGTTTGACGATGTCGTCAAGCGTATCCATATCCTTGTCATGCAGCGCCAATGGCAGGCACATGGTGGCCAAGCTGCAATCTTTGCAGTGGGCCTCTGGCAATGCACGAAGTTTAATGGCGTCAGTCATGGCAAAAGTGTCTCTTCAGTCTTGGTGTACAGGCGTTGGTTGCAAGAGTACAACAAGGCCCGATGGGTTTCACCCCGGGCTGTGCTCAAGATGTTGCTGTTAGTGGTGGCTATGCTGCTGGTTATCCGGCTGTTGCACGCTGGCAGGTGGTGTCAGCTTGTTGATAATCCAGTGCTGATGCGGTCCGGGGAGCGTCCATAGGCCAAACGCGATGATGAGACTCGCAGCGCCGATGCGCAAGGTGCGTTTGCGTAGCAGCGCAGTGAGCTTGTCTGCGGCAGCGCCCGTTGCCAGCAAGGTGGGCAGGGTGCCAATACCGAATGCCAGCATCAGCAGGGCAGAGGTGGCGCCACTGCCATGACTGCTGGCCCAGACCAGCGAGCTGTATACCAGACCACAGGGTAACCAGCCCCAGAGCGTGCCTAAGAGCAATGCTTGTCGTGGGCGCTCGACAGGCAAGAGCTTGCGCGCGCGCGGCTCTATGTGCCGCCAGAGGCCGCGTCCCAGGCTTTCAATGCGAGTAAGGCCAGACCACCAGTTGGCAAGGTAGAGACCCATGCAAATCATCAGTAGGCCGGCTATGGTCCGTAATACAGGCCCCAGACCCATTCCCTGCAGTGCCCAGCCAAAGCTGCCGAGCAAGCCGCCTGCGAGGGTGTAGCTGGCGATGCGGCCAAGGTTGTAGCTAAGTAGAATGCGCCATAGTGGCCAGCCCTGGCGCTGTTTGGCAGGTATGGCCATAGTGAGCGCGCCCATTAGTCCGCCGCACATGCCAATGCAATGGCCGCCGCCGAGCAGGCCAAGCGCCAAAGCAGTAAATAGTTGCGGCAGCAAGTCAGCCGTCATACCGATTTATCATCAGGGCTTTCATCGCCAGTTTTGGCTTTATCGTGCTGGCTTTGCGCGGCCAGGTGAGCGGGGTCATCTTCGTCAAATAAAATACTGTGCGCCGGGCTATCCAGATCGTCGTATTGGCCGTTGTTGACCGCCCAGTTGAATACCCAGATGGCCAGGATCACCAGTAAGATTGCAATGGGGACCAGAATGTAAAGTACCGTCATGCACTGACCTCCAGGGTTGAGCGGGCCGGTGCTTGAGGCTGCACCGTGACTCGCGTCAGGCGCAGCGCGTTGAGCACCACCAGTAGCGAGCTTGCGGACATACCCAGTGCAGCCCAGGCTGGTGTGACCATGCCGAGCGCTGCGAGGGGTAATACCGCAAGATTATACAGGCTGGCCCAGCAGAGATTCTCAATCATGATGGCGCGCGTGCGTTTGGCTACCTGCATGCTGTCGACCAGGGTGAGCAAGCGGCTGTTGAGCAGCACCGCATCGGCATTGGTCTTGGCCAGATCAGAGGCGTTGCCCATGGCGACTGAGATATCAGCACTGGCTAGCACCGGCACATCGTTTACACCGTCTCCCAGCATCAATACCTTCTCACCGCGCGCTTGCTGGGTCTGAACAAAGGCCAGCTTATCGTCCGGGCTGGCGTTGCCGATGGCTTCACTGATGTTAAGAGTGGCAGCCATGCGCTGCACTACCGGAGACTGGTCGCCGGATAACAGAACGACGCGCAGTCCCTGACTCTGCAGTGCTGCAACCATGGCGACGGCATCGCTACGCAGACGGTCATTGAGCGCGAACCAGGCAATCGGCCCGGCGGCGCTGCCGAGCAGCAACCACTGGCCTGGCGAATCGGGGTAGTCAGGAGCGCTGTAGTGACCCAGTGCGCTGACGAAATCGGGCTTGCCAATTCGCAAGGTAGTGCCATCGCAGTCGCCTTGCAGGCCTTGCCCGGGAACGCTGCTGAGCTCGCTCGCGCTGAGCATGCTCCGGCCGAAGGCGCGGGCGATAGGGTGTTCAGAACCGCTTTCCAGCATGCTCGCCCAGCGCAGCGCCTGCTCGCTATCATGATTCGCAAGGGGCTGGATTTGCTCAAGGGTCATGCGCCCCTCGGTCAAGGTTCCGGTTTTATCCAGAATGACGGTGGTAATCTGGTTGATGCCTTCCAGCACGTGGCCACGGGTGATCAATAGTCCTAACTTGTGCAGGCTTCCTGTCGCCGTGGTCAGGGCGGTCGGTGTAGCCAGCGAGAGTGCGCAAGGGCAGGTTGCTACCAGCATGGCAAGCACTATCCAGAACGCGGTATGCCCGTCGCTTAGCACCCACCAGGCGCCGCCGACCGCAACCACACTGAGCAGTACAATCAGCAGAAAATACTGCGCGACCTGATCGGCCAGTTTGGCCAGTCTCGGCTTGTCGGATTGCGCGCGCTCCAGCAGGCGAACAATAGCCGACAGGCGTGTTTCCTCGCCTAATGCAGTCACTTCTATCTGCATGGGGCCCTCGACATTCAGCGTCCCGGCAGTAACCAGGTCACCCGCACTTTTAGCTATAGGCAGGTATTCGCCCGATAGCGCCGATTCGTCAACGCTGCTGGTGCCGCGCAGGATACGACCGTCCGCCGGGATGCTCTCGCCAGGCTTTACCTCGACCGCGTCGCCGACCTTGAGCTCATCCAGCATGATGCGCTGACTGCTGCCGTCGGACTGAATACGCACGGCACTGGGTGGTAGCAGGTTGACCAGTCGAGCGGTGCTTTCGACCGTGCGCTGTCGTGCGCGTCGCTCCAGGTAGCGACCGGCCAGCAGGAAGAAGGCAAACATGGTGACGGAATCAAAGTAGACCTCGCCGGTACCGGTAACCGTGGCCCAAATCCCGGCAAGATAAGCGCCGCCAATAGCGAGCGACACGGATACATCCATACTGAGGCGATGATTTTTAAGGTCACGCCAGGCGCCCTGAAAGAAGGGCGCGCAGCTGTAGAACACAACCGGCGTGGTCATCAGTAAACTTGCCCAGCGCAACAGATGAGCCATGCCTTCGGTCAGGTCCTGGTCGAACTCCTCATAGAGTGCCATGGTGGCCATCATCACTTGCATGAACATCAAGCCAGCCAGCCCTAAGCGCCGCAGATAGCGACGATTTTCCAGCGCGATTTGCTCGCCGGCCTTGTCGGGTTCGTATGGGTGCGCGGTATAGCCGATACGGCGTAGCCCGGCGATCAGCGCGGACAGCTTGGCTTCGCTCGCGTGCCACGTCAGGTTGAGGCGTTGGTTGCCCATGTTCAGGTTGGCTTCGACAACTCCGGGCTCTGCCCGCAGGTGACGTTCAATCAGCCAGCAGCAGGCAGCACAGCTAATGCCTTCGATCAGCAATTGAATTTGCTGTTGCTCTCCGCTGCTCTGGGTATAGCGCTGTTGTACGTCTTCGCGATCATAGAGCTCAAGCTCTTCCTGCAGCACCCGAGGCATGGCCTCGGGATTGGCAGAGCGCTCGGTGCGGTGTTGGTAGTATGACTCCAGGCCTGCGTTGCAGATTGCTTGCGCGACCGCCTGGCAGCCGGGGCAGCACATTGGTTGCTGCTCATCCAGGATTTGCACATGCCAGGGCGCGCCGGCAGGCACCGGTTCGCCGCAATGAAAGCAGGGGGTGGGTTGCGCCATTTGTTACTGCGCGGTGATCTGGTATGGCTGTCCTGGCGCCAGGTGTACTTCGCCGGTCAGGCGCCAGCCCTGGTCACCGGGTTTGTCCGGATCACTGAGCTCAATGTAGCGTCTGCCTTCGATCTTTTGTTCCAGTTGACCTGTGTAGGTGTTGCCTTTGATCTGGCGCAAGGAGACCGCATGATCCAGCGAAGCATGGGTGGGAGAAATCAGATCCAGGGTCAGGCTGCGCGGCAGGGCGACAAAGTCGCCTTGCAACTGCAGGCTGACGTCGCCGGTTACCTCATCAACACTGAAGTCGGCAACTACATTGAGGTCGCGCGCCATATGGTCGCGCCCCAGGTACATGTTGATTGCCTTGCCTTCAGTGTAATAGTTGTCACGTACCAGGCTGTCAGGGTTCATCGTGGCCACAAACAGCAGCCCCAGGCCAATAAAGACGGCAAAGGCGAGGATGGCTATGACGAACCATGCCCAGAATTGCTTGTACCAGGGCGTGCTGATGTTGTCGTGCGACATACTTGTTCCTGTGGTCATTAACGTAACAGCCTTTAACGTACTTTGGGGGCCAAAAACCGGCTTTCCGATTTGGCACTGATGCTGTCGTCATCTGTGGCGATGACTTCGAAGGTGATCGGCATGTTGGTTTCACCATCCAGTGCGGCAGGGTCTATCTGCACATTCAATGGCAGCTGCAACTTACTGCTAGGACCTACTATCAGGCGGCTATCGGGCAATTCCAGGGTGAGCCCCGGGTGGCCTTCCATGCTCAGGTTGTAGCTGCGCTCAGTGGCACCCTTGTTAAAGATTTTGACAATGTACACGTTCTCTATCTGACCGCTGCGAGTTTCTCTATACAGAACATTTCGATCGCGTTCGATATCCAGTGAAACCTGCGAGATGTTGCCTACGGTAATGATAAACAGGCCAATCATTACCAGCAACGCAGTGCCATAGCCAAACAGCCGCGGGCGGAATACCTTGGTTGGTTTGCCCTCCAGGCTGTGCTCGGTAGTGTAGCGAATCAGGCCCGGCGGATAATCCATCTTCTCCATGACTTCATCACAGGCGTCGATGCAGGCAGTGCAGCTGATGCATTCGACCTGCAAGCCATCGCGGATGTCGATCCCCGTGGGGCAGACCTGTACGCAGATCTCGCAGTCGATACAGTCGCCTTTGCCGACGGTTGCCGGGTCTACACCTTTTTTACGGGAGCCGCGTGGTTCGCCGCGAGCTGCATCGTAAGACACGATTAAGGTATCGGCATCAAACATAACAGCCTGGAAGCGCGCGTAGGGGCACATGTAGATGCAGACTTGCTCGCGCAACCAGCCAGCATTGATATAAGTTGCGGCAGTGAAGAAAAAGACCCAGAACAGCGACCAGCCGGCCATGTGCCAGGTGAACATATCCGCAACCAAGCCGCGAATAGGTGTGAAATAACCAACGAAGGTGAGCGCCGTGGCTAGCGAAACCAATAGCCATATGCTGTGCTTGGCTGTACGGCGTAGGAATTTGTTAAGGCTCATGGGCGCCTTGTCCAGCTTGATTCGCGCGTTGCGTTCACCTTCGGTGACGCGCTCAGCCCACATGAAAACCCAGGTCCAGACCGTTTGCGGGCACGTATAGCCGCACCATACGCGACCCGCGAACACGGTAATAAAGAACAAACCAAAGGCACAGATAATCAGCATAAATGACAGCAGGAAAAAATCTTCCGGCTGAAAAGTGGCGCTAAATATATGGAATTGGCGCGCTGGTAGATCCCAAAGCACAGCAGGGCGGTCACCCCATTTCAGCCAAACCGTGCCGAAATACAGTAGAAACAGGAAACCTGCCCCAGCAAGCCTAATATTCTTGAATAGGCCCTTGTAAGAGCGTGTTTGGATTTTCTCGCGTTTAGCGTAAAGGTCGTAGGTTTCAACCTTGGGTGTGACGTCTTCTACTGGGATTTTGTTGCTCATATCAGGCTGACCCTCTCAGGCGAAAGGAAGTATGGGCGGACTGGCCTCGCGTGGGGTCAGACTTTGCCCGCATTATTGAAAATATACTGGATTGGCAATGCGCACAATGCGACCGGTGGTCGCGCTGAGTAATAGGCGGAAACAAGATGGGGGAACCAAGTTCCCCCATCTGATACTGCCTTCATTATGCGCTAACTACAGCTTATTGCTCGTCCTTGTGGGACAGGCTGTAGATATAGGAGGCGAGCATGTGGATCTTGTCTTCTCCCAGATGTGCTTGCGAAGGCATATGACCGTTACGGCCATAGCGCAGCGTCTGCTGTACCTGCAGGAAGCTGGACCCGTAGAGCCAGATGTCGTCGGTCAGGTTCGGAGCACCCATTTGCTGGTTGCCTTTACCTTCTGCACCGTGACAAGCCACACAGGTGTTTTTGAAGGTTTCTGCACCGGCTGCCAGATCGACATTCTCTGTTTCCAGGCCGGACAAGCTGCGCACATAACCCGAAACGTTGCGCACGCCATCTTCGCCGATAACCCCAAGCCATGCTGGCATTGCAGCCTGACGGCCACCGCGCAGCGTGGTTT
The DNA here is from genome assembly GCF_003797945.1 of Pseudomonas neustonica. Classification (GTDB taxonomy): domain Bacteria; phylum Pseudomonadota; class Gammaproteobacteria; order Pseudomonadales; family Pseudomonadaceae; genus Halopseudomonas; species Halopseudomonas neustonica. The sequence goes on from NZ_RKKU01000022.1 coordinate 59,745, forward strand.
TGATGGTTTCCGGGTCGCCGCCATATAGCCAGTCGTTGTCCGTCAGGTTCGGGAAGCCAAAGGCACCGCGAGCGTCGGAGCCATGGCAAACCGAGCAGTTGGTCGCGAACAGGCGTTGGCCAATACGATTGGCTTCCTGATCTTTTGCAACTTCTTCAACCGGCATTGCGTTGTAGCGTGCGAAGATCGGAGCAAACTGCTCTTCAGCCTTTTCAACTTCGGCCTGATATTCCTTGACGGAAGTCCACTCAAGGTAGCCTTGCCACTTACCTAGACCCGGATAGAGGAACAGGTAAAAAGCACCGAAAACCATGGTGGAGACAAACAGTACGAACCACCAGCGGGGTAGGGGGTTGTCGTATTCTTCAATACCGTCAAAGCTATGTCCGACAGTTTCATCTGTCTGCTCTGAGCGCTGCCCTTTGCGTGTGGCCAGCAGCAACCACAGGATCAGGCCCAGGCAGGTCAGTGTCAGGACAACAATGTACCCGCTCCAGAAATTAGTCATTACTTGTTACTCCTAGCATCGTCTTGCTGCTCGTCCTGTGCCTTGGCATCGTTCTCATCGGCGAAGGGCAGTTGCGCCGCTTCGTCGAAATCCTTCCTTTTGTATGAGCTGTAGGCCCATATCACGACACCGATGAAGGCCACCATCGCGAAGATAGTGCCTAGGCCCCGGAGAGTATTGATATCCATGATTGCTTACCGGTCCGACAGGACAGTGCCAAGGTGCTGCAGGTAGGCGATAAGAGCGTCCATTTCGGCGACTCCCTCAACCGCTTCCTTGGCACCGGCGATGTCTTCATCTGTGTAAGGAACGCCCAGGCCGCGCAGCACTTCCATCTTCTTGGCGGTGTACTCACCGTCAAGGACGTTGTCCTGCAGCCATGGGAAGGCAGGCATCTTGGATTCAGGTACCACGTCACGAGGGTTAATCAAGTGAGCACGGTGCCAGTCGTCGGAGTAACGCTTACCGACACGAGCCAGATCGGGACCAGTACGCTTTGAGCCCCACAGGAAAGGGTGTTCCCATACGCTTTCGCCGGCAACGGAATAGTGACCGTAACGCTCGGTTTCAGCACGGAAAGGACGGATCATCTGTGAGTGACAGCCAACGCAGCCTTCACGGATGTAGATGTCCCGACCTTCAAGCTCTACTGCTGTGTAAGGCCGCAGACCCTCGACCGGTTCGGTGGTTTCCGGCTGGAAGAACAGCGGAACGATCTGGACCAGGCCGCCGAAGCTGATGGCTATGACCATCAGCACGACCATCAGGCCCAGGTTCTTTTCTACAGTTTCATGCATTTTCATCTAATTCTTCCCTCAGGCAGTCTGGGCTGCAGCGACAACTTCCGCTGGCTTGCTGTGACGCACGGTACGCCAGACGTTGTAAGCCATCAGCAGCATGCCCAGCAGGAAGAAGGCGCCGCCGATCATGCGCACGACGTAACCCGGATGACTGGCTTCCAACGCTTCAACGAAGGAGTAGGTAGGTGTGCCGTCAACGTTGACTGCGCGCCACATCAGGCCTTGGGTGATGCCGTTGACCCACATTGCGACGATATATAGCACGGTACCGATAGTAGCCAACCAGAAGTGGGCGTTGATCAGTGGGGTGCTGTACATGGCTTCGCGACCAAAGATCTTTGGAATCATGTGGTAGAGCGAACCGATAGAGATCATGGCAACCCAGCCCAGTGCACCGGCGTGTACGTGACCAATGGTCCAGTCGGTGTAGTGGGACAACGCGTTCACGGTCTTGATAGCCATCATAGGCCCTTCAAATGTGGACATGCCGTAGAAGGCCAGTGCCACAACCAGGAAGCGCAGAATAGGGTCAGTACGCAGTTTGTGCCAGGCACCAGACAGCGTCATCATGCCGTTGATCATGCCGCCCCAAGAAGGTGCCAGCAGGATCAGTGACATCACCATGCCCAGTGACTGCGCCCAATCAGGCAGCGCGGTGTAGTGCAGGTGGTGAGGGCCGGCCCAGATATAGATGGAGATCAGTGCCCAGAAGTGCACGATCGACAAGCGATACGAATAAATTGGGCGCTCGGCCTGCTTGGGTACGAAGTAGTACATCATGCCCAGGAAGCCCGCAGTCAGGAAGAAACCAACCGCGTTGTGGCCGTACCACCACTGAATCATCGCATCAGTCGCACCAGCATACATGGAGTACGACTTGGTCAGCGAGACCGGTACCGCCATGCTGTTGACGATGTGCAGCACGGCCACGGTGATGATGAATCCACCGAAGAACCAGTTGCCGACATAGATGTGCTTCATCTTGCGCTTCATGATGGTGCCGAAGAACACTAGCGCATAACTGACCCAGACGACGGCGATCAAAATGTCGATCGGCCATTCCAGCTCCGCGTATTCCTTGGTGGACGTCAACCCCATCGGCAGGGTGATGACGGCCAGCACGATCACAGCTTGCCATCCCCAGAAGGTGAAAGCGGCCAGACCATCGGATACAAGGCGAGCCTGAGAGGTGCGCTGTACGACATAGTATGACGTAGCGAACAGGGCGGAACCGCCAAAGGCGAAAATGACGGCGTTTGTGTGCAATGGACGAAGACGCCCAAAGCTGGTCCAGGGCAAGCCAAAATTAAGTTCGGGCCAGACCAGTTGGGAGGCAATAAAGACGCCCATGGCCATGCCAACGATACCCCAGATGACCGTCATGACGGCGAACTGGCGTACCACCTTATAATTATAGGCTGTCGGAGTGGTAGCTGTGCTCATGCGAGATTCCACGGATAGCAGTTAGTTTATGGGTATTAAAGCGTTGGCAAGTATGGGCAAAGCCCGCGCGCATTGCAATGACATAGGTCATTGTTTGGTGGAGGGAAAAGGCCTCTGGAGCGGCTCTGGTAGCGATTCTTGCAGCCTTGCTCTGTTAGCCATGCCTGATCAGTCGAGGTCCCGGCGTACCCACGATTTTATTGGTTTTCAGCTTTGGTTGATGGGGAAGGCGGGTATAGCTAGGTCTTAGGCTGTTTGCTACTGTCAGCCTAGCTGATAATGAGCGATTCCGCCTGGCTATATGTGCTTGGTTTTAGCGCACAGCGTGGGGCTTTTTTGCTGTGACAAGATGTCGCAATGCACATTTGAGAAAAAATATGTCTAACCCGGTTTTATTGAATGAGCCTGAGGTCGCGCATGCTGTGACGCTGGTGCTAGCGCACGGCGCCGGCGCACCTATGGATAGCCCTTTTATGGAAGAACTGGCCGGGCAGTTGGCGTCGCACGGGCTGCGCGTGCTGCGCTTTGAGTTCCCCTATATGGCAGCCAGGCGCGCAGACGGGCGGAAGAGGCCGCCAAATCCCATGGCAGTGCTTCAGGCGAGTTTGCGTGAGCTCTGCAGCACTATCGATGCTCCGTTTTTTCTGGCTGGCAAATCGATGGGCGGGCGGGTGGCGAGCATGATGGCTGCTGAGCTGGAAGCTCAGGGCTTTATCTGCTTTGGTTATCCTTTCCATCCGCCGGGCAAGCTTGAGAAGACGCGCATTGAGCACCTGCGGCAGGTGACGCTTCCAGGTCTCATTATTCAGGGCACCCGTGACCCCTTCGGTAAGCCGCAGGAAATTGAGGGCTACCCCCTGGACCCGGATCTGCAGGTGCGCTGGCTGGAAGGAGGAGACCATGACTTGACGCCGCTGAAGCGCAGCGGCTTGACTCAGAGCAACTTGATTGCGCAGGCGGCCAGGCATGCTGCCGAGTTTTGTCGGCAGCATGCCTGAGCCTTCAAGTTCGTATTAAACGCCCAGAGTGGCGGGCATTACGGCGGCCGACATGGTGCCCCAGCGACGCCCCTTGACGAACAGCGGTACGTACAGAACAAAGACCACAATGTGCGTGCCGGGGAGTAAGAAGGTTCCCATATTGATGTGCGTGCACGAGGCCATGATCCGCAGGTCATTATCGTTGCTGACGGCAAAGCGCTTGTAGTTGCTCTGCGCGGCATCAATCTTGACGTCACCGGTCGGCGGTTTTGACGACGCACTGCGGCTGGTCGCCAGGTAGCCTTTTTCATTGACTGCGGCGGTATACACCACACCATCCTGGCCACCCTTGTCCCACTCGTCGAGCAATGGACGTACCTGTTTGATAAAGCTATCTGCCCAACTGACATCATGCTTGGGCGGATTGGTTCCGGCGATTGGGGTGTAGTGTTGGTCGAACAGGTCCACGCCGCTACTGGCGATGCTGCTCAAACGTTCTTCCAGCGCGTGGCGGCGGCTGATCAGTAACTCGGTTACTGCTTCGAGATGGCCTTCGCCCAGACGGAAGCTGGCTAGTGAGCGCAGCGCCAGGTTGGTGTTGTCGCGCAGTGAATCGGCCTGGGTGAAGGCATTTTCCATATGCTGGCAGATAGTCTCACTGAGCTGGCGGATATTGCTGCCATGTTGCAGCGTTTCTGCATTGGACACGGTCAACTCATCCAGTGCACTGCTGACTCTGAGTAGATCATCGTTGGTGTGCTGAAAATCATCTACCAAAGTGTCGAATTGATCGGCCGCGCCGCTTACGGCCACGCCGGTTGCTTCGGTTTGCTCAAGCATGCCGCGGGTTTGTTGTTCTGCGCCCGCCATGGCCGTCGTCATTTTCTCCATCAATTGGCTGATTTGCTCTGCGGCATTTCCGACCTTGAACGATAGGTTTCTCACTTCGTCGGCTACGACGGCAAAGCCACGGCCCTGTTCACCGGCGCGGGCTGCTTCGATGGCAGCATTAAGTGCCAGCATGTTGGTTTGCGCCGAAAAGTCCTGAACGGTTTTGAGAATGTCGCGTACCTGGCTTGAGGTCGCATCCAGGTCGCTGATGTTCTTTTGAAAGCCCGACATCGCACTGTTGATCAGCTTCATCTTATCGCGTGCGTCCGCGAGCCTGACCTTTGAGTCGAGGGCCATTTCCAGGTTGCGTGTATTAACCTGGGTAACGCCAGTGGCGCGTAGCGAGAGATCCTGCAGCGCGGTAGTGGTTTGTTCGCTGGCATGAAAAATATGCTCCGCGAGTGTTCGTTGCTGCGTTGCGTCATTAGCCGCCCGCTCTGATAACAGGCGGCTGTTGGCAGAGGCGATAGCTGTTGCCAGGCTGTTTTGTTGAAGGTCGAGCATGACGCTGCGCAAGCGTCGATTCAGCTCGGCGAACTCATATGACGTCTCATCCATATCGGTTTGCGGATGTGAGCGCAGGTCGATCTGTTCGCCGTTGATTTTCTTCAGTAGTGAGCCGATGGACTGGCCCGCACTGGTACTAGCCGGCAGAGCCTGCCAGGTCAGAAAAAGTGTGGGGACTACCATGGCGATGGCAACCCAGAACAGGATGCCGTCGCTGATGGATATCAGGGCGACAAAGAAGAACAGCTCGCATGCCAGCAAGGCAATGCAGCGAAGTAATGGGGGAAATAGGGGGGACGATGCCGAGGCGTCGTTGCGATTGGCAGACAGCGTTAAGACATTGGGCTCGTTGGTCATTTGGGGCTCGCTACAGCTTTATTTTTATGGGGCATTCGGTGTGGCGATAGGTTGTCATAAAATGAGACTTTGGTCTCGTTTTAAACACGTTTTTGCTATTTGTTGAAAATAAAGCCCAAGGCCCTTGCTGTGTCGTGCGACATCGCAAGGGATTTCAGGTTTTTAGGTGAGTCAGGGACGGTTTAATGAAGCTTAGTGAGCCAGCGAAGGCAGCCAGAGCGACAGGCTAGGGAACATAACCAGCAGCAGTGTTGCGAACAGCAGGATTAAAATGAAGGGCAGCGTGCCCCTGATAACGTCGAAGTAGGGACGTCGGAAAATCGCCATCGCGGTAAAGATGTCGCAACCGAAGGGCGGGGTGGCAGAGCCAATCGCAGCCTGCAAGGTTACGATGACACCCACATGAATAGGGTCCAGGCCTGAGGCTTCTACCGCAGGTTTGAACAGTGGGGTCAGGATCAGGATGACGACGATGGGATCAACGAACATGCAGCCAATAAAGAACGAAACGGCGATCAGCGCTAGCACCATAGTAGGACTATCACCGATGCTGGCAATGACCGGGTCAAGAATCGCCTGGGGAATACCGGCAAAGGAAATCGTATAGGTAAAGGCGTTGCCAGCCGCGACGAGGATAAACACGACAGCGGTGATCAGGCCGGTAGAGAGCGCTATATCCCAGAGCTCTTTTACGTTAACTGATCGCAGTATGACTATTTCGAGAATCAGCGCATACAGTACAGCGATAGCAGCTGCTTCGGTCGGGCTGAAAATGCCGCCGTAGATGCCGCCGACAACCACCAGGGGAAAGCCGAGGGGTAGTATCGCTTTCTTCAATGCCTCACAGCGATGAGCCCAGCTGGCTCGCTCTTCTGGCTCAATGCCCATGCGAATCGAGGTTATCCAGCAATAAACCGAGATCAGCAGCAGAATCAGCAGTCCTGGCAGAATGCCCGCGATAAATAGATCGCCGATGGATGCACCTGATACCACGCCGTAGATAATCATGCCGATGCTGGGTGGGATTAACAGGGCGATGTCACTGGCGTTGATGATCAGCGCGATACTGAATGCGTCGGAATAGCCTTTTTCCAGTAGCTTGGGGCGCATCGGTCCACCCATCGCAACCACTGTTGCCTGCGTAGAGCCCGATACCGCACCAAATAATGTGCAGCTTGCCGCCGTGGTGATGGGCAAGCCCCCACGCAAGTGACCGACGAAGCTCTGTACGAGGTCTAGCAGTCGCTGTGAGGTATGTCCTCGGGTCATCAGGTCTGCCGCAAATATAAATAGCGGCACGGCGGCCAGGGCCCAGGACTGTACGCCGCTGATCATTTGCCCCATCAGTAGGCCAACGTTACCCATGTCGATAACGAGAAATAGCAGCATCAGGCTCGCTACCAGCAGCGGGACCATCATGGGGAAGCCCAGCATTAGCAGCACGATCATGGTTATAACGGTCAGAGTCAGCATGCGGGGTCCAGTTCTAGCGGTTAGATGGCGCCGTCATCGGGGACGGCGTCGTACTCTTCCTTCTCATTGAAGGAGCGGTATATCTCGCGAGAGGTGAGGTTACGGATAGCGGTTAGCCAATACTGGATGCCGGCGAGTGCGAAGCCGATGGGCGCAGCCAGGTAGGGAATCCAGAGCTGTATTTGCAGCGCCGACGTTGTCCTCCCCCGGCTTTGGATTGAGCTGACGTACTCCCAAGCGTAGTAAGAGAAATAGAACATCAGCGCGCCCGTCACCAGGCTTATGAAAATCAACAGCGCCTTGCGTGGCCAGCCGCTGAGCTGATCGTAGAAGGCTGACATGCAGATGTGTCGGGCGCGTCGCACACCGTAGCCGAGGCCGGCAAAGGTCATAATGATCAGGCTGATCTGAGTCATTTCGACTTGGCCGGTGAGGCCGGTGCCGAACAGCTGGCGACCTAGAACGTGGACGATAAGCATACCTGCAAGAAACAGTACGCTGACCCCAAGGATGACTTTCTCGATATATTCCGACGTTCGATCCAGCGTGCGCAGTGCTTTGCTCAGCAATGCGGCTGGAGGGTTGCTGGCCGACTTATCGCCAGGCTCGGGCATCGAGCTGTCCTCTGCTTGGCCTGTTGAGTCAGGCTCTGACCAGCATGTCAGGAGCAACATATCTGGCTTGAGTTGGTGTGTGTAAATCGGTCTCTGCTGAATGCGCCGCGCAGGGGTCGATTTGCGATCTCTTTTTGAACATACCTGATCTAAAGCGGTTTTGCACGGGTGGACATCCGCTGGTCGTATGGTAGGGTTATTCAGCTAACCAGAACAGTTTATAAGGAGTGTTCCATGAATTGGCGTAATGGATGTATTGGTGCAGCAGCGGTTTTGTTGGCCGCTTGTGGTTCTGATGAAGAGCCGAAAGCAACTAACGCAGCACCTGAGGCAGAGGCAGAAAAGACTGCAGCTGCTGAGCCCGAAACCTGGGGTTTTGCCCTGGAAGAGATCGAAGGTAGCGTCCAGTACGAGTACGGTGCGAAGTTTGCCGAGCTGGTAAAGGAAAAAACCGATGGCGAGGTTGAGGTCAAGCTCTATACCTATGGCCAGTTGGGTGGTCTGACCGATATTTATGATCAGGTTCAATCTGGCGCCGTGCAGTTTGCCTTTGGCTCCGGTTTTCTGGGTGGCACTGTCCCCGAGTCTCAGTTGTTCAGCCTGAACTTTGTGCTGACTGACGACGAGAAAACCAACGCTGAAATTCTGAACGCGCCTGAATTCCGTAAGAACGAGGATCTGGTTGCGTCATTCCGTGAGCGTGACTTGCAGCCGCTCGCCATTGTGCCCGAAGGCTGGCAGGTCTGGAGTGCCAACAAGGCAGTGCGTTCGCCCGCCGATTTCGACGGCCTGGCGTTGCGCACCATGGATAACCGCCTGTTGCGTGAAACCTACAGCGCATACGGTGCTGACCCGACCACCATGGAATACGGTGAGTTGTTCAGTGGCATGCAGCTGGGGCAGTTGGATGGCAACATTCAGCCTATCTTTGCCCACCAGGAGATGGACTTCTACAAGGTGCAGGATTACCTCATCTTCGCCAATCAGGCTGAGTTCATCGCGACCTTTATGGCTAACAGCCCATGGTATGACGGCCTGAGCCAAGAGCGTAAAGATGTTATCGAAGAGGTGGTAACCGAGTTGGTGCCTTACACCCACGATGTTCAGACTCGTCTGAATACCGAGCGCCTGGATATCATCACTGAAAACAGCGACATCGAACTGGTTTATCTCACTCCGGAAGAGCGCGCGGTATTCCGTGAGCGCAGTCTGCCAGTGCGTGACGTTTTCTCCGAAATGGTCGGTGAGCGCGGCACACGCTTGATGAATGCGCTGCTTGAGCAGGTTGAAAAAGCCGAAGCTGACAAAGCCGGTATGGCTGCTGAGCAACCCGCTGCAGAAGAGCCCGAAGCCGAGACTGAAGAGCCAGCGATGGATGAAGCTGCTTAATCAGCTTATGGCTCCATGGCAAGTGAGGTAATTGCTTGTTATCAAGAAAAACCGGATTAGCGTGAGCTAATCCGGTTTTTTTGTGGTCGCAAGTAAACGACGTAATCGAGTTACCCACTCAAACGGAGAACACCATGAGCAACACCGTCAACACAATTGACCCAAGCACAGGTGAGAAAATTGCTGAATATCAACTGCTGAGTCAGGAGCAGGCCAGCGCTGCGATTGATCGTGCCGACGCGGCGTTCCAGGCCTGGCGGCTAGAGAGCTTTGCCAATCGCCGTAAGGTACTGAACAAGATGGCTGACCTGATTGAGCAGCACAGTGACGAGCTGGCGCAGCTGATGACGCGCGAGATGGGCAAGCCGATCGATCAGGGTGGTCAGGAGTGTCAGCTATGTGCTGCTATCTGCCGCTATTCTGCAGAACAAGGCCCAGACCAGTTAGCAGATGAAACCCGGCCGTTGGAAGGAGGTCGAGCGCTGATCAGCTATCAGCCCATTGGCGTCATCCTGGGCATCCAGCCCTGGAACTTCCCGCTTTATCAGGTGATTCGCTATAGCGCCTGCAACATCATGGCGGGTAACACCACCGTATTGAAGCACGCTAGCAACGTGTTTGGCATGGCGCAGAAGATTGAGCAGCTTTATCTTGAGGCTGGACTACCTGAAGGCGTTTTTCAGTCGCTGCTGATGGATGGGGCGAGTGCGGGTAAGCTGGTTGCGCATCCCAAAGTGCGTGGCGTGACCTTTACCGGTAGTGATAATACCGGCAAGAAGATTGCCGAAGCCGCGGGCAAGGTCGTGAAGAAGACCGTGCTGGAATTAGGCAGCAACGATGCCTATGTTGTGCTCTCGGACGCGGATATCAAGCGGGCGGTTAAAGCCTGTGTACAGGGCCGGATAATCAACAACGGTGAGACCTGTGTTTCAGCCAAGCGTTTTGTGGTGTCAGCCGATGTGTACGACGCATTTCGCGATCAGTTTGTAGAGCAGATGGCGGCGATCAAGATGGGTGATCCGACGCAGAAGGGTACTCAACTGGGCCCCATAGCGCGCGAAGATCTACGCGACACTCTGCATGGGCAAGTCGAGGAGTCGGTGCGCAAGGGTGCCACGATCAGCACTGGCGGCAAGATTCCTGCAGGGAAGGGCTTCTATTACCCCGCTACCGTGCTCGAAGACGTGAAACCGGGTATGCCTGCTTACGATGGCGAATTGTTTGGACCGGTTGCTTCATTGATTCGAGCTGCCGACGATGAGGATGCCATGCGTATTGCTAACGACTCGCGTTATGGCCTGGGCGGCGGAATTTTCTCGCGTAACGAAGATCGTGCGATTGAGCTGGCCCGCCTGCACTTTGATACCGGTATGGTTAACATCAACGGTTATAACCTGGCGCAGCCGCACCTGCCCTTTGGCGGCGTCAAAGATAGCGGATATGGTCGTGAGCACGGCGGCTTCGGCATTCGCGAGTTCGTCAATATCAAGGCGGTGATGATTAATCAGCAGTAATCCCTCGGCCGCCTGACCCTGTTCAAGGGCAAGGCGGCTTACATAGTTGCGCTAGAACAGCCTGGTGAGCCTATCGCTCATTCCAGGTTGTGTTCTATGTGCGTTATCCCATTCTTGCGCGGTTATCACGGCGGCCTTTCATGATCGTCAGCGAGTCAGTAGCATAGCGTTCATTCATTCGTGAACCGGATAAGCATATGAGCCAAGTTGATCGTGCCGCTGTTGAGCGAGCCATCGCCGAATACCAAGACCCTTACCTCAAAACTGATCTGATCAGCTGTGGCTGCCTGCGTCAGTTGGATATTGACGGCAGTGTGGTGACTGCAGAGCTGGTGCTGGGTTACGCCGCTGGCTCCATCGTGGGCGGAATTGGCCACATGATTCAAACCGCAGTTGAGAATGTGGAAGGTGTTAGTTCGGCGCATATAAAGGTGCGTTGTGAGGTTGCCGCGGGCGAGCTTCAGGGCAAGGTGGCGGCAATGGCCAAGGTGAAAAATGTTATCGCCGTCGCTTCGGGCAAGGGTGGCGTGGGTAAGTCCACGACGGCCGTCAACCTGGCGCTGGCTTTGGCGCGCGAAGGTGCCAAGGTGGGTGTGCTGGATGCTGATATATACGGCCCCAGCATGGGCATGATGCTCGGGCTGCCGGAGGGTACTCGCCCTGAGGTGCATGACAACAAGTGGTTTATCCCGCCACGTGCGCATGGGCTGCAAGTGATGTCGATGGCCTTTCTGGTTGACGATAATACCCCCGTGGTCTGGCGCGGCCCCATGGTATCCGGTGCGCTGATGCAGCTGTTAACCCAGTCTGCCTGGGATGAGCTCGACTATCTGGTGGTTGATATGCCGCCAGGAACAGGCGATATCCAGCTTACGCTGGCGCAGAAAGTGCCGGTTACCGGCGCCGTTATTGTCACCACGCCGCAGGATCTCGCGCTACTGGACGCCAAGAAAGGCATAGGTATGTTCGAGAAAGTGAATATTCCGGTGCTGGGGGTGGTTGAAAACATGGCCATTCACATTTGTTCCAACTGTGGTCATGCCGAGCACTTGTTCGGTGAGGGCGGTGGCGAACGCTTGGCAGATGAGTATGGCGTCGATCTGCTGGCGTCCATGCCCTTGTCGATGATGATCCGCGAGCAGGCCGACGGCGGCAAGCCAACCGTAGTGGCCCAACCGGAATGTCAGATCAGCATGATCTATCAGGACATGGCACGCCATGTGGGCGCTCGTATTACGCAGCAGGCCGGTGCGCAGGGTATGCCGCAGATCAGCATTAGCGATGACTGATCGCGGCCTTTTGTCCGCCTCCATAACCCGGTAACATGCAGGCTCTTTTTCGACCAGTTCAGGACACACCATGAGCATCAAAGCCGACCGTTGGATCCGCAGAATGTCCCAGGAGCAGGGGATGATCGAACCCTTTGTCGAGCGCCAGGTGCGCGGCGCCGAAGGTGATCGGGTGATCTCCTATGGTGTGTCGAGCTACGGCTACGATGTACGTTGCGCGGATGAGTTCAAGGTATTCACTAACATCCACTCTGCCACCGTCGATCCCAAGAACTTCGATGAAAAAAGCTTTGTGGATGTTAAGGGCGATGTTTGCATTATTCCGCCAAACTCTTTTGCCTTGGCCCGCACGGTGGAGTACTTCCGTATCCCGCGTGATGTGCTGACTATTTGCCTGGGCAAGAGTACCTACGCACGCTGCGGCATAATAGTGAACGTGACGCCGCTTGAACCGGAGTGGGAAGGGCACGTGACGCTGGAGTTTTCCAATACCACAACCTTGCCAGCGAAGATTTATGCTAATGAAGGTGTGGCGCAGATGCTGTTCTTCGAGTCCGATGAGTCCTGTGAGGTGTCTTATCGCGATCGCGGGGGTAAATATCAGGGGCAGCGAGGAGTGACCTTGCCGCGCGCCTGATGCGTCCGTAGCATTGACTAGAACCGGCCCTTATGGCCGGTTTTTTTATGGTGCGCCCGGCAGGGCGCACTCACTTGGAGGTGAAAGTCCTCTACACGCCCGGCAAGGGGAAGTGTTAGCCAGAGGCAAGGGTGTCGCGGGTGACTGCGAATCTGGAGGAAGCCC
>NZ_RKKU01000023.1 GCF_003797945.1 Pseudomonas neustonica
TGACCGGTGATTCCGGGATATCACCCAAAATCGGTCACGATAAAACGGAATGAGCGGTCACGTTAGCCCGGAACAGGCGGTCACGTTCAAACGGAATGGGCGGTCACGATGGGCCGGAATATGCAAACGCTCCGAACCGTCTTCAACCAGATAGTTTTGCACACTGTGATCGGCAGAAAATTGGCTCTTTGACTGGCTACGCAACATGTCCTTGAAGCGCTTGGAGCCATCCTCGACCAAATAGGTGTTCACGTCGCTAGGTGTAGGCAAGGCAGATAGCGATGCTCTGCTCTCAGCTGTCTTTGTGCGTAATTCAATAAGACGCTGCGCACCATCCTCAGCATGAGCAACACTAAAAGCGGAGCCAATCAGCACGGCGGCTGATACCAGCCCTGCCAAGACATTAGAAGTTGGGTGATTTGAAACTTTCATTTTGTGTACCTCCAGAACCATTTCGACTTGAGGCGGACTTCTTATATGAGCGCCTTCAAGATTCCTGCAGAGCAAGCGCTTTGGCTTTCTGCTTGGTTGGTAATGTAAAGAATCGGCGAAAAACGCGGTACACACATGCTGTCGAGTGAATGCCTAATCCTGTGAGGTTGGATTTTATTTGGTTCTGGTGGTGACGCGATAGCGCCGTTTTACGGGTCTTTAAGGCAAGATAAAACAATGCTCCCCAATCGTTGCCTATTTCTGGTTGCCTATATGTCCCAAGAAAGCGCTCTGGTATCGCCGTGATGCAAGAGAGACTTGGCTATCCGCTGACGGAGAAAAATCAATGGGGGTTGTGCAGGTTTTAACGGTGGAATAGTGATTGGTTATGCCACAGCCGCCTGATGTAAATGGCTGAGGTAATTACGCAATGTGGCAGGTCGTTCCACATCGGTAGGCCTGAGTGACGCGGGTAGTGCCGAATAGTCTCTCTCATCCTTTACTAGTACGAGGGCTGAGATGTACGGTATTTTTTAAAATTCTCCGCTTGCTCAAAGATCTCTTTATACACTTCATCCCTATCCACCGGCGGGTAGCCATGCTTGGCCAGCAGCAGTATCAGGTCTACTTTCAACTCGGCTTTGATGTCCTCGCGTTGACTCCAGTCGGTGTACCGCACCTTGTCGTCCACCACGGTTTTGACTTCGGCGGCGAGGGTTAGCAGCTTGTCTTCTGGGTAGCTGAAGTCGTACTTGGCGGCTAGCTCTTTGAGAATGTCGTAGAAGGCTTTTTCTTCCAGATCAATGCCCAGATCGGCGTAGGAGTCGCGCTCTGATTTCAATGCTTGAATCAGGTCAACGATCTTGTTTGAAAAGTCTTCAAGCACAATGCTATCCAAGACGTCATCTTCCTTGCGCTCGTTGTAATGCTCCACCAGGGCCTTGAACTTCTTGGCAAAGTCGATGCCCTTGGTTTTATTGGTCTTTCTGAAATCCTCGATGGCCTTGGCCAGCAGTTGCTGCAAGACTTTGATCCGAGTGTGGGGTAGTTTGATTTTCTCGATCTTGGCCAGATAGTCATCATCGAAGAGATCCATCTCACCGGCACCGCTTTCACCGAGCCTGAAAATCTCCTCAACGCCGTCAGCCTTCAGCGCTTCAGCCACCATCTCGCGCACGCGCGCGTTCATCTGGGCGATATCCGGAGCACTACCTTTGGTGAGCTTGAACACGATAGAGCGTACAGCCAGGTAAAAGTGAATCTGGTCACGTTCGTTTTGGCTCACACCCTCCGAGCCGCAGCAAATGTCGTAGGCGGCTTTCAGGCGTTTTACCAATGCCATAAAGCGCTTTTCGATCTTATCGGTAAGCTGCGCATATTCGGCTGCCATGTTTAGACAGTTCAACTGCTGCAACGGCGTGCCGGAGTAATAGAGTTTTGCATCAAAGCGGTGAAACAGTTTGTGGAGTAAGTCCAGATGATCCCTGACCACCACGATCGACTGGTTGATCTCTTCGATATTCTGCTGGTCCGCCTTGTTGTAGTGGGCGAGGGCCAGATTCATCTGCTTTTTGATGCCGATGTAGTCGACCACCAGGCCCTTTTCCTTGCCCTCGAACTTGCGGTTGACCCGCGAGATGGTCTGGATCAGGTTATGGCGCTGGATCGGCTTGTCGATATACATGGTGTCGAGAAAAGGCACATCAAAACCGGTCAGCCACATATCCACCACGATGGCGATCTTGAAGTTGGACTTGGCGTTCTTGAACTGGCGATCCAGTTCCTTGCGGTACTCCTGGGTGCCGAGCATGTCGTAGAGCGCTTTGGGATCATCCTTGCCGCGCGTCATGATCATCTTGATCCGCTGCATCGGTTTTATGTCCTTGCGCTCCTGCTCGGTTAGCGCCACCCCGGCTTCAGCCGCCAGCACCTCGTTCCAATGCGGTCTTAGCTCAATCACCTGCTGCCAGAACGCATAGGCAATCTCGCGCTTGCTGCATACGAACATCGCTTTGCCCTTGAGCGTTGAGCCCTCTTCGATGCGCCGCTCATAGTGATGCACAAAGTCGATAGCCAGCGCCTTGATACGATCCGGGTCACCGAGGATCGCGGTCATGTTGGCGCTGGCCTTTTTACTTTCTTCTATCTGATATTCATTGGTGCCGTCTTCCGCGCACTTGGCGTAGTAAGCCTCTATCTCGTTGAGCTTGTCGTTATCCAGCAGCACCTTGGCAGCGCGGCCTTCGTACACGATGCGCACGGTGATCTCGTCTTTCACCGATTCGGTCATGGTGTAGCTGTCCACTACCTCACCAAACACATCCAGCGTTGCGTCGATAGGCGTGCCGGTAAAGCCCACATAGGTGGCGTTAGGCAGCGAGTCGTGCAGGTACTTGGCGAAGCCGAAGGTGCGCTTTATACCTTTGTCGGTTACTCGTACTTTCTGTTCCAGATTGACCTGGCTGCGGTGCGCCTCATCCGATATCACAATCACGTTGCTGCGCTCGGTGAGCAGCTGGGTGTCTTCGGTAAACTTGTGAATGGTGGTCAGAAACACACCGCCGCTGTTACGGCCCTTGAGTAGCTCGCGCAACTGCGCGCGGCTTTCCACGCTGGCAACCGTCTGGTCGCCGATATAGCCCTTGGCATTGGTAAATTGGCCGGCTAGCTGATCATCCAGATCGGTGCGGTCGGTAATCAGCACAATGGTGGGGCTCTCGAACGCCACGCTCTTCATCAACAGGCGGGTGAGAAACAGCATGGTGTAGCTTTTGCCACAGCCGGTGGCACCAAAATAGGTGCCGCCCTTACCATCGCCCAGCGGTTTCCGGTGCTGGAGGATGTTGTCATATAGCTTGTTGGCGGCGTAAAACTGCGGGTAGCGGCAGAGGATTTTATCCTCCTTACGCGACACATCCGGAAAGTAGATAAAGTGGCGAATAACCGCGCGCAGCCGATCCGGATGAAACAAGCCCTCGATCATGGTGTGCAGGGCGTTGATGCCGTCCTGCTCGATGCTCTCGTTGCCGGTGACCTTGCGCCAGGTGTAGTAAAACTCGTAGGGCGCAAACAGCGAGCCCATGCGTGAATTCACGCCATCGCTGATCACGCACAGGGCGTTGTACTTCATCAACTCCGGTATATCGCGTGCGTAACGGATAGTGAGCTGTTCCCAGGCGTTATAAATGGTCGCGTCTTCGCGCACCGCGCTCTTGAACTCGAACACCACCAGCGGGAAACCATTGATGTACAGAATGGCGTCTGGGATGCGCTTCTCTGTGCCTTCAATCACCAGCTGATTGACCAGTCGATAGATGTTGCCGGTGTGGTAAGCGGCGGCGGGTTCAGCCACCAGGGTTTCAACCTCACCTTCGGCCGGCACGCGCTGTTGCGGCAGGCCGCTGTAATCGATCAGCTGTATATAGAGATCTTTCTGGCTTTGTTGGGAGTGCTCGCGCTTGAGCAGAAAGCCATCGGCCAGGCGCTTGTGAATGGTCTTATTGGAGTCGTACAGGTCCAGCGCGGGCAGGCTTTCCAGTTGCTGGATAACCGATTCGATTTCGCCGGGGGTGATGTTGTCGGCGGCATATTGCGCCGCGAGAAACTGGCGCAGATCATCCTTGAGCAGCACCTCGCTGTTGCTACCGCGCTGCAGGCTCTCACCGGTAAAGTGCGGGTAACCCTGCTGCCCCAGCAGCTCGATAATCGCCTGTTCCAGTTTGGCTTCGTTGAAACTCATTGGGTACTCCCTTATCCCGTACTATCAGGTTCTTCCAGCCATCTGGTCCAATAGTGCCAGCATTGTCCTGATTGGCCAAATAAAGCCCTTGCTGCCCTTCAAGCCGCAGTAGCTGCCAAGCGTCTCTTGGGCTTGAGCGGGCCGCCTGACGAGGTTGCTACTGTTTAAAAAGTATAGGCAGTATGCCTATACTTTGTGCCATGAAAGGACCTTTCATAGAAACCTCTATTTTCACCGCGCGGTTGGCAACTACCTGACTGACGACCAGTATCGGCAGTTGCAGATTGAGATGCTGGCGAATCCTGAGTGCGGTGACGTGATGCCTCGCACGGGTGGTTTTCGCAAATTGCGTTGGGCTGATAGTAGAAGAGGGAAAGGGAAGCGTGGCGGTCTGCGCGTGGTGTATTACTGGCTAATGGGTGACGGTCAATTCTGGATGTTTTCGATCTACGACAAAGACGAAATGGAAAAGCTGACTGCCGACCAAGAGAAACAGCTCAAACAAGCGATCATGGTTGAGTTGAATAAGCGAGGTGCCAAATGAGCAAGCGCAATTTGTTCGACGAAATGATGCAGGGCGTCGACGAGATGGCGGCGCAGCGGGAGGGCAAGATCACCCTGCGCCAAGTGAAGGTCGAGAGCCGACCCGCGCCCGAGGTAACGGCTAATGACATCGTCGCCCTGAGGAAGAAAATGAAAATGTCACAAAAGGTCTTCGCCATGCGCGTACGAACCAGTGTCGAAACCCTGCGCAACTGGGAACAGGATAAGGCCAAGCCTAACGCTCAGGCGGCTTTGCTGATTAAATTGGTTGAGCAGTACCCTGATATGGTTGATCGGCTGGCTAAGGTATAGGCGCTACCGCTGTGCGAATCGATCAGCCATCTGACCCTTTTTTCTACATTGGTTTGTAATATCTGAAATACCAACCCTTTGAGTATGACTAATCTGGATAAAATAAACTGGCTGATGAAGAAAAACGCACGGCGGTGATGTTTTCATACTTCAGACGCGGGCAGCTGGTGCGGCTGATTGGCGCTGTCCAACAGGGCGAACATGGCGCGCTGCGGCCAGATACAGTCTTTAACGCCTTTGGCCATGCAGGGTCTTTGCGCCAGCCAGCCGCCAGCGCTATAGGGAGCGAGGTCGGTGATTTGCAGCTGGTCATACCAGAGCAGGTGATCCAGGTCCTGCTTCATGTGGTTCAGGGTGCCTTGCACCGAGCGGTCGCATTGGGTATCGCAATGCAGTGGCGTGAGGGCATTGGCAGCCGCATCCAACTGCGCCTGATTGGCGCCAACCTTGAGCAGGGTATTCATCAGGCCGTCCTGAAAATGATAATCCAGCTCGGCAAAGTCAGGCTTGGTCAGGCAGGTGAGCAGCACTGGAAAGCGCGTGGCGCTGTGCACAAAGAGCACGCAGTTGCGTCGCTGCCAGGTAATCAGGTTGGCATGCCAGCCGCTCAGCAGGCTCTCGCCTGGGTCATTGGCTGCAATCGGGCGGGCTCGGGTGTTTGGCAGCCGATCCACGGCGTTGACCGGGAGTTTGGCGTAGAGCTTTTGCGTGCAATGTAAGTGAATCATCCATTCAGGCCCGGTGCGCTTAGCATGTTCATGATTAACCGAATCAGCGTTTCTTTCTGTTTGGGGTCAGATTCGGCGACCAGCAATGTCAGTGCGGCCAGGCCGGTGTCATTGATGATCGGCTGGTCGTTGGCATTGAGCAGCCTGCCGTTACGGTGCAGAAAATCGACAAACAGAAAAGCGCCACTGCGTTTGTTGCCATCAGAGAAGGGGTGGTTCTTTACCACAAAGTAGAGCAGATGGGCCGCCTTGCTCTCGACGGTAGGGTAGGCCGGCTCGCCAAATATGCTCTGATCCAGATTCCCGAAAATACCGGCTAGGCCAGCCTCGCGCACCTGGGCAAAGAGGGCGGTTGCCTCGCCGCGTGACATCAGTTGCTGTTTGAGTTCAGTCAATGCTGCCATCGCTTCGTCTGGGCTGGGTAGCTTGCCGCCGGACTCGCCTTCGGGCTCTTCCAGCAAGCCTTCATCGTAGCGCTGTAGCCACAGAAACGTTTGGGTGTAGCGCGATACGATATCTACCAGACCGCGCCCGGCGTCGCCGCTCAATTCAGGGCTTTGCGCGGCTTTCTGGATTAGCTTCAGCGCCTGTTCCAGTTCGGCGGCGTTTTTTTCGAAACGGGTTTGATTGAGGGTATAGCCGCGTACCATATGCTCTTTCAACCGTTCGGTCGCCCAAATACGGAACTGCGTGCCCTGAAGCGATTTGACCCGGTAACCGACCGAGATGATCGCATTCAGGTTGTAGTGCTCTACGTGACGTTCAACGTACCGGCCACCTTCTTTTTGAACTGTCGCAAATTTTGCGACAGATGCCGCTGCATTCAGCTCGCCTTCACGAAATACATTATTTAGGTGTTTACCGATTGTTTTAACATCCCGGCCAAACAGTTCAGCGAGCTGCTGGCGGTTGAGCCACACGGTATCGCCTGCCAGGCGCACTTCGATTCGTGCCTGGCCGTCTCCGCTTTGAAAAATTTCGATCTGTTTGTCGTTGGTCATCGGTCGTTCTGCCTCATTGGCGCATGGTGATTGGGTTCGCTGTGGCGAAACCGATCACCCGCCTGAAGCGCATGAATTTGCCTTTGCAGTGGCATATCCTGCTCCCGCTCCAATCTGTCGTCCGTCACCTTGCGCAACATCAAATCACCTCAGCGACCAGCTGTTCAGCTTCGGGGATGCGTAGTTGGCCGGAGAGGAGTTTGGGGAGGAGGGTGTCTCGTACGGAAGCTAGTCTTGCAGTCTCATGGTTGAGTGCCGTCATCTTCTTGAAAGTCGGTGAGCATTGAGCGTCAAACAGTTTCAATACTGTTTCGTCTTGCGGTACGGATACAAAGTAACTATCAAAGCATGCGTTTTGGACACGCTGGCGACCTGAAGAGCCAACCATGCTGGTTACACAGTGCAGCCTGAAGTTGGCGTCCCGAGCTAAGCAGGCGACATACGGGCTTGAGATAGCACCTTTACCTCTCATCACAATGAATTCTGTTGATCCGAAGCCCGGCTCGTTGCCTTCCAGAAAATCCACGAGCCCGGTTTTTCCATTTTCGAGACATGGGGTAATGCGGGCTAGTAAAACGTCGTTATTTAGGAACTTCGCACCACCGGCATAAGCCTTCCACTCGAATTGGTCGATTCCGTACCCGCTTGTCGGCAGCGCTTTCATATCTGCATATTTTGCTACATGTCCCTTTCGCAGGGTCACCTTAGGATTGATCTGGATTGCGCTGGAGAGATCAAGGGGCTCCCACCCCTCCGGCACCCAGCCCATGGTGTCGGTAAACACAAAACAATCCGGAAACTGCTGGCGGATGGCGGCGGGGAGGGTGTGGGTTTGTTCTGATGATGTTTGCTGTGCGGCTTGGGCACGGCGTGCGGCGTGGGCGGCCAGTTCTGGCGGAATCTCGTTACCGGCGGCCAGGGCGTTATCGATCACCGGATCGAAATCCACAAACCAGCTTTTGAACAACGCCTGCGCCATGGCTTCGAGCGTGGTGTTCATCTGGCGGTTGAGTTCGATTTTTTTCTCGAAACTAAACAAAAGGTCCCCAATTTTTTTTTGGGTCAGAAAGCTGGGGTATGGGACAGGCTGTGCGACTAAATCGGAAGCGGTGATGCTAGCAGCTGCAGTTTGTTTCGCGATTTTTTGTATTAGTTCGCGGCCGTAAGAGGATTTAAAAAAATAAAAGTAGAAAAGCGAATATGCTTTCTCTGAATTGAACCTTAATCGAAAGAGGTTTGACTCAAATACTGGGGAGTCAGTCACGTCACCGACCAAAAGGCATTTGCCGACTCCATCTAGGACTAAAGATGTTCTTCCAAATAGCAGATCGCCCGGCTCGCAAGAAAAACGTCGTAATTCACTTTCAGTCACTCTCAGAAGCTCTGTCTCATGCGATAAAAAGAAATCACTTCCAAAAATGCTCGACATTTTTATCCAGCGATGACCGGAACCTTGGAACTCCTTACTTTTATAGAGACCGTTTCTCGGAGGCTCTTTTAGCAGCGTTGAGAGTTCAACCAGCTTGTAACACTCACTCCCCATAACCCAACCCCTCCAGATTCCGCCGAATCACCGCATCCAACTCCGCTGATTCTTTCATCTGCCGATACAGCGTCTGACTCAGCTCAGCCATCTTCTCTTCAAACAACACGCCGTCATCTTCCACCTCAGCAGCTCCCACATAGCGGCCGGGCGTGAGCACGTAATCTTTGGCCTTGATGTCATCCAGGGTGGCGGATTTGCAGAAGCCGGGTATGTCTTCATAGGCGGTATCGCTCCCGCTTTCCCCATCAAACTCGCCACGCCAGGCGTGGTAGGTGCGGGTGATCTCGGCGAGGTCGTCGGTGGTGAGTTCCTTGTGGGTGCGGTCGATCATGCTGCCGTGGTTGCGGGCGTCGATAAACAGGGTTTCGCCACGACGGTCGCGGAAATGCTTTCGGCCATCGGTAAACTGCTGGGCGCCTTTGCTCTTGGTGATAAACCACAGACACACGGGAATTTGCGTGGTGTAAAACAGCTGACCGGGCAGGGCGATCATGCAATCGACGTGATCGTTCTCGATCAGCTTTTGACGAATCAGGCCTTCGCCGCTGGTGTTGGTGCTCATGGAGCCGTTGGCCAGGACAAAACCGGCCACGCCGTTGGCGCTGAGCTTGGCCAGCATGTGCAGAATCCAGGCGTAGTTGGCGTTGCCGGTGGGCGGCACCTCATACCCGGCCCAGCGTGCGTCATCGGTCAGCTCGGTGCTGGCGCGCCATTCCTTCAGGTTGAAGGGTGGGTTGGCCATGATGAAGTCGGCTTTCAGGTCTGGGTGCTGGTCCTTGAAGAAGGTATCGGCGGGTACGTCGCCCAGGTTGCTGGCGATGCCGCGAATGGCGAGGTTCATCTTCGCCAGTTTGTAGGTGGTGGCGGTTTGTTCCTGGCCGTAGATGGAGATGTCTTTCTTGTTGCCCTGGTGGTTTTCGATGAACTTGATCGACTGCACAAACATGCCGCCGGAGCCGCAGCAGGGGTCATAAATCTTGCCCTGATAGGGCTCAATCATTTCGGCAATCAGGTTAACCACGCACTTGGGCGTATAAAACTCGCCGCCGCCCTTGCCCTCGGTGGCGGCAAAGTTGCCGAGAAAGTATTCGTATACCCGGCCGACAATATCCTGCTCGCTGGCCGCGCCGTCTTCGCGCGCGACTACGGTATCGATATTGTTGATCGAGTCGATCAGCGCGGCCAGCTTGGCGGAATCGAGCCCCAGACGGGAGAAGTAGTTATCCGGCAACGCGCCGCGCAGGGACGGGTTGTTCTTCTCTACGGTGTGCAGGGCGGTGTCGATCTTCACCGCGATGTCGTCCTGCTTGGCGTGCTTTTGAATATGCGACCAGCGCGCCTCTTCCGGTAGATAGAACAGGTTGCGCATGGTGTAAAACTCGGCTCGGTCTACATAGTCGCCCATGCTCTGATCGAGCAGCTCTTGCCTGCGTATTTCAAAGGTGTCGCTGACAAATTTGAGAAAGATCAGGCTCAGCACTACGTGTTTGTATTCCGAAGACTCAACGCTACCGCGCAGTTTGTCGGCGGTGTCCCAGAGGGTTTGTTCGAAGGATTTGGTCTTCTTGCTGGAGGCAGCTTTTTTGCTCATGTGTTTCGGCTTTGCGAGAGGGCTAATAGTGCGGGGCAGGCAATCCATTGCTTGGCTGGCCGGGTCCCTGTTGGCACAGAGCATAAAGCAGCCGGTTAGGTGTGCCAAGCAAGGGTGGTATCGCCGGTGCAGGTGGCTTTGGTATTCAGTGCTGCGAACGTCCCCGCTGGTGCGCTTTCTCTCTCGCCGCTCCTTATTAGTGCGGTGTATAAACCATGTGGCGCGCCTTGCACCATTTCCTTGCGCTCACCGACCACCCCTTGCTCTATTTTCACTGGCATAGGTTTTGCTGGCAGTAGTGCGCGTATCAGGGTGAGCTGGGTTTAGGAGGACGCCTGCTTCGGTGGTCGCCGCCGAGTTATCTGCTAGCGCTTAAATGGCGTTTATGGTCCCGACTCTATTCCTTTCTGCTTTGTGCCGGGTGAGTGGGATGACGCTCACCATGGACGGCTCTTCTGCAACGCCTACCTGTATCAGCTACATTATTGAGCAAGGTGCGTTCGCTTCAGGTCAGTGTTAGCGGCTAGCGGGTGATCAATGACCTTTACTCAATAAGAAAAACCATAAGGATTCAAGATGTCTATGAACATGCGAGTAGCAGGCGGTTTGTTTACCATGGCCTTCGGCCTGTTGATCAGCGGCTGTGCTCAGACTGCAAGTACGCCAACTCCGGTGGCGAGCGACTCAGCCATGCACACTAAACCCACCTATATTGGCCGCGCGCAGGACCTGTACGATTTGACGCCGCTCTACCAGCCGGACACTTACCGCAATATGGACCAGCTGTATTTCACCCGCAATGTGGCGCGGGGTGAGCAGGTCTATCCGCTCCCGCAGTTGCCCAACATGGACGTGACCTACGAGGCTGATGGCAGCGAGAAGAACGTCGATGACTTTATGCGCCGTAACCGCGTTGGCGGTGTGCTGATCATCAAGGACGGCAATGTGGTGCTGGAAAAATACGGCCTGGGTAGCGATGCCAATACCCGCTGGACGTCCTTTAGTGTGGTCAAGTCCATCTCCTCGACGCTGGTTGGCGCCGCCGTGGAGCAGGGCTTGATCGACGTGCAGGCACCTATCACCCAGTACGTGCCGGCCCTGGCGGGCGGTGCCTACGATGGCGTGACCGTAGAGCAGGTGCTACACATGAGCTCCGGTGCGGACTGGAATGAAACCTACCGCGACCCGACCTCTGACCGCCGCGAGCTGTTCACCCGGCAGCTATCCAATACGCCGGGCTCACTGGTTGAGCAGATGAGCCAGCTGGAGCGCAAATATGAGCCCGGCACGGTGTTCAAATACAGCACGGGCGAGTCGCACCTGCAAAGTGAGCTGATTCACGCTGCCACCGGCATGACCACCAGTGATTACTTGTCTGATCGCATCTGGGCGCGCATGGGCATGGAGCAAGCGGCCTATTGGCAGCTTGATGCGCAAGCGGGTCAGGAAATCGGTAGCAGTGGTTTTTCCGCCACGCTGAAAGACTATGGTCGATTTGGCCAATTCATCCTTAATGATGGCGTTATCGACGGTGAGCGTATTTTGCCCGAGGGCTGGATGGCTAAAGCCACTGAGGTTGATCCTGCGTCTTATCTGGCGCCGGGCAAGTTGTACGGCGGGGATTACATCCTCGGTTACGGCTACCAGTGGTGGTTATTCCCTACCGGCGAGCAGGCACGTGATCAGCACGATGGCGCGTTTGAAGCGCAGGGTATTTTTGGGCAGTTTGTTTACGTGAATCCCAAGGAAAATGTAGTGGCGGTGATCTGGAGCGCGTGGCCAGAACCTGAGATGGATAAGCAGGAAATGGAGACCTACGACTTTATTGCAGCCGCGATCAAAGTGTTGAAATAACGGGGCCTGCACTGCGAGGCATTCAGCCTCCCAGTCGCTAGCGGTTTGATAGCGCCCGATGCCTTGCGTCGGGCGTTTTCTATTGTGGTCTCATACTCAGGCATGGAGCGGGTTCACTGACATGCCTGCCAGGGAAAATTGGCTGTTTTACGGCCAACGCTGATCTATGTCATCGAACGTTCTGCCTTAGCTGCTACACTCGTACCTCTCATCTAGACCTATCTAGCACGCGGCTTTTCATTAAATTGAAGGAATTGGCATGCAACGGGCTTCTCCCAGAATTATCCGTATTCTTGCCGCTGTGGTCATTGCGTTGCTGCTGCTGGGCTTTTATGCCTGGTTTGAGCTACGACAAACCGGCTATGGCGAGGCATTCGTCAGCGGTAACGGGCGCATCGAGGCGACCGAGATTGATATCGCGACCAAGCTGGGCGGGCGGATTGAAAGTATTACCGTCAAAGAGGGCGACTTTGTTAAGCCCGGCCAGCTGCTGGTGCAGATGGATACCACCACCTTGCAGGCGCAGTTGAATCAAGCACAGGCGCAGCAGCAGCAAGCTGAGAACGCAATCGCCACGGCGGTATCTCAAGTGCGACAGCGTGAAAGTCAGAAAACCGCAGGTGAGGCGCTGGTGACGCAGCGTGAGGCTGAGGTTAATGCGGTCAGCAAGCGCTATGAGCGCGTGCGGGTGTTGGTCGAGCGCAACGCCATGTCGCGTCAGAGTCTGGATGATGCCTTGGCCACCTTGCAGAGTGCCAGGGCGGCGCTGGCTGCAGCGCAGGCGCAGGTGCACGCCGAGGAGGCTGGTATTGCTGCGGCGCAGTCGCAGGTGTTTGGTGCGCAATCGGCAATGGCGGCAGCTGGCGCTGCGAGCAACCGGGTAAGTGCCGAGATTACCGATAGCCAGTTGCTGGCTGATCGGGTGGCGCGTGTGCAGTTCCGCACGGCTGAGCCGGGCGAGGTGCTGGCAGCGGGCGGCCGGGTAGTCAATCTGGTTGACCTGGCGGACGTCTACATGACCTTTTTCCTGCCCGAACGTGAAGCTGGGCGGGTAGCCATGGGCGCTGATGTGCGCCTGATTCTGGATGCAGTGCCGCAGTACGTGATTCCGGCCAAGGTTAGTTATGTGGCCAGCGTGGCGCAATTCACGCCGAAGACGGTAGAAACCGAAAGTGAGCGCGAAAAGATGATGTTTCGGGTCAAGGCGCGGATTGATCCCGCGCTGCTGCGCGAGCATATGGAACAGGTCAAAACCGGCCTGCCCGGTATCGCCTGGCTCAAGCTGGATGCGGACGCGCCGTGGCCTGATGAGTTGGCAGTGAACGTGCCCCAGTGATCGCCTGCCGATGAGTGCCATCGCCGACATCAAGCAGATCACCCTGCGCTACGGCAAGACTTGCGCGCTGGATGACCTGACGCTGTCGCTGCCTAGCGGTCAGATGGTGGGCTTGATCGGGCCGGATGGCGTAGGCAAATCCAGTTTGCTGGCGCTGATCGCGGGTGCACGCAAGCTGCAGGAAGGCCAGCTACAGGTGCTGGATGGCGACATGCGTGACGCGGCGCATCGTCGCCGCGTATGTCCGCGTATTGCCTATATGCCGCAGGGCCTGGGTAAAAACCTGTATGCCACGCTGAGCGTGCGCGAAAACCTGGATTTTTTTGGCCGCTTGTTCAACCAGGGCAGCCAGGAGCGAGAACAACGCATTGCGTTGCTGCTGGCGAGTACCGGGCTGACCGACTTTATTGAGCGTCCGGCGGGCAAGTTGTCTGGCGGCATGAAGCAGAAACTGGGTTTGTGCTGCGCACTGATACACGACCCTGACCTGCTGATTCTGGATGAGCCCACCACCGGGGTAGACCCGCTGTCGCGCAGCCAATTCTGGGACCTGATCGGGCGTATACGTGAGGGGCGGCCGGGCATGAGTGTGCTGATCGCCAGCTCCTACATGGATGAGGCGCAGCGCTTTGATCATCTGGTGGTCATGGATGACGGCAAAGCGCTGGCTTGCGGCAGCCCCGACGAATTGCTGCAGCGCACCGGTACCAGCGATCTGGAACAGGCGTTTGTGGCCTTGCTGCCGGAAGAGAAACGCCAGAATCACGAAAAGCTGGTTATTCCACCGCGTACCGCTGATGGCGAGATTGCGATTGAAGCCCACGACCTGACTCGGCGATTCGGCGACTTCACTGCGGTAGACAAGGTCAACTTTCGTATTGAGCGCGGGGAGATTTTTGGCTTTCTGGGCTCCAACGGCTGTGGCAAATCTACCACCATGAAGATGCTGACCGGGTTGCTACCGTCCAGCTCCGGCGAGGCTTCGCTTTTTGGCAAGCCGGTGGACCCCAAGGACATCAATACCCGCAAGCGGGTGGGTTACATGTCGCAAGCCTTCTCGCTCTACAGCGAGCTGACGGTGCGGCAGAACCTCAACCTGCATGCGCGGCTGTTTCAGTTGGCGGCCGGCTACCGCGATGAGCGCGTTGCTGAACTGATCGAGACGTTCAATCTTGCAGAGGTGGCAGATAGTCTGCCCATGAGTGTGCCCCTGGGGGTCAGGCAGCGCCTGTCGCTGGCGGTCGCGGTGATCCATAAACCGGAAATTCTGATTCTGGATGAACCCACGTCTGGCGTAGACCCCATCGCCCGCGATGCGTTCTGGGCGCTGCTCGTTAAGCTATCGCGGGACGACGGCGTGACCATTTTCATCTCGACCCACTTCATGAACGAGGCTGAGCGTTGCGACCGGATGTCGTTGATGCACGCAGGCAAGGTGCTGGCCAGCGATACGCCCGAAGCGCTGCGGCTGGAGCGTGGCAAGGATACGCTTGAAGAAGCCTTTATCGATTGGCTGCGCGAAGCCAGTGACCCGCAGGCAACTCCGGATGCTGAGGCCGCCTCGCCAACACCGCAGGTGGTCAGTTCAACGGCAAGGTTGCCGCGTTTCAGCCTGCGCAGGCTGATGAGCTATGCCCGGCGCGAGACGATTGAACTGCGTCGTGATCCGATCCGCGGCCTGCTGGCGTTGTTGGGGTCGGTTTTTCTGATGTTCATCATGGGCTATGGCATCAATCTGGATGTGGAAGATCTCACCTTCGCGGTGCTCGACAACGACCGCACCACCTACAGCGAGCGCTACATACAAAACCTCTCTGGCTCGCGCTACTTTGTTGAGCGACCGCCGCTGGTCAGTCATGCCGATCTGGAGCAGCGCATGCGCGAGGGCAGCATCAGTCTGGCGTTGGAGATTCCACCCAATTTTGGCCGCGACTTGCTGCGCGGCGACACGCCACAGGTGGCTTATTGGGTTGATGGTGCCATGCCCATGCGCGCCGATACCCTGCGTGGCTATGCGCAAGGTATTCACCTCAACTACCTGCGCAGCTTGGCAGCAGAGCAGCCGTATACGGTCAGTATGGAATTCAGCAAGGTGGCCACGCGTTACCGCTATAACCCGGATGTGAAAAGCCTGCCGGCGATGGTGCCGGCGGTTATCCCCATCCTGCTGATGCTGATTCCGGCAATGCTGACGGCGCTGGCGGTAGTGCGCGAAAAGGAGCTGGGCTCGATCATCAACTTCTACGTCACGCCGGTGACGCGTCTCGAATTTCTGCTGGGCAAGCAGTTGCCCTACATCCTGTTGGGCTTTATCAATTTTCTCACCTTGCTGCTCTTGGCGGTGCTGGTGTTCAAGGTACCGGTGAAGGGGAGTTTGCCTACGTTGCTGTTGGCGGGGCTGGTCTATATCACTTGCGCGACGGGCGTTGGCTTGTTCATGTCTTCACTGCTGAAAAGCCAGATTGCAGCGATTTTCGGTACGGCCATCGTCACTATCGTACCGGCGGTACAGTTCTCAGGGCTGTTGCACCCGGTATCCAGCATGGAGGGCTTTGGCGCCATTATCGGTGAGCTATATCCCACCACCCATTTCCTCATCATCAGCCGGGGTGTGTTCTCCAAGGCGCTGGGGTTGAGCGAGCTTTATCCGTTCTTTATTCCAATGTTGCTGGCCATACCCGCCCTGACGCTATTCAGCGTGCTGGGTCTCAACAAGCAGGAAAAATAACATGCGCTCCCTCGGCAATATTATCCAGCTAGGCATCAAGGAACTGCGCAGCCTGTGGCGCGATCCGGCGCTGGTGTTGCTGATCATTTATGCGTTCAGCGCCAATATCTACTCCAGCGCCATGGCCATTCCGGAAAGCCCGCATCGAGCCAGTATTGCGGTCGTCGACGAGGATCGCTCACAGCTCTCCGGGCGGCTGCTGGATGCCTTTCAGCTACCGTATTTTGTGCCGCCGGTGCGTATCGATCAGGCCGCCATGGACGCCGGTATGGATAGCGGTAAATACACCTTTACGCTGGATATTCCACCGAATTTTCAGCGTGACGTACTGGGGGGTAAACAGCCGACCATTCAGCTTAATGTCGATGCCACGCAGATATCCCAGGCGTTCAGCGGCGCCGGCTATATTCAGCAGATCATCCAAGACGAGACGACGACCTTCGTCAGCCGTTACCGGACAGATACCGTGTTGCCGGTCGATGCCGTTGTGCGTATGGCCTTCAACCCGAACCTGGAGCGGAGCTGGTTTGGTTCGCTGACCGCGGTAATCGATCAGATCACCATGCTGTCGATTATCCTGACCGGCGCGGCGCTGATACGCGAGCGTGAACACGGCACCATAGAGCACCTGCTGGTGATGCCGGTTACGCCGCTGGAAATCATGCTCGCCAAGGTCTGGTCGATGGGGCTGGTGGTGCTGGTCGCGTCAGCGCTGGCCCTGCGCTTTGTTGTCGAGGGGCTGTTGGCGGTGCCGGTGCAGGGCTCTATTGCGCTCTTTCTGCTGGGCGCTGCGCTGCATCTGTTTGCCACTACCTCGATTGGCATCTTCTTTGGCACTGTGGCGCGCTCCATGCCGCAACTGGGCCTGCTGATCATTCTGGCGTTGATTCCGCTGCAGATACTTTCCGGCGAAGTCACACCGCGCGAGAGCATGCCGATGCTGATTCAAGTGATCATGCTGGCCGCACCCACCACGCATTTTGTCGAGTTGGCCCAGAGCATTTTGCTGCGTGGTGCCAACCTGGCTATTGTCTGGCCGCAGCTGTTGGGGTTGCTGGCGATTGGTAGCGTCTTTTTCCTCAGCGCTTTGGCGCGGTTACGACAATCGCTCCAGTAGTTTTTTATCCTGACGGCCATGTGGCTGACCGCCGTACTACCGATCAACCCTGGGCAGCAACCCGATCTGCGGCGCATGCTGCTGCACCGCAGCGCCGTAACCATGGCTGATGATCTAATTGCGCCCACTCTCCCTCGAAGCGAGTTAATAATCCGGATACGGGTATTTAGCACGGCTGGGCATGTTATGGGTGTTGGCTCTGACGGTAACGAGCCTGGGTCACGCTCGTTGAGATTCAAGTCTTCGCAGCAATTCATCAGCTCACGCTACTCTGTAGGCGCTTTGCTTGAACTATTCCACGGTTGGGCATTTGTGTTTCAGGCCGCGTGTGACAGATGACAGGATCGTCACTCGCATGAAACAATCTCGCGCCTTAATCGTTGAAGGAATTGGTTATGCCCCGTTTGTCTACTGAGCAGCTTTCTATGGAATGGGGGGCGTTGAACCAGCGCTTCAGCGCACACAGCCGAGTATTTATACTCGACTTTTGCCAGCGCCATGCGCAGCCGCTGGCTGAGCATTTTTATCAACAGATGCTGCAAGACCCTGGCGCTTCCCCTTTTCTGTCCCATGACCAGGTTAGTAGTCGCCTGCATTCATCCATGCAACGCTGGGTCGCTGGGCTATTTGCTCCGCAAACCCATGAGGATCTGTTGCGGATCATCGCCGAGCAACAAAAGATCGGCGAGGTACATGCCCGTATCGATATTCCGGTACACCTGGTTCTGCGCGGCGCACGGGCAATGAAGGTTGAGTTTATCCGACTGCTCTTGGCCGATGGCCGCCTCTGCGGCGATGAATACCTTGAAGTGGCCCGCCTGATGTCGGACACCATCGATCTGGCGATGGAGGTTATGAGCCAGGCTTATGCCAGCTCTCACGACCGCAACTCCCGCACCGAAGAAGCCTATCGACTGTTTTCTGTCACCCAGAATATTGCCAGTGAGAAAGAGCGCCAACGCGGCGCACTGCTGGATTGGGAAAACCAATTGATGTTTGGTTTGGCGACTGGTTTGAGTATTGCGCAGTTGCCGCGGATACGAACTTGCGAGTTTGGTGTGTGGTTTCGTCACAAGGGCGCTCATGCGTTTGAAGGGACGCCGGAGGCCAGCCAGATTATCCACGGCATGGTGCAGATCGATGACGTACTGCTGCCGTTATTCGCTGAGGAGTGGCGAGACCGAGTGCCGCAGCTGCGTGAAATGCGCGATCTGGTTAGTACTATCCGGTTCAACCTTGATCATCTGTTTGAGCAGAATAGCGAGCTTGAGGCCGGACGCGATGTACTTACCCGGCTACTCAACCGCAAGTTTTTGCCGGTGGTGCTGAGCAAACAGATTACTTATGCGCGCAACCATGGAGCTGAGTTCGCCGTGCTGGTGCTGGATATTGACCACTTTAAGCGCATTAACGATGGCTACGGGCACGAGGCTGGAGATCGCGTATTGCAGCAGTTGGCCGCTTTACTGGTTAACAATAGCCGGGCAGGGGACTACCTGTTCCGGCTTGGCGGCGAAGAGTTTCTGATGTTGCTGGTGGATACCGGACTGAATGGCGCCAGGCGTGCCGCGGAAAAGTTGCGTGCCAGCGTTGAGCGTGAGGTGTTTCGTTTGCCACAAGAGCAGACGCTCAGCGTGACGATGAGCATCGGCCTGGCCTGTTTTGATGGCCATCCCGATTACCAGCAGATGATGCGCCGTGCAGACGAAGCACTGTATAAAGCCAAAGAGGGCGGGCGGAATCAGGTGGTTCAGGCTATCTAGGTAGTTGCGCTCAGAGCGCACCAGTCCTGATTTGATCAGGCGGCACGTTGCGGCTGCGCTGATACCTGATCAATCAGCACGTCCATGACTCTTGGCTCTGGTTGGCATCCCTAACGGGCAGGCTTATGCTGTTTCATCTACGAGACATAAGACCTACAAAGGGCTTCTAATGACAACAGCACTGCCCGATGGCCTGATTGTAGTGGCCAAGGCCGATTGCCCTACCTGCCGCTTGGTCGAACCACTGCTCGCCGAAATGGCGCAAGGCGGCCCGCTGACTGTTTACGTGCAGGACTCAGTCGATTACGCCGCAGATTTGTCCGGCTCGCTTTACGACAAGACGCTGGAACACTCCTATCGCCTGGGCATCGAGTTCGTGCCCACACTGATCCGTGTTGAAAACGGACAGGAGGTCGAGCGTACCTATGGCTGGCACAAGGAAGACTGGCGACAGCTGAGCGGCGTGGCTGAGCTGGGTGAGGCGCTGCCGGTGATGCGCCCTGGCTGCGGTTCCAAAACGCTTGAGCCGGGCATTGCCGAGGAACTGGAACTGGCCTTTGGCGACATCCAGCTACAGTCCCGTGAGATCGACATTGCGGGCGCTGATGACCCGATGGAGGCTTGCTACGAGCGGGGCTGGAGCGACGGTTTGCCGGTGGTGCCACCAACGCCGGTGCGGGTGTTGCGGATGCTCAAGGGTACCGAGCGCAAGCCCGATGAAGTCGTGGGTTTGATGCCGCCTGATCTGGTGCCTTGCACCGTGGAGAAAGTCGCGGTAAACGCCGTGCTCGCGGGCTGCAAGCCCGAGTACATGCCGGTACTGTTGGCCGCGCTGGAAGCCTCACTGACCGATGAATTTGGCTTGCACGGGCTGATCTGCACCACCATGTTTGGTAGCCCGATGATCATTGTGAATGGCCCGGCGGCCAAGGCCATCGGCATGAACTCGGGGGTGAACGCACTGGGGCAGGGTAATCGCGCCAATGCCACTATCGGCCGCGCGCTGCAGTTGATTATTCGCAACGTAGGCGGCGGCCGGCCCGGTGAGATCGACCGCTCCACGCTGGGTAACCCCGGCAAGTACAGTTTCTGTTTTGCTGAAGCAGAAGACAGTGACTGGTTGCCGCTGGCGCAGGAGCGCGGCGTCGAAGCAGGCCGTTCGGCGGTGACGATCTTCCCTGGTGAAGGCGTGCAGGGCATCGTTGACCAGAAATCCCGTGATCCTGAGTCCTTGGCGCGCTCCTTTGCGCTGTCGCTGCGCACCGTTGACCACGCCAAGCTGGCGATGGCCGGTGATGCGGTGTTGGTGGTATCGCCTGAGCATGCGCGGGTCTTTATCGACGCTGGTTGGTCCAAGCAGCGTTTGCGCGAAGAGCTGGAGCAGCTGCTGATGGCGCCCGGCGCGCAGCTTGTTGCTGGCTCCGACGGCATTGCCGAAGGTATTCCGGCGCGTTTTCAGGATCAACAGGTTCCCAAGTTTCGCCCCGGCGGTCTTTTGATCGTCCGGGCAGGCGGTACAGCAGGTCTGTTTTCCGCCATTATTGCTGGCTGGGCCGCGTCTGGCCCGGTTGGATCTTCTCCGGTAACACGTGAGGTAAATACATGAACGACAGCATATTGCTCGATCCGACGGCCGAGCAGGCCCCGGCTCAGCGCTCGCGGCTGGCACGACCTGCCAGCCTTGAGGGCAAGGTAGTTGGCCTGCTGGATATTTCCAAGCCGCGTGGCAACGTCTTCCTTGATCGTATCGAGGAGCAACTGGCGGCGATGGGGATTGAGGTCAAACGCTACAACAAGCCGACCTTTACCCGTGTGGCGCCTACCGAACTCAAACAACAGATGGCCGCCGAGGTTGATCTGCTGGTAGAAGGGCTGGCTGACTGAGGGTCTTGTACGTCGTGCTGTATGCATGACATAGCAGACCTGGAGTCACGCCAGATCCCAGGAGTAGGGGTTGCTTCCAGTGAATTTGTACAAGCGGCTGCCTTGCAGTCCAAGGCGCTTGGTTTTGATCCGGCGATGGTTTTTGTGCCACACCCGATCCAGGACCGTACCGATGATGAAATGCGCGCGCTGGCCGACGGCGCTCTGGCGGATATTCTGCGCCTGCTGCGTGCCGATGCAGAGGATGCCAGCGACTGAGCCGAACGGGAGGGCAGCCGCATGACCGAGGTTGCCCAACCGATGCACCGCCCGCCGGCGGTAGACAAGGCGCTGAAGTGGCCCGACATGCAGGCGCTGGTGGCTATCCATGGCCGCGCGCTGGTGCTGGAATGCCTGCGGGTGGCACTGGAATCATGGCGCCAAGGCCACATCAGTGATGAGGCTGATGTGTTGCACGCGGTGCAGCGGCAGATCGAGCAGCTATTGGCGCCGTCCATGCGGGCGGTGTTCAACCTGACCGGCACGGTACTGCACACCAATCTGGGCCGCGCGCCCTTGCCGCCAGAAGCCATTGAGGCAATGACGGCGGTAGCGGTGGGTGCCAGTAATCTTGAATTCGATCTTGAGACCGGCCAGCGCGGCGACCGTGACGATCATGTCGAACAGTGGATTTGCCGGCTGACTGGCGCTGAAGCGGCGACCGTGGTCAACAATAACGCCGCCGCCGTACTGCTGGTGCTCAACGCCTTGGCCAACCGTCGTGAAGTAGTGGTGTCGCGCGGTGAGTTGATCGAGATTGGCGGTTCTTTCCGCCTGCCAGACATTATGGCGCGCGCTGGCTGCAAGCTGCACGAAGTTGGCGCGACCAATCGCACGCACGCCAAGGATTATGTCGAGGCCATTGGCCCGCGTACTGCCTTGCTGCTCAAGGCGCATACCAGTAATTACCGGATTGAAGGCTTCAGCACGGCGCTGAGCGAGGCGCAGCTGGCCGAGATTGCGCGTGCGCATCAGGTGCCGCTGATGGTGGATCTGGGCGCTGGCTCACTGATCGACCTGCAGGCATTGGGATTACCTGCGGAGCCGGTGGTATCGCGGGTGCTGCAGCAAGGGGTTGATGTAGTCACCTTTAGCGGCGATAAGCTGCTAGGAGGGCCGCAAGCCGGCATTATCGCCGGGCGCGCAGACCTGATCGCGCGCATTCGCAAGAGTCCGCTCAAGCGGGCACTGCGTTGCGACAAGATGACCCTTGCCGCGCTGGAAGCGGTATTGCGTTTGTATGCTGACCCGCAAACGCTGGTGCAGCGCATTCCGGCGCTACGTTTGTTGACGCGCAGTCAGGCTGATATTCAGAGCACCGCAGAGCAGCTGTTGCCCAGGTTACAGGCCTGGGTGGGTGAGGCGCTTGAGGTCGACGTCTGTGCGGTCAGCAGCCAGATTGGCTCGGGCTCGTTGCCACTGGAGGTGCTGCCCAGCGCCGCCTTGCGCCTGCGCAGTCGCAGCGCTAATAAACGTACCCGCAGCCGCGATCTACGCACCCTGGCCGAGCGCTTGCGCCAACTACCGCAGCCAGTGATCGGGCGCATCGCCGATGACAGCATGCTGCTTGATTGCCGTTGTCTGGAACACCCGGAAACCCTTCTGGCGCAGTGGGTCACCGAGGCGTGATCATTGCCACTGCCGGGCACGTGGATCACGGTAAGACCACGCTGATCAAAGCGTTGACCGGCGTCGATACCGACCGTTTGGCCGAAGAAAAGCGCCGTGGGCTGACCATCGAGTTAGGCTTTGCCTGGTTGCCGACCGAGTCCGGCCTGCCGTTGGGATTTGTCGATGTGCCAGGCCATGAAGGGTTCATCAGCACCATGCTGGCGGGTGTGGCTGGCGTCGATATGGCGCTGCTGGTAGTGGCCGCTGACGACGGCGTTATGCCCCAGACCCTTGAGCACCTGAGGATTCTGCGCCTGCTTGGCGTTAGCGAACTTGAGGTGGTGCTGAGCCGCTGTGATTTGGTGGATGGCGCGCAGCAGCAACGGGTTGTCGCGCAGATTGCTGAGTTGCTGCACGAGGAGGCTTGGCCGCTTGCCCCGGTATGGCGGGTTTCCAGTCTGAGCGGGCAGGGCATCGCCGAGCTCAAAGCGCATCTGTTGGCGCGCGCCGCCGAGCAGGTTGCGCAGAAGGTAGGTGGCCATGCACGGCTGATGGTGGATCGCCGCTTCAGTATTACTGGCGCTGGGTGCGTGGTAACCGGCACCCTGGTCAGCGGCGAGCTTAAGCCAGGGCAGCGCTTGCTGTGCGGCGACGTCGAGTTGCGCGTGCGCGGTCTGCAGATGGCCAGTAAAGAGGTGACGGCGGTTCAGGCTGGTCAGCGCTGCGCCGTCAACCTGACAGGCGCGATCACTGAGGACGTGCCACGTCGTGGCGATTGGCTCAGCAGCGCCCTATTGCCAGCAAGCGAGCGGCTGGATGTCGCCTTGCATCGGCTACCTGATAGCCGCTGGCACCGGGGCGTATTGCAGTTGCACCTGGGCACCGGGGTTTATCCGTTACGGGTGGTGATGCTGGATGACAGTGCCGAGCCGGTCATTGCTCAACTGATGCTGGAGCAACCAGTGCAAGCGGTCTGGGGTGAGCGTTTTATCATCCGCGACCCGGCAGCCAATACTACCTTGGGCGGTGGTCAACTACTCGATCCGCAAGGTTTGCGGCGTGGCCGCAGCAAGCCACAACGCATCGACTTGCTGCGCGCCTGGCACGCGGCGAGGGATGCAGAACAGACATTCGCTGCTGCGCTGGCGCGGGGTGAGGTGGAACTAGTGAGCTTTGCCCAGCGCTTTAATCTGAACGATACCGAGCTTGAGGCACTGCTGGAGCGCAGCGAAGCGTTGCAGCTGGCCGGCTATGCACTGAGCGCAGAGCGCAGCGAACATGCCTGGCAGCATTTACACCTGCGTTTGAGCGACTGGCACAGCGGGCATCCGGAACAATTGGGGCCAGGGGAGGGCGAGCTGGCGCTGGTTTCTA
The DNA here is from genome assembly GCF_003797945.1 of Pseudomonas neustonica. Taxonomy (GTDB): domain Bacteria; phylum Pseudomonadota; class Gammaproteobacteria; order Pseudomonadales; family Pseudomonadaceae; genus Halopseudomonas; species Halopseudomonas neustonica. Next base: position 23,599 of record NZ_RKKU01000023.1, read on the forward strand.
CTCTGCAGTTGCCCCTGTCACTGGGGCGCACATTGTTACGTCGCTGGCTGGATGAGGGCAGGCTGCAGCGCCAAGCCTGGGCCTGGTATCTCGCGGGCCACAAACCGCAACTGCAAGCGGGCGACCAGGTGTTGTTGGCGCAGGTCAGTGAGCAGTTGCAGCCCGCTGGGCTGAGGCCACCGATTATTGGTGAGCTGGCCACCCAACTAGCTATGCCGCTGGATCAGCTCAAGCCGTTTTTGCAACGTATGCAGCGCGCGGGTGAGCTGATAGCAGTGGCGCCAAATCGTTACTATTTGCCAGACCAGGTTGCGGGTCTGGTGGCCGTTGCAAAGGAGTTGGCGGCGGGCTCCGCCTCTGGTAGCTTCAACGCCGCGCAATACCGGGACGCCTCGGGTATCGGCCGTAACCTGACGATTCAGGTACTGGAATATCTGGACCGCGCGGGGGTTACCCGTTTCGTACGTGAACAACGTTTTCTTGCCGCAGGCTGATTCTCAGGCCTGTATCGCATAGGAAGGACATCGTCCCCGGTGGGGCGCCCGGATTTCAACTCCGGTGAGATGCGCAACGCGTGTCTGGTGGGTTCGACTCCCATGTCCTTCCGCCATTTCATTCTTTGTCTCTCAATGGGCCATTTTCTGTTTTTGTTTGGCGCGGAAATGTGCGTCATTTGTTTCATGAATATCTAATGATGGCGTACTTTTTTACGGCTTAGCCTTGCCTGTTTTTGTCTCGTTAGGCGTCGTTCAACGACATTGGCCAGCGCCGATATTGGCTCCATAAATATGCCGTTGTACCCGCTAAAGAAGCGCCTGATTTCGTGCCTTGAGTGCACAGTTGTATACTCATTTATATCAGGCGGCAGGGTTCCCATACCTCAATCTGACCCATTGGTCATTTATTAGAAGTGTCTCCCTAATCGTGAGCTCGGCGCTGCATGCAGAACCCTGCAATAGGCGCCTTTGCGCTTTTGCGAACTGCCTAAATCGAGGTCTATGCTCTGAGCCGATTGACGGCTAACCGGTTTGATTGCGTTGGCCGTCAAGCGCTTAGCGTGGACGTGCGATAGTGGATCAGCAGTGCTGCGCCAAAGATGTGCAGCGTTGGTGAATGTCACTCGTGACGGCGCTCTGAATGACTCCATTACAACAATAAACCGGAGATCTATATGAACGTTTTCAGTACCCAGGTTTCGGTGCGCTCAGCCTTGTTGACCGCCTCTCTACTTCCGCTGGCCGTTGCACTGACAGCCTGTAATAGCGGCTCAGGCTCCGATGACGACGAGGAGGTATCCAGCCGCACCGGTATCTTTGTTGACAGTGCAGTAGCCGGACTGGATTACGAGGGTGATGCCAGCGGCAGCGGTACCACCAATGCCAACGGCGAATTTACTTATGCCAGTGGTGAAACCATCCGCTTTGCGTTGGGTGAGCTACAACTCGGTTCGGCCGCAGGCGCTGAAACTCTGACGCCCTTAAGCATTGTAGAGGGTGCTGCCGGGGTCACCGACCAGCGTGTGAGCAATATGTTGGTGCTGCTGCAGACGCTGGATGCGGATGGCAACCTGAATAACGGCATTCAGTTGACCGAAGCCATTCGTGATGAGGTATCGCTTAATGCTGGCAGCCTGATGCTTGATCAGGCGCCTGCTGATTTTCGTGCCGGTTTGACCACGGTCGTAGCGACGCTCGAAGCTGGCGGCGCTTTCAGCGATACCGATCCTCGGGCCCGCACGCTGGTCAGCAGCGCCGACGCTCAAGAGCACTTTGCACGGTCAACCAGCGAGCGTTTGGTGGTCTCCACCACGGGTGGCGATCTTCGTGGTTTTGCAGCAGATGAGGCTACCTGGCAATTTCTCGGCGTGCCTTACGCTAAACCCCCACTGGGCGACCTGCGCTGGCGTGCGCCAGAGCTGCCGGAGCCTTGGCAGGGCGTACGTGATGCTGTGGCCTGGAGCGATCAGGCGGCGCAGAATCCTGGCCTGGAGCGCTTTGGTGAAGGCGGTATGAGCGAAGACTCGCTGTATCTGAACGTCACCGCGCCCAAAGATGCAGAACAACTGCCGGTGATGGTCTGGTTTCATGGTGGCGGCTTCACTTCGCTGACCAGCAATACGCTGCCTTTCAATAATCCCAAGGCGGTCGCCAGCAAGGGTGTAGTCCTGGTCGCGGTTAACCAGCGGTTGGGGCCATTCGGATATATCGCGCACCCTGAGCTAAGTGCTGAGAGTGGCTATAACGGCTCTGGCAATTACGGTCAGATGGATCTGATCATGGCGCTGCAATGGGTGCAGGACAACATCGAAGCCTTCGGTGGTGATCCGGATAATGTCACTATCTTTGGCGAGTCAGGCGGTGGCCGCAAAGTCCTCTCGCTGATGGCCTCGCCCAAGGCAGCAGGGTTGTTCCACCGGGCGATCAGTCAGAGCGGTACGCTCTATCCGGATACCCGCAGCCTTGAGTCCGCAGAGGCTATCGGCAGCGACCTGCAAGATAATCTGAATGCCAGCTCACTGGCAGATATGCGTGAGAAGAGCTGGTTACAGGTTGTTTCTGCCGCGGCGGCGCTGGTGCCCTACACCAATGTGGATAACAACTACCTGCCGACCACTGAGCGAGTCAGTTTCGAGAGCGGTGTCGATAACGATGTGCCCTTCATGTTTGTGATCAACACCAACGACACCATAGACCCGATCAATACGGTAAAAGATGTCTTCCCGTGGATGGCTCCGCTGAAAGACTCGCCGACCTACGCCACCTTGTTCAGTCAGCAGCCCTCGGGTTGGAAAGCGCGGGGCGTGCAGGCTTATCACGGGGCCGAGCTGGCGTACATGTTCAATATGCCTACCAGCGTCATTACGCATTACCTTCTGGGCTTGGTGATCGACCCCGCGACCGGCACGTCGCTGGTCATTGGTGATCTGAACGGCAACGGCGTGTCTGGTTCGGCTGGCGATCCTGCTGATATCTACGCCTCCGCTGGTTTCGATGAAACCGATGAAGTGGTCATCGACCGCATGCTGACGATCTGGACCAACTTTGCCAAGACCGGTAATCCCAGCATCGCTGGAGAAATCGCATATCCCGAATATGACGCCCAGGCCCAGCAGTATGTAGAGCTGAGCGATGTCGCCGAAGTGAAGACGGGTATTGCTGACGAGTTTGCAGACTAAGCGATTTATAACAATAAAAACCCAGGCCTGGTGCTCCCGTATACGGCAACGCCGCTATGTACGGGAGTGTTAGTGTCTGGAAGGAGAAGGACATGAACAATCGCAGCAATGAGAGATTTCCCCTGCGGATGACACTGCTGAGCGCTGCTTTGCTGCCGCTGCTGTCGCTGAGTGGGTGTAACGACGGTGATGGTGACGATGACAACACCGATGCGACTCCGGCAACGGGCACCTTTGTCGACAGTCCGGTAAGCGGGCTGGATTATCAGGGCGACGAAAGTCGGCAGCGGCCAAACCGATGCGACTGGGCAATTCGATTACTTCCCGGATGAAACCATCACCTTTGCCATTGGTGATCTGGAGCTGGGTGCGGCAGCCGGCGCGGAGCAATTGACGCCGCTGAGCATTACAGAAGGTGCAACAGAAGCAGGTGATCCACGCGTAAGCAACATGCTGGTACTGCTGCAGAGCCTGGATGCCGACGGCAATTTGAACAACGGTATTCAAATTACGCAGCAGATCAGTGATGAAGTCTCCTTTAGCGCTGCCGAACTTGATCTGAGCCAAGCGGCTGCTGATTTCAACAGCAAGCTGGCTAAAGTGCTGGACACCCTGGAAACCGCTGGTGCCTTCAGTGATACCGATCCGCGTGCTCGCACGGTCACCAGCGCAGCTGACGCGCGCGCGCACTTTGACCGCTCGACCAGCGAACGTATTGTGGTTGCTACTGAGGGGGGAGAGCTGCGCGGTTTTGCGGCCAGCGAAGATACCTGGCAGTTTCTCGGTGTGCCCTATGCCAAACCGCCGGTGGCCGAGTTGCGCTGGGCACCGCCCCAGCCTGCTGAGCCTTGGGATGGCATCCGCGATGCTGAGCCTGGGCTGACCAGTCGGCACAGGATACTAACCTGGAAGGTGTCAACGAAGGAGGCATGAGCGAAGACTCGCTTTATCTGAATATTACGGCGCCCAAGGATGCGGAAAACTTGCCGGTCATGGTCTGGTTCCATGGTGGTGCTTTCGCCATTCTCTCGGCTAACTCGCAGCAGTACAACAACCCGGATGGGCTGACCGAGAAAGGCGTAGTGCTGGTGACGGTAAACCATCGCCTAGGGCCGTTTGGCTATATTGCTCATCCTCTGCTGACCGCAGAGAGTGGTTACGGCGGTTCCGGCAATTACGGGCAGATGGATCTGGTGATGGCGCTGGAGTGGGTGCGTGACAACATTGCGGCCTTCGGGGGTAATCCGAGCAATGTCACGCTGTTCGGCCAATCCGGCGGCGGTGGTAAAACCTATTCACTGATGAACTCGCCTCAGGCCACCGGCCTGTTCCATAAGGCGATAGTACAGAGTGGCGTAGCACCAATGGACGAAGAGGGCGGGCCAGAGGTATCGCTGGCTGCGTCCGAAGCGGTCGGTGAGGCAATGTTCGCTCGCGCAGGCGTGAGTACTCTGGAAGCGGCGCGAGCACTTCCCTGGAATGAGCTGATCAGGTCTGAGCAGCAAAATAAAATTCCGCGCGAGATCTACCGGCCCAATTCTGACAATTACTATCAGCCCAATACCTATTACCAGAACGTGGTTAATGGCATGCCGAGCGATGTACCGCTGATGTCGGGCGTAACCTCGGGTGACTACACCACCATTCGCGCAGCCTTGCCTATCTGGCTTGAACAGCGCTGCGCGCAGTATCAGTCTGAACAGTTTATCTACAAGTTCAGCCGCGTGCCGCCGGGTTGGAGTGCCATGGGTTTGGCCAGTTGTCACGGTTGTGAACTGCCGTATTTGTTCAACTATCCGGCAGCTATGGTGCAGAATTACCTGCTGGGGCTGGTGTTGACACCAGAGGGCAAACGGCCGCCGATTGGTGATCTAAACAACAACGGCGTGAGTGGCTCGCAGGGTGATGCGGCGGACGTGTTTACCTCAATGCAATACGGTGCCACAGACGTAGCCATTGCGGATCAAACCATGACCATGTGGACCAACTTTGCCAAAACCGGTAATCCGAGTAGCGCCGGCTTTGATTGGCCAGCCTACACCCTGGCCAACGATACGTTTGTAGAGATAGGTCCGGAGGGTGACGCGACCGTGGAAACGGGTCTGGCTGACGCCATAAAGTAGGCTGTTAGGTTTGCTGCAGCCCCGCCCGCGATGTTTCGCGTGCGGGGTTTTTTATTTCACCATGACTCCAGCACCGTACTTCGCTGGACTACGCCTAAGCTCGCTACAGCAGGTTTATCAATAACTTAGGCTAATTCATCATATGCCGGTGCTTTCCGAAACTTGACCCGGCTTCCATCCGCTTGGCTCCTAACAGGCTCCTGGAAACGGGTCTTTCCAAGGAGTCAGCTATGGCCAAGATCAAGCTCACCAAGTCCGCAATCGATGCGGCAAAACCCCAAGCACAGCCCGTCGAGCTGCGTGACACCCTCGTTCCCGGCTTCCTGTGCAAGATTACACCTGCCGGTCGCAAAGTCTTCATGCTCCAGTATCGGACGAACGCCGGCGAGCGGCGCAAGCCTGCATTGGGTTTGTACGGAGAATTGACCGTTGAGCAAGCCCGATCATTGGCACAGAGTTGGTTGGCTGAGGTACGCCGGGGTGGCGATCCCGGAGCTGCCAAGGCCGAAGCGCGCAAAGCGCCGACGGTCAAGGAACTGTGTGTGAAGTTCATGGAGGACTACTCCAGGCACCGCAACAAACCCAGCACTCAGAGAGGCTACCAAGGCAATATTGACCGCAACATCATTCCAATCCTGGGTCGTATGAAGGTACAGGATGTGAAGCGCGCTGACGTGGCGGCGATGATGAAGAAGCTTGACTATAAGCCAGGCGAGGCCAATAAAGCTCTGTCCGTCCTGCGTAAGATGTTCAACCTTGCTGAGATTTGGGGCTACCGCACGGATGGCTCTAACCCGTGCCGACACATTCCGCTGTACACCGGCGGCAAGACAACCCGCCTCATTACTGACGAAGAGATGGTCAAGCTGTTCAAGTATCTTGACCAAGTCGAGGCTGAACGCCTAGTGCCTTAGTCATCCCGTTGGCTATTCGTCTGCAATTCGAGTTCGCAGCCCGACGTTCCGAAATCGTATTGCTCGAATGGGAGTGGATCGACCTAGAGAAACGCCGGGTAGTTTGGCCGGATAGCAAAACCGGTGGCATGTCTAAGCCCATGAGTGAGGAAGCCTATCGACTGCTTTCCACGGCACCTCGACAGGTAGGCGCACGCTATGTACTGCCATCGCCGCGCAACCCGCTCACCCACTTGACCTATGGGGAGTATTACGGCGGTTGGACTCGTACGCTCAAGGCGGCTGGCGTCACGCACGTCGGTACGCATGGCATCCGACACCGCTCGGCCACAGACATCGCCAACTCTGGCATTCCGGTCAAGGTAGGCATGGTTCTGACGGCGCACAAGACCGTGACCATGTTCATGCGCTATATCCACACCGAGGACGATCCGGTGCGCCAAGCAGCTGAACTGGTGGCGAACCGGCGCAAGACGATTACAGGAGCCTCATGCGTGAAGGAAACCGCAGTATGAGCAGGCTCAATATCGCGGCGTTTCGGTTTGCCGATCCAATAGTCGCAACGCTGTTGCGGCTATTGGGCATGGACGACCTCTGGGGGCGAGTGGCAGCCTGCCACTTGCAAGGGCTAGACAATCATGCCCGTTACGGGTATAGTTTTGATGGTGGACGAGTATGAACATCTTGAAGCGAAAAGACTTTGCGCGGTGGCAGACAGGCGAGAAACTGTCCGATGCGGCTCTATGCAAGGCGGTCCAAGAAATGGAAAGTGGACTGATTGATGCCGACTTGGGCGGCCACCTCTACAAAAAACGAGTCGCCCGTCCAGGTGCAGGTAAGAGCGGTGGCTACCGCACATTATTGTCGGCCCGTGTTGGCCACCGTTATGTATTTCTGCATGGGTTCCCGAAAAGCGACAAGGCGAACATCACGCGCGACGAGAGAAAAGCGCTGCAATATGCGGGCAAGGTATTTCTGGAGCTATCAGCCAAGGGGTTGGTAAAGGCATTGCAGGCGGGTGTTTTACTGGAGGTGTGTTGTGACGAGCAAAATCATTGAATCCCTGCGCGGTGACCTGGACGCATTGCACAACGCTGGCGCTATCAGCAAGGTGACGATGCGCGAGTTTGACGAGATCTGTCCGCCGCCAGTACGCGAGTTCAGTGCTGACGACATTAAACGTCTGCGTGAGGGACTGCACTTCAGTCAGCCAGTGTTCGCTCATCATCTGCACACCACCGCCTCGACGGTGCGCAAGTGGGAACAAGGCGAAACGCGTCCAGCCGGTCCTGCGCTCAAGCTGCTTAATGTCATCGCCGACAAAGGCTTGCAGGCCATTATCTGATGAGTGTGCGATGGAGATGTAGATAGTGGCGTCACAAATTGCCCCATTCAGTTCTCAGCACCTGGAAGCTGCCTGCCGCGTTCTTGCCGATACGGCACAAGGTCTGACCGGCACGCAAATCGGGCGTTTGTTGCAAGAAACCCAGGTAGCCGACCCCTCACCAGATATGACCAAGTGGAAACGGCTGTTCAATGCGTTGGCAGGCGCTCAGAACCAGCATCAGGTTGGCAACCATCTCATCATGTTCATCAATCGCGCGATGAATCCGGTGAGTTACGCAAGCGATCCCGGAACATTTGCTTGGCGCCGTGATGAACTCAATGTTGTTTTGGCTTTCTCGGGTTTCTACGTGCGTGAAGATGGCAAAGTCGGATATGCCGATAAGGCCAATACGCTGGACGAAGCCCGTGCGCGAGCCGGGCGACTCAAGGCGGCGCTGGAAAGTCGCGCTGTGCATGTAGAAGTCCTGAACTACTGTCGCGCAGAACTCATGGACGAGAACTATTTTCACGCGGTATTTGAAGCGACCAAGGGCGTTGCCGAGCGGATTCGCCAGCTCTCGGGTCTGAGTGGCGATGGTGCTGACCTTGTGAATAGAGCATTTGGCGGTCAGCAACCTGTACTTGTCTTGAAGACACTGAGTACGGAGTCTGAAAAAAGCGAGCAGAAAGGCTTTGTGAACCTGCTGATCGGTCTGTTTGGAGCGGTACGCAATCCGCTTGCCCATGCCGCGAAAACGAATTGGCCTATGTCCGAACAGGACGCCTTGGACATCCTGACGCTGGTATCGCTGATTCATCGTAAGTTGGATGGTGCCACGAGACTAACTGCCGTATCGGCGTAACCGGGGAGAGAAAATGGACGAGGCGATTGTAGTTTTCTCCCGGAAAGGAATTTTCCAAACCACAATCTTGGCACGTGGTGTACGAAGCCGTGAACATGCGCGCAAGCTTTGGCCATTAGTCTCTCCCGACGGATCGCGACAGATGGTGACGTGGGTCAGCCCCTCTTTTGAAAATGGGAAATTGCGTCGGCGATCCCACTTTCGGGTACTCCCTGCCCAACACACCTTTAACCCTAAAGCGCACTTCGATGATGAAGAGGCCAGCCGGGGGCGTGTTGTGCAAGAAAGCCCTGAACACCGGCGGGCGAAAGAACTTGTCGCGGACGAACTCTCAAGGCGTTTGCGTGCTGGGCTTGCTATGCCCTGGGCGTTCAAGGATGTGGACTCATCGGATTATTCGCTGGAGGGGAACTTGCTGCTTGGCGCCGACCGAGTGGCAACAGAGCATCCCCTGGAGACGCCTTTCGGCAGCAAGTTCCGGCTCGATGTGGCTGTGCTTGGGCCGCCGGTCCAGGCTGAGCCGATGGTGCTTGGCGGTGTTGAAATCGAACTTGGCCACGCCTTTGACGGCCGCAAGGCGCTGATCGGAAAGTCTCTCGGCTTTCCACTCATCTCCATCGATATCACCGAAATGACCCTGCCCGAACTTACGCCGGAATGGGCACAGCGGGTATTGACTGCGACCACACGCAGCCATGAGCAAGGGCGCCGGCAAACCTACATCTATCTCCATGACTTGCTATACCCACTCTATGCGCAATTGCCGGCGTTTCTCGACGACGAGCAGCGCCATCAGTTTCTGGTGTTTGTCGACGATAAAACGCTGAACAAATTGGTGAGCTGGATGAATCTGCTGGCTGAAAAGCTGGAGTATCCGAAAGGAACGGTTGCTGTGGCGATAGTCAATGGTAAGAACGACCAGGCCCGTAAGATGCTGGAGCGTGCCGGACAGGTTGTCGGGCCTGACTGGAGGGACTTCAATGATCAGAAATGTCTCCGCTTGACTCTCCCTCGTCCCAAGGGACCAGCAGACCTTCAGGCGCACCGTTTCCACATGACCATGGCGCGTATCTTGCTATCGCATACTGATGCACTTGTTGGCTATAAGTATTGCAACGGTGTGGACAACAATCACCCCGAAGACGATATATGGGTTGCGAAGCGCTGGATTGCCAGTGAAAAAATATTTTCCGAGCATCGTGTATTACCGAAACGATTGGCCGAGCCGGTCAATAGATTGATCGCCGTAGTTTCGGATCTCAGACGTAATTACACAGCAGCCCGCCACGAGGTGTGAAACCCCTTAATAAGCACTCCGGCGTAGCCAGGCCAGGCTTCCCTACGTGACTGACGTTGCATGGTGCTTGGCACTATGCAAGCTTGGCATACAGAACGCTATTTAAAGGTTCATCGCGGGTTAGCGTGAAAAAGTAGGAGGCGGCGGTAAAACCGGTTAGTTTTGAGTTCGCCAAAACAACAATCCAAACCGACTCACCGCCGCCGCTATGAATGCTAATCCTCTTGCCCTGTTCTGGGAAGGATTCACGATAGAATCCTATAGTCAGCCCGATGCTCAATCCTTGCTCATACGGTTGCAACCTGCCGATGGCTACCTGCCTTGCTGCAGTGGCTGTCACCAGCACACGCATGCCATCCATGACTCTAGTATCCGACGCGTTCGCGAGCGCGACCTGCTTCACTACCGTGTTTGGCTGGAAGTCCCTGTCCGTCGAGTCCGCTGCGCCACGTGCGGCCCCAAGCTTGAGCAGATTCGCTGGCTACCCGGACGTCAGCATCTGACTGCAGGCATGATCCAGTGGGTTGAGTCGCTCGTGCGCCTGATGCCGATTCAGCACGTGGCCCACCTGCTCGGGTTGCACTGGCATACGGTCAAGGCCATTGACCATCAACGCCTGAAACGGGAAGTGACAGAGCCCGATAAGTGCCGGATTCGACGGCTGGTCATGGATGAGCTTGCTCTGTTCAAGGGCCACCGCTACGCCACCGTTGTGATCGATGCCGATACCCAGCAAGTGCTTTGGGTAGGAGAAGGCCGCAGCCGAGCGGCGGTGCGGCCCTTCTTCGAATGGTTGGGGTGAGGGGGAGTGAGATAAGTAATACAGGAAAGGCTAGATAATTGCGGGATATTGGGAGCGTTAACGGGTAATAGCGGGATGGGAATTGAAAAAGGATTTCAAAAATGGGCAGTCAAAATAACTTTGGCTGCCGGTAGTCCAGGTCGCGTTTGCGAAGTTGTTCTCATCTATGGTGAGAGGATGGCCCAGCTCGCTTCGATACCGGTAGGTAATGTTGTTCGTGTCTACTATGTTGTCTAGAAGCACTCCGTCCACAGTGCCATCCGAGCCGGCAAAGCCTTGCAGTAGCCCTTGAAACAAGCCAAAGCTAACCTTATACATCGGGCGTTCACCGCCACTCAGGTTTTTGAGTGCCTGGTAGAAAATGTCGCCTCGCGCAGTTAGCCCAGTCTTGCCGGGATTGCTTGCGTAGTTGGTCCATAGGGTAGATCTGGCCAGCTCTAGCTTTGCTTCAACGTCGGTAGGGGGGATTGGAAAGGGACGTTTGCGGCTGAATCGGTAGTGAAGGCCAGTAGCGAGATAGTGTAGCCCGCAAAAAAGTTAAATAGCTCGGTATCGCCGACAACGCCGCACATTGGCGCTGCGCCAGCATAATTCACGACGTGATTTGCTGTTTCCTTGGTTTCTTTTTCAACTGCTGCGGCAGTCACATGGCCACCCATGGATACGCCGGTGATGTAGTACTTGTCCGGGGCATCGAGTACTCGGTCATTTTCAGCAGCAATATCGTTGAATGCCAAAGCCAGGGCATTGGTGTCTTCTACACCGGCACGTACATCATAAAAGTTGGTGCTGTAGCTGGATGCGGCCCAAGCGTAGCCATTATCAAGCAGATAGCGCCGCATTGGCGGGTTGTCTACGCGTAGCTCTTTAGGCGCCGAAGTACGGAAACCGTGCGCATACATGACCAGCATGCCGTTCCAATTCGTAGGCACTTCTATGCGGTACCCTGCGCCATTCAATACACCGCTCCAGCGACTGGTGTCTTCATAGGATACTACGCTTGGCGCGAATGAGGCCGTTGGACTTTCCAGGGCATCAAATGGCAGTTCATCTTCTTGGACAACGAAAAATCCTTCATTCATGCGCTGTTGCTGCACCCGCACTCGGGTGTCTTGCTCGGCGTCGTCATTGCCGCCGCCCCCGCCTCCGCTGAGACACCCAGAAAGGGTAAGACTGCTGATAGCTAAACCGATCAGCGCGGTTTTCTTGAATTCAAACATTATTGTTGTTCTCCGTAGCGCAAGCCTTGTTGTTATGTTCCCCGTCCTGGGGTTTGGCATTGCTTGCCGAAGTAAAGCGGTGTTCTGATTGTCTCGCAAGTTATTGTTGACTCATTATGAGACGGTTTCGCTTTCCGGCATGATGGTCCATAGGGTTCAGTGATGTGTGTAACTAAAAAGACACCCATTTGGGTGATGTGGCAGCATGATCTCTCCCGATAGCGTCTTATCTTTGAAGAAAAGCCTCTGGAATAACCTATTCAGGGGTTGCTGCTAGATGGCAAAATCGTGACAATCGAAACAAATGCGCAGTCTGTTTCAAACTTATAACAATAATTTTGCAAAGAAAGGTCAGTATCCTTCTGCTCACTGGCCCGGCCGCCGTCCCCCGGCCGCTTTGCTATGGAGAACGCATGCCTTTGGTCGCTCGCTTTTCAGCGGATATCGTCATCAGGCTGACGACCGCTATTGTGGTGCTGTTCAGCGCATGGCTGTTGGCCCACATCACATGGATGTTGGTTGAGCCTGATAGCGTATTGCCGGCACCTGCGGTGCTCGGTTACCCCACCTCCAGTAACGAGCCAAGTGAAGGCCGCCCCGGCTTTCGTGAGCTCGCCGTACTGTCTGTTTTAGGCCGCGCGCCTGCGGCCGATGGTCCAGTCGTGGTCAATGCACCGGATACCAAACTTAGTTGGACCCTTAAGGGTGTCTTGTCTGATCCTGATCCGAAACGCAGCGCTGCGATTCTGGCTACTCAGGGCCAACCCGAAAAACTCTACCGTGTGGGCGCCGAACTGCCAGGTCAGGTTCGTCTTGATCAGGTCCTGTCTGACCGCGTCATGCTGGTGCGTGATGGTCAGCTTGAAACCCTGCGGCTCAAGCGTCACGACGCAGGTAGTAGCGTGCGCAGTGCCGGCCGCCAGGCGGCGCTGCCGACTACGAACTCTAATCTTACTCTGGCCCCCGATGGCGGTGTGGCGCGTATTGATCGCAGCGCCTGGCTTAACGACCCTCAGCGTTTTATGGAGGTTATCAGTGCAACGCCGGTAATGGTTGATGGCGGCATGTATGGCCTTGAGGTTTCTCCGTCGCGCAACGTACGCGAGTTTGAGGCGGCCGGCTTACAGTCGGGTGACGTGATCACCGATGTGGACGGAACACCTATCTCAGATATCGAGGATTATCGCGACATTCTCAAAGAGTTGTCTGACGCCAGTTCGGTGTCGATTTCGCTTGAGCGCGATGGCGAGCCTATGAACATTACGATAACAATGGATTGATATACGATGCCCATGCAGTTTCGTCTTAACCGTTTTACCCTTTCGTTGGCATTGAGCCTGTGTTTGAGCACTACGCCGCTGGCGGCGCAGGCGCTGATTGAGCCACAGGGGGATGGTTCCGAAGATCTGGTGCTAAACCTGCGCGGAGCCGACATCAATGGCTTGATTGAAATCGTTAGTCAGGAAACCGGCATCAACTTTATTGTTGATCCGCGGGTGCGTGGCGAGGTCAATGTGGTGTCGGGTAAGCCAATCCCGCGTGATGAGCTTTATCCGCTGTTTCTCGGCGTGCTCAAGTCCTACGGTTTTGCTGCTGTGCGTGGCTCTGATGGAGTCGTGCGCATCGTGCCTGAGGTGCAGGCCAAGGAAAACGAGCTGGCCGGGCTAACCAGCAGTACGCCGGGCGATGAGGTCATCACTCATGTGATCAACGTGAAGAATATCAACGCCGGTCAGTTGGTGCGTATTCTGCGTCCGCTGGTACCCAAGGGCGGCCATCTCGCCGCGGCAGCGGAATCCAATACCCTGGTGATTGCCGATACGGCGGCCAATGTGCGCCGTATCCAGTCCCTGGTTGAACGTATCGATCAGGAGTCCATGGAAGACTTTGAAGTGTTGCCGTTGGAGCATGCTTCAGCCCTGGACGTGGTTCGGATAGTTCAAGGTCTGGAAAGCAATTCTCCCAGCGAAGAGTTCACCAAGGGGCCGCGCTTGATCGCCGACGAGCGCACTAATACGGTGATCCTGCGCGGCGATCCGCAGAGCCGCATTGCCCTGCGTAGTGTGGTTCGCCAGTTGGATGTGCCCGGACAGGATGGCAATACTCAGGTGCATTATTTGCGTTACGCCAATGCTGAAGAGGTGGCAGAGGTGCTACGCGGTATCGCCGAGGGGCGCGAGCAAAACGCTGGCACCTCATCGCAAGCGGGCGGCGCACCTACGACCAGCAGTATGAGCAATCAGACACGGGTACGCGTCGAGGCGCATGAAAGTACCAATTCGGTTGTGGTCTATGGCCCGGCTGAGTTATCCCGCGAGCTATCCAGCATCATTCGTCAGTTGGACATCCGTCGCGCGCAGGTACTGGTCGAGGCCGTTATCGCCGAGGTGTCTTACGAGCGGGCCAAGGAGCTGGGCGTGCAGTGGGGTTTTGGTAGTGAAAACTCGAGCGTGGGTATCATTAATTTCAACCGCAACGGTCGTGGCATTGTTGATCTGGCCGCAGGTCTCAATGGGTTTCTGGAGGGTGATCTGGCCTCACCGCCTTCGCTGGGAAGCGGTCTGAGTTTGGGCGGCGTAGGTAGCATCGGCGGCGCGCAAATTGCGCTGCTGATCAATGCACTGCAGGGCGACACCGCCAGCAATATTCTGTCTACTCCCAGTCTGCTTACGCTGGATAATGAAGAAGCCGAAATCGTCGTCGGTCAGAATGTTCCCTTTATTACCGGCCGCTCGGTTGAAGATTCAGGGCAGGCGTTCGATACCATCGAGCGTGAAGACGTGGGTATCAAACTGAAGATTCGTCCGCAGATCAACGAGGGCAACGCAGTGCGTCTGGAGATCGCGCAGGAGGTCTCGCAGATTGCACCCGGCACCAGCGGTGCGGCCGATATCATTACCAATAAGCGCAGCCTGACCACGCATGTCATGGTCGATGATAATCAGTTGATCGTGCTCGGTGGTCTGATTGACGATCAACTGGTTGAGACTGCCGATAAAGTGCCTTTGCTCGGTGATATTCCCGGTTTGGGGCGTCTTTTTCGTTATGACACCTCAAACGTGCAGAAGCGCAATCTGATGGTCTTTCTGCGTCCCGTGATCATTCGCGATACGGCCGTTGCTGAAAGCCTGACCCACAGCAAATACAGCTACATCCGCGATCAGCAACTGGCCGAGCAGAATCGTCGGGGCCGCGCGTCGGATGTAGTGGTGCCAGTATTGCCCGATTGGAACTATCTGCTGACTTTGCCTGCGCCATTTGAGAATGCCATGCAGGGCGCCGCCAGACCGTCTGCTATTTCTGCACCGCCGTCAGCGCTTTAGGAGCAGGTCATGAGTGAGACCGAATTCAGCCCTGGGGCAACGCTCGCCAATGCGCCCGCGGAAACCGGTTATCGTTTTGCTCGCCGCTTTGGCGTGCTGCCGGGCAATGTGCGTGAGGATGGTCAGCTGGAAGTGTTCGTGCGCGCGGATTGCGATCCGCAAGGTCTGCTGGAGCTGCGACGTCACAGCAGTCATCCGCTCAGCCCGACCTTGCTGGACGACGACACCTTTGCCGCGCATCTGCGCAACAAGTACGAGCGCTCGGCGAATGACGCCATGCAGTTTGTTGAAGGCCTGGGTGATGATGCTGACTTGATGTCGGTTGCCCAGTCGCTTGCCGAGCCGGAAGACCTGCTGGAGTCGCAGGATGAAGCGCCGATCATTCGCCTGATCAATGCTTTGCTGTCCGAGGCAGTGAAGGAAAACGCGTCGGATATTCATATTGAGCCGTTTGAAAATAGATTGTCTATCCGCTTGCGGGTCGATGGCGTGCTGCGTGAAGTACTTGAGCCACCGCGTGCCTTGGCACCGGTCATCGTTTCGCGCATCAAGGTAATGGCAAAACTGGATATCGCCGAGAAGCGCCTGCCGCAGGATGGCCGTATTGGTTTGCGACTGGTTGGCCGTGCAGTGGATGTGCGCGTGTCTACCTTGCCTTCGGGGCATGGCGAGCGTGTGGTGTTGCGTCTGCTCGACAAGCAGGCCGGACGGCTGGAGCTGCGTCAGCTGGGCATGTGCAGCGAACACTACGATGCCATGGAACGCGTGATCAGCCGGCCGCACGGCATTGTGCTGGTTACCGGGCCAACCGGCTCGGGTAAAACCACTACGCTATATTCCGCACTGATGCGGCTGAATGACCGCACGCGCAATATTCTCACCGTCGAAGATCCGATCGAATATTACCTCGATGGTATCGGCCAGACGCAGATCAACAACAAGGTCGATATGACCTTCGCCCGTGGTCTGCGGGCGATTCTGCGGCAAGACCCGGATGTGGTCATGGTCGGCGAAATTCGTGACGTGGATACGGTGCAGATCGCGATTCAGGCCAGCTTGACCGGTCACCTGGTGTTTTCCACGCTGCACACCAATACCGCTGTGGGCGCCATTACTCGTCTGCGCGATATGGGAATAGAGCCCTTTCTATTGTCGTCCACGCTCAATGGTGTGCTGGCGCAGCGACTGGTGCGCACGCTCTGTCCTGAGTGTCGCGCGCCGCATGAAGCGACAGCCAGTGAATGTCGGCTGATCGGCGTTGCACCTGAACAGGCGCCTACGCTGTATAGCGCCGTAGGTTGTGATGCCTGCAATGGTGGGGGATATCGCGGCCGTACCGGCATTTATGAACTGATTGAAATCGACGATACCCTGCGCGGCCTGATTCACGATGGTGCCAGCGAACAAGCCATGGTCAAGCACGCTCGACTCGGGCAAATGGGTATTCGGCAGGATGGTTTGCGGCGTGTTCTGGCGGGTGATACCACGCTGGAAGAAGTCCTTCGCGTTACCCGGGAGGACTGACCGTGCCCGCTTTCGAATATGTCGCTCTGGACAATGCCGGGCATACCCGCAAGGGCGTGGAGGAGGGTGACTCCCCACGGCAGGTACGCGGGCGACTGCGTGATCAGGGCCTTACGCCTATGTCGGTCAATCAGGTCGCCGAAAGCACCTCGCGCCTGCGCATGCCTAGCATGCAAAAACGTATCAAGCCGCTGGAATTGTCGCTGGCGACTCGTCAAATGGCGACCTTGGCAGGTGCTGGGCTGCCGATTGAAGAGGTATTGGGTACCGTCGCCCGGCAGAGCGAGTCACCGCGCGTGAAGTCGGCACTGTCCGCCGTGCGCACGCGCGTAATGGAAGGTTTGCCGCTGGCCCATGCGCTGAGCGAGTTCCCCTCGGTGTTTCCGCCGATTTATCGCACTACCATTGCTGCAGGTGAGCAGGCTGGGCGCTTGGACATCGTATTGGAGCGCCTGGCTGATAACGTGGAAGCGCAAAACGCCATGCGCCAGAAAATCCAGCTGGCGATGTTCTATCCCGCCATTCTGACCTGCGTGGCCCTGTTGGTGACGGTGGCATTGCTCACCTATGTGGTACCCGAGGTGGTGCAGGTGTTTGATGGCATGAACAAGGAACTGCCGCTACTCACGCGCTCGCTGATTGCGGTCAGTGACACGCTGCGTGAGTGGGGTTGGCTGATGTTGCTGGTGATGGTTGCCATGGGCTTTGGTGCCAAGACGTTACTGAAAAAAGACAGTAATCGGCGCCGTTGGCATGAGCTATTGCTCAAGCTGCCGCTGCTTGGCCGGCTGAACCGCGGCCTGAATACCGCCCGCTTTGCACGGACGCTGAATATCCTGGCTGGCAGCGGCGTGCCATTGCTGGACGCGCTCAATATGAGTGCCAGTGTGATTAGCAACCTGCCCATGCGGGAAGCGGTCTCCGAGGCGGCGCAGCGGGTGCGCGAGGGCGCGGGGATTGGTTACTCGCTGGAGCGCAGCGGCTACTTTCCGGCAATGACGCTCAGCCTGATCAAGAGCGGGGAAAGCAGCGGCACCCTGGACCAGATGCTGGAACGCGCCGCCGAAACCCAGGAGCGAGAACTGGAAGCACGCATTGCCATGGTCATGGGGGTTTTTGAACCCTTGTTGATTCTCGCCATGGGGGGCGTGGTACTGCTTATTGTGCTGGCAATTCTGTTGCCTATCTTTGAACTCAACCAATTGGTGAACTGATGATGTGTATTGCAAACAAGCCGGCGCGCGCTGCTCAGCGCGGTTTTACCCTGATTGAGATCATGGTGGTAGTAGTTATCCTGGGCATTCTTGCTGCAGTGGTGGTGCCGCGCGTTATGGATCGTCCGGATCAGGCCCGCATCACCAAGGCGCAGAGCGACATTCGAGCGCTGGAAAGCGCCCTTAATCTGTATCGTCTCGACAACTTCAACTACCCGACCACCGAGCAGGGGCTGAATGCGCTCGTGCGCTTGCCGACGGGCCAGAACGCGCCGCGTAACTGGCGTACCGGCGGGTACCTTGATCGCTTGCAGAAAGATCCTTGGGGCAACGACTACCAGTATCAGACCCCAGGTCGCGATGGCCGTCAGTTCGATATTTATAGCCTGGGGGCCGATGGTCGTCCGGGCGGTACCGAAGCCAATATGGATATTGGTAACTGGGATCTGGATCAGACGAATCAACCCTGATGAAACAACGGCGGCTATCTCGCGGGAGCGCGCAGACGGGGTTTACCCTGATCGAGCTGCTGGTCGTGATGGTGCTGATTGGCGTGATTGCTGGGCTGGCAACGCTGGCCATTGGTGATGGTGCTGATCGTGAACTACGCCAGGAGGCGCAGCGGCTGGCCGGTGTGCTGCAATTGGCCCATGACGAATTGCTTATTACCGGTGGCGCTGATCGCGCGCTAGGGTTGCGCAAAGAGGGTTACAGCATGCTTGATCTGGTGTTGCTCGATGACGCTACCCGTGAATGGCAAGCGCTGCAGGACCCGCAGCTAGGGCCGCACTACTTCACTGAAGGCGTGGTGGAACTTGAGTATGAGACTGACGGCGCGCGGCAGAGTCTGTCACAAACCGACAGCTGGAAGCCGCATGTACGACTGAGTAATACCGGAGAGCTGACACCGGGGCTGATTGTGTTGCGGGTGCCAGGCAAGGACCTGGTGCAGTACCTGAGTATCAGCCTGGAGGGGAGTATTGAGGTGAGTAATGAGCGCCCGTAAATCCGGCGGCTTTACCCTGCTTGAAGTCATGGTTGCGTTGACCATCCTGGCGGTAGCGCTCGCAGCGCTGGTCAAGTCCGGCAGTGATCATGCGCGCAATACCATCTATCTTCAGGAGCGCACCATGGCGCATTGGGCCGGAGAAAATCTGCTGGCGGAATATCAGTCCGGCATGCGGCCAGCGGCGGTGGGCGATCTGAATGGGCAGACCGAGATGGGACCTTATCGCTTTGGCTATAAGGCTCAGGTCAGCGACTACAGTGCCACCTCGCCATTTCCATTGCCTGCGGTACGCCGAATCGATATCCGGCTCTGGTTGTTACCGGGCGATGAAAGCGGACAACGGGCTGTTGTCAGCGGCTTTGTGCTGCCATGAAAACGCAACAATCCCGAGGGTTTACCCTGCTCGAACTGCTGATTGCCATGGCGGTATTCGCGATCATGAGTGTGGTGGCCTATTCCGGTCTGCGCGCGGTGCTGGATGCGGATCATGTGACGCGTGCCAGTTCCAGTCAACTGGCAGATTTGCAGGTTAGTCTGAGTGTGCTGGAGCGAGATTTGGCGCAGATGGTTGATATTCAGGTGCGCGATGAATTTGGCGACCGGTTACCGCCATTGCGTTTGCTGGCCGGTACCGAGCAGCCGCTGCTGGAAATTGTGCGCGCCGGTTCCGGCGGAGATCAGCGCTTGCGACGCACTGCCTGGCGACTCACGGAAGCCGGGCTGGAGCGCGAGCTTTGGCCCGGTGTTGATATTACCGATGCCGAGCAGCGGCGTATTCAGCCCTTTGCTGATCTGGTGGAAGAGGGCGAGCGCTTGGGTGTTGAGACGGGCTTTGCTTTCGTGGTACGCGGTCCCAGCGGCCTGGAGCGGGTCAATAATTGGCCACCGGAAGGGCTTGATCCCAGCAGCAGTCAATTGCCCTTGGCGGTTGAGCTTGTGCTGGATGTGCCGCGCCTGGGGCTGATTCGACGCCTGATTCCGGTAGGCACGCTATGAAGCCGCAGGCGCAGCAGCGCGGTGTGGCGCTGATTACCGCTTTGCTGGTGGTGGCGCTGGCGGTGACAGCGGCCGTGGGTATGGTTTTGCGCGGGCAGGCCGATATTCGCCGCAGCAGCGCGGTATTCGAGCGTGATCTGTCACGGCACATAGCGCTAGGCGCGGAAAAAATGGTGCTGCAGGTGTTGGAACAGGCAGATGGACCTGATGATTTGCTATGGGATACCTGTCTATCACCTGTTTTGCCCTTCGAGGTTGACCAGGTAAAGCTCCAGGCCACGTTGGATAACATGCGGTGTCGCTACAACCTGAATGCGCTAGCGGGCGGTGACGAACAGCAGCAAGCCGATTTCGCGCGACTGGTTGATCGGGTGGCGCAGGATTCAGGTGTGACTATGCCATCAGGGGCGCAGCTGGCCGTGGCGGTCAGCGACTGGATGGATCCCGAGACCGATGACCCGCTATACCGCCTGCAGGATCCACCGAGGTTATCCGCCAATCGCACCATGCTGGTTGCCTCTGAATTGAACTCGGTGGCGGGTATGACCAGCGAAGCCTGGCAAGCGCTGGCACCCTATGTGACGGCTTACCCCGCACAGGAAAGTCCGATCGACCTGGAGCGAAGCCCGGATCTGATGAAAGAGGTCTTTGCTGACCGCGCATCAGGTGATGATGCGGCCTGGTTTATGCGCCTGCAAATAGTCGCTGAGTTTGGTGAGCGGCGCTTTTTTCAATGCACCTTGCTGGATGCGCCCAACGGCAAAGTGGTCCTGCGAGAACAAACGGCTTGTGAGCCATGATAATAATTGGATCAGACAATCTATGTTGATAGTGCTTTTACCTGAACAACCGCTGCTGGCGGACGATGCTGATCCGGCGCTGTACTGGTGGCGTTGTGATCGCGATGGTAGCCAGCTGGACAACGGTCTGGACGGGCTGGGTGCGCTGCGCCAACGCTTTGGCAATGAGCGTATTCGGGCGTTGGCGCCAGCCTCGTCGGTTAACCTGTTCCGGGTGCGACTGCCCACACAGCGCGCCGCTGCGGCGCGCGCCGCATTGCCCTATGCGCTGGAAGAGCTGGTCAGCCAGGAGCTGGATGAGCTGCATATTGTCATGGGGCCGCGTCGTGCCGACGGCCAGACCAGTGCGGCGGTTGTCTCGCACACGCCCATGCAAAGCTGGCTTGAGCGTTTTCGCCAAGCCGGCTGGCGGCTCGAAGGGCTCTTGCCGCAGGCTACGCTGCATACGGATGAGAGTGCGCAGCAGGCACTTTTGGTTGCCGCGTCACCGTGGCCCCAGCAAACAGAGCAAGTATTGGTGCTGTCGGCCACAGAGGAGCCAGTGCTGCTGGACCGCAGCCTGGCAGGCATCTGGATTACACGCCGCTTGGCTGCGCTGGAAGCTGGCGCCCAACAGCTTGGTTTGTCGGGGTTGACGCTGGCAGAACTCAATCTTTCGTTGCCCGAGACGGTACAGATAACGCAGCTTCCGGTTAGCGACCGCCTTGCTCCAGCCTTGCATCAGGCCGTGCGCAACCAACCACCATTCAACCTGCTTTGTGGGACCTATGCCGTCAGTATGGCCGCACCGCCCTGGCGCAAGTTGCGGCCGTTGATGATCGCCAGCGGGGTCTCGTTGTTGTTGGCCTTGGGGTGGCTCGCTGGAGAGCACATGATTCTCAGCCAGGAGCGCGACAGTCTGCGGGCCGATATTGACCGTCTGTTTGATCGCGGCATGCCGAACAGTCGGCGTAGTGATCCGGTCATGCAGTTTCGCCAAACCCTGCAGGGGGGCGCGCAGATTAGCTCGGATAGCGGTATGGGGCCCCTGTTGCATGCGTTCTTCACGGTGCTGGCAGAGCACCCGAATGCTGAGGTGGTGAAGATTCGCGGTAACCAGGATAGCACTGAAATTGAGCTGCGCGTGGCCTCTTTCTCGGACCTTGAGGCTATCAGGGCGGAGCTGTCAGCGTTACCGGGCATAAGCGAGAACCTGGAAGGAGCTGATTCGGAGAATGACGGCGTTTCCGCGCGCGTGAAAGTACAAAGGAGTGGCTCATGAAAAGCTGGTGGGCAGGACTGGCCCCGCGTGAACGACTGATTTTGCTGGCAGGATCGGTGTTTTTGCTGGTTATGGCTTTCTGGCTGGTTATCTGGGAGCCGCTGATT
Source organism: Pseudomonas neustonica (assembly GCF_003797945.1). GTDB lineage: Bacteria > Pseudomonadota > Gammaproteobacteria > Pseudomonadales > Pseudomonadaceae > Halopseudomonas > Halopseudomonas neustonica. Next base: position 45,553 of record NZ_RKKU01000023.1, read on the forward strand.
GCCGGGCGTGCAGAGCTCAGGCAGGAAGTGCGGACGCTGTCAGCCGAGCGTCTCTGGATGGAGCAGGTAGTGGACGACGTTAGGCGTCGGGCGCGGATGTCACAGGGCGAAACCAGTTCGAGTGGCTCAGTGTTGACGCTGGTTGAAGTGTCGGCTCATGCGGCTGGTTTGAAGGAGGCGCTGTCGCGGGTGCAGCCGGAAGGTCAGGGCGCGCGGTTGAGCTTTGATCAGGTTGGTATGGACGCGTTATTGAGTTGGCTGGCCGACCTCGAGCAGCGCCAGGGATTGCAGGTCACACAGTTGGCGCTGGACGTAACAGAAGCCAAGGGCATCGTCTCTGCCAGATTGCTTGTGGAGCGTCCCTGATGCAGCGTCTTTTGCGACTCAGAACCCTTTTGGTGTTGTCCTTGCTGGTGTTTGTATTGACTCTGCTGAGTAATTTGCCAGCGAGTCTGGTCTGGCGCCAGGTGGCGCCGAGCTTGCCGGCGGAGGTAGAACTGCAGGGTATTTCCGGCAGTTTGTGGCAGGGAAATGTTGCCAATATGCGGGTAGATGGAATAGACCAGGGTGCCTTGCGCTGGGATTGGTTGCCGGCGGCCATGCTCAAGGGTCAGTTGGCGCTTGATCTGGATTGGCGTCCGCGAAATGGCCAGGTATACGCCACCTTGCGCCTCGGGCTGGATACGCTGGTACTGGAGCAGGTTCATGGCCGGCTGGATGCGCGCAGTATGGCGGCGGTGAACAAGGCGCCTTTTATCCTGACCGGCGACTGGCTACTCGATGTTCCCGAGCTTAGGCTGGAGGGGTTTGAGCGTGTAGCCCAGGCGCAGGGACGTATTGTTTGGCAACAGGCGGGCGGCGGCCTGCCGGAACCACTGGCGCTGGGGCATCTGGCTGCAGATCTGAGCAGTGAAAACGATTGGTTGATGATGACGCTTTCCTCTGACCTGGATGGGCCGTTGGCGCTCGATGGAACGGCAAAATGGCGTCCGGCGCAGGCCATGCAACTGGATACCCGGCTAAAGGCTCGCCAGCAGGCTGATCCAGGCTTGATTCAGGGCCTGACGATGTTGGGACGACCCGATGCTGATGGTTGGGTACACTGGCGCGCAAGGCTGCAATGACAATGTTAACGCAACAGCATAATAGGATGGGCGCGATGCGCGGAGTATGGTTACTGGCAGTGCTTTTGGGATTAGCAGGTTGTGCCAGCTCAACGGTAAAGCAGCAGGAACAGAGTTCGGCCGTTGCCGATGCGCGAGCGCGCCTGGGTATGGGGCAATGCAATATGAATCTGGCGCAGCAGGTACATCAACTTAGTGACCCACAGCTCGACCTGGAGGCGGCCTATCTATGTTTGCAGCAGGGTCAGCTGCCGCCGCTTGAATTGGTGTTGGAGGATTTTGCCAAGCGCCACCCGGATGCGCCGTATCAGGATTACGCCTCGTACCTGCAGGCGATGGTGCCCTTCGCGCGCTTTGAAATGGCAGCCGGTGATGACCAGGAGCGCTTACGAGTGGGTCGCGAGGCCCATGCCCAACTGACTGGCTTCATTCGGCACTACCCGGAGTCTGCTTATCGCAGTGAGATTGTGCCGCGCCTGGAGACCCTGCTGGAAGGTATGGCGCAAGCTGAATACGACCTGGCCATGCTGGATGTGGAAACCGGACAACGCGAGCGAGGCGAGGCGCGCTTGCGTTACTTGACGCAATATTACCCACGAAGCAAGGCTGCCGTTGAGGCGCAACACTGGTTGGGTACGGCGCCATCGTCGACGTCAGATTAGTTACTGCTAGGTCAGAGTGTGGGGTCAGGTCAAGCGATTTTGTAGCGATTCGGCCGGCTTTTTTTGCGCTTATTCGGGGCGCCTCGGGTTGACATTGTGCACAGATATGGGGCGGGCTGTCATTGAACCGTAAGATAACTCTGTAAGTGCTTGAATTTGGGTGTTGAATTTGTAAGTTGTTGATTTTATTGGATAAAAAATAGGTTAAAAAATAACCATTTTGCAGCGTCGCCCCAGCTACCCTAGCTCGGCGCGCTGTTCAAACAAGCTATCCACAAAGTTATGCACAGATTTTGTGGATAGCTTTTCGCAGGCCGGGCCAGTTACGCGTCGTTTCAGATCCCCTGCGGGATATCCTCGCCACCGAGGGCGTTGGTAAGCGCGGGAATAAGTTCACTGAGGGTGCTGGACATGATGCTGAAGCTGGCGTCCAGCTGGCTTGCCATGTCATCCCCGGCGTTATCATCAGCTTCATCACGCAGCAGGTCTTCAAACTTCAGGCGCTTGACGGTGAGCTTGTCGTCCAGGCTGAAGCTGAGTTTCTCCTGCCATTGCAGCGCCAGTTGACTGACTTGCTTACCGGCTGAGAGGTGCAGCTGAATTTCATCGCTGGCCAGATCCTGACGCTTGCAGCGCACTACGCCGCCATCCTCACTGGTGTCGCGTAATTCACATTCGTCGCCGATCACCATCTGCTCGGGTGCGCTGCCATCTTTCACCCACTGGGTCATGCAGGCAGCGGGAGCCATCTTAACGTTCAGCGGACGAACCGGCAGAGTCCCGGTGCATTCGCGCAGCAGGCTCAGAAGGTCCTCAGCGCGCTTGTGGCTGGAGCTATCGACCGCGACCCAGCCCTCACCCGGGCAAATGCAGGCATAGGTCGTCTGCGTGCGCGTGAAGGCCCTTGGCAGCAATGACATGATGATGTCGTCTTTCAGGGTGTCGCGCTCTTTCTTGTAAACCTTGCGCGAATCACGGTTCTCGATTTCCTCGACTTTCTCAGCCAGCGCTTCCTTGACCACGCTACCGGGCAAGATGCGTTCTTCTTTGCGCATAGCGATCAGCCAATAACCGTTGCTGGTTTCCAGTCGGTTCTCTGAGTGACGGCCATAGGGGGTAGTCCAGCCCAGTGTATGGGTTTCCTGGCTGGCGCAGGGACGTGATGGCTTTTCCTCAAGCGCATCGAGCAGCTCGGTTTCGCTGAAAGGAATCGGTTGACTGAAGCGATAGAGAAGCAAATTACGAAACCACATTGTGCTGTCCTTCTGTTGTTGCCTTGGGGCAGTGCGCCCGAGAAAGCGAGCAATTTTGCCTGAGCCCATGCGTCACGACCAGTATTTACGGGGCTGATGAATAAGATATTGAAATAGTCTGATTTTTTTTTGAAAAAGGTGTTGCCATAATCGAAAAAGCTGCCTAGAATGCGCCCCACTTCGAGAGCAAACGGGTGATTAGCTCAGCTGGGAGAGCATCTGCCTTACAAGCAGAGGGTCGGCGGTTCGATCCCGTCATCACCCACCACTCGAGGTATATAGCGCAGCGGTAGTTCAGTTGGTTAGAATACCGGCCTGTCACGCCGGGGGTCGCGGGTTCGAGTCCCGTCCGCTGCGCCATTTCCCCCTCAGATGTAAATCCTGTTTATCCCCTGAATCGTGTAGCAGTTATCACTGCGCTGATTCGCCTGTCCGTTTATCTCTGATCCTGTAGCCTGCCCCTTCAAGCCCTGTTAAGCTGATTGCTTTATTTCGCCCTGTGTGGGCCTGTCTATTGAGGTAAGCATGAAGCGTAATCTGCTGGCAGTCAGTGTTGCAGTCGGTGTCTTGATATTGTCCGGTTGCGAGAAGGAACCAGAACTTACTACCCCTATCCAGCAAGCCTCCTATGGCATTGGTTTGAACATGGGGCAGAGCCTGTTGCAGGATGGCCTGGATGATATTGATGCTCAGGCATTGGCGCTCGGTCTGGAAGATGCGCTATCCAAGGCTGATCATCGGGTAGGTGATGAGGAGCTGACTGCTGCTTTCACCACGTTGCAGGAGCGCGCGCAAGAGCGTGCCAAAAACCTGGCTGACAAATCCCTGGAAGCCAATAAGAAGTATCTGGAAGAAAATGCCGCGAAAGACGATGTGGTAACCACCGAGTCTGGCTTGCAGTATGAAGTCTTGACTGCTGGCGATCAGGATTCTGCGCAGCCTGCTGCGGATGACGTGGTTGTCGTGCATTACGAAGGTCGCTTGGTTGATGGTACTGTTTTCGACAGCTCTGTCGAGCGCGGTGAGCCAGCAGAGCTGCCGGTCAATGGTGTTATTCCTGGCTGGATGGAAGCACTGCAGCTAATGCACGTGGGTGATAAGTGGAAAGTGACCTTGCCGAGTGAGCTGGCCTACGGTGAGCGCAGTCCTAGCCCGGTTATTCCGCCTAACTCTGTCCTGGTGTTTGAAATGGAGCTGATCTCCATTGCTCCCACAGAAGAATAAGCGGTAACACGTAGGAATGCCCGAGGCAAGGCCTTCGGGCATTCAAGTGTTACCCTTATGCACAATTTCCGGTAACACTTTCTGTTTACTTCCTACTTATTTTCTGATCCTTTCCTTCCTTTGTAACTGGCTGAAAAATATCGCTTTTTTCTCTGGTTAAAATATACCCTTTTTGACTGCAAGCGCTTTCTAACGGGCGTTTGAAGCACTTTTCCAGTTTTTTTACACAGAGTTATCCACAGGTTCTGTGGGTAACCGATCAAGATGCACCAGGTGTAAGGGGTTGCTCAGTCGAAGCGCTGGACTATGCGTTGCATTCGGCCATCTTCAATCATCTGATCAATGCTTTGGGCCAGTCTTTGGCTGTTGTCTTCAGTGGGGTTGGTAATGGCGCATTGCAGTGAGAAGGTTTCTACCGCCCAGTTACTGATACGAAATGATGTTTGGCCGGTCGGTAGCAGGTGTTTTACTGCGCGACGCAGGTCGATGGCGGCATCCAGTCGACCTCGTTCAAGCATCTTTAGTCTGGTTGGCAGATCACGTACGTCGTGTCGCGTGATGAGCTGCTGTTCAAAGGCAAGGGTTGCCTGGGGGGAGTAGTGGTAGCCCTGCGTGGTCCCGACTATTGCCCCTTTGAGCTGGCCGAGTGATGCGGGGGCAGGAGTATCCAGCCGCGTTATTATCACGTCCGCATCCTCATAGAGGCTTTTCGTCCACAGCAGGGATGTCGGTGAACCCAGCCACGTTGGTTGCGTATTGCAGATGATATTAATCCGGCCGTTTGCCAGGGATTCTTCAATTCGGTTATTTGGGGTCGCAACAAAGATAACGTCGCGCTCGACTACGGCGGCGACTTCGATACCAATGTCGTGCGTCAGGCCTGCTTGCAAGTCGTTATTCTGGACAATCACATAAGGAGCCGGGTCTGCTGGGGAGTATCCCCATAGCAGCGGCTGAGCCTGACTAAGCTGCGTTGTAAGGGCCAGTCCAGCCAAAGCCAGACCAGAGGTGAAATTGGACACAGTTAACCCGCTATCAGTGATACCGCTTTAATCTTAGCTCATTGGCGAGCTAAATAATCTGACAGTGATGATCTTCTTTTTGCTCGGGCGCCTGCTCAGTGCTCGCTAGCTGCAGTGCGTTCGACAGTGCAATACTGAAGCCGCGTATCTTTTTTGCATCGTGCTTGGCGCGGGAGGCGTGCTCTGCCAGATAGGCTGGGTCTATCTTCTCGGCGTGTTGTCCCCTTAGTTGAAGTACGCCGATGGAGAGGTTGAGTAGGTCGTGTTTGCGCCAATTACCTTCCCTGTCTGGCGCGCTGAAGCCTTGATCTTCTATATGCTCGGGGCGATAAAGGGTCAGGCATAATTGCTGGAAGCGCTGATCTAGTTGATTAAGCCTTTGGCGCCAGTCTTTGCTGCGCATGACCAGCATGAAGTCATCACCGCCGATGTGCCCGACGAAGTCTTTCTGTGGGTCGCATAGCTCGCGTAATAGTTGGGCCAGGGCTAGTAGCACTTCGTCACCTTTGCCATAACCATAGAGGTCGTTAAAGGGCTTGAAGTTGTCCAGGTCGACGTAGCATAGCTGTGCGTCTTCCTGCTGCTCCAGCAGGCGCTCCAGGCACTGCTGGATAGGGATGTTCCCGGGCAGCAGGGTTAGCGGGTTGGCGTGTCGCGCTTGTTGTAGCTTGAGTTCGGTGATTTGTCGCAGTACGTCAATGCCGCGTCCCAGCCCTTTATAAACGCCTTGGTCGATAATTATAAAGTCGTCTTCCAGGCGCTGGCGCGCTCGGCTGGTAAGCAGCCGGCTCACACGCTGCAGGCTTTGCCGTATATCTACCAGCAAGCAATCGGTATCCATTAATTTACGGATGGGTTTGCGACTGTAAATTTCCTGCGCAAAGGGCTTGAGCATGGTTTGGCTTAACGCATGGCGTTGCACCGCGCCGATCGGGCGCTGATGGTCGTCCAATATGGCTAGTGTGTTTAGCGTGGGTTGTTGCTGAAAAAAAGCCAGTACGTTCTGTACCAGCGTATTTTCGTTCAGCCCGGCTACGGGCAGCAGCAGGCTGTGGATTGGGGCGTCGTCGCTGCTGGTCGATTTACGCTGATTCAATCGCTCTGCCAGCAGCTCGGGATTTATCTCTGGCACACTCGCAGGACGACCCAGCCAATACCCTTGAACCCAGTCGATACCGATTTCTTCCAGAACGGCAAGTTCTTCGGGTTGTTCAATGCCTTCGGCGATGACTTGAGCTCTTGAGGCGTTGGCCATTTGCAGAATGGATACGACGAACTCGCGCTTGATAGGGTCCTGATGTATGCCATCAACAAAGTGCCGGTCTATCTTGACGTACTCTGGGTGTAATTCGGACCACAGGCGCAGGCTGGAGTAGCCCGCACCAAGATCGTCCAGCGCAATGGAAAACCCCATGTCGCGGTAGTGGTGGAGCGCAGTCTGGAGCAGGTTCAGGTCTTCTATGGGGGCTTGCTCGGTCAGCTCGATCACTACACGATCAGGCGTTAACCCCTTGGCTTCAAGCATTGCCAGTGTGCCGCCGGAGTAATGCTGCTGCTCGAGCAGACTTTCCGGTGAGACGTTGAGAAACAGCTTGCCAGGCAGCCTTAAGGCACAAAATCGGTCGATGGCGTGGCTGCGGCAGAGCATTTCCAGCTCGGTTAGCATGCCGTGGTAGCGAGCGGCAGCAAACAGGGTAAGAGGGGAGTGCAGGGGGCTGTTGGAAGGGCCTCGGCTCAGCGCCTCATAGCCTATGACGCGTTGTTCCAGGCTGGATACGATGGGCTGAAACAGGCTGGATATAGCGCCTCTGTTGAGGATGTTCAGCAGCGCTTGGCGTTGTTCGGAGACGGTCATTGGCGATCCCGGGCGAATGGATTTTACTTTGCCCGGCAGCCTGAGAGGCTCTGGATAGGCACACTGACGGGCAATTGTACTGACCCGAGGCAGTGTGCCATCACTATATTACAGAAAAGTTACAGTTGTTGGCCGCGCAACTTAGTTGGCCTTGGCCACCTGATGCTCCAGTTGCAGGAGATCCACCAGAATTTGCCCCGTTTCGACCAGAAAGGCATCGGGCTCTTCGTCCGATGTGCTACTGTGCAAAGCTACCTCGTCTGCAGGATCTTCTTTTTCCAGAGAGGCTAGCGGCTCCTCACCGTTTGCCGTACGCCGCGTATTTTCCATGACCAACAGACGTGACTCGTAGTCGTTCAGCTGTTGCTTACGCTTGTCCTCATTCAACGGCAAGGTTTTGCGCGCCTTGATTTCGTCGTCCAGGCCCAAGCGGGCCAGAGTGTAGACAAAGTCAGGGTCGTTTGCCGCGCGCGCTTCATGGTCGATCAGCAGTTGCTGGACGAAGGGTTTGAGCTGCTGGCTGCTGCTGTAGCGCGCAGGCGGAATGGTATCCCACGGCATGGCATGAGGCAGGGCGCTTTCGCCTATTTCCTTACTGTCCAGCAATGATGGATAGCTGATGTCGGGTACCACGCCGCGATGCTGAGTGCTCTGACCGGAAACACGATAGAACTTGGCCAGGGTCAATTTCAATTCGCCATGATTGAGCGGTTGAATCGACTGCACCGTGCCTTTGCCAAAGGTTGGCTCACCAATGATGAGCGCGCGGCCATAGTCCTGCATGGCGCCAGCAAAGATCTCCGATGCGGAGGCGGATAGGCGGTTTACCAGCACGGCCATGGGGCCGTTGTAGGTGACACCTGACTCGGGGTCGTCAAGCACCTGTACATCGCCTTCAGTATTGCGGACCAGTACGGTAGGTCCTTGGTCGATGAACAGGCCGGTCAATTCGGTGGCTTCTTGCAGGGAGCCGCCGCCATTGTCACGCAGATCAAGGACCACGCCATCAACGTTCTCTGCTTTCAGCTCTTCGAGCAAGCGACGTACGTCACGCGTAGTGCTGCGGTAATCCGGATCGCCCTGACGGTAGGCTTTGAAGTCGAGGTAAAAACCGGGTAGATCAATGACGCCGATGCGGTAGTCATGGCCCTGGTTGTTTAGCTCGATCACACGTGACTTGGCTGCCTGGTCTTCCAGCTTGATCGCTTCGCGAGTCAGGTTGACCACTTTGCTGGCCATATCGCCGGGTGGGTTGCTGGCAGGGATGACTTCCAGGCGGACGTTCGAGCCTTTGGGGCCGCGTATCAACTTGACCACTTCGTCCAGGCGCCAGCCGATAACGTCGACCATTTCTCCATCAGCCTGGGCAACACCGACGATACGGTCGGCCGCGGCAAGTTGCTGGCTGCGCTGGGCCGGTCCGGCGGGGACCAGGCGCATTATCTTGGTGTATTCATTATCGCTCTGCAGGACGGCACCGATACCTTCCAGAGACAGGCTCATGTTGATATCGAAGTTTTCTGCATTTTCCGGTGACAGGTACTGGGTGTGGGGATCGTACACCTGCGCCAGTGCGTTGATGTAATTTTGGAAAATATCTTCCGAGCGGGTCTGGCTGATGCGTATCTGCTGTCCCTTGTAGCGCTTCACCAGCTGGGTCTGGATGTCATCCAACGTTTTGCCGGACAGCTTCAGGCGCAACACCTCATCTTTGATTTGGTCGCGCCAGAGTTGGTGCAGCGCGTCATCATCTCTGGCCCAGGCAGCGTCTTCGCGATCAACCAGTATCTCTTTGTCGGTGGAGAAGTCGAGAGTTGATAGCTGATTTTCCAGCAGACCCAGGGTGAATTCCAGCCGTTGCTCCAAACGCTCCAGCTGGCGCTTGTGCATATCAAAGCCAACACTCAGATCGCCGCTGAGCAGCAGGTCATCCATGCGCAGACGGTTTTTGGCAAAACCATCGATGTCCTGCTGACTGAACAAGCTGCGCTGACTATCCAGGTGCGTCAGGTAGGTGTCGTATACCTGCGCTGAAAGAGCATCGTCCAGGCGTGTACGGTTGTAGTGATGGCGGCGTAGCAGCTCTACTGTGTTTAGGCTGGCGATGACTTGATCACGAGTGGGCTGCAGCTGATCAAGGTCGAGCGGCTCGGCCTTCTCTGCGGCAAAAACGGTGGCGCTGATTGACATAAAAGCAATCAGGCATGACTGGCGCAGGGTGTTGGAACCTTTCATCTGGGGTATCGTATCCGGAGAGAGTATGCTTTTATAGAGGTTGTGTGGGAGCCTGAGTTCCCGACTGTATTTACCTATTAGTAGATGAACTATGGAGGCAGCGTGAGAGGATTGCAAGCCGAGGGCGGAGCACTGGTTTGGCAGGAACAGGCAGCAGAAACACTGCAACCTGGCCAAGTTCGCGTGAAGGTCATGGCCGCGGGGTTGAACCGCGCCGACCTGTTGCAAAAGGCGGGTATGTATCCGCCACCCGCTGGCGTGACCAGCGTGCTGGGGCTGGAGTGTGCCGGTCAGGTGGTGGAAGTCGCCGAGGGCACGCGCTGGAAAGTGGGTGATCGGGTCTGTGCGCTGCTGGCCGGCGGCGGTATGGCTGATGAAGTCGTGGTTGATGAGCGTCACTTGCTTACCGTACCCGCTAATCTCGACTGGGCTGAAGCCGCTGCCATTCCGGAGGTGTTCAGTACTGCCTGGTTGAATATCTTTGAGCTGGCGAACGCACGGCCGGGCGAAAAGGTATTGATCCACGCGGGTGCTAGTGGTGTGGGTACTGCAGCCATTCAGCTGTGCAAGGCGCAGGGTAATCCTTGCTGGGTGACTGTCGGCAGCCAGGAAAAACTGGACGCCTGTATCAAGCTCGGCGCTGAAGGCGGCGTATTGCGTCAGGGTGGTATTGCTGCATTAGCCGACCAAGGTCCGTTTGATGTGGTGTTGGATCCGGTTGGTGCTAACTACGCTGCTGATCACCTTGATCTGCTGGCTGTTGATGGCCGCTGGGTGCTGATTGGTCTTATGGGTGGCCGTGAGGCGACACTGGACCTGGGCAAGATGCTGGTCAAGCGTGCGCGCCTGATCGGCTCAACGTTGCGCACCCGCGATGCTGGCTTTAAGGCAACCTTGCTGGCTGATATGGAACAACGCCTGATGCCGTTGTTTGCCAAGGGCGATCTGCATCCGTTGGTCGCCAAGACATTTGCTTTTGAGGATGCCGAGGCGGCGTTTGCCGAGCTGGCAAGTGACAAGATCGTTGGTAAAGTGATACTGCTGCGCGAGGCTTGATCGAGCAGACTAAAACCCCGCTGTGCAACATGCGCAGCGGGGTTTTTTGTGCTCGCTAAATGAGCTGCGCGCAGTTGTAGAAGTGACGCAACACGCTGGTTAGATAACCTGGATCGCGGCTGCCAGCCAGCTCCCTGATGGAATGCATGGCAAAGGTGGGCGCGCCTATATCGACGGTGCGCACGCCCAGGCGGCTCGCGGTAATTGGGCCGATGGTGCTGCCGCAGCCCATGTCGCTGCGCACAACAAAGCTTTGCACCGGAATGTTCGCGGCCTCGCAGAGGGAGCGGAAAAAGGCCGCTGTCTCGCTGTTGGTGGCATAGCGCTGGTTACTGTTGATCTTGATAACCGGCCCGGCGTTCAGCTTGGGGCCGTGATTGTCGTCGTGTTTTGCTGCGTAGTTGGGGTGTACTGCATGCGCGTTGTCCGCGGACACCAGCAGTGAGCGCTGAAGTACCTGAACGCGCTGAGCGGCGTCCGGTACTATGCGGCTGAGTACGTCTTCCAGGAAGGGGCCGTCGGCGCCGCAGCTGGAGCTTGAGCCTATCTCTTCATGGTCGGTGCAGACCAGCAAGCAAGCCTGTTCGGACTCTGCACTCAATAGTGCGGTTAGGCCGACGTGGCAGGACAGCAGATTGTCCAGTCGAGCAGCGCTGAAGAAGTCATTGTCCAGGCCGATAGTAGCTGGCGGCTGGGTGTCATAGAAGCTCAGCTCGTAATCGAGGATGTCCAGGTTGGCGCAATCGGCATGCTCGCGCTGCAATTGCTCAGACAGCAAGGCGCGCAGGTCGCGTGCCGGGTCCAGGCTGTGGGCCAGCAACGGTGGCAGATCGGTTTGTGGGTTGATCGGCAGGCCGTCGTTGACGCCGCGATTGAGGTGGATAGCCAGACTGGGGATTATTGCAATGGGTCGTTTGAAGTTGATCAAGCGACTGGCTATGCGTCCTTCTGCGGTACGAAAGCTGACGCGGCCGGCCAGGGACAGGTCGCGGTCGAACCAGGGTGCGAGCAGGGCGCCGCCATACACTTCTACGCCTAGCTGCCACATGCCTTGCTGATTGAGTTCCGGTTGCGGCTTGACCTTAAGGCACGGGCTGTCGGTATGCGCGCCGACTAGGCGAATTCCGCGCTGCAGGCTATCAGCGCCCCCCATCTGAAAGGCAATCAATGACGAGTCGTTGCGCGTCACCAGATATTTGCCGCCGCTTTCAAGCTGCCAGTCTGCGCGCTCATCCAGTGCCTGGTAGCCGGCATCGAGCAGGCGGCTGCGCAATGTCGCGGTGGCGTGAAATGGAGTAGGTGACTGACTGATAAAGTCAGCCAGGTCCTGATTCAAGTCGGTATGCGACATGCCGTATTCCTCGCGGGCAGTGTGATTCAAAAAGGGCAGGGGCACTCAAAGGACAAGCGTTCGGCTGTCTCTGGATGACTTATCACTAGCTTGGCGGCATGCAGTGCCAGTCGTGGGCAAGCTGCCAGCGCCTGCTCGTGCGCATACAGGCGATCACCTAGCAAGGGATGCCCGATCGCCAGCATGTGAACGCGCAATTGATGTGAGCGGCCGGTAATCGGAGTTAGCTCTACTCGACAGTAGTCACCGTGTCGCTCTAGTATCCGCCAAAAGGTTTGCGCGTGCTTGCCTTGCTCATGGTCGACTATGTGCCTCGGTTTGTTGGGCGGGTCATAGCGCAGTGGCAGGTCAATATGGCCGGAGTCGGTAGCGGGCTGTCCCCAGCATAACGCAATGTAGGCCTTTTCTGTTTCACGGTCATGAAACTGACGTGACAGCTCGCGGTGAGCATCGGGGTTGCGGGCGATGACCAGTAGTCCGGACGTTTCCCAGTCCAGGCGGTGCACAATACGGGCTTCAGGATAGCCGTTATCTTGCAGGCGGGTGATCAGGCAATCCTTGTTATCCTCGGCGCGGCCGGGTACGGATAGCAAAAGAGTGGGCTTGTTGACGATGAGAAAGGCCGGATCCTGATGCAGGATGCCGATATCGGTCAGGGGCATGATGATTCCGCTGCGCCGCCCTGATGCAGGCGGCGCATAGTCTTCAGGGGCGTTCGGGCAGGGTGATGTTCAGCTCCAGGATCGAGCAATCGTCCTGGTTGTCGAGGGCGACATGCACCTGTTCGCGATCAATCTGAACATACTTGCTGATCACGTCGATAATTTCCTGCTGCAGCTGCGGCAGGTAATCGGGCTGGTTACGTTGGCCACGTTCGTGGGCGACTATGATCTGCAAACGCTCTTTGGCAATAGATGCAGTCGCCGGTTTTTTGCGGTCGCGGAAGTAGTCGAAAATGCTCATTTACCGACCTCCAAACAGGCGCTGCAGCAGCCCCTTCTTTTGTAATTCCAAAAAGCGGTGCGGCATATCTTTGCCAAGCAAGCGCTCAACCGCGTCGGCGTAAGCCTGACCCGCGTCGCTCTTGTCGTCCATAATGACGGGTACGCCCTGGTTGGACGCCTTGAGCACGGCCTGCGACTCGGGGATAACGCCCAGCAATGGAATTGACAGGATGTCTTCAACGTCGCTGACCGAGAGCATTTCGCCGTTCTCGACGCGCTCCGGGTTGTAGCGGGTCAGTAGCAGGTGTTCCTTGATTTTCTCACCGGCTTCCGCATGCTTCGATTTGCTTGCCAGTAGGCCCAGCATACGGTCGGAGTCACGCACCGAGGATACTTCCGGGTTGGTAACAACCACGGCTTCATCGGCAAAGTACATCGCCAGGTGGGCACCTTTCTCGATACCGGCAGGCGAGTCGCATACGATATAGTCGAAGGTTTCTTTCAGTTCATTCAGTACGCGCTCGACGCCTTCCGGAGTCAGGGCGTCTTTGTCACGGGTTTGTGACGCGGGGAGAATGAACAGATTATCGGAGCGCTTGTCCTTGATCAGGGTCTGATTAAGGTTGGAGTCGCCGTTGATAACGTTGACGAAGTCATAGACTACGCGCCGCTCACAGCCCATGATCAGGTCCAGATTACGCAGCCCGACGTCGAAGTCGACGATGACTGTCTTGTACCCGCGCAGTGCCAAACCGGTACCGATGGCAGCGCTGGTAGTGGTTTTGCCTACCCCGCCTTTGCCTGATGTGACGACGATGATCTTAGCCAAGATGACCTTCCTGTCGAATTTCTCTAATGGTGGAATGTCGCGCTGAAAAAATGCGGTTATCAGCGCGAAAAAATGATGTTCTGGTGGGGCCCATCGGTTGGCCAGAGGCCACGCAGTACGGGCGCCCCCGAATGGCTCAACAGTATCGGTTAAAGGGCGCTTATCTTCAAGCTGTCACCTGCCAAACTGATATGTACTGCCTGTTTCCAGTGCTGTTCCTTGCGCAAATCCTCTGCGACTTTGTATTGCCCGGCAATGGACACCAGCTCGGCCTCAAGGTTCTGACAGAAAATCCGCGCTTCGGTATTGCCTTGAACCCCTGCCAGTGCGCGGCCGCGCAGCGGGCCGTAGACATGGATATGTCCGTCGGCGAGCAGCTCTGCCCCGGCGCTGACGGGCGCCATGACGATCAGGTCGCCGCCGCGTGCATACACCTGCTGGCCTGAGCGGACCGGCTCGGTGATGAGTCTGCCGCCGCTGGGCATGGCTGCCGCCGGTGGTGCGCTGGTGACCGGTTCTGGTGTCGGTTGCGGAGCCGGCGCTTCAATGATCTTTTCGCGCTGCCGGCCTACCGGTATCAAAACCATGCCAGCGCTTTGCGCCAAGGCGCGGAAGTCTTCGCCGCCGCGTAGGGCGACCGGCTGCAGGCTATGCTCGCGACAAGTCGCCAGCAGTTTAGTCAGACCGGCAGCGTTGATTGGGTCTGTGAGTTTGTCGAGCGCAATGACAACAGGCGTATCGACGAAGAAGTTGGGTGCCTGCTCGACCTTTTCTGCCAGTTGTCGCGCAAAATGGTCGTGGGACAGGCGCACCAGTTCGACAACGGTCATGGTCAGCATGCCGCCCTTGAGATGAAACACGGGGTCGTTGTCGAGCAAGTCCAAAGTAGTGTCAGCAGTCATGGTGGGTCCGTTTCGCTTTAATGCGCACACTTATATAGATTGACTACGCTGATCGCAAGCCGCGCGCGGCTTGGGTAGAATGTGGTTTTTGCGCAAATGGATATCCGAATGGATCACGCGGTTTTTTCCCGAACTCTGTTGCACCCCCGCTATTGGTTGTTATGGCTGGGTTTGGGCGTGCTGTGGCTGGTTGTTCAGTTGCCCTATTCGTTGCTGCTGGGGCTCGGACGGCTGGTGGGTAAATTCATGTACTACTTTATGGCGGAACGCCGTGAAGTGGCTCGTATTAACCTGGAGCTGTGTTTTCCGCACATGAGCCAGCAGGAGCGCGAGGCGTTGCTGCGGGAAAATTTTGCCTCCAACGGGATTGCGTTGTTTGAAATGGCTATGGCCTGGTGGTGGCCCAAGCGACGTTTGGCGCGCCTGGCAAAAATAGAGGGTATTGAGCACCTGCACAATGCCGCAGCAAAAGGGCAGGGTGTGGTGTTGATGTCACTGCATTTCACGACGCTGGAAATTGGTGCTGCGCTGCTGGGGCAGGTAGTCACCATTGATGGCATGTATCGTGAGCATCGCAACGCTGCATTCGACTTTGTCCAGCGCCATGGTCGTGAACGGCATAATCGCGATGCCAAGGCAGTGGAGCGTGAGGACGTACGAAGCATGATGCGCTCACTACGCAGTGGCAGAGCGATATGGTACGCACCTGATCAGGACTATGGTCGCAAGGCGAGTGTGTTTGTGCCTTTGTTTGGTGTGCCGGCGGCAACTGTCACGGCCACCAGTACCTTTGCCCGCCTGGGTAAGGCGCAGGTTGTGCCCTTTACTCAGAGCCGTTTGCCCGGAGCCCAGGGTTACCAGTTGACCATTCATCCGCCGTTGCAGGATTTCCCCAGTGGTGACGACATGGCAGATGCGCTGCGAATCAACCAGTGGGTAGAGCAGTCGATAGCACAACAGCCGGAGCAATACATGTGGGTGCATAGGCGTTTCAAAACGCGGCCCGAAGGCGTGGCCAGGCCCTATGCCAAGCGCGCGCGCCGGCGTAGCCGTCGCTGATGGGTATGCAGCGCCCCGCTGATTGTACCGGATTGATACTGTCGGGCGGCGGCGCGCGTGCGGCTTATCAGGTTGGCGTGCTGTCGGTGATCGCCGAGCTGCTGCCAGCAGGTGCAGCCAATCCTTTTCCGGTTATCTGCGGAACTTCTGCAGGCGCTATCAATGCGGTCGCACTGGCCAGTCACGCACGCACCTTTTCTGACGGTGTAGAGCGGCTACAGGAGGTGTGGTCGCAGTTTCGTTGTGAACAGGTATATCGTAGTGACTGGCCGGGCGTTACTGCGCAGGCATGGCGGTGGGCGCGCGCCAATTTGCTCGGTTTTCCAAGTAAAAAACCAACCGCTTTGCTGGATAACGAGCCTTTGCGGCAGTTACTTGATCGGACGCTGAAATTTGGTCAGATAGACGACAGCCTGATGAGCGGGCATCTGCGCGCCATATCGGTCAGTGCTTTTGGCTATCAGTCGGCCGACTCGGTTAATTTCTATCAGGGTGAGGCGCGTATTTCGCCTTGGGCGCGGCACCGCCGAGTAGGCGTGCAAACCAGGCTGGGTCTTGAGCATTTAATGGCGTCGTCTGCCATTCCCTTGGTATTCCCTCCGGTGTTGCTTAATCGCGAGTGGTTTGGTGATGGCGCGGTGCGGCAGCGGGCGCCAATCAGCCCGGCATTGCATCTGGGCGCTAACCGGGTGTTGGTAATTGGTGTTTCTGATAACTTCGCGGGGCAGCCTGCTGGCGGGCGCCGCGGGCCGAGGTTACGCACTGCTTTGCCGCCGACGCTAGCGCAGATTGGTGGGCATCTGTTGAATAGTACTTTTGTTGATAATCTGGAAACGGATGTCGAGTTGCTGGAGCGCATGAACCGCCTGGCTGGCTACATGCCTGCGGGCTCGCGGTATTCCGGTCGGGGAGTGCGTCAGGTTGAGGTGCAGATTATCTCGCCCAGTGAGCCACTGAATCTGATTGCTGCACGTCACCGCAAGGCTCTGCCGCGAAGCTTACGTGTTTTCCTGCGTGGCAGCGGCGCAACCCGCGCTTCAGGTGGCAGCGTGCTCAGTTACCTGTTGTTTGAGGCGGAGTATTGCCAGGAGTTGATCGAGCTGGGGAGGCGTGATGCGCTGGCTAAGGCGGAGTCTCTGCAGCGATTTTTGGGTTTATTGTGTCCGTTGCAGGAGTCGACCGAAGTCGACTCCTGCGCAGGTGGGGCCTGAGGTTGCCGAGTTAACCAACAACCAATACACGAATGGCGTCCAGTCTGAGCTTGGCCTGTTGTAGCACATGGTTGCCTTGCTCATGCTGGCGCTCGAGAGCAGTGATCTCGTCCTCGCGTACCAGTGGGTTGACCGCCTTTAGCGCCTTCAAACGTTGAATCTCTTCCTCTAGTTCGCTGCTGAAGCGTGCGCGCGCGTCGGCGATTACTTGCAGGTGTTGAGCCTCGACAGCGCTTTCGGCGTGCTTGAGGAGTGATTCAACCGGCTCTCGCTGGGTTTTGGCAATTTTGGTGGCGAGCTGGCGCGGCAAGGATTCAACCTGGGCGTCAAGGGTATCGAAGCTGACCTTGGCTGCCAGATTGTTGCCATTGGCATCCAGCAGGCAGCGAATCGGCGTGGGTGGCAGGTAGCGTTGCAGTTGCAGGGCACGCGGCGCGATGGCTTCGCATACATAGACGCATTCCACCAGCATGGTGCCGGGTTTGAGCGCCTTATTCTTCAGCAAGCCAACCGAGCTGTTGCCCATGCTGCCAGAGAGGACCAGATCCATGCCGCCTTGCAGCATGGGATGCTCCCAGGTCAGGAACTGCATGTCTTCGCGTGACAGCGCCGTGTCGCGGTCATAGGTGATGGTAACGCCTTCGTCGTCGCCCAGCGGGAAGCCAGCATCGAGCATGCGCTCGCCGGGCCGCAATACCAGTGCGTTGTCGGAGTGGTCGTCGCTATCGATGCCGAACACGTCGAACAGGCGTTCCATGTAAATGGGTAGCTGAAAGTCGTTGTCCTGTTGTTCGATGACATCAATCATCTGGACGGAATCCTGATGGCCTCGCGAATGCAGCTCTAGCAGCCGATCACGGCCGTTGTGCAGTTCCTGCTCCAGCTCCAGCCGCTGGTTGCGTGCCTGCTCAATCAGTTTTTCCCATGCATCGGCATCGGGATGATCGAGTTGAGTGAGCAGTTCGCCGCCAAACTGGTGCTGCAGGGCGTTACCGGCCGGGCAGGTGCTCTGGAATGCATTGAGCGCCAGGTGATACCACTCGAACAGGCGTTGTTGTGCAGTTCCTTCGATGTAAGGCACGTGCAGCTGAATGATTTCGCGCTGACCAATGCGGTCGAGGCGACCGATACGCTGCTCCAGCAAATCCGGGTGTGCCGGCAGGTCAAACATGACCAGGTGGTGAGCAAACTGGAAATTACGGCCCTCACTGCCGATTTCCGAGCAGATCATGACTTGTGCGCCAAATTCTTCATCGGCGAAGAACGCAGCGGCGCGGTCGCGTTCGATGATGCTCATGCCCTCATGGAAAACGGTTGCCGGTACGCCGCTGCGCACGCGCAGAGCGTCTTCCAGATCCAGTGCGGTTTCGGCGTGTGCGCAGATCACCAGCACCTTGCTGCGTTTAAGTACCTTGAGGGTGTCGATAAGCCACTCGACACGGGGATCTTCCAGCCACCACATGGTTTCAGCGGCATCAAAATCAGCCTGCAAGGGTTGCTCAGGATATAACGCAACTCGGCCTTCCTGGTCTTGATAGAGCTCAGGGCAGGGTAGTGGATAGGCATGCAGCTCCCGTTCCGGGAAGCCAGAAATGGCCGCGCGAGTGTTGCGGTACAGAACGCGACCCGTGCCGTGGCGGTCCAGCAGTTGGCGTACCAGACTGTCGCGTGCATGGTTTGCCGCTTCGCCGGGTTGGTTCAGTGCCGCCAGTTGCGGTTCGGCGCTGCTGCCAAGCCAGTCGATGATCGCGCTCTGATCGCCAGTGCTGAGTTGATCATCCTCCAGCAGATGCTGTACGGCGTCTGCCACCGGTTGGTAGCGCTCGGCCTCGGCAATGAACTGCGGCAGGCTGTGGAAGCGATCGGGGTCTAGCAGGCGCAGGCGCGCGAAGTGGCTGGCTTGGCCCAGTTGCTCCGGGGTGGCTGTCAGTAGCAATACCGCCGGTATCTGCCGCGCCAGGGTTTCGATCAGCAAATACTCGGGGCTTGGCGATTCTTCGTGCCATACTAGGTGATGAGCTTCGTCGACTACCAGCATGTCCCAATCGGTCTGCTGTACGTAGTCCGCGACCTTGTCGTTCTCGAGCAGGAACTCCAGCGCAACCAGCGCCAGTTGTTCTTCCTCAAAGGGATTATCTTCTGCGCCAGCGCAGCGATCAGGATTGAAGAGAGCAAATTGCAGGTTAAAGCGGCGGCGCATCTCTACCAGCCACTGGTGTTGCAGGTTTTCCGGTACCACAATCAAAGCACGGCGAATGCGGCCCATTTGCAGCTGGCGGTGCAGTATCAGACCTGCTTCGATGGTTTTACCCAACCCCACTTCATCGGCGAGCAGTACGCGTGGCGCCATGCGGTCAGCGACATCCCGAGCGATATGCAGCTGATGGCCGATCGGTTGCGTGCGCACGCCAGCCAAGCCAAGCAGCGGTGAGCGCTGAACGCGGCAATAATGACGCAGGCTCTCAAACCGCAGGCTGAACCAAGGAAGAGGATCAATCTGACTGGCGAACAGGCGATCGCTGGCCAAACGGAACTGAATGAAGTTGTCGAGCATGGTTTCGGCAAAGGTTTCTTCGCTACCGTCTTCGCGTAAACCGGTGTAGACCAGTAGGCCGTCCTGCTCGCCAACGTCGTTGACGGTAATGCTCCAGCCCTCATGATGACTGATGTTGTCGCCGGGGCTGAAGCGCACCCGCGTCAGTGGCGCATTGCGTAATGCGTAGTGACGAGTCTCGCCGCTGGCGGGATACAGCACCACCACCAATCGGTCGTCCTGAGAGAGCACTGTGCCCAGCCCCAGTTCCGATTCGCTGTCACTAACCCAGCGCTGTCCCGGGATAAATCCTGCCATGCCTCTCTCCTGACCGTGCGAAAAAAAGGGCGCACATCTTACCCGATCGTCTCGCATGCAGAAACCTCGAGTTTCAGTTGGCTGCAGCCAAATTTGGCTTTACATGCGATCAAAAATCACTCAATTATGTCGATTGCATCACTGTTGTCTGGATATAGATGCGATCTTCGCGGTCGATATAGTGTAGACAACAATGGTTACGAGGCTGCGACAGGGTGTCTGGCAGCTTTTATGAGGTTATAGAATATGCTGATTCCAGGGATTCCCCCGGCGGGGGCGCAGCATGACCCGGTGAAGGTCAAGCGACAGGTGGAGCCGACGCAAGAGTCGAAATCGGTAGATAATGCAACTTCATCCCCCGTCGAGCGCCGCCAGCGTGATAACGGCCGCTGGCCAGAGCGCCGCCGCAAACGTCGCCGCCAGCCGCGCCTGGAGCAGGCGCCCGCAGAGCACGAGTTTGACTTGCCAACCAAGGGGTTGCTGGTTGATATTGAGGCATGATTCTGTGCGCGTAGTAAGTAAGGTCGTGTTTCGCTTTCCTTGACCAGGGTTCTCGCGCTGGTGTTTCGACAGGCCCTGGGCTGGCTTTCACTCCAAAACCCACTTGAGTTATCAGCTCCGCCGTAAGGGGGTAAATATGTCTGACAAATCTGATTCGCCTGTTGTGGTCGACTTCGCTGAGGCGCGGCGACAGCGTATCCATGATATTCACGATGCGCGGCTTGAGAGCATGCGTAGTGCTTTCGCCAAGGCGTTGCCGCTAGCGGGAGCCAAATCATCAGGTAAAGGCAAAAAGAAACGCAATAAAAAGCCGCGTTAAGTCGCTGGCTCCTTCATTGACCCTGATCAATATTCCAATCAGAGCATCGGCATAACCTGTGTACATGGAAAACGCAGGAGGTGCCTTATGTATGTTGATGCAGCTGTAATCGCAGGGATACTCACAGTCGGTTTGATGCTGGCTTTCTTTGGTGGTGTGGGTTTGTTTATCAGGAGTGATATCAAAAAACACAAGAAAGAGCAGTGAGTTGTGTCGCCAGGAAGTAGGGCATAATGCAGGTCTGTTAATAACTTCAGACCATTATGCCCTCGTCCGACTTGCCCACACGTCGCCCGCGTTGCGAGCGCTGCCTGCGCCCTGCGCAATCCTGTCTGTGTCTTCTTATTCCAAGCGTACCCAATTGCACTCACTTGCTGGTAGTGCAGCATCCCTCTGAGCAAAAGCATGCCTTGAATACAGGTCGTTTACTTGCCCTGGGCCTCTCTAGTGCCGATCTTTTGATAGCCGAATCGCTTGCAGGGCACGCGCAGTGGTGTGATCGGTTGCAGGACTCCAGCTGGCGCACAGAACTTCTCTTTCCTGGCCCGCAAGTATCAATCATTCAGCGCGACTGCGCGGATACACGGCCACGACGTCTGGTATTGCTGGATGGAACCTGGCGCAAGGCGCGAAAGCTGTTGCACCTGAACCCGGTCTTGCAGGCGTTACCCAGGGTTGGCCTGCCTGCTGGCCTTTCCAGCCGCTATCGCCTGCGCAAGGCGCCTGAAGCAGGTGCACTCTCGACTATTGAAGCCGGTGTCGAGGCCCTGCGAATGCTTGAGCCCGACCTGCTCGTGGAGCCTTTGCTGGCCCCCTTTGACGCAGCAGATCAGCGCCATGGGGCAGGCGCGCTATCAGCGCAATTACCCGACCCGCTGAGCGCCAGTGCAATGGCATGATGAGTCAGCGTGCTGTCGTGTAGAACGCTTGATTCATGGCATTTATAGTGCCCTTTAATCCCGGCTTGCCAGCCAGCTTGTCGCTAGACTGATCCTTGAGTTAATCGCTCGCGCTCAACAACAAAAATAGCGTCATTCGATAGTTAAGGGGTTTTCATGCAGGCAACAGGGCAACGAGTTGTAATCACCGGCGCTGGCAGCGGCTTAGGGCGCGAGCTGGCTTTACGGTACGCTCGAGAAGGTGCGCGCTTGGCACTGGCCGACATTAATGAGGATGGGTTGAAGGAAACCCGGCAATTGGTTGCAGACGCGGGTGGCTGGAGTTTTAGCCAGCGTTGCGATGTGCGTGACTACAGCCAGCTTGCTGCGCTGGCGCAAAGCTGTGAAGAGCGCTTTGGTGGTGTCGATGTGCTGATCAATAACGCCGGTGTGGCTTCCGGTGGCATGTTTTGGGACCTGAGCCTTGAGGACTGGGACTTTCAAATTGGTATCAATCTGATCGGCGTGGTCAAGGGCTGCAAGGCATTCATGCCGCTGCTGCTGGCTCAGGGCAATGGCCGCATTATCAATATCGCCTCCATGGCCGCGCATATCCAGACGCCGGGGATGAGTAATTATAATGTCGCGAAGGCCGGGGTGGTGGCGCTGTCGGAAAGTCTGTTGGCCGAGTTGCAGCCCCTGGGTATCAAGGTCAACGTGGTTTGCCCCTCTTTTTTCCAGACCAATCTGCTCGACTCTTATCACGGTCCCGATCATCAGTCGAAAAACGATATGGCCAAGTTACTGCAGAGTTCGCCGATCAGTGCTCAGGAAGTGGCCGATATCACTTACCGCGAAAGCGAGGCTGATCAGTTCATGATTTTGCCGCACGAGCGCGGCCGCCTGGCGCTGGAGCAGAAGCGGGCTGATCCGCAGGTTATTTATCAGGAGATGTTCAAGCTGGCTGCACGACGACTGGAGCAGAGCTGATCCGGTTCAGTAAACTGAGCAGCCGTTCAGCGCAGGCTCATGCTTGCGCACCTCAAATAGCGCTTTATCACGCTGGTCTATTGTGTTTACCGCACGCGGTCTGGACTTTATGCTGTGCGACCTTGGTGGTAGAAGCGATTGATGAGCGCTGCCATCCATTCACGAGTGTCTGATCTGCATGGCAGGCGGATGCTCGCTATACCCCCTGCTGAATTTGAGGTTACTAGCATGCGTGACGTCGTTATTGTCGACAGTGTACGGACCGGTCTGGCCAAGTCATTCCGTGGCAAGTTCAACATTACCCGCCCTGATGATATGGCGGCGCATTGCGTCAACGCGCTGTTGGAGCGCACCGGTATCGATCCCAAACTTATTGATGACTGCATTGTGGGTGCTGGCTCCAACGAAGGCGCTCAGGGCCACAACATCGGCCGCAACGTAGCCGTACTGTCGAAAATGGGTATTGATGTCGCGGGCATGACGCTGAACCGCTATTGCTCATCCGGTCTGCAGTCAATTGCCATTGCTGCCAACCAGATCGCCTCTGGTTGCTCCGACGCTATCGTCGCCGGTGGCGTTGAGTCCATCACCATGACGGCCAAGAGCCGCAACACCGACAACTTCGTCAACCCGATCTTGGAAAAAGACTTCCCGGGTATTTACTACCCCATGGGTCAGACTGCCGAGATCGTAGCGCGCCGTTACAACGTGACCCGCGAGCAGCAGGATGAGTACTCCCTGCAGAGTCAGCAGCGCACTGCCCGTGCTCAGGCTGAAGGCCTGTTTGACGACGAAATCGTACCGATGAAAGTCAAGTATCAGGTGCAGGACAAGGCGACCGGCGATATCAGCATCGTTGATGGCGTAGTTGATCGCGACGAGTGCAACCGTCCTGAGACCACCCTGGAAGGTCTGAACAGCCTGAAGCCCGTGTTTTCGGAAGATGGTTCGGTTACTGCAGGTAACGCCTCTCAGTTGTCTGATGGCGCCTCAATGACGCTGCTCATGAGCCTGGAAAAAGCACTGGAGCTGGGTCTGAAGCCATTGGCTTACTTCCGCGGTTTCGCCGTGGCTGGTTGCGAGCCTGATGAAATGGGTATTGGCCCGGTTTATTCCGTGCCCAAGCTGCTCAAGGCACGCGGTCTGACGGTTGACGATATTGATCTGTGGGAGCTGAACGAAGCTTTCGCTTCGCAGTGTCTGTACGCACGTGACTTCCTCAAGATCGACAATGAGAAGTACAACGTCAACGGTGGCTCTATCTCCATTGGTCACCCGTTCGGTATGACCGGCTCGCGTCAGGTTGGTCATCTGATTCGTGAGCTGCAGCGTCGTGGCAAGCGTTATGGTGTGGTCACCATGTGTGTGGGCGGCGGCATGGGCGCAACCGGCCTGTTTGAAGCTTACCCGCAGGACTAAAGTTGGCGCCGCCCTGTTCGGCGGCACTGCTTGTAAGGCGCGCCTCTGGCGCGCCTTTTTTATGGTGCGCCCGGCAGGGCGCACTCACTTGGAGGTGAAAGTCCTCTACACGCCCGGCAAGGGGAAGTGTTAGCCAGAGGCAAGGGTGTCGCGGGTGACTGCGAATCTGGAGGAAGCCCGAG
>NZ_RKKU01000024.1 GCF_003797945.1 Pseudomonas neustonica
GGCTTCCTCCAGATTCGCAGTCACCCGCGACACCCTTGCCTCTGGCTAACACTTCCCCTTGCCGGGCGTGTAGAGGACTTTCACCTCCAAGTGAGTGCGCCCTGCCGGGCGCACCATAAAAAAACCCTGCCGGGGCAGGGTTTTCAATGAGTGGTTATTCACCTTTGAAACGATGAAGAATATGCTTTCTCCAATTGCTGTATTAAGTCGTGCATCCGACTATTTATTTCATACAACGCAGGGTCGTCACATGAAAGCACGCGCCTGGGCGTAGCTCTATAGGCATTATGAGCAGTGATTGACTGCCGAACACTTTGAGCATTTACCACCTGCCCATTGTCATCTTTCAGACACAAATGCTGGAGGTTCCTTTCCAGCCTCATCAAGGATGGATCAATGACGGAAGCAATCCGCGCAGCATCATCATCATCCTCACAAGTAAAGTAGGCAACCGCTTGTTCGCAAAGCGCTTCGACTTGGCTTATTGTTCTATCAAGAAATCCTCTGATTTCCTTTCTGGTCTCGCGAGCGTTATTGTCGGCCGAAACAACCTTCCAGCCAATGGCAATAAACAGCGCAGGTACAGCGACACGCAGAAGCTCCCAGGTTGTCTGAGCCCCATCCATAGATTAAACGCTCCTTGCTTCCTTCATGAATTTCCATGCTTCGTCTATGTAACTCTTTACTGAAAACCTAATCTCTAAGCGATTTTTCAACTGCATGTATGTGAAGCCGTGATAACGAATTAAGCCTGCAAACGCCTCGTCCAGGAAAGATGAACCTAGCGCAAGACAGCCTTCCAAATCGACAACTACTCGTTCACTTTCCGCAAAAGCCGGAAGCAAGCGATCAACCCGGAACTCCTCACCTGAGTATGGGCCATCCTTCTTTCTTCTGACGCATGGAAGCTTTGAAAAACTAGTAGCAACTTTGATCATGGTCTCACTCATCTTCATGCCTATGAATTCGATTGAATTCCTCTACGGGAATACTCCACTGAACAATGGTCCCGCCTATGCTTTTTTTGTGGCTTTTGGCAAATCGCTTGCCAAGCTCACCATCAAAACCAAAAATACCGTTGTTACTGTGAATTTCCATCACACCAACCTTGGAGTTTTTAACAACCTTCAAAATATCTTTCAGGCCTTTACCGCGAGAGCCCTCTTCTGTCCTTGTACGACCAAGCTTCAAAGCCAACTCAATCAGCGAGTGATCTTTCGATTTTTTACCCGCTAACCTCATCAAAAACTGCTCAGCCTCTTCGGGCCAAGTGCGCCTCAAAGTCCGAGGGATCCCTGCGCCAAGGTCGCAAATAACAACCCAGAAAATGCCGTCTTTTTCGCGAGCAAATGCCCACCATTTCATATTGACTGGAGAGGGGTTCCCATCGTTCCGTGGAAGTACGTAAGCGTGCTCAGATGAGTTGGCAATCGCCTCAGCCATGCCTGTGGTGACAGCAAGTCGCAGTTCAGTATTCGCCCCCTCAATCAGAACAGAAGGAAGCAATTCAGCTACGGCATCGAAGTCACCCTCAGTACCAGAAGCGTACATCCAGTTCACCACGCTTTCGTGATCAACCTTCTCTATTCTATTCTCGAGACCAAAGCGCTCTAAAAGCCCCACGTGCTGAAAAAGCTGCTCTACTACCTCATCTTCAGGGTAGTTAGGAATGAGCTTCCTCCTGCTCATATCGCACTCCATCAAGCGCTCAAGTTCTGCCAAAAGGAGAATCGTGCCACTTGGATGAAGCATCTTGATTTTGGAGAAGTCAATATAGACGCTGCTTATCCGTCCATCCAGAGCAGCCGACCGAATTTTGTGCAATAGGTCTAATAGGCTGCGCCTATGCGCTTTCGTCGTGATACATACAGTCTCAGGAAGTACAAATTTTCGGCTAGCAAAAAACCGACTGTCCTTTTTTTGCTTCTCTAGAAGGCGCTTCCCGCGCCGCCTAGCCTTGGTTTCACGAAGCAGAGCGCGCTTGATAGCACGCTGCACGCGGCGAACGGCGCGCTTTTGCTTGGCTTTTTCTTCCTTAGAAAGCCTTTTCATGACATTTCATCGCCAAAACTAGGGGGGGGGGCGAGATTATATGAGTTCCAAACTCAACCTACTACCCCATATCAAGATACTGTCAGCAACCGAAGATCCACCAAGTAGGAGCTATCAGCGTTTGAATAGGTCTCTCGCTCCAAAGGCTCTGCTTTCAACGGCGCCCCGCTGCGATCCCAGATAACCATATACTCACGCCCATCAGCCAGCAACAACTCCATTGGCACGCTGGGTTGATCGCGCAGTGCTTCCAGTTGCCGCACTACTGACAGCGGCGTCCACACCCCTCCGTTGCTGCGCAGGTCAATGCTGCGTCCCTGCAGCTTTGTCCCTTCCTGCACCAGCAGCGCCCCAGTCAGCGAGTACTCAATGGTTTGCTCGATGGGGTTGTGATCAAACTCGTTGACCCACTGGAAGTCATCATCCAGTTCTATGCCTGCTAGCCGCATTACATGCTCCTCAATCCAGCTTGCTCAAGAATCCCCAAAAGCGCCTCTTCTTGCCCTTCGCCTACGGTCAGATCCACGGAACTGCCGCGCGCGGTCTCTAGCCGAATAACCTTGCTTGGCTGAGTAGACTGCTGCACTGCGGGGGCTTCACTACCAGGCGCACTGGCTTGCGCTGGATGTTCCCGCTTGCTGCGGCGGGTCTCGTTGTTGATTGATTGCAGCACGCTCATGGCTTCACCCAAGTTGCGCAAAGCCTCACCATTGCCCGCCGCGCGGGCCTCGGCCATTTGCGCCTGCAGATCACGTTGGCGACTTTCCAGCCTGCGCTTCTCAATGGCCTCGGTGTTGCCCTGCAGGCGGTCCAGTTCGTCCCGCAGGCCATCCAGCGTGCTGCGGCTGCTATTGCCTAGTTCCTGCATGCGCTGGCTAGCACTAGCAATGGCCGCATCCAGCTGCTGCAGATCGCTATCTTCCAGCAGATCCAGCTGATTACGGGCGCGTGAGGCTTCGCGAATAAAGTCACCCAGCCCCACCGCGCCTGAGTCGTAGCCCTCCATCAGCGTCTGCAGTGATGCGGTTTGCTCCAGAAACTGCTTCTGCAGCTGCCGACTGGCGAACAGGGTTTCATCTGCCCAGCGCGCAAACGGTCCCCGAAACTGATCAGCCAGCCCCGCCTGCAGGTCGCCTAGCTTCTCATTCACAATGCTCAGCGATGCGGCCGTGCCTTCCAGGCTGCTGGTGTCCAGATCAATATCGACACTGCTGATGCCTTTCAGCGAATCGAACGCCTCCAGCGCCTTGCTACTCAGCTCGGCCAGAGGCGACCGGGCGGCGGTCATCACGTCATCAAAGAAGGTACTAAAGGCATCACGAAAGACGGCCTGCTGCTCAGCACGCGCTGATGCCGCCGCCGCTTCTGCATCAGCCTGCGCTGCCAGTGCTTCGCTGACCGACTGCAGCTGCTTCTCCAGATTGCTCTGAGCGTCCGCCTGGTCGCCGGTGGATTTAGTCAGCTTCTCTTGCTGTTTCTCCAGCGCGGCGACCGCCTTTTTGTACTCGTCAACACTGAGCTTTCCATCCTCATACAGCTTGCTGATGGCTGACCGCAGCTTGCTGATATCAACATCAGTCTGTGCGCTGCCGATAGCTCTCTGCACATCGGCGAAGTCTTCCAGCTCGGCGATTACATCCGAGAGTGACGCAGCCGTTTTCGCAGCTTCGCCGCCGATAGCATCCAGCTTGTCTGCAACAATGCCCAAGCCTGCGGCGTATTCCTGCTGCGTGATAGCGCCCTCTTGATAAGCTCGCAACATCGCAGCCCGCAACCCTTCCAGCTGGGCCACGGTGCTCGCGGTGTCGATCAGCTTTTGGGCTTGAGCAAAATCAGCGATAGCCTCTGTGCCGCTAACCGCCGCGTCAATGGCTGCGTCTTTTATCTGCTCCTGGTTATTGATCAGCTCGTCAGCCAGCGCCTGATTCAGCATGCGCTGTTGTTCTGTTGCACTCGCTACGGCGCCAACAACCTCTCGCTGAGTATCTGCAACGGCATCAGCACCCGATGACCATGCATTGCGGATATCGGCCATATCCTGCTTAAACTGATCTGCTGCGCCATCGGTCAAACCATCAAGCACCTTGCGGGCCTTGGCTACGCCGGCCTGCAGCTTCTCGCCACCCAGCATGTCAGGTATCGCGTCCGCGAACTCACCAATTACTCCCAACGACTTTGAAAGCGTGTACGTCAGAACCGTGACAAACCCCGACAAAAAAGCGGTCACCAGGTTAGCGCCGGTTCGCAAAGGCCGTGTGAACAGCTCTACTTTGCCCGTCAGGTCGTCGATGCGCTGGCCAAAGGTGTTAAACCACTCTGTGCTGTCATCAACCAACTGGTTAAAATCAACAGCGCCCAGCTCGCGCGCGAACGCCTTTACCCGCTCAGTACCTTGAATGAACGCATTGCTCAGTGATTTTGCTAGCGCATCCAACCGTCCATCGCGGTCCATGCCCGCAATAGCATTGCCAACATCCAACAGCTGCCGCTTGACGTAATCCAGCGCCCCGCTTTTTGCGATTCGATCAAGAAAGTCGCCAGCAACATCGCGCAGGTTACTAACGATGCCGGTAAGGCGCGTCATGTTGGCAGCAGCAGAGCCCTCTGCTGCCGCGCCAATCTCTTTGATCAAGTCACTGATTACATCGCGGCCCAGCTTGCCCGCGCTGCTCAGCTTTTGCAGTTGCTCGGTGTTCTTGCCGGTGACCTTCTCTAGCAGATCCCACACCGGCACACCGCGCTCAACCAACTGCAGAATCTCTTCACCCTGCAGCTTTTGCTTAGCCCAGGCCTGGCCGAGCGCCGATGAGATGCCTGTCAGCTTCTCCATCCCGCCGCCCAGCTTCTCAGACTGGTCGGTGATGGCCTGCAGCGTGCCGTCCATAGGATCAAGGCCAAACGCCTTGAGCAACGTGAACGCTTCAGTTACGTCTTGCAGCTGCAGCGGCGTATCACGGGTGAATTTCTTGATCCACTCGGTCGCCTGCTCGCCGCCCTCAATGGAGCCCATCAGCGCCGTTAGCTGGGTCTGCATGCCCTCGAACTCGTCGCCCGTGGACAGCATCGAGATAATGCCATCACGCAAGTACCCAACACCTGCTCCCAATCCCTGCAGGGCTTTGTCTACCAGGTAGATACTGACTAACCACTTGCCAAACCGGATCGTTGCATCAGATACGCCCGTGCGCACGCCCTGCACTGTGCGCTGATACTCATCTGCTGAACGGGTGGCGCTGCGCTGCTGCCGCTCAAGATCCCGCAACTCTGTGGTGTTGTCTTTAAGCGCCCGCTTGGCCTCGTCAACATCAGCAGCCAGGCGCCGCTCTTCGTCTGCAAGTTTGCTGGTATCCACACCAGCATCTTTTGCAGCTTTCTCAATCGCTTGAGTTTCAGCCGTGAGCTTATCCAGCTGCCGGGCAGCACGTGATGCTTCTTTCTCGGTTTCGCGCAGTGATATCTGTAGTCCTTTACTACCGGCGTTTCTCTCCAGTTCATCGCGCAGCTCTGTAGCACGCTTTTCGGTGCGCTCCAGCGTGCTGCGCACTCGGTCAGCAGCATCACTAGTGGTACGAAAAGCCGTTGCCAGGCCTTGGGCCGACTTGGCTTTATCAAACTCGTCACGCAGGCCCCTGCTTTTACTTTGCACATCTTCAAGCGCCTTTGAGACCTTGCGCGCCTCGGGCGACATCTCGTCTTTGCCACGTAGGATGAACTGAATCAGGCGGTCTTTGATGCTCATGGGCTGGATTCCGGGCAATAAAAAACCCCGCACCGGCGGGGTTTTATTTAACTTAATTTGTTATTTCTTAGCAGGTAAGGTCATATCAGATAGGAGCCAGTCGGCAATTCCATGACGATGAAATATAAACCTAACCTCCTCACCACTTTCATCTGTGAAAGTTACAACAAAACGACTCAAGGACTCGTAGCCCATAGACGCGTCTTCAAAAGGTTTCTGAGCAGGCTGCTCATGCTCAGCGGGTAATACAGGTTCTTGCGAGTCTCCAGTGTCAGGCATTTCACCTCCCGCACCACCGGCTTTAACAGCTGCCATTGCAGGCTTTTCTCCCTGCATCATTCTCGCAATACCTGCAGGCGTAATCATCGAATCTACAACAGAGTCAACCACCTTAGATGCTAGAGCAATTCCCATTGCAGCAAACGGATTACCTTCTAGTTCAACAGTTACCTCCTCCATTATCCGCGCATTAACTTGGTCCTTCATATTCTGACGAAAGACAGGGTAATCCACATGACTTGAGAGGGCTTCAGCATCCCGCTGTTCAACTGCTGACTGAATACTGTGAACCACTAGAAAGGGGGAAGCGACTACATAAAGAAGCCCAGCAACCAGCAACGCCCCCACTAAGTAAAAAAGCTTGCTGCCTCCTTTTCTGTCGGACACTTGCCGCAGGTTACTGGCTTCATTAGCGTTTGCAGCTTGGCTTTGACGTGCAAGGTACTTTGCGAAGTAAATATCACACTTCGGACACTTCCCCTCATCCTTCGCCTGCTCAGCCATGGTTAGTTCGTAATTACATGCAGGGCATTGCTTCATTCAGGTATCCCTTCCTTTTTATGAAAGGGAAACCTTAGCACGAGAAAGTTGAGAGCAAATAGCCTTAGCCCGCGAGTTCCATCTGGCAGAACTTGCTGATATCACTTGCCACGACAGTGTCATCGGCCAGCAGCTCACCCGGTGCTTCCAGCTTCAGGTATTCCTGACCCAGCACCTGCAGCTGGCTTACCACGCCCAGTTTCACGCGACGCGGGCGAAGGCTGAAAGGTTCGCCGCTCTGTGCATCATTGAGACCAGCGATGTAGATTTCCAGCTCTACCGCAGGGGCAGTCATCATTTGCAGCACGCTGGAGCCGCGTGGCGTGTAGCTGGCCTTAATACCCGCACTGGTGATGTTGGTGGTAGACATCACAA
This sequence comes from Pseudomonas neustonica, assembly GCF_003797945.1. Taxonomy (GTDB): domain Bacteria; phylum Pseudomonadota; class Gammaproteobacteria; order Pseudomonadales; family Pseudomonadaceae; genus Halopseudomonas; species Halopseudomonas neustonica. The sequence continues at coordinate 6,986 of NZ_RKKU01000024.1, forward strand.
TGATGCCGTGTGGGTTCAGCAGGTAGTCGGTACCCGCTACCAACGGATCATCACCGGCTGTTTTCAATACCGGTGCCGGCGTCATGTTAGGCAAGTACTTGAACGGGATCAGTTCACCCACTATGCCTTCACACGCTAAAGGCTCGTCGACAATCGCGGTGGTAGGTACTTCCGTTACCAGCGAGCGTGTTACCCGTGCAACGTTCTCCGGGGTCAGGTCGTACATGCCAATGCTGGCGGTCACGTCTGTGATGCGCTCACGCACGTTGCGGTTACCACCACCGCCACGGAAGTTTGGCAGCGTGGTGCGGTTGGTCTGGTAAGACAGGTTAAAGGCGTCACAGTTGCCGATATCCAGCAGTGCGGCCTGGCTCTGATAGGCGCGGGCATAGATGATGCCCTCACCCACAAACGAGCGGTCTACTTGTGCCATGGTTGGTCCCTCTGGTTATTGCTTGGCGGCGGGCTCTGCCTTTGCAGGCGCAGCCGTTTGCTTGTCGGTTAGCGATTTGGGTGCTGATACAAACCCGTGTTTGATGGCGTGCTCTGCTACAGCGGGCGGCAGATCCTGCTCGCCCTTTTTGAACAGCAGCACTGCACCGCCCGTGGCGTAATGAAACGCCTGGGTGACATTGTGTTTAGGCATGATGCCTCCGGTTATTTCAGGGGTTGGACGTACGTGATTTGCAGCGGTAGAACGTGAGCAGCCCACACGCGGCCGGGGCCGGGCGGCAATGGCGATTCAGACTGGAACGCAGCCTTTTGCACGCCAATGGTCAATACCCCGGCTTTGTTGCCAGCCAGCGCAACCTTGATGCCCAGCCGCGCAGCCCGGAGCACAGGCGCGAAGCCTCGCACTTTGGTAACCGCGGTGATGTTGATGGTCGTCTGTTCGCGCACGCTGCCGTGCCCAACGCGCTCCAGCTCTTGCGTGTCGCCGGGCTGCAGCACGATGAACTGATCGGGCAGCTCCGGATCGGCAGCATCAAGCACGCGCAGCACGCTGTCTTCAAACACCAGCGCGCCAAACTCTGGCACCGCCGCCAGCCGCTGCTCCAGCTCGGCCAGCAGCAGGCTCTGAACGTCATCAGGCATATCAGGGCCTCACGTAGAAGGTGATCAGGGAACCATCGTCAGACTCGATGCCATCCAGGTGCATAGCCTTGTCGGCAAGTAGCTCGACCGGCTCGCCTGAATTGCTGCGGAACGCTCCTTTACGGTCATAGCCACCCAAAGCGTTTTTCAGCACGCAGATGGTGACTACCCGCTGGACCGCGCCAGACAGCTCATCGATGCGCTCCACGTCTTGCTCGACAATGGCATCAAGCCCCTCGACCGCTACCGAACCGGAAGCGGTGAGGAAATCGACGCGGCCATCCTTGAGCGACGCCAGCAAGGTTGCATCCATCTCGCTGGTCAGATCGGCGAAGCTGGCCATGGTTAGATGGTCAGCTCACGCACCGCCAGTGGCTTGGTGCAAAGGTGTAGCGGGTTTGACTGCGCCTCACCGGCGATACCTTTATCAAAAGGCAGCCGCTCCAGCTTGGCGTAATACGGGAGGCCCTCGGTGTTGACGACTTCCATGTAGTCCGCCGGGGCAAACGCGGAAATAAACAGACCGGGCACGCCATCCGGCACCAGTTTGGCGCGGTCACTAGCAACAAAGGGCTGGCCGTTAACCTTGCCGCGATAGCGTTCCCAAAGGATGCCACCAAACACGAACGCCTGCCGGCGATCGCCGCGCAACGTGCTAGCCCCTTCACTCGCTATATACGTTTCACGCACATTTTTATGGCTGATCAGCTTGTTCCAAAACGCCTGACCACACCAGGCATGCGCACCTAGTCCACTCAAGTTGCCGAGAGCATCTTCCTGCACGTCCAGCACCTCGACACACTTCACGCTTACGTCCGTCTCTGGGTTGTTCAACTCAAAAGAAAAGGCCTTTGGACGGGTCAGACCAAAGCGGTGGTAAATGTCCAACAGCACGTTCTTACCGTTCGCATCCAGCACTTGGCCATTAATGGCCCCTACTCGCTGGTATTCGTGCGTGGCGTCCAGCTGCTTCTGGCACTTTTGCAAGCGGCGCTCAACTACGCGCTGCGCTTGTTGGAGCTCAGTAGTGCTGCCAACCATGCGAATGTTCTGGATCTCATCCGCAAGAATCTGGAAGGTTTGGGGCAGATGCACGGTGTTGAAAGGAATCAAGCTGCGCTTATCACCCGTTACAGCCATACCTACGCCGCCTCGTGCAGCCGCTGGTACTAGCGCCAGGGTGGTACCGTCCTTTTCGATCTGCACGGTGGTGCTGTTAACGCCTTCTTCTTCAAACAGACCGGACGCACCGATCTGACCAGGCACTTGTGGCTCTTCATTGATCACGGCGAGCAACGCCGGAACGCTAAAGGCCTCATCTTCAAAAATGGAAATCTCAGCCATGGTGGGCTCCTTGCAATAAAAAACCCCGCCGCAGCGAGGTTTTGAGGGGTTGGTGTTTCAGGTCAGGTTAGGGGCGAATAACGATGCCCTGTGCCAGCAGATCAACAGCGCCGTTTGCGTCGATGCCAGTGAGCAGGCGTTCCACCACCTCGGCATCCCGCGTTATAGCAACCGCCAAAGCGTCCGTTTCAGTCGCGTCGACCGAGGCATAAAGGATGCCGGAGGCGGCGCGTCGGCCATCGTCCGTGCCGTCATCGTCATAAGGCACGTATTCACCCAGGTTTGCGGTCACGGCCAAAGTGAAGCTGTGCCTTCGGCAAAGTCTGTGCTACCAGCAGCTAGGGTGAAACCCAGTCCCGCCATCTCAAACGCTTCGCCAACCTCCCCGCTGCCAATCACCGCACCGCCAGGCCCGGTAACATCAAAGGTGCCACCTGCTGCTGCAGCTTCTGTAATGGTCAGCAGATAGTTGCCAGACACCGCATCACTGGTTATGGCAATGCTGCCGATAGTGCCATTGCCAGTGTTGCCGCCATCAGCCGTCGGCACCATTGCATTGGCAGCTGTAATAGCAGCCAGTAAGGTGCCAGCCAACACAATACCTGCGCCAGCGGCGACCACGATGTTGGCACGGCTGCGCGAACCGTTAGCCTCCGAAAGGAGGAATTCACCGGCGTGTACGCCTTCAGTTTTGATACTCATGCTTGCGCTCCTTTCGAGGCGTTTTTGTTACGTCGAGCAGCGTAAACAGCGCTCGGGTTAACAGCCTTAACGCTTGGCGCCGGCTGGTCATCCACCGCAGGGTGGTTGCTAATTTCAACTTGGCCGCTACTGGCAACCAACTTGTCGAACAACTTGCCGCGCGCCACGTCAGGCGTCAGGCCATCCTTGATGAAACCGGGCGCCAGATCGGGTTGCTTAGCCATGATGCAAAGCGCCCGCACGTCCTTGGCTTGCTTCACCGCTGCCCGCACGCTGGCTTCATCCTTAAGGCCGCTTGCTTGGATAATCACTTGTGCCTGGTCGGCAATACCGGCTTTGGCACACTCCGCCGTGGCCAGCGCTGCAAGCGCGACCATATCTGGCGGGTCGGCCTCCGGTTCAGGTTCTGGCTCTGGTTCGGGCGGATCAGCGGGTGGATTAGCCATTTGGGCCTTAACCGCTGCCGGCATGTTGTTGTAACGATTGAGGATGCGCAGGCTCGATGCGTTGCTCACACTGCCGGCCCCGGTAAGCACCTCATCAACAAAGCCCTGGTCCTTGGCCTCTTGTGCCGTGAGCCAGGTTTCCGCGTTGATCATGCGGCGCAGCTCTGCATCGTCCACATTCAGCGTGCGGTGCTTAAAGCTGGCCACGATGCCTTCAACCATCTGATCCATGATGTCCGCGATCTTGCGAAACTCTTCGCTGTCGCCAGCGGCAAAGGTCCAGGGGTTGTGCATCATCAGCATGGCGTTGTCGTGCATTTGCACGCGATGTGCGCCCATTGCCACCACACCAGCGGAGCTGAGCGCAAAGCCGTCAATGCGCGCAGTCACTCGCTCTCCGAGGCGCAGCAACGCGTTATGGATGGCAAAGCCGTCACCCATCTCGCCGCCGATGCTGTTGATGGCGATGACGATGTTTCGCTGCCCGTCATCCGCCGCTTTCAGCTCATCTACAAACTGTTTAGAGGTAACACCCCAGGTGCCGATCTCGTCGTATATCTCCACCTCAAGCGGTTTGCTGGGGTCTTCAGACACATTGTTGATGCGATACCAGCCGCCGTCCTTGCTGGAATCGCCAGTGCCTTTGTTCATGATCCGCCAGGGCGAAGAGGCAGCCGCAGCCATCGCCAGGGCAATCATGTATTGCCGGTGTTTCTTCATGGTTAGGTTTCCTCTTCGTTGGTGTTCTTGCCGCTAGCTTCCGTGCTGGCTGAGGTGTCGACCTTGTAGGCAAGGCCAAGCCGTCTTGCTCGCTCATTGTCTTGAGCGTTCTCGTTGTCGATCACCTCAGCGTCATAGCCTGTGCGCAGTGCATGCTCGCTTCGGCTCAACAGGCCGCCGCCGATTTCCAGCAGCTTGCCCTGCACATCCTGTACGGGGTGGTGATAGGCCCAGCCGTGCGGAATCCAGCGCGTGCGCAAATACCCGCGGCGCTTGGCCGGTTCGGCGTAACCCGGAAGTTCGATCGCGCCTGAGAGCACGGCAGCGTCCAACCAGGCAGCACGTACCGGCCTGCAGAGCTGGTGCACATACACAGAGAACTGAAGCTGCTCGATGCGGCGCCTGAAATCGTTAAGCAGAATCCGCAATACGCGATCGCTTATATCCTTCATGTCACCGGTCAACAGTTCATAAGGCAACTCAACACCGGCAGCGGCCGCCTGCAGTTGCTGCCGCATGAAGTCGACATAGGTATTGCCTGCATCTGGCGGGTCTGAGAACTCGACGGTCTCCCCTTCCAGTAGCTCCTGCATGGAGCCGGGCTCTAGCGCGACCATCGGCGTGCCGTCGGCATCTGTCGTTAATGGCTCCCCGGTTACGGTGTCCAAGCCTCGCGGGCCTTCCGACGCAGGTTTCTTGATGAACCCGGCAAACAGGTTGCTCACCTCCTGGCGAAACAGAACCGCATCGTCGTAATTATCCAGAGACCGCAGCCGCAAGAGCACCGGAGCCAAGCGGGGTATGCCGCGTAGCTGGCCTGCCTCAAGCACTTCGTAGATGTGCAACACCTGGTCAGCCGGTATCCGGTGCAAGGCGTTAAAGCCAGCTAGGTGGGCATTCGCATCACCCGGGTTCTGCTGGTACATCCAGTAAGCAGCGCGCCGGCCAACTGCATCAAACTCAATACCGGCCCGCACGATGTTGCCCCGCCGGGTTTTGAAATTGCGATCAATGGGCACGAACTCTGCCGGTAGAATCTGCAACTGAAACGGCACCACCAGCCCGTCTGTATCTCGACGGTAGCGGTACCGCACAAAACATTCGCCGGACTCTTCAACCATCCGGCTGATTAGGGCCTGCTGGCCGTAAAAATCCGTTCGGCCATCTGCGTCGGCTTCGTCCGCCCAGTCCTCCCACAGCTCCTGCAGGATGGTGCGGATCGCCTCATCTTTGATCTGTGGCCTTGGCGTAATGCCAGTGCCAATAATGTTGGTCACCCGCTTGTTTATGGCGCTGAGCGCGTAGGGGTCGTTGCGGACCGCTGCACGGCTTCGGCGACGCAGCAGCGGCAACGCCGGTAGCGAAACGCTGTTCATCGCCACATCAGGTGCGTCCCAGCCCTTTGCGCGCCGACCGGTACCGGCTCCCTCGTAGCTATTGCGGATACGTTTGGCGACTACTCGTTGGCGGCTCATCGGATACCTTTGCCCCCATGGTAAAGCCGCGTGACCCGAGAACGGCCCGAGCTGGCAGCGGACTCTCGTGCGGACTGTTTTATATACTCAGACTCCAGCATCCGTAGGCTGGCCAACTCTGCGCGCTGCAGTTCGCGGTCGCCTTTGCGCATCCGCTGGCCTTTCTGCAAGACCTCATCAATCTGCGCCCGAACACTGTCCAGGCGCTGCTGTGCAGTGCTCATCGTGTGCCTCATCAACTATCGGCGGTTGAGATAACCGCTGCGGGAGGTGCGCCGTCTTGTCGGCTTTGCCGAGGTGACGGGCGTTTGTGGTTGCGGCTCTGAAACCTGCTCTGGAGCTGCCTGCTGCGTATCAGTGCTTATGCTCTGATTAGCCGGTTCAGCAAACAGACTGCGCTGAGTGAACGCTGCTCGCAGGCCTTCCCAATCCACCACGGTGTAACGGGGAATGCCCAGGTAGTGAGCCATGGCCAGGTTGTAAACCAGCAGATCCAGCGCTTCGTTTCGTTCTGCCTTGGCCTTTGTCCATTCCTGACGCTTGAAGCCTTTCACGTAGCGCGTGATTTTGCGTTCGGCTACACACTGGTCATAAAAGTCGTCAGGCAGATCCTTGGAAAAGTGCAACGCACCAGGACCTTCACCCAGCGCGTAACGGTTATAGATCCAGTCTTTGGCCGTATCGGTACCAATCAGCCACAGCTCAGCGCCCTGCTTCTCTACAGTGCCTTTCCAGGTCACATCAACTTTGGACGGCCGCTGTGCAATGACCGGGCGCCCTGACTTACTCGCCCCCTTAACGGCAAACACATTGCGCCAGCGCCGCAAGCGGCAGAACTGATACACCTCATCGGTGTGGTGGCCACCGGAGTCCACTGCCGTGGCGCGGATGGCGAGCTCTATGCCCGACGCATGCAAGTAGCGCCGTTTAAGCTCCACATCCAGCGCGGCCCAGGTGCGCTCGTCTGATGGGTTGCCCTGGATCACCTTGTGGTCAACCACCCAGCGCTCCATACCCTCGCCCCAGCCGATCACCATCAGCTCCAGGCGGTCGCCTTGCGTATCCACCGCCGCCGTTAGCAACAACGCCTCCGCCGGTACTGTGCCGAGGCGGTAATCTTCTGCACGCGCTTTCAGCTCACTGGCCTTGGTCATCTCCTGCGCGGAGTCCCAAACCTCGGCCAAACGAGTGTTGTAAAACACCTGCATCGGCTCAAGGTCGCCCTTATCAGAGGCGATTGATGCCTTGTCGTATTGCTTTGCCAGGTCAGTCCAGGAGAGCCAGCCGGGCGGCATATAAAGCGCAGAGAGCGTGAAGCTGACCGTTTCGCCGTCACCGTCCGCGTGCCCGCGCCACTCGCCTGCAGCCAACATCTGGCCCTTGTGATGCTCTTCGATGAACGCACCAGCACCGCTACAATCAGGGTTGCTGCACAGGTAACCAGCCCAGCTGTAATCTTTGGCCCATTTCAGGTTCTGCCAAAGCAACACCTGGTGCTCGCCACAATAAGGGCAAGGCACGTAAAAGTGCCGCTGATCGCCCTGCATGAACAGGTCATCAATCCGCGATACACCCTTGATTGTGGGTGAGCTGGAAAAGTAGAACTTGGCGTTGCGGCCAAAGGTGGTACCGCGTGTTTCGGCCAGCTCAATCGGGTCGCCTTCGTTATCAACATCAACGTCCCAACGGTCGACCTCATCGCCATAAACAAAGCGGGCTGACACCTCGGCCAGGTTGGCTGCTGAGCCTGCTGTGGTCGCGTAAAGCGTGCCGCCCTCAAACTCCTTGGTGTCCAGCGTGTTGCGTGAATCCCGCGAGCGGGACTGAGCTACACGGTCCCGCAGCACTGGCGTGACCTTGATGGTTTTATCTATCCGGCCACTAACGCGCTTGGCCAGCCCAAGACTAGGCAACAGCGTCAGGATGTTGGCCGGTGCCTGGTGGATGATGCTACCGATCCAGTTCAAGGCGATCTGCGTTTTCATCATCTGCGAGGCGACCTTGGTCACAACCCGCTTTGCCGGATGAGATGGCGACAAGCAGCGCATGGGCTCACGCGCATAGGGTGTGCGATCCGTGCGGTAGGGGCCGGGTTCAGCAGCGCCGGTATCACGCGGAATCCGCATGTATTTGTCAGCCCACTCGTCGGTCCACATCTCCGGATCAGGCAGCAAGCCTCGCACATACGCCGAGCGGTACTGCTCGGCACCGTCCGCGTATTCAATCGTCATGGCATCAGTTCGGTGGGTGCAGCACCTGTTCCAGATCCGCCGCACTCATGCGGCTAGCATCCTCCAGCACGCGCCGCAGGTGGGTGGTAAGCATCCGTTCGAGTTCCCAAGAATCAGTAATCGCGGCCAGGTCAGGCGCAATTTGCTTTGGCAGACCCAGCAGTAAGTCACGCATAGCGCGGCCAGCGATAAAGGCGGCTTGCTCTACAGCAGCGCGATCAACTAGCTCACCTGCCGCCTTGAGGGCTTCGCTTTGCGCGAGCTGCGCAAGGAAGTGTTCGCGCTGCGCACGGGATGACTGGTAATCAAATTTGTCAGCGGGCTTTCCGTCGGGCGGCGCTGTATCTGCCGGCGCGTCAGGTGCAACGTGAACACTAACGCCCTTCTCAACTCGGTCTCGCTGGTGGCGGTCAGCAACACCCGCTTTGCTTGGATCTGCGCTGTTTTCTAGCAGAGCCTTTGTCTCAGCGACCAGCACACGGCCTTTGTCATCGAGTACCAGCCGCCCCTGACTGTTCAGCTTTGATACGTAAGACTTGGAGCAGCCCATCAAAGCCGCAAACTCAGACTTGCTTGCTGTCTCCATTACGCCACCTGTTAACCGTTAACCATGCCCGGTTAACCAGTTCACCGAGTTCACTAAGTCTCACAGCCTCCCGCTAACGAGAAAACGCGAGCCGAATTACCCTTGACCGTTCAGACCTCCAGGGGCCCCCCGCGCACTGGCGCGGCACACTACCAACCAAGCCCCCACCATCACCGCCGGACCTTGGCAATGGCCCGGTCTATCGCCCCTTCAACCAGCGCATCGTTCTCAGCCACCTGCCGAACCACTCGGAAGAAGTCGAAGCGGGCGGCATAGTTGGGTTGTCGCACAAACAACAACACCAGGGCCATGGTCTTGCCCCGTCGCTCTGCGATACCAATGGGGCGCTTACCCCGCTTGAGCACGAAGAACGCCTTAGCGTGGCCTTTCTTCAGGGAGCGTCGGCTCTGGCTGGCCGCAAGGGTTGAGCCTGATGGGTTATCAGCGCCCAGCCCAGAGAGGATCTGTTGCATCTGGCCACGAGACAGGTTGCCGTAAGCATCCATGCGAGCGCCCGGCCCCGGAGCCAGAAACATCCCAGAGGGCAAGATGCCTTTCTCTCGCAGGCGCTTCTCCGACTGTTTCACTCGGCGGTCACCGCCATACACCTGCGGACTAAACCAGGCCTCGGGCGCTTGCCCACCACCAGCACCACTCTTCTCGTCTTTGATCCAAACCGCCGCTTCAGGCCGTGATGCCTTCGCATACAAAACACGGAACGCGTTGATCGTGAAAGGCGTAGGCCGGTCGAACACTGTGCGCGCCTCGCCCTGCAGTTGCTTCACTGCCTCGGTACCCACCTCGTTTAGCGCCAAGGCCAAAGCTGCGTTGCTCTGCGGGCCTAGCCGCTTCAGCTCGGCCAGCGCATCGTCCAGGTCTGTGACGCTGATACTGCCGTCCATCATTCTCTTGGGTCGGGCGGGCGCTGGCTTGGCAAATCACACACCCCTGCCCGCTTGGCAGCCCAACGCTCAAACAAACTACTGGCCACGTCACCGCCCAGCATTGCCGAGAAGATACACAGCGCCGCGCTAAGGTACGGATGCACTGCCAAGGCAAACGCCGCCATGAACACCGCAATGCCCACCAGGCCAGCCGCACCAAAGCGCATGCCGATGCGCGCCGCCAACTGCTTCCAAGTGAGGTTGATCAGCGTAGACGCTCGCAGCATCTCCCCGCTCAACCCAGACGCCAGTGCCAGCAGTATCGCCATCCACAATGGGATCTCGGCAATCGCCTTGCCGATAGGAGCAGGATTGCTTGGGTCAGACATGCGGCCTCCGGCGCAGTGGGCAACCCCTGCACGCGCAGAGGCCAGAAATAGAAAAGCCCCACAACATTCTCATGTGTGGGGCTTTGGGTTGCTGGCAGCCAATCCAGCAGGGGAACAGCCTAGGTGGTCTCGCCTGACGCACCTATACAACGTTAGCCGCTATTAACGCGCAAACCCCCAATGGCGTAAAGGGCTGATTAACGCCATTCCCGGCGCATTGTGTCGGGCGTGTGTGCAAGGTTTGTTGAACGTGGTTTCACACCAAAACGCGCCCGACGAACGGTATTAACTATTTTCATGCCGACCGCTTCAACCATGGCAACTCAGCCAGCAGCAGCGGCTCCAGCAGTACATGCAGCTGATGCAGCTTGCTGCGGTAGGTCTCAGACGATCGCCACTCCATGCGGCGCATCTGGTGCTCTACCAATGGCATCGGGTCTGGCAGGTAGCGCACACGGGCCAACTTCGACAGCTCAATACCCACCTTGCCCTTTCCGCCCACCATCTCAGGTTGGCGCAGCTGCACCAGGGCAGCCTCAACCGCAGCGCCCACCGCACCCAACTCACCAGAAGCGAGGCCCACAGCCCCGCCACCAGCGCCGTTACCCGTACTGCGGATCATCACACCCTGGTTATCAATCGCAGCGCCCAGCGTGCACGGCAGCGCCGCCACAGTGCCGCGCGTCCTGTACTCATGGCCCCACGCAATCAGCGCTCGCTCTACTACTTCAATCATCGCATTCCCCTTAAATTCAGACCCCGGACAGATATAGGCCAACCCCGGACAGCACCCTAGACACTTAAATTCTTTATAAAACATCTACTTGGAATTAACTGTCTAGGGTGTCTAGGGTTGATAGGGTTATTTGCTCACGCATGAGAAAAAAAACTTGAATATCAGCCTTAGATAAATGCGCGCACCCGCGCACGCGTGTAAACCCTAGACACCCCGGACAGTACCCCGCAAAGCCACAAGGCACGCGGCTTTCGGCTGTCTAGGGTTGGGCAAATAAAGGGTAGACACACCCTAGACACCCCAGACAGATCAGTCATCAGTCCTACTCCCAGCCAACGGTGGCACAAACCCTATGCACTTCTCCCACTTGTCGGGGTGCCAGCCCGCCTTCTGCGCAGCCATGCGCCACGCATGCACCTGCGCGCCCACCTGCTTGGCTACCGCCAGATCAAGGTTGGGGTCGGGGGAAGGAGTAAAAAAAATAGATCGTCGCCGGTCGCCGTTGTCATCCGTCCAGAATATCTGCGTCTCAGACTTGAACGTATCTGGCTTGGTCGACAAAAACAGGCTGAACTTCGTCTCGCTCAGTGAGTGCTCTTTTAGCTTCGAGCACCACTCCAAAAACAAATCATGCAGATCCTGCGTGCGACACATATCAAAGGGCACACCCAGCTCACCTGCTTTCCATTGGTGGTAGAACGTATCCCAGCTGGCCCGGCTCAGTTCAACCAATCGCTGACGTGCAGGCGTCTCTGGCGGGCGCGTGCGTTCATCAAAGTCACCCAGGTCATACTCCAACAGGTAATCAAAGAAAGCCTCGATACCGCCGTTTTTCAGCTCATAACCAATGCGCTTTTGTGCCTTTGGCGGCAGCGTCTTCTCTGGCCACAGAATCAGCATGCGCCGGTCATTCTCGCCAATGGGCCAAGGCAGAATCTCATTCGATAGAAACACCGCGTTCATGTAGTTGGCCTCTTCCCAACCGTTCACAAACTTACTCTCGATCCGCACCGTCTTGCCCGTCACCATGTGTTTAATCTTACCCACCTGGTTGTAACGCTGGTCCCGGCTCACTACCTCTTCAAACAACCCGTACAGCTTGTTCGACTGCCATTGCGTCCAGTTGCTCTCCAACTGCGCCTGACCAACAGTCGCACCGTAAGCACCGTAAATCGGACGCATGATGTCGCCAAACAACAGACTCTTGCCCGAGCCCTCCATGGTCGAATGCATCAATACCGCCGTATCCAGCTTGGCACCCACACGCTGCAGCGGGTAGGCCAACCAACGCGTGAGCCAGTCGATGGCGTCCTTCTGGCCATTACACAAAAAGCTGATCAACCAGATCATGCCCTCACAGGCCGAGCGGTTCGGTACCGGCGTCAGCGGCAAGCCCTCAAAAGTATTGATTGTATCCGCCGGACTCTCAATCATCTGCGGATCAAACAGCAGGTTCTCAGCCGGAATAACCCGCCGATCCTTACTGTTCTGCCACAGCGTAAACGCATCGCCCAAGGCCAGCTTCACCGCCCCAGCGGGTAAGCGCTGGCGTAACTGACGATCGTAAATATCCTGCGATCCATCCAGGTACACATAGCGCCAATTAACATCACCGCCCGACTCGCCAGCCTTCAGCCGCTTGCCCAGCTTGGCGTCATTCTCCACCCGCTTCGCATTATCTGGATCGATCGCCTTTTTCTCTGGCAACTCAAACCACTGCTTCGCCAACGCCTTACCCACCAGCGCCTCAAAGCCTGCCTTGCGCACAATGGCCCGGCGGTGCAAATCAAACACCTTGGTCTCACCCTCAACTAACGCAAAGCGCGCGCGCACCTTTTCCAGATGCCAGCCCTCCCCGCACCCCTCAGACAGTTCAGCCGCCGCCGGCGGCTCAATACCAGATGGGGCCGGGGGAAGATCATCCGCGCTCGGCGCAACGCAGCGCACCGGCTCATTAGCCGCAGCCAACAGTTGTTCGCGTACAACCTCAAGGCCAAACTCAACATGCAGATCATTCCAATCCACCTTACGCGCCGCCGTCATGCCGCCACCTGCTCAGGCACAACCGGGAACACCACCGTAAGGCCCAGCTCCGCCGCAATGGCTTCCGCCGCCGTGCGGCCCGGATTCTTGCCGTCTGGCTTGGGGTCATCATCACCCGCCAGAATCAAGCGCGCCGCCGGGTGCTTCTGGCGGATCAACCGCGCAAGCACCGCCATGTTACCCACATCAACCGTCATCACCGTAGGCCACTCGCTGGCCTGGGCAACACTCGCCGCCGTCGCGTAGCCCTCGGCTGCCACAATCACCTCGGCACCATCCAGCGTACCGATGCAATGCATGCAGCCCTGCTTACGCGCAAACTTCGGAAACAGCTTGGTACCGCTGGCCGATATCGCCTGAAAGCTCCACACCACGCCGTCAATATCCCGCAGCGGCACCACAAAAGTGCCCGCGTCCAGCTTCATGAATGAGTGATGGTCAGGTCGCGGGTTAGGCAAGTTGGCAAAAAAACGGGCGATATCATCACCCGCCCACAAATCACAACGCATCAGCTGCGCATCAATGCTCAGCACCACATTGCGCGTGATAAACCGCACACCGTAAGGCGGAACCTGTTTACGTTCCAGGTATTCGCTCTTACCGCGCGCCTGCGTAAACTCCGCCAGCAGCCGCCCGGTAATGCGCTGCACCTCAGCCTGCATTGCCGCCAGCTGCGCTTCATCGGCCTCAACCTCAGCCTGGCGTTGTTTGCGCCGCGCTTCCTGCTCCGCCTTGCGCTCACGCTTCTCTTTGGCGGTGAGCTCGCGCTTAGTCGGCTTCCAGCCGCCCTCTTTGGCCAAATGCACCACCGTGCCGATGGTCACCTTCGCGCCCTTGAATGACTTCCACGCACTCAGCGCATCAGCTGGCTTGTAATCCGGGCTGTTCTGGCTCCAGCTGTTCCAATCGTTAAAGCCGTCTTCTCCAAAGTGCGCCTTAACGCCCATCCCTATCTTCACCCAGCTGTCGCGGTTAGTGTCAGCGTCGATATGGGCCAGCAGGCCGGGCAGATCATCAAGGGTAATATCGGGTAACTTAGACATTGGCCACCCCCGGATAAGCATCATGCAGCACGCCATCCAGCAGGCGCCCCGCCGCTTTGTTGCCTATACGCTGCATCCAGGCATGGTTGTCGCCCTCTGCGCCAAGGTCGCTACCATTCTCGCCTAGGTCAGTCAGGCGAATACGCAGCACACCTTCAACAGATGGATACCCCATCACGGCAGGGCCACGCGGCGCCCACTCGCCCCATTGCTTGAACAAGAATGGCACCCCAGCTCCAACGCACTGATCACGCAACACGCCGGCCCACTCTGGATGCATCGGCCTGGCTTTCGGTCCCGACTCACCGCCAGCCACAACCCAATCAATCCTCCGCATGGGCGTACTGGGCATGCCAAGGCGCGGGTCGGTGCTGATAGCAGGTATCTCGCCCCGCCCAGCGCAGCGGGTACAAGCCCCACCAGGGAAGCGGCCAAGCATCCCGGTACCACCGCACACAGAGCACCAGAAATTCACAAACGGAAGGTTCACAGGCCCCAACAAAGGCTCAGCACTGATCCACCGAACAGCCGCCGGCGCTTCCAGCAACAACGGAATCCGCGCATCAGCCGTAGCCTGATCTTCAACGCTCACGCCGAGCCACACATTCTCATAAGGCCAATTGGGCCCGCAGTTATCGTACCCACCTCGGCCACCGCCTGCTGGCTTCCACTCCAACCCCGGAGGCCAGGCTTCCGCTATCCTGAACGGGTAGTCAAGGCCGTCGCAGGCCCACTCAAAGAACGCCAACATACGCTCAGGCCGCTTGGTCAAAATCTGGTAGGTATGCCGCGTGGTCACGCTCATGATGCTGAAAATCATCGCAATCACATCAAAGGGCACATCCTCGTGAAACAGGTCGCTCATTGAGTTGACGAAGATCCGCCGCGGCTTCACCCAACGGAGCGGCTGGTCAAAGGCCGACTCGACCACCCGCACCTTGCCATTCCACTGCCCACCCTTAGCGATCAGGCCTTCATACGGCATGCCCGGCCCGCTGAAGCGCTTCGCCACGCCCTCGGCGTAACAGTTGCGGCAACCCTCACTCACACGCGAGCAGCCGCGTATAGGGTTCCAGGTAGCGTCCGTCCATTCGATTCCGGTTTTATCGGCCACGGATCACCCCCTGCTGCTCCATAATGCTCTGGCAATCCACGCAGGTTTCCACACCCGGCAGCAGCTCACGACGCTTGAGAGGGATTGGCCTATCGCAGGATTCGCAGAAAAGGTGGTCAATGGGTGATCGAGCGGCCTTGATACGCTGCTCCGTCAGGGCATCATCCAGCATCTGTTGGGCGCGCTCACTCCCCTGCTCGCAAAGATCAGCCATGGTCGCCACCCTCCAGCGCCTGCCGCGCACCCGCGCAGATACCCAAAATCTCGCTGATCACCTTATGCGCGCAGTGCTCCAGCTTCTCGACCTCGTGCTGCTCCCACTTATTGTCTGCCACGCCTTCATGCAGACTGCCAACAAATGCCCCCTCAGCAGCCAGCATCTTGCCCAGCGCCTCAAGCGCCTGGCGGGTGGCCGGTACCGGTTGGGGTTTAAACAGTAGCTTGCCGCGTGCACGGGCAAAGGCATCGTCAATGCGGTCATCGTCTACCGCCTCAGCCACCGCCATAAACTCATGCAGCATCAGATGGTGAGTAGCGTTGGCCACGCTGATTTTCTTCTGAAAGGTGTCGTAAGGCAGCACCACCGTGGCAGCCAAAGCAGTCACCCCACCGCGATAATCGCGGGCAGCAACATAAACGGCTTGGTGGATATCGACCACCGGACCGGCGTCCGGCAGCAGGTGTTGTCTACTCATTGGCGTTAATTCCCCTGTAACGCCGTAGCCAAGGCGCGGCTATACCGCTTATGCTTGGTCTACAGCATCCCACCCCTTTTGCACTGGCTGTGTCGGGGGTGGGTCGTTGAGGCGCCGGGGTGTTACCCGGTACCGGACTGCAGGGTCAGGGTCTTGCTGTGGTAGGTGGGCCCCTGATTCCTGCCTCTCTTTTGCCAGTCGCACTGCGGCTGGCTTATTGTTCTGGCCTATTGGCCCTGTGCCGGTAACGGTCTGCTGGTGAGGCTCCCGCTACCGGCTCCCGCCGCTGAATGACGTGGCTGTGTCTCCGGCGGGTTGTTGTTCATGCGGCTTGATTCTGCGCCTCGTTGCCACGCAGGTAAGCCCAATTGATATCAGACCGAATATCTTCGCAGGTAACCGCGCCGCAACTGGCGATATCGATCCGTATGGCAAGATCTGCACTAGCCCGCCGCCCATAGGCAACCTGCTTGAGCTGGCCGGGGGTTGAGTCGCAAGCCTTTGCGAATGTCTTGAGCTCTGAATCACTCATAGGGCGGATGAATTTAACAAGTTCCATAATTGAGCTTCACCGTAATTGCTCTAAACGATGCGCCAATACTTACTTATAGGTAATGCCAAGTCAATACCTTTGGGATGTTTACTTTTGTGTAACGAACGGCGACCATTTCTGAATGACGACAATTGACACCCGCCGGGCCAACCTGGCGCTCATTTTAGAGAAAAAGCACAAAGGCAATAGAACCGCTCTGGGCCGCGAAGTCGGACGCCAGGGCGGCTACGTGGGCAGCATGCTACCCAACGCAAACAACCAGAGAGCATTCGGCGAAGCCATAGCGCGAGATTTTGAGAAAAAGCTGCGGCTACCCTCCGGATGGTTCGACACGCCTCACGATGAGGTCATGCCTGGTAGTGATTTTGAGCTTGGGCCGGAGATCACCAAGCCTTTTCAACGCACAAAAATTGTAGGGACTGCACAATTGGGCCCAGACGGATATTGGGACGCATTGGCCGAGGCTGATGGCTGGCTGGATGTACCGACAAACGACCCGGACGCTTACTCGCTCCGCGTCAAAGGTGAATCAATGGCGCCTGCTATACGTAGCGGATGGGTGGTGTGGTGCGAACCTAACCACGCATTGATTCCAGGTGAATATGTAATGGTGCGCCGGCGCTCCAATCAGGAATGCATGGTTAAAGAGCTGCTCTATGAGAACACCGAGGAAGTTAGCCTCATGGCCGTAAATGACGGGTACGGGCGGATAACTATCCCTCGCGATGATATTGAGCAAATTCATTACGTGGGCGGGATCGTGCCACCTAGTAAGATCAGGTATTAGCCAATGAGCTCCAAAGAACTAGAAGACTTAAAAGCTGAAGATATAATCGCGTTGTCAGTAGATGATGTCGTTAGAGCCGTAAGTCAGTTAGGGCAAGACAGCCCGTGTTTAATATGTAAAAACCCAGACCACTCATTGGCTACAGATGGCGGCAAAGCTTGCCTAGCGAACAGCACCTTAGTCAGCCATACAGATCAGTCTCTTTGGTTTTACGTTCTGATCTGCAAGAGCTGCGCAAACACCCGATTCTTAGAAGCAACAGTAGTTGCACACCGAGCATTGGAAGGAAAGAACAATGCGGAAAGATAATGTCGTGCTTTTTTCTAACAAAGCCATAAATGACAGCTCTAATGGAAAAGACCATACTGGTAGCGGAAACCCGCCAGGAGGTGGTGAAATGGAAAGACGTATGCAAGCGCTTGAGGCAGCGATTCCAGACATTCGGGATAAGCTGACTCGCTCAGAAACGAAGCTAGACTCCATTGAAAAGCATGGGGCCACCAAAGCTGATCTTGCCTCGACAGAGAGCACTTTGATCAAATGGTACGTTGGCACCGCTTTTGCCTTGGTAGGCTTAACCTCCGCCATGGCATTTGGCGTCGCGCGCTTACTCCAGTAACACACTCTGAACAACAGCCCTGCACGAGCAGGGCTTTTTTATTATTAAAATACTTACTTAAAGGTATTGATTTAATCATTACCTTTAAGTAGATTTGTGTTGAACCCACCTACCACACAGGGTCAACACAATGCGGACACAGCCAAGATCTACCTGCCCGGTCTATTTGCACCCTGCGGTGCTTAAAAATCCGGACGCAATCAATAAAATCGTCGCCGATACCGGGCTCGCGATTGTCGTCGGCGGCAACCGTGCCGCCCTCTCCCTTATCAAACAGCCAGTGCGCACCCCCAACAGCAAGCTGCCAGAGCCTAATGGTTTCTGCCAAGCACTGTGGGCGGTGGCCGCTCGTGCAATTAGCACACCCTCTAGCAACTCCGCGGATGACAGCGGCCCATGGGACGGAGGACATGCTGCATGAGCCGCCTAACCCTCTCTCACAACAGCCTCAACCTGCTGCCCACGCATGTGCGCACCACAGGCACATTCCGGCACAGGCTCATACGCCCGGGCGCATCCGGTAACAGCGTATCGATAGAAGCGGCGCTTACCACCGAGCACACCGACCGCCACCTCAACATCAGCGTGCGCATCGAAGGCACCACCAACAGCTTGAGCATTCCCAAGACGGGCGTGCGCGACCTGGTGCGCAAAGCGCAGGCCTTTATCGAAGCCTGTGCCAACGGCACGCTCGACACAGCGCAGGTGGCGGCATGAGAAAGGCCCAACTGAGAAAAGAGTCACTGCGCTTCATCCGTCAGGCGCTGATCGCCTGCCGCGAAGAGGAGTATTGCTCAAACGATACCGCTTATGGCCGCTGCCTTGGCTCAATCTCTATGGCATCCCGAGTGGGCGCCATCAGCCTGAACGAGCTTGAGCTATTACTGACTTTGGCTCAGAGCGCGGCCAACATGGCAGCGCGCGACCGCCGCGCCAAACCGGAGGCCTCCCATGCCGCATAAATACGACCTGGCCACCGCCGCCAAAATGCTCGGTACCGGGCGCAACCGCCTGACAGCAGAGCTCAAGCGCCGCAAGATTCTGGACTGCAACCGCCTGCCGCGTCAGCAAGACATAGACGCCGGGCGCTTTCATGTTGCGCTCAAGCAGCACACCGGCAACCCACTGATGAACGAGGGCAACGGCGTGGTCTACGCCAAAACCTTCGTTACCAGTAAAGGGCTGCTCTGGCTCGCCAAAGAATTGGGCGTAGAGGTAGTGCAAGTGCCCTCAACACAGGAGCACGCCGCGTGATGAGCCACCCTAAACCAAGCACTCACAACCCCATGCCCATCATCGAAGAGGCCATCGGCGCGCTCAAACTGATGCAGGTGCACTTTGACCACCCCACCACCATCAGCAAAGAGGTGGCCAGCGCCACGGTCAATGAAGCCATCGAGCGCCTACAGCTGATCCAACCCAGCGCCCTGCGCTTGGCAGAAGCCTATGCCTCCGTGCGCACAGTAGCGCCTAAACACTGCACAGTGTGCGTAGCACCCGCCGCCGCAGACGGTTTCCAACTGATTGCCGTCATCCTCAACGGCACCGTAGTTGAGCAACAGGTTATCGCCAGCACACCGCAAGCCCTGGTCGAGCTACTGCGCGTGCGCAGCACAGCCCAAGCCATTGCAGAGGTACCCGCCGCATGAGCAACGCCACTTTGCACCAACTCCAGCGCCGCCACACGCGGCCCTATTTAACGCTCAGCGAACTGCGGGCCGACCATTTCCCGCACATCCAAACAGACCGCCACCTGCGCCGCATCATTGAAGAAGGCCAGGTCGCCATCACACTCCAGCGCCTGCACGACTCCAACCGTGCACCGTTGGTAGTAACCCTGCCAGAGCTGGCTCGCTACCTAGACGCCCAGCTCCAGCAGCACCACGCCGCCTAGCGGCAACCAACCAAGCCAAAGGAACACAACCATGAAAGCAACCGACCCCGGCGAATTTATCGCCAACCTCAACGCTGGCGTATTCAACCAGCAGCTCGGTACCGCCCTCAGCGAAGTAGCCAGTGGTGTATGCGAGCACGGCAAAAAGGGCAAGGTCACCATCACCCTGGAGCTCAGCCAGATTGGTGAAACGCACCAGGTGAAAGTCGCGCACAAGCTCGACTACACCGCCCCCACCAAACGCGGCAGCAAGCGCGAAGACACCGCGCTCGAAACCCCGTTCTACCTCACCGCCAATGGCCTGCAGCTGTTTGCAGATAACCCCACTGGCCAAATGTTCACCAAAGACCAGGCGCCGGTCACCGCCCGCACCTAAGCAGCACCGCAACACCAAACCACCTACCACAAGGAAAGCAACATGACATTGCCACTCGATACACTGGAACGCATCACGGACACCCACGCCGCAGCTAATGGCAAACCGTTGAACACAAACACGCCAGCCATCCTGCTGCCGCACCAATTCAGCGTGGAATCGCTGGAGCAGCTGGAAGCGCACCGCGCACGCTTTCGCGGTCGCCTTGCCACCCAATCGTTCCGCGACTTCTGCGCCTATGTAGAGCAGCACCAGAAGCTGGACGACCTGCCCCAAGGCTTTGTTGACCAGGACGACATGAGCTGCACCGTGCTGTTCAACCTTGGCGACCAGAACCTGCCCGGCCACGGTGACGACAAAGCCACGCTCAAGCTCAAGCCCACTGCTGCCTTCAAAGCCATGCAACAAATGGCAGGCCGCGCCCACAAGCAAGCCGATCTGGCCGAATGGATGGAAGACTGGCACGAATTCATCACCGTACTGGATAGCACTGGTGAGGGAATGCCCGTCTCCGCTGCCGTGCAGAAAATCCGCACCATCACCATCAAAGCCCAAGCCGAGCGCACCAGCACAGAAACTACCTTTGGCGCGCAACGCAGCAGCATGGACAGCATCGAAGCCGCCCACGCCGAAAAGCAGCCCGCCGACTTGCTGTTTCTCGCCTCACCCTATGACGGACTGGAAGCCCGCACCTTCACCCTGCGTCTTAGCATCCTCACCAGCGAACCGCCGGTCATCAAGCCGCGCTGGGTAATGCAAGAGCAGCAAGAAGAGGAAATGGCGCAGGAGTTTAAAGACAAGCTCACCGCCGAGATTGGCGGCCTCTGCCAGCTCACCGTGGGCACCTTCGCCCTCGGTCAGTAATCACCTACAACCAGCCAGCCCGCCGCCGCACCTACCACACACGCGGCGCCGGGCACCGGAGACACAGCCAATGAACAGCCAATACATCATCATCGGGGCAGGCATCATCATTGCCCTCATCATCAGCGCCATCGTCCTCATCGCCGCAGCCTGGCGCGCAGGCAGACGCAACGGCTTTATTGCTCGCAAAACCCGCTACGGCGAAGAGTTGCAGCAACTACGCACCGATTTGCAAACAGCCAAGGCAGAACAGGAACAGCTACGCCACACCCTGCGCAAATCAGAGCAACAAACCCAGCGCCTACGCACTGACATTGAGCGCACACGCGACACAGCGGCCCAAGCCCTAGAGCAACAGCAGCAACGCCATGGCGACGAGCTGGCCGCAGCACAAGCAGGCACGCCCGCCATCACCGAATCAGACCTCAAGAACGTGCAGCGCATGGTAGACAAGCTCAACCACCTGTCGCTCGACCTGCGCAACAAGAACCGCTTCAGGGATTCCAAAGAAGCCGCCAACCGCGCCGCCACCGGCCAGCGCCTGATCGACCGGCTGTTTGAAGAGCGCTTTAAATCCCTCAACACGCCTGATGCAACCAGCACCTTGACCGCAACAGCAGACGTTGCCGCCGACCGCTTTGAAGCGCCCGTCGCCAATTGGGGCCAGAAACCATGACAACCGCCGCCCTCGTGCACGAGCACGAACTCAAAGCCCAACACAGCGCCCACGCAGCCAACATCGCCCTACTACTGCGCACCCCAGCAGAAGGAGCTGCCGCACGCGAACGGCAGCTCAAAACCATCGACAACCTACGCAACCAAATGCTGGCCATCGACACCCAGCTCATGCGCATCAGCTGCGCACAGGAGGTGTGACCATGCAATCACCCGATCAGAACGTAGAGCGCAACCGCCAACTGCTGCTGGACCGCTCACTCACCGGCCTGAAGAAGTATGGCGTCACTACTGAGCGCGGAGACCTGAGCCTGAATGAGTGGCTCCAGCACCTACTGGAAGAGCTGCTGGACGCGGCCAACTATGTGCAGGCGGCGATGAACAATGCTCAGCCGCCTAGCACCAACCTTTACTCTTGTCCGGAAACCAACAGCCCCCCCTGCATCATCGGGATAGCACCAACGCATCTGAACGTTGCACTTGAGCTGCGCAATGAACGGCTGCGCCAGGTCAATGCCGAAGGCTGGCCCCCCGAGCACGACGACGAGCACGCCAGTGATGAAATCGCCGCCTTTGCTGCCCTATACGCCCTGCCCGAAGCATGCCGGGACTGGGACGCCCGCAGCACCGGCTACGGCAACACCCTGGCAGAAGCCATCACACCCAAAGGCTGGCAACCAAAACTCGGTGACCGCCGCCGCGAGCTGATCAAAGCCGGCGCCCTGATCATCGCCGAAATCGAACGACTGGACCGCGCAGCCCAGCGCGACGGGGGTGACATGTGAAAGCCATCCACGAGAACGATTACACCGCGATCGGCAACCAACACGAGCACGTAACCAGCCGCATCAACGACATGCTGATCGAGCTGCAAAATCACGCCTATCAAACCGGCGTAGAGCGCGGCAAAGAGCTGGCCAAGCAAGCCGCAGCCGAGGCAGGCACCATCTCGCCAACGCTCTGCCAGACCATCCATCTCGGCCAGCCCGGCGTCATTATCGAAGCGGGAGCGATGATCGGTCCGGATGATGAAGAGGTCGCCACGCTGACCTTTTCCCGATTTGCCGGTGCCGTGCGCCTGACCTTCCCAACGCAAACCCAGGCACTGGCCGTGCTGGCTGCGGCAACTGCCGAGGACTGCACAGAGGCAGGCGCGCAGCCGGTGGCCTGCGAATGCGGCGACAGCTATCCGCCCGGCAGCTACGGCGCGGGCTTCATCACTCAACTGCTCGCCATGGTTCAGGTACGCATTCTGGAAGCCATGAGCCACGCATGCAGCCCAAAACCGGCAGCGCCTGCCGATTACGATCCAGAGCGCGAGAACGCCGCGTTTGAGTCGTACGTCGCGTCTCTATCCGGCACAGCTAAAAAGTCCTTGTCTAAAGATGACATCGGCTTGTACCTCGACAGCTGGGTCGGTCCCGCTCATGACGGATGGCAAGCACGCGCCCGGATTGGGCAAGCGCCTGCCGCGCAGGATGTTGCGGGGCTGGTTGAGGCGTTGGGACGGGCATTGGATTTCATTCGAGGCGATGGCGACTTTGAACACCGGGAAGCACTGGAGCGCTGCGAGTGCTACGCATGCGTTACGGGCGAGATCATTGATTCCCTCGCCGCCCACCAGAGCGGAGGTGCAGCATGAGCAAAGCAACCGAACTGCTCCGCGCAGCAGCCACGCCCGAAGACCTTGTCACTGATGACGAGCTGAACAAAGCCTGGGGCAATGCAAACTTTGGCGGCATGGAAAAGCGCGAAGTGATCCGTGTCGGCACACTCAAGTGCCTGGTGGGCTACCACCAAGGCTTTACCTCAAAGACTATCTGCACCGAGCTCGGCTTGATAAACGCTAAGTACAAGGTCACGCCAAAAGGCCGGGCTTACCTGTACCTCAGCTGCCGCAACGGGTGCAATCTATGAACCTCCACACCCAATACCAGCTCAACTACGCCAACGACCTGCGCATAGACCTCTTCGCCGGCGGCGGCGGAGCAAGCACCGGCACAGAAATGGCCACCGGCAAACCGGTCGATATCGCCGTCAACCACAGCGAAAACGCCATCAGCATGCACCGGCTCAACCACCCGCACACCCAGCACTTCACGTGCGACGTGTACGAAGTAAAGCCCCACCAGGTCACCAATGGCCGGCGCGTAGCACACCTGCACGCCTCGCCCGACTGCACCCACCACAGCCAAGCCGCTGGCGGCCAACCGCGCAGCTCGGCCAGCCGGTCACTGTCGTGGGTTATCGCCATGTGGGCCGGCCAGGCAGCACCCACGATGATCACCATGGAAAACGTCAAGCAGATCCGCAACTGGGGTCCGCTCATTGCCAAGCGCTGCAAAACCACCGGGCGCGTCATCAAGCGCGACGGCAAAACCGTTGCCGCCCCGGGCGAACGGGTACCGGTCAGCGATCAGTTTCTGGTGCCAGACCCCAAGCGCAAAGGCCAAACATGGCGCGCCTTTCTCAAGCACCTGCAGAGCCTTGGCTACCAGGTAGAGCACAAACTGTTGCGCGCCTGCGACTACGGCGCCGCCACCACACGCGAGCGCCTGTTTCTGGTGGCCCGCCGCGACGGCCTGCCCATCTGTTGGCCAGAGCCCACCCACTTCGAGCACCCCAAGCGCGGGCAAAAGCGCTGGCCAGCAGCGGCGGACCATATCGACTTCACCCTGCCCAGCAAATCCATATTTGACCGCCCCCGCCCATTGGCCGACGCCACAATGCGCCGCATCGCCAAGGGTATTCACCGCTTTGTGCTCGACACCGCCCAGCCCTTCATCGTGCCCATCGCCAACTGGAGCACCGAGAACCTGCACCCCGTTAGCGACCCGCTACGCACCATCACCGCCCAGCCCAAGGGCGGCACCTTCGCCGTAGCAGCGCCCACGCTGGTTAAATTCCGGGCCGACCACATCGGCCAGCGCCTGGATGAACCCCTGCCAACCATCACCAGTGGCGGTGGCAGCAAGCGTCCAGCAGGCGCACCACATGCAATGGGCATCGCTAGCGCAGCGCTCATACCCTTCTATGGAGAGAAAAGCAAAACCGAAAGCCGCTCATCCAGCCTGGAAAAACCGCTCAAAACCCAGACAACTGAGAACCGGCATGGCCTGGCCACCGCCTTCATGGCCCAAATGAACGGCGGCAATAACACCACCCCCGGCCACGAGCTCACCAAACCGGCCAGCACCATCGTCGGCAAGGGCAGCACACAACAGCTGGTCACCGCCAACATGGTTACTCTGCGTCAAAACTGCAGCAGCCAAGCCGCAGACGCACCGCTGCCAGCCATAACCGCAGCCGGACAGCATCACGCCCTGGTGCAATGCACCCTGTCACCCGAAGTGATAGAAGAGAAAGCTCTGCGCGTTGCGGCCTTCCTGATGAGCTACTACGGCACAGACAACATCTCAGCCGCAGACGCCCCGCTGCCCACCATCACCACCAAAGACCGGCTCGCACTGGTCACCGTGGTCTACCAGGGCGCAACCTACGTCATCATCGATATCACCTTACGCATGCTCCAACCCAAAGAGCTCTACGGTTGCCAAGGCTTCCCCAGCAACTACAACTTCGAGCGCGGTCACGATGGCCGCACCTTCTCCAAATCCGAGCAGGTCAAGATGGTAGGCAACAGCGTCAGCCCCTACCCGCAGTGCGCATTGCTGAAGGTCAACAGCCACGACCAGCAGCTGATGCAGGGGGTGGCGGCGTGACCTGCCACCTACACCGCTGCACCAACCTGCCAGAGCCAGGCTACATCGAGCGCGGCACGCGCCCGAAAAAGCCGGTGCCTTGGCTCGTCAACTACCTGATAAAAACCCCGGACGGCAAAACCCACATCGAGAATACCGTCATCCGCCAGCCCGTCACTATCCCCGAGCTGCTGGCCATTATGGACAAGATGATCGAGCGATTCGGCGACGAGGTGGGCAACGTTGCCACCCAGGTTACGTGGGATGCATTCGCCCGAGGCGGGCAAGGGAACAAGAAGAGGGGCAAGCGGAAATGACTCAGTACTTTTTTACAACAGGCAGCACCGACTATCTGCCGCCAGAGCACTCAGGCCGCCGCCTTGCTGTGATCGAACGCAAACAGTCGATACACGCCGGCCCGCTCGACTTACCGCACTTGTGCGATATCTGCGGCAAACGCCGCAACCAGGGCAATCACCAACGCTGCTCGAAGCTGCGCCAACAGATCCGCAGAGGCAGACAACCATGAGCGCCGCAAAGGTACTAGAATTTGAAGAACTGCAGCGCATCACGGGTTACACCCGGCGCGCTGACGTAGAGAAAACGCTGCGCGCACAAGGCATCAGGATATTCGCCGGGCGCAAAGGCCCCTGGACAACCATTGACCTGGTGAACCAGGCAGGCGGGCTTCGCGTTGCCGATAACGACACCTATGGACCTGACATCGTATGAGACGTGGCCGCAAGCGCAAGCACAACCCCCACATCCCGGCACATATCGACCAGGCCGCGCTGCCAAATGGCGTGTACTTCGATCACCGAGGTGAGGGTTGCTGGTATAGGCTCAGCTTCAATGAAGCCGGCAGACGCACACGCCAGAACATTTGCGGCAGCAAGATCACTCTGTCAGAGCTGCACCGACTGATTGAAGATATTGAGGGCATAGACACAGCCAGCCTGGACTACCTCTTTGCCGAGTTCCACGGCAGTGACCAGTTCAAGCAGCTGTCACTCAAAAGCAGAAAGGATTACGAGTATTGCCGCGACGTGCTGGCGGTATTCCCTACCAAGCTGGATCAGCCCTTGGGCAAGCTAGCCGTGCGGCGCTTCACCGCACCCATGATCCAACGCATCATCGACAAGCTGGCCGACAGTGGCCCATCAAAAGCAGCGCACTGCTTGCGCTATCTGCGCCGGGTTATGCAGTGGGGCCGTAACCGTGGCTACCTGGACGACAACCCGGCCAAAGGCTTGGAGGCGCCAAAGGAAAGAAAGCAGCGCCGGTTACCAGACACTCAGGTTATGAACGCTCTGATCCAGCGAGCACAGCAACGCGGCCAGCTTTCGCGCGGCCAACTGGGCGCCTGCTCGCCTTACCTGTGGATTGTGATGGAACTGAGCTATTTATGCCGGTTGCGCGGGATCGAGACCATCACGCTCACCGACGCTAACGAACGGCCGGAAGGCATCCTGACAAACCGACGCAAAGGCAGCAGAGATAATATCGTGGGATGGACTCCGCGCCTACAGAACGCCTGGAACGCCGCCAAGGCAATACGCGCGCAAACGTGGGAGAAGAGAAAGACCGCCGTGAACCTGCAACCCTCACGCCGGCCGATCATCGTCGGGACCAGCGGCAGGGCTTTATCAAAATCAGGGCTGGATACAGCCTGGCAACGCTTCATTACTGCAGCAATAGAGGATGGCGTGCTAACACCAGAACAACGCTTTGGCATGCACGACTTTAAACGGAAGGGAATCACAGACACGAAAGGAACGCGGGCCGACAAGCAGCAAGCCAGCGGGCATAAGGATCAGGCGATGATGGACGTTTACGACTTGAGTGTGCCGACGGTTAGGCCGTCGGCTGACTAGACGCGTCAAGGTCTTTTATTGCTTGCGCGACAAACTTCGCGCCCTGGAAGACCTCCCAGAAAAACGATTTAAGATCTTCTTTGGCAAGCCTGTTCAGCTTTCGGTGTACACAAACATCAGCATGAGAGTGAGCCTCATCGAGAGGTGTTGAAAAAACACTCAGCGTACGCGGCCCCACAGCGCCCTCTACTTCGCTCTCGGTTCGAGCGTTACGAAGCTCACTAGCCTCGCATGCGACAAACCCAAGGTACACCCGCCTGCGCACACCTTCACGCATGGCGCGCTTGACACCAAAATCATCAACCTCTGCTCGTGTAGTCATGTCCAAGCGACGAACCGAAAGCCCTTTATTAAAAGCATCTCCGAACGTAGCAGGCGTACAAGCTAATGACATACGTATATCGGGATCATCTAGCTCAACGTGAGTGGGGTCTTCAATCAGCCGAGCTAAGCTCTCATCGTCGGCCACTGCATCAACCTCCTCCAGCTCTGTCGGCAATCCCTCAGCAATCGCAATATCTGCATCAGACAACTGAAGTGCAGCTAGCGCTTTGCACTTTTCCTTGTCATCGCTGGTAATTATTGGTCTGACACGCTGTGGCATTTGCTGTCTTAGTTACAGAGATTCAATAAATGCCCAAGCTTGCTCGAGCTCTTCCGGATGATGCAGGTTCGCCTCAAAGAGCGTTTTCTGACCGGTTTCTCTGTTGCGGTATACGCATGCCAGCTCGTGACCGCCATAGAATGAAACAGAGAAATACGCCAGACCGGTATCCCAAAAAAGCCCAGGAATCCCTTCCTCGTCAAGCATTGCACTTACATCAGGGCACCTTTCTACTATAGATCCAAGCATATAAAGGAAAGCATCAGCTGCTTCAAGACACTCAGAAGTCGGTGCTAGTGCATCATCTCCATCCCACCCGTCAACCAGAGTCCGATAATGCTCCAACGCAGCATACGCGCGAACGCAGTAATCACGCGAGACCAGCTCTCCATCAGACAAAATGCAAGTGGTCTCAATGGTAGGAGCAACGCTGCTCAATGCGAGAAGGTCCTGAATGTATGTGTCCAAGCTGGAATCGACAGATCCTACTGCCGAGGAACGGTACTGCCCTGCACCATTAAGACCCGCAAGGGACTGTTTAATCCCGTATTGAACAAAGCTCCATACGCGAGCGCTAATCGCTGATGTGGAAATAGATTGCCCTTGAAAGGGTAGCGGCAAAGCAGTCATGGTCATTAACTCCCTGTTCTCAACCCGATGGCGTTAAGCATGTTATCTGACAAGATATCTGTAATATGATCTTTATGCACAGATTTTAGACTATATACCAAGCCATCAAGTTCATCCCCCGGTACAAGTGCAACACCATGAGTTAGGGTTATGTCGACTTGGCTAAAGTACGAACCGTCAAAAGAATCTGCCATTCTGACGTGATTGATCTTGCCCAGATTGAGCGACTCACGCCCTTCCAACTCATCAAAAAAACCGTAATGAGAATGCCAATACTTAGACTGCTGTACAGCCCTTTTTGAGAGCAGCTCTGACTGCCCGTTAAACAACTCTGCAGGCTCCCAGCTTATATCTGGCGACGTAAACTCGTCACGGTACTCTAAAGTCAGCTTTTCAGCTTTAGAGCCAGACACACCAAACGCATTGCGCCCAATGTCAAGGAAATACTTAGCCTCAGCCCAGAAGGAGTTGAAATCAGTATATTCATTGGTGCAGAAAACAGCACGACTGCCCGCCACCTCGAACCATTTCGCCTCGGCACCATCGGGCTTCCTGATGAAGTAACGGTATCCCGACTCCTCTTCGTGAAGCCGATCTGAGTTATCCAGTACCGGAAACGGAATATTGAGGCTCCGGATTACGCGACGCATATTTAGCTTGGAGCGGAAACGTTTGGCCTCCTCCCGTACAAGAGAGAGACCGCCAGCTCCTATCTCACTAGGGAATTCGAGCACCAAGGCAACAGCCTTAATAGAGTGCACATCATTTACAGGCGTGATCACGATCAAGCGTTCCCTTGGACAGGCAGAATCTACCTACTGACAATTGGTTAGCTACTATACCCATGAGCATAGACTCAAGCAATTCTGGCGCCAATAGACCAATCATCAATGTACGTAGATTTGTACGCGGGCTCACAAAAAAGGCCTGCGATCAGACGCAAGCCTTTGTTTTTTATGGTGCCGGCACCAAGAGTCGAACTCGGGACCTACTGATTACAAGTCAGTGTTATTGTCACGCAATCAGAGGCTCTTAAAGACTATAAATCAAACTTTATCTATCTCATCATTTTGTTTATAAAGGATTTATTTTCCGTAAAGCCCAAAACAGGCAATGTATAACCACGAAATAAAAATGGTCAAACTCCTACCCGAATCCTACCCGAAACGCTAAACTCCTACCCGAAACCTACCCCAAAAGGATCGGCCATGAGCAGCAATCGCTCTGCATTGAAAGAACATTTTCTGAAGCGGCTAAAGTACGACCCCGAGAAAGACCGCCAAGAATTCTTCGATCCTCCTCTTTACGGCCAGGGGACTTTCGGCGTACGGGTGAACAAAAGATCAATAGCGTACATCCTGCTATACAGCTTTCACGGCAAACCAAGGCGCCTGACCTTGGGTTCCTATCCAAAGATGTCACTGGCGGATGCCCGAGCCAGATCCAGGCATGCCGCCCAGCTGGTAGAGCAAGGCATCGATCCAGGTCAGAAAAAGACACTTGAACTGTTCGAGTACCGGACGAGCCCTTCCGTCGCTGATGCCGTGGACACATACCTTGAATGGGCCATGGCCAACAAAAAGTCTTGGAAAGAAGACGAGCGGATGCTCAAGAACGATTTTGTAAAATGCATTGGAGACATGAAGCTTCAAGACGTTAAGCGCAGGCAGATTTTGGCTCTACTGGATGACAAGGCCAGAACCGCCCCGGTCGCAGCGAATCGCCTGCAAGCTGTAGTTCGGGCGCTGTTCAATTTCTGCGTAGAGCGCGACATTATCGAAGCCACACCACTGGTGAAGATGAAAAAAATAACGAAAGAAACACCTAGAGAGCGGGCTCTCAATCAGCACGAATTAGTTTGGTTTTTAAAACGCTTAGCAAATCCATCGATTACCGTAGCCACTCGTTTTGCGTTACTGCTTTCCTTGATGCTTGCGCAGCGTTCGGGGACTATTGCTGCAATGCGCTGGGTCGACTTGGATTTGAAGCAAGGGATCTGGGACAGGTCCGGCCGCTTTGAGAAAAACAATAATCCCGTCGCAATCCCCTTGTCCTCCCATGTAATCAAAATCCTGCAACACCTAAAACATCTTCAAACGGTAAAACTTGAAAAGAGCGGCGGTGCCGCAGAACCCAGCCCTTGGGTTCTGCCTGGCAGAGGTACGTCATCACATCAGACTCAACCTTCTTTAAACCGGGCAATGCGCAGACTTTATGACACGTATGTCGCCGACGCAGAGCTTGTGAAGTCTGAAGGGCTGCTTCGAATTGCTGAAGGGTATCCAAGGCCTACTGCTCATGACCTGAGGAGAACCGCCACGACTCATATGTCAGGCCGGGGCCTGGGCAAGAACGTACGCAGCCGAATTCTTAATCACGCGAATCTTAGCGTGGACGCGATCTACGACAGATATGCATATTTCGACGAAAAAGCGAAGGCTTTGGATGACTGGCACGACCATCTGCTCAGCTTATTCAAAGAGTCATTTGGGCACCGAAATTGGCTAAAAGATTATGGCCGCGAAACAACTCAGGCTAACAAGATCGAAGCTAAACCGGCAGTGGTCGAATCTGACGCTCCTCGCGCATTTATGATTGGTGGAAAAGAAATCCCGTTGTCAGAGCCTCAGATCGAATGAAGGGTAAATACGCTTAAAGTCCGCTATACATTGCTTTCACCAATATTTCGGAGTTCACTATTGAGCAACCAGGCCTGTGGCAGCATTTTTGATCGTGGCTGTTCATCGAGTTATGGGCCGTACCTGAGCAAACCAGAAACCAAGGCACTGGCCCACGTCAAATGGAAATGGCTGAAGATCTGGTAAAAGCAAAAGGCTGTATCGGCATCTGGTTTGATACTTTTGATTTTCAGGCTCCCGAGTATTTACCCGAAACAAGGCTTTACTCAACTAGGTCAGCTTGATGAGCTCCCACCAGGACAAAAGCGGTTTTTTTGAAACGACTGATCTGAGAAGAAGAACCCAAAAGACTACCGTCAGTGACACATAGAGACACATTGAAAAGCCTCTTGTTTGCTCCCGCCCCTGGAGTTAACGCACGTTATTCAGCTCGCTCTCCACCAGCTCCAACAAAGGCCCCGGACCGAACTCGGTCAGGCAGAGTTTCTACCCTGAACTAGGGAGTGCATCGCTGTACTAGCCGATGCATTGCTTTTCGCCGACTGCCTTAGGGTTTGTCTGGTGCATCGCCAAACAACTTGCCGGAACCGGCCCAGTCCGATGGCGCCACGTCTTCGAAGATGACGTAAATGTACTCGGCCGGAGTAACCGTGTTTTTCACAATACTCTCGGTAATATCAGCAGCAACAGTGGCTTTTTGCGCGTGCTATTTCCCTTCAAACCAGCTAGCTCGTACGACGGGCATGGTAGATCCTCTTTCACAATGGATAGAAATGAAGAAGGTATCGACCTGATGATCAGGTTCGGCGAGCTCAAGGATGTCGGTGGGCTGGTGGCACGCCGTCTGGCGCGGCAACGCTGGGCTATTTGCGCGGCGCCCAGCTACCTGGAACGATATGGGACACCTCAACAGTTGGAAGATCTTGTGCATCACCACTGCATCGTTGGCCATAGGCGTGGCCAGCCGCTGTCCTGGCGCGTGCAACAGCATTCCCAAACTGTGCGGTTCGCTCCCCCGGTGACCCATCAAATTGGGGATGGCGAGGTAATGATCCTGGCGGCGGTAGCTGGGGCAGGATTGTGTCAGATGCCGCGCTGTCTGTTCACGGATGACATCAATGCCGGGCTATTGGTAGAGGTACTGGGGGCCTATGAGCCCGAGCCCGTTGAAGTGCACGCGGTATGGCCAAAGGTGTCTCACCTACGGCCGAAAGTGCGCTACGTAGTGGACGAACTGGTACAGCTTTTTGAGCGTTGGCGTTGATCGAGGTCCATCCGAAACCACGCTCTGGTATTCCCAGCGATCCTGGGAGCTTTTGCGATACAAAAGTCACCTTCAATTCATTCTCTCTCGGCGTAAACGTTCAGCAACACATAGCAGCCGTAGCCTATTACAACACCCCAAAGCGCGGACGATAACCCGTAGAGAGACATACCGGAGGCAGTAACCAAAAAAGTAACCAATGACGCTTCACGATCCCGGCCCTCCTCCAGCGCAGAAAACAGATTGGAAGCAATCGCTCTCAACAATGCCAGACCCGCCAGCACTGCGACAAACGCGGCTGGCAATGACGTGAACAAGCTCACGATGGTCCCCGCAAACAAGCCGCCGATAAGATAGAAAATACCGTTAAAGACACCTGCGACGTATCTACGCGATAAAGCTTTGTGAGCATCTTCACCAGTGCAGATCGCCGCCGTGATTGCCGCCACTACGATGGTAATACCCCCAAAAAATGCTATAGGTAGCGATAACAAGCCGGTTACAGCGATTATAGGTTTGGCTTTGACCGGATAACCTGCGTTTTGAACGATAGCTATCCCTGGGAGAAATTGACCGGTCAGGCTCACCAGCACCAGAGGAATAGCAAGACTCAGGGTGGCACTCAAGGTCCATTCTGGCCGGATAAATTGCGGAACTGCCAAGTTCAAACCAATACCAGAAAGCGATGCGCCCTCCAGCAATATCGCCAGAACCACACCAGTAACCAATAACAGTATCAGGGTGTACTTAGGGAATAAGCGCCGAAATACCATATAGGCCACAAGCATACCGATCGCCAACTGCGGCGTGTTCTCAATGGCGACGAACGCCCCTACTCCAAACTGGAACAGAATGCCTGCCATCATCCCTGCGGCGATGCCTTTGGGTATTGCGCGGACAAACGTATCGAAAGCGCCCGACATGCCGATGACTACAATGATGAGTGCTGCCGTAATGTAGGCGCCAATGGCCTCATTCAAAGATAACTCTGGAAACAGCGTAACAAGTAAGGCTGTACCGGGCGCTGACCAAGCAGTGACTACTGGCGCTTTGAACCAAACGGACAGAATGATCCCGGATATACCCGCGCCTATCGAAATAGCCCAAACCCAGGAGGTCATCATATCCGTGGATATACCGGCACTTTCTCCGGCTTGAAAAAAAATCGCAAGCGGCCCTGAGTAGGACACCAACACAGCCAGAAAACCGGCAACCGCTGCGGGCAATGATAAGTCTTTCAAAAATCTCGACATAACGTTCCGTTGTGACAACATTATTGTTGGTTAAAAAAGAGCCCCATGCGCTTACGCGCCGGGGCTAAAAGAGGGCTGGACGGAGTTGCCAACCCTGGGTCGCATGCAGGATCCGATATCTAGTTACTGCTGACGTCCATACCAGGGAGCTTTGATACCGGCGCTGACTTAGAGTCAAGTCCACGCCGGCCAACTAGCGCTATGGCCACAGTGGCGATGGCGCCTGGCACTGCAAGTGCGAGGAAATTCATGTGATGCGGCATGGCCGTCGCTAGCAGCGCACCACCCAGCAACGGGCCAACGATGGCGCCATTGCGGCCGATCCCAGAGGCCCAGCCAAGGCCGGTAGAACGAATGGCGGTTGGGTAGTATTGGGCGACGTAGGCATACAAGAGGATCTGCGAACCGATAGTGGTTGCACCGGCGATACCCACCAGCGTGTAGAGGAACCACATCGGACTGTCGTAGCCAAGCATAACCAAGGAAGCTGAGGCCATGATAAAAAAGGTTACCAACACCGAACGCAGCGATAGACGATCCGCTAACCAGCCGCCACCAACCGCGCCGACAATTGCTCCGACGTTGAGCACCATCAAAAACATAAGGCTTGAGCTCAAAGCATACCCGGCGTTCGACATCAATTTAGGTAGCCAGGATCCGAGGGCGTATACCATTAACAGGCAGCAAAAAAATGCTATCCAGAACATCACGGTGCTCATTGCGCGGCCGTTGCGAAATAGCTCCAGCACCGGTGCCTTGCTGTCGTTGGTAGGCGGTACTTCAAGCACATCATCCTTACGGATGTTCATCAGCGGCGCGATTTGCTGAAGCACATAGCGCGCCTCGTTCTCGCGCCGCTGCGCCATCAGGAAGGCTACGGACTCAGGTAGGTATTTCAGCATTAAAGGGAGCAGTAGCATCGGCACGCCGGCCAGATAAAACATGATCTGCCAGCCGAAATTAGGCACGATCCAGATACCCAGGCCAGCAGATATCATCCCGCCCACGGCGTATCCACTGAACATCAGCGCTACCAGGGTGCTGCGTTTGCGCGCTGGCGAGTATTCGCTCATCAGCGACACCACGTTTGGCATAACGCCGCCAATGCCGAGCCCAGCGATAAAGCGCAGCACGCCAAATTGCCAGGGCGTGGTAGCCAGGCCGTTAACCACCGTGGTCACACTGAACAGCACTACGCAGCCAATGATAACTTTCTTGCGGCCCACTCGATCCGACAACATACCGAACCCCATAGCGCCGAACATCATGCCAAACAGCGCACTGCTGCCTAGCAGGCCGGCAACGTAGGGGCTTAGTTGCCACTCGTCCATGAGGATAGGCAGTACCACACCGTAGATCACCAGGTCGTAGCCGTCGAAGATGATAATCAGGGTGCACCAGAAGAGCACCCTCCAGTGAAAGCGGCTGAATGTGGCGTTATCGATAACGTTGTTTACGTCGATATTTCTCATCGGTCTGTACTCGCCTTATTTGTTTTTGTGCGGGAGTTACCTTCCTGGTTTAAGTGACGAAGCCTGTTAACCCAGGTCTCCACCGGCGACCGGAATCACGGTTCCGGTTATGAAACTGGCGGCGTCCGATGCTAGGAACAGAATGGGCTCTGCCTGCTCATCCAGATCGGCATAACGCTGCATGAAGCTGTTCTGTTTGGTCTGATCGACAAGGGTCTGGTACCAGGCCTTTTCCTGGTCGTTCTGAGTGCTGAGGTTGCGCGGCGTCAGCCGTGGCGGAGCCTCCGTACCGCCGGGCGCAGTGGCATTCACACGGATGTTGTGCGGCGCGTACTCATAAGCCAGGTTGACGGTCATGGCGTTGACGCCGCCCTTGGCAGCGCCATAGGGCACTCGCATCAGCCCTCGGGTAGCAACGGAGGAAACGTTGACGATCACCCCGCCCTGCTGCTCCAGCATGTAGGGCAGCACTGCGCGGCAACACCACAGAGTGGGAAACAGTGAGCGCTGGATTTCCTTCGCGATTTGCTCAGGGCTATAGTGCTCAAAGGGTTGCGCCCAGATGGTCCCGCCGACGTTGTTGATCAGGATATCGATCCGGCCAAACTGCTGATAAGCCTCCGTCATGACCTTTTCTGCGCCGGCCCAGGTTTCCAGATCAGCCTGGACCGCGACGGCTTCTGCGCCCTGCTCCCTTAGATCAGCAGCGACCCCCTGAACATACTCGGCGATGTCAACCAACAGCAGCCGGCCGCCCTCTGCCGCAGCCAGCTCGGCTACGCGCTTGCCAATGCCCTGCGCAGCCCCGGTGATGACCATAACCTTGTCGGTGAAGCGGGCGCTCATGCCACCTGCTCCTGCGCGGCTGACAGGCTTGGGGTGAACTTCTCGTAATGGAAGGAGTTAGGGGTGATGCCCTGCTCGCGGAAGAATGCGAGGACGGAATCGACCATGGGCGGAGGCCCGCACAAATAGACGTCTACATCGCCTTCGTTGAGAGGTGCCTCATCCATGTGGTGCGTGACGTAACCCTTGCGCGCGTGGTCGCCGTCGGTGCTCGACACGCAGGTGACGTAGGTGAAGTTGTGCAGCTCGCTGACGAAGCGGTCGAGTATATCCAGACAAACCAGATCATCCTCAGTGCTGACGCCATAGACCAGATGCGTAGGCAGGTCACAACCGTTGGCTTTCATGTGCTCAAGCTTGGCCAAAAACGGGGCCAGGCCAGTGCCGCCAGCCAGCATCAAAACCGGACGCTCGATTGGCCGGAGATAGAAGCTACCCATCGGGCCAGTAAGTGTCACCTTGTCACCGGTACGCGCTTCGCCCACCAGCCAGGAACTCATTAGCCCGCCTGGCACATTACGGATCAGAAAACTCAGATCCCGGCTGCCGGGCCTGGAGCTGAAAGAATATGCCCGGGTTTCCTCGGTGCCCGGCACCTGAATGTTCACGTACTGCCCCGGTAGGAAGGCGAGCTCCTCCTCTACCCTGATTTTGAGCTCGATGGATGTAGGCGAGATCAGGTTCACCTCGGCAACCTTCCCGGTCACCGCCGCATTACCGGTCTTGCACATGGTCGAAGGTACAGGAATTTCGACAACACAATCACTGGAGGGCACCATCTGACAGGTCAGGACCATACCCTGCGTCACTTCCTCTTCGGACAATGCTTCCTCGAGATACTCCTCGCCCAAGTCAAACTCTCCCTGGCGGCAGGCACCCTTGCAGGTACCGCAAACGCCGTCGGAGCAATCCATGGGCAGGTTTATCTGCGCACGGTAGGCCGCATCCAGCACAGTTTCGCCTTCGTTGCAGGACACAAAACGGGTTACACCGTCTTCAAAGTTAAGCGCGATGTTATAACTCATGATGCTGCTCTCCCGATCAATTACAGGTGGTAAACGTCCAGCACCTGATTGATGCAATCGTTATTCAGGACCAGCCGCTTCTCCCGAATCAGCGGCTGTTTACCGGTGACATCCAGGGTGTAGAAGGATGTGCCGAAGAATTCGGCTGTCTTCTTGTAGCGATAGGCCTTGGTCAGCCAGTTGAACCGCAGCTTCACTTCACTCTCGGTCTGGGACAGGATCTCCAGATTGCTAGTGAAATGCGTGGTCCGCGGTTCGGGCATGGAGCTAGCGCCGGAGCGCTCAGTCTTGATGCGGTAAACCCGATCCTCCAGGCCATCCTTGTTGGGGTAATAGATAAGCGAGATTTCCCGTTGCGGATCTTCGGTCAGCTCATCGTTGTCATCCCAGGCTGGCATCCAGTAGGTAACGTCTGCGTGGTAGCACGCCAGCCATTGATCCCACTCACGGTCATCCAGAAAGCGCGCTTCGCGGATGATGAATTGCTCAATGTCGTGATAACTCAGGCTCATAACGCTGCCTCCTCTGCGGTCACCGGAATGAGGTTAGCGCGTTCGGCCTCAATGGCGCGGAGCATCTCCACCTGCCAGTGCTGGTGATGATTTACATACAGGCCTTCATCATCGGGCTTGGCGCCACTCATGCTGGGCTTCATGTCTAGCTGGTTGGCATGCTCATCCGGACCGTCAATCCAGTGCGTGGCACCGCGACTCATGTCGTTCCAGCGCATACCCTGTGCTTCGTAACCGTTCTGGCAAGCGCGGAATTCTTCCAGGTCATCCGGTGTACCCATACCGGTGACGTTGAAAAAATCCTCATACTGGCGAATGCGCTTGGTACGTAGCTCAGCCGGCTCGTTCTTCGGGCCGAAAGCATAGATGGTCACCTCGGTCTTGTTGACGCTGATCGGACGAGTCACGCGGATCTGAGTGGAGAACTGATCCATCAGGTACACATTAGGGTACAGACACAGGTTCTTGGTGGTGCGCACGATAGAATCGGCACGGGCCTCGCCAAAGGTCTGACGCAAGCGCTCAAGCTGGCTGAAGATCGGCCGCACTTCCGGGTTTAGCAGACGTGTCCAGAGCATCATGTGGCCGTTTTCGAAGGAGTAAAATCCGCCGTCAGCCGACCAGCTCTTGGCATCAACTGCCTCGGTGCCGCCCTTGTCATAGTTGCGCTGGCCCATGGTGGATAGGTAGTTCCAGTGCACGGTGCCAACGTGGTAACCGTCCGCGCCATTCTCAGCGGTGAGCTTCCAGTTGCCCTCGTAGGTATAGGTCGAGGTGCCCCGCAGGATTTCCAGACCGTCTTCAGACTGATCCACGATGTTGTCAATGATCTTGGTGGTTTCCCCCAGGTGTTCCTCAAGGGACACCACATCGGCATTCAGGCTGCCGAAGAGGAAGCCGCGATAGTTGCCAAACTTCGGCAACTGCTTGAGATCATGCGAGCCGTCAGTATTGAACTGCTCTGGATAGCCACCCTTCTTCTGATCCTTGGCTTTTAGCAACTGGCCGTCATTACGAAAGGTCCAGCCATGGAAGGGGCAGGTGAAGGAAGCCTTATTGCCACGTTTCTTGCGGCACAGTGTCGCTCCACGGTGCGAGCAGGTATTGAGGATAGCCTTGAGCTCGTCATCCTTGGTGCGGGTAATGATCACCGGCTGGCGGCCTACAGTTACGGTGAAATAGTCGCCCAGTTCGGGGATCTGGCTCTCGTGAGCCAGGTAAACCCAGTTACCTTCGAAGATATATTTCATCTCCAGTTCGAATAGTTCCTGATCGGTAAATATGCCCCGGTCGCACTGGTAACGACCGGTTGCAGGGTCTGCGACGACGGCGCCCTTTACCTTTTCAGCGAGTTTTGAGAGTTTGCTAGTCATGATATTCACTCCGCATTTTCTAGAGCGCGGGGACGCGCATGGCGCTCATACAGCTCGGCCTTGTCCGTGGCAACCAGCACCACGTTGAACTCGACCTCAGTAATCGGGCCAGTTATGCCATGCTTTTCAGCCGTCTCGGAGCGCTGCACAGGCTTGGCGTCTACCACCAGCTCTTCGCGCGTGGCGAAGGCGAAGTCATCGAAAGTGTATTCATCACCAGCGATGTTGACTTGGGTGGTGAGATGTTTGAAGCCAGGCTTGGCCACGAAGTAATGAATATGTGCGGGACGCTGGCCATGACGACCCAAGTGGTTCAGTAATTTCTGGGCAGAGCCTTCTGGTGGGCAACCGTAGCCGGAGGGCATGATGCTCTGTGCGGCGTAGCGGCCGTCGGCATCGGTCTTGATGCGACGACGCAGGTTATATTCGCTCTGCGACTGATCAAAGAAAGAATAGGCGCCTTTGGTGTCGGCTTGCCAGATGTCGACCATAGCATTGGCGACCGGAACACCTTTCTCATCAGTAACCTGACCCTTGATCAGAATGACTTCCGCTTCCTTGTCAGAGCCGTCGTCCATGCGGGCAAAGCCGTCGCTGATAGGCGCACCTGCAACATACAACGGGCCTTCAATAGTGCGCGGGGTGCCGCCAGCCAAGCCGGCCTGCTCATCCTTAGCATCCTGGCGGATGTCCAGATAGCGGTCCATTCCCAAGCCCGGGGCCAGCAGCGCAGCTTCACCGTTGGCGCCCAGCTCACCGACGTAATACACGGCGCTCCAAAACTCCTCAGGCGAAACATCGAAATCTTCGACGATCTGGAAAATGTCGTGCATGACACGGTGAACGATTTTCTTCACCCGTTCATCACCACCGGATTTGTTGAAGCCGGCAACCTTCTCCAGCAGTTCCTTCACATCGGCAGCTTGCATCGTTTTAACGGTCATTGTCGGTCTCCTCAGTTTCTTGTTTTTGTTGCTCAGAACGTTCAAATCAATCAGCAACAGGCTTTTTATGGCGCCTGGGTTTGGGTATGCGCCGGGTTTCTGTAATCGTCCCTGTCAGCTGTCGTCTTCACGGATAGAGGACGGGTGACGGCACAGGGGTGCGACGGAAATATCCATATAAGGGAACAGCGGCAGGTTACTGATCAGCTCCTGCAGTTCAGCGTTGTCCGCAACATCGAAAATGCTGACGTTGGCGTAGCTACCCGCTACCCGCCACAGGTGACGCCACTTGCCTTGCTGCTGCAGGTCTTGGGCGTAGGCTTTCTCGAGCGTCTTGACCTCCGTAGCCACATCGGCAGGCATGTCATGGGGGATATTCACTTTCATCTCGACTTTAAAAAGCATGGGATTTTCTCCAGTTGCTGAGCTTTAGGCGCGTTATGTCTTGCGGCGATAGAAGGCCAACTTGTCTTCGTCGATGTCGACGCCCAGGCCCGGGCCGGTGGGGAGGTCCACACCGTTGTTATGAAAGTTGAGCGGCTTGACCACGATGTCGTCCTTCATCAACAGCGGACCGAACATCTCGGTGCCCCAATGCAGGGTTTCCAGAGTGGACCAGGCGTGCAGGGACGCGACGGTACCGATGGTGCCTTCCAGCAAGGTGCCGCCATACAGACCGATACCAGCGGCTTGGGCTACCTGTGCCTGCTGGAGTGCACGGATGGGTCCGCCGGCCTTGGCTATCTTCATCGCTACCGCGCCGGAAAAGCCGGCAGCGGCCAACGCAAAAAGATCCTTGGCATCGGCGACAGACTCATCAGCCAGAATGGGGATATGAAACTTGTTTGAGAGCCGTACCAGCGCGGCAAAATCCTTCATTGGTGTGGGCTGCTCGACCAGGTCGATGCCTGCAGCCTGCAGTTCGGCCATGCCCTTTGCAGCAGTGCTTTCATCCCAGGCCTGATTGACGTCGACCCGCACACTGGCGTTGTATCCGACTGCTGACTTGATCGCGGCGACATGGCGGACGTCATCCATCAGCGCACGCGAGCCGATCTTCAATTTGAAGTCGCAGTGGCGGTTCTGCGCCAGCAGGGTTTGAGCTTCGTCGATATCCTTCTCGGTATCGCCGCTGGCAAGCGTCCAGAGCACCGGAATATGGGCATGCAACGCTCCGCCGAGCAAATCAGAAACCGGGCGATTCAAACGTTTGCCTTGCAGATCCAGTAGCGCGGTCTCTATCGCGGACTTGGCCAGGTTGTTTCCACGCGCAGCATGGTCTAGCCTTACCCTAAGGGTATTGATAGCGTTCGCTGGCTGATTCAGCAGCAACGGCTTGAAATAGGCGTCGATAGTAAGCTTTACGCTTTCAGGACTTTCGGGACCGTAAGCCAGGCCACCGATGGTAGTCGCTTCGCCCAGACCTTCGAGCCCATCCGAATCCTTCATACGCACTATCACCATGGTTTGAACCCCCATGGTTGTCATGGATAGCTTGTGCGGCCGGATGGTTGGTATATCAACCAGGATGGCTTCGATGGACTGAATGGTTGCGGGCATTTGCTCTCCGAATCGCAGGTGGAAAAATTGTGATTCGAACAGTACAAAGTTTCATGAAGATGAACCAATACAGATTAAGTAGAGAGCTATACCTTGGAGGTATGGATGGAGCTAAGACACTTGCGCTACTTCATGGCAGTGGCGGAGGAGCAGAACTTCACGCGGGCAGCAAAACAGCTTTTTATAGCTCAGCCTCCCTTAACCCGCGCAATCAAGCAGCTGGAAGAGGAAATAGGTGTGGAGCTATTTATCCGTAAATCGCGGGGCCTTGAGCTAACCACAGGCGGCAGATATTTTTTGGAACAAGCTCGCCAGATTCTCGACAAGGTAAATGCCACCGTTAATGACACCCGGCGGATCGCTCAGCACCGTAAAACCGTTTTCTCCATAGGCTTCGTACCCTCGGTGTTCTATGGTCAGCTGCCACTGATGGTCCGCCGCTTGCGGCGTAACAAGAATCTGGAAATCGTTCTGCACGAATTGAAAACCCGCGAGCAAGTGGATGCGCTCAAGGCCGGCAAAATAGACATAGGCTTTGGCCGCATTCGCATCGAAGATCCTGACGTCGATCAGGAGCTGCTATTCGATGAACCCATGATTGCCGCCATTCCCGCAGGCAATCCTCTAACTCATCACAGGCCGTCTATGAAAGAACTCTCTGCATGGCCAATGATCACTTTCCCCTCAGGCCCCGGCCCCAATTTCTCCGACCTTACCCAAGGGTTATTTCACCGACGCGGTTTGCGGTTGAACGTAATCCAGCAGGTCAATGATTTG
This sequence comes from Pseudomonas neustonica, assembly GCF_003797945.1. Classification (GTDB taxonomy): domain Bacteria; phylum Pseudomonadota; class Gammaproteobacteria; order Pseudomonadales; family Pseudomonadaceae; genus Halopseudomonas; species Halopseudomonas neustonica. The sequence continues at coordinate 48,731 of NZ_RKKU01000024.1, forward strand.
CAGACAGCGCTATCACTAGTGGCGTCTGATATGGGCTTTACTCTGGTGCCGGAACAAGTCCGGCGATTACATAGAGAGGGCGTGGAGTACATGCCTCTGGATGACGACAACATCACCGTACCGGTAATTGCCTGCCGCCGGCGCGGAGAAAACCCCAATGCGGTCATGCGCTTGGCCAACACCATCCTCGATGGATTGGTGGAGAATCGGCTGACCGGACGCTACCCATAATCACCCTGCCGTATCTGGATCGCGCTCTATCGCAAAGCTCAGCGCGTGGACTGCCTCACGGCTTCAGCGGCTTGCTGCAGACGAGACAGGTAAACGTCCTTCAGCGTTTGCATATCCACCCGCGCCGCGTTAGTGCTGATATTGATCGCCCCAAGCAGTTCGCCGTTGCCGGCAAACACCGGCACTGCAACCGAGCGCAAACCGGAATCCAGCTCCTGGTCGACGATGGCATAACCCTGCTCTCTTGCCTTGATGATCTCTTCTTTCAAAGCAGCGGGTCGGGTCACAGAGAGCGCGGTAAAAGCGTGCAAAGTTACCCTGGCGAAGTACGCATCAAGCTCTGCCTCTGACAATTGCCCTAGCAGTACTCTGCCCATGGACGTATAAGCGGCCGGCAAGCGGGTCCCTACCGACAACGTGATGGCCATTAGCCGGTGCCGGGCCGACGAGCGCAGCACATACACCACATCATCACTATCCAGCACCGCCAGTGAAGACGATTCGCCCAGCTCAGCGGTAATGTCCTCCAGGTGTTGCAGAATTACCGCGCGGTAATTGTTGGAAGCCTGATAGGCGTAACCCAACTGCAGCACCCTAGGCGTCAGCTCGAACTGCCTGCCACTACGTTTGACGAAACCCAACGCGTGCAGGGTGAGCAGAAACCGCCTGGCTTTGGCCCGATCCATTTCGGTGCGGGCGGCGACTTCACTTAAGGTCATGCGCGCATGCTCGGCATCAAATGCCTGCAACACCTCCAGGCCCGCGGCCAGCGCCCCTACATAGTCGCGATCACCCGGTTGAAGAAGCTGATCTTCCACTGTAACTCCCCATTTTGCTCAATAATTTGCGGCATGTTAGCAGCTAGTTCGGTGTCCGAACATCTGTGCATTTCGGCGGATGATTAAATTTTATCCTTGACGACGGCAAAAACTTGGCTCCATTATGTTCGCATATTAAACATATGTTCGTTTAGCGAACTTTAATCAATCGCGATAATGGAGATACAGTAATGGCTGAATTTCTCACCCTCCAGGAAGCTGTGAGCCGCCACATCCACGATGGCGACACGGTCTGCATGGAAGGCTTTACCCACCTGATCCCGTTTGCGGCAGGCCATGAAGTCATCCGTCAGGAAAAACGTGACCTGACGCTGGTGCGCATGACGCCGGATCTCATCTACGACCAAATGATCGGCGCCGGCTGTGCCAAAAAGCTGATCTTCTCTTGGGGCGGCAACCCTGGCGTGGGTTCCCTGCATCGTTTGCGTGACGCTGTGGAAAAAGGTTGGCCGAACAAGCTGGAGATTCTCGAACACAGTCACGCAGCCATGGCCTGCGCCTATGAAGCGGGCGCGGCCGGTCTTCCACTGGCGATATTGCGCGGGTATGTGGGCAGCGACCTGCCAAAAGTAAACGACCAGATCAAGTTCATTGAGTGTCCGTTCAGCGGCGAACGCCTAGCGGCCGTGCCCTCAATTCGCCCCGATGTAGCGGTGATCCACGCGCAGCGCGCTGACCGCAAGGGCAACGTGCTGGTTGAGGGGATTATCGGCATTCAGAAAGAGGTAGTGCTGGCGGCAAAGCGCAGCATTGTCACCGTAGAGGAGGTAGTGGACGACCTGAATGCCGGCGTTAATGCCTGCGTACTGCCCTCTTGGGCCATCACGTCGATTGTAGTCGCGCCGCGCGGCGCCAGCCCCTCCTACGCCCTGGGTTATTACGACCGGGACAACGCCTTCTACAAAGAATGGGATGGCATCGCCCGTGACCGGGAGACGTTCCAGGCCTGGCTGAAAGAAAATGTGTTTGAAAAAGGAGCTGCGTAATGAGCGATTTTACCTCTGCGGAAATGATGAGCGTCACCGCCGCTCGAGCGCTGACCAATGATATGACCTGCTTCGTGGGTATCGGTGTGCCCAGCGAGGCTGCCAACCTGGCGCGACTGACTCACGCACCCGATGTCACCCTGATTTACGAATCCGGCACCTTGCAGACCAAGCCTGACGTGCTGCCGCTCTCCATTGGCGACGGTGAGCTGTGTGAATCTGCGTTGACCACTGTTTCGGTACCGGAAATGTTCCGTTACTGGCTACAGGGTGGTCACGTCAGCGTCGGCTTTTTGGGTACCGCTCAGCTTGATCGCTACGCCAATATCAATACCACGCTGATTGGAGATTATCTTGAGCCCCAAGTGCGCCTTCCAGGTGGTGGTGGAGCGCCCGAAATCGGTACCAATGCCCAGGAAGTGTTTATTACGGTCAAACAGTCAAAGCGCACTTTCGTCAAGGACGTGGACTTCATTACCACCGTCGGCTTTGGCCGTGACGGCAAAGCCCGAGATAACGTGCCTAACATAGGACGGGGTCCGACCGTGGTGATTACCGACCTGTGCATTCTCAAGCCCGATCCGGACACCAAAGAACTGGTGGTTACCTCGCTGCACCCTGGTGTGACCCGCGAGCAAGTGATCGATGCCACCGGCTGGGAGATCCGCTTTGCCGAGCAACTGGCTGTCACACCCGCGCCGTCTGCCCGGGAGCTTGAGGTCTTACGTGACCTCAAGGCCCGCACCGACGCCCATCACGCAGCCCAACAGTGAGGCCTACAATGACTGATGTTTTTCTCTGCCATCCAAGGCGCTCCGCTATCGGGCGTTTCGGCGGCGCCCTGGCCAGCGTGCGCCCGGACGATCTGGCCGCGCAGATATTCCGCGCCGTGCTGGAACAAGCACCGGACCTGGCCCCTGCTGCCATCGACGAAGTAATGATGGGCTGCGCCAACCAGGCGGGCGAAGACAATCGCAACGTAGCGCGCATGTCTGCCCTGCTCGCCGGGTTGCCTACCTCGGTGCCTGGCACCACGCTCAATCGCCTGTGTGGCTCGGGTATGGACGCGGTGGGTAGCGCCTTTCGGGCGATTCGCGCCGGCGAAATGGACCTGGTACTGGCCGGTGGCGTGGAGTCCATGTCCCGTGCACCCTATGTCATGGGCAAGGCCGGCGACGCCTTCTCCCGTGGCCAACATATCGAAGACACCACGATCGGCTGGCGCTTTATAAATCCGCTGATGAAAAAGCAATACGGCGTGGATTCCATGCCCGAAACGGCGGAGAACGTAGCTGAGCAATTCAACATATCGCGGGCAGATCAGGATCAATTCGCACTGGCATCCCAGCAGAAAGCCGCCCGGGCACAGCAGGCGGGCATTTTCGCCGAGGAAATCGCGCCGGTAAGCATTCCCCGCCGCAAGCAGGAGCCACAGGTATTCGACACTGACGAGCACCTGCGCAGCACCACCCTTGAAAAGCTGGCTGCACTACCCGCGCCGTTCCGCACTGGCGGCAGCGTGACAGCCGGCAATGCTTCCGGCGTCAATGATGGCGCCGCCGCCATGCTGGTTGCCAGCGCGGCGGCCGTGAAGCGGCACGGGCTTAAACCCATGGCCCGTATTCTGGGTATGGCGACAGCCGGTGTGGAACCGAAAATCATGGGAATCGGTCCCGTGCCGGCGGTGCGCAAGCTGCTCGAAAAACAGGGCATTCGCATTGAAGATGTGGATGTAATAGAGCTGAACGAAGCCTTCGCAGCCCAAGGGCTGGCCGTCTTGCGTGAGCTTGTCATCGCCGACGATGATCCTCGAGTGAACTCGAACGGCGGCGCCATCGCCCTCGGCCACCCGCTGGGGATGTCCGGCGCCCGTCTACTTCTGACTGCGGCCCACCAGTTACAGCGCACGGGCGGCCGGTACGCGTTGTGTACCATGTGCATTGGTGTCGGTCAGGGCATTGCTACACTCATCGAACGCGTTTGAGCTAAGGACATTACATGGCATTTCTAAAACATAAGGGCCGCACAATTTGTTATCGCCTATTGGGCGACAATGACAAACCGCTGCTGATACTGGCTCATGCTTTAGGTATGACGCAGGGGGCGTGGGACGAAGTTATCCCAGGTTTGCTCAGCAAATTTCGCATTCTGACCTGGGACCTGCCCGGGCACGGTGGCAGTGCGGCTTGGCCCGAAGCGTCCGAGCAGATCTCAGCGGAAGATCTGGCGGCAGAAGCGCTGGCGCTGGCGGATTTAGCCGGCGCTAACACTTTTTACTTCGCAGGCACGTCTATCGGGGGCGTCGTTGGTCAGCAATTGCTTGCCTACCACGAGCATCGGTTGACCTCCGCCGTACTTACCAACACCGGCGCGGTGATTGGCACTCGGGATGGGTGGGCGACCCGGTCTGCCGATGTGCTGCAGAAAGGTCTTAACAGCATGTCTGCAGCAATCGTACCGCGCTGGTTTAGTACGGCAAGCTGCCAGCAGCAACCTGCCCTGGTAGAAGGCTGGACGGTGATCATGAGCCGTGGCGATGATCGCAGCTACGCCCTGCTATGCGAGATGCTTGGGACCTGTGATTTCAGCGAAAAGCTGCAACAGCTTCGTACGCCACTACTATTGGTCGGAGGCAGCGACGACGTCGCCACACCACCAGCGTTACTGGAAACCCTGGCGCAGATTAGTGGCGCCGCTGCGCCGATTATTCTCGAGCAGGTCGGCCACGTTCCTTCGGTAGAGTGCCCTGGTGAACTGAGCCAAATATTGATCGACTATATGGTCTGAGCAGCCAGCACAGTCAGGCTTGGTGCTTCCCTAGCCTGACCCACTACTCATACTGCATTACAACTTTCAGAATATGGACAAACCTCTGCATTCTGAGGATAGGCTCAGCCATAGAGATGCATTAGCGTTCAGCAACGATGGAAGTCGTACCACATGGAGAAAGCTATGACCGAAACTCTCACGTCCCATCCGGACCGGGCTTTCACCGGATCGGCCAAAGCATTAGCTTATGGAGCGCTGTTGCTGACAATTCTCAGCTCAACGGCGCAGCTATTTTTCGCTAATGCTGGAATTCAGTTCATTCTCGCGGCCATAACGCTTGGCCTCGCAGCTGTCGCCTTGACATTCTGCGTCAAAATCAAGCCCACCCCCGTTGCCATTTACGAGCAACCGCAGAGGCTCTTGCCGGAGCCGCCAACAGAGCCTGGGCCGGAGTCAGAACTGGACACGGGAAAAAAAGCCCTAACCTTACCTATTCAAGCTTCCCCAGCACCCTTAATCATGAAACACCTGGACGATTTACGCGTTAATGTGGAAGCAGTTCTGGAGGAAATGATCGAGGCTGGCAGGCTGGCCAAGGCTTCAGGTACCAAGGTGGACCACAGCGCCAGTTGTATCTCCGATTCGGAAGCATCTATCCGCGAGCTGTCCGAGTTCATGAACCGTATTGATGACATCTTCATTCAGCTGGGCAATCAGTCCGGTGAAATCAGCAAGATCGTAGGCAACATTCAGGATATAGCCAAGCAGACCAACCTACTGGCGTTAAACGCTTCCATTGAGGCGGCACGCGCGGGGGAGTACGGCCGGGGCTTTGCAGTAGTCGCCGATGAAGTCCGCCATCTAGCAGTGCGTGCGAACGAATCAAGTACCGGCATTGGTGCCATTGCTAAAAATCTCAATACTACTTCAGTTGAGGCTGGTAAAGGCATGTCTCGCATCCGCGAGTCATGTAACCGCTGCCTGGATCAATCCAGCGAAGCCTTGCGGGCGATGACCGATATCAAGACCGGAGCAGTGGCACGCATGGGAGTTGTGCAGGGTATTACCGACCGGCTAAAGGTTCAGCGTGAGCTCACCCAACAGCTACATAGAGACCTCAGCGCAGAGAAGGAATAGAGCGGTAGCCGGGCAAGCCCGGCACGCGACCTAATGACGACCCGTGTGAGCCGCTTTGAGCCTGCGATATAAAGTAGCTCTGCCAATGCCCAAGCGCTTAGCCGCCCGGCTGACATTTCCCTCCTCCAAGGCTAGTGCCTCTTCAATCACCACCCGCTCCACGGTTTTCAAAGTTCCGCCTTCTGCTGCAAGCCGCCCCAGCGCGGCGTCCGCTTGCGCAGCGGTAATTTCTTCCGGCAAGTGACAAAGCTCCAGTGCAACTCCAGGTTCCGCCACCGCGTCAGCATGTGTCAGAGCATAGAGAAGCTCCCGCACATTGCCCGGCCAGCTGTAGCGGAGCAAATGGGTCAAGCACTCTTCCGAAAGTTCGCGCCCCCCCTGTGTTGATCTGGAGCACTGTTGAACTATGAAAGCTTTCAAATCCGAGCGCTCTGAAAGCCGGGGTAAACGCACTATCATGCCTTTGATACGATAGAGCAGATCCTCTCTGAATTCTCCGCACTTGGTCGCATCAGCCAGATTACGATGGGTAGCACAGATCAGCTGGAATCGGACTTTCTTGGGGGTAACACTGCCCAATCGAGTCACCTCGCGGGTTTCCAGCACTCTCAACAATCGAGACTGAAGCGCGAGGGGCATGTCGCCGATTTCGTCCAGAAATAGGGTTCCCCCATCTGCCTGCTCAATCTTGCCGGACGCTCCACCCCTTCTTGCGCCTGTGTAAGCCCCGTCCGAGTGTCCAAAAAGTTCACCTTCGATTAATTCACCGGGAATAGCTGCGCAATTAATGGCAACGAACTTGCCTGCAGCGAATGCGCTGTTGTTATGCAACGAGGTAGCCATCACTTCCTTACCGGTCCCAGTCTCTCCAAGCAGCAATACTGGTAGCCCTTTACTCATGGCGCGGATCGCAACGGCGACCTGGCTATTGATGCCGAGATCACCGAAATCCGTGGAATGTGGCAGATTTCTCGTCAGGCTGTTCTGAGCTGGTCCTTTGACCGCTTTTCGGGAGGCAGCGCCAACCGAACGTAGCGAGAAGGACAGCCCAGAATGCATTCTCGCCATCATTGGCTGGTTACCACGCCGAAAGCCATCAACCAACTCTTCGAACCGCAGGTCGAAAATATCTTGGAAGCCCAAGCTCCAGTCGGTCGAAGCCAGCCCCGTCAACTCTCTCACCCGTGGCGAAAGGCCAAGTACCTGGCCTTCCGGACCAAGAGCTACCAGCAAATCTCCCGGTCTATCGTGATCGCTCGTTTCCCAGCCCAGACAGACCATTAGAAAGGGCGATAACATTCCCATCAACTGACGTTCAACGCGCGCAGAACACTGCTGCACCAACGAAAGAGCGCTGCCAGGCTCAAGCGGATTCCCTCGCGTAATATCAATGGCGCCAAGCACTCGACCCATCGGGTCTACTATCGGAGAGGCTGCGCAGTTGAAGACGTGGTTGGCATGAAGGTAGTGCTCTACTCCCGAGACCAGTACCGGACGACGTTCCGATACGGCACAGGACATGGCCGAAGTACCGATATTAGTCTCGGAAAGATTTACGCCCTGGCGGAACGCCCCGCTGATCAGGGTATGGGCACATTGTTCAGAGCGCCTGGCTGCCAACGCGATGCCGTTCTCATCAGTCAGTAGAACCGAGTAGCCGGCCCCGTTAACAGTTTGGCCCAACTGCTCCAAGGGCTGCGTGGCGGCATCGAGCAGTATTCGATTACTGTCCAGGAGCTCCAATAAACCGACTCTGGTAACAGTATCGAACTCGACCTGCTCACTGACGTTTTTGCTCGCGGCTGAGCAACGCCGCCACGAATCCACGATTGCATCATCTATTAAGCCAGTGGGGATCTGGCCGTGTTCGAAAAACGCTTCTCGTGCTCTGACACGCATGTGATCGGCAGGAATAAGCAGGGGCATTGTATTACCTCTCTCGCAGGACTGATTATAATTTTATGCGACCCTGCGTTTTGGCCATGTCGGCTCTTTTTGTCTTACCTCAGAAACTTTAGCACGTTGGCAGCAACGCTTGCGCAAAAAATCAGCGGCAGCCTAAAGCCGTCTCAGTTTGGGACTCTGTCTCGGAGTTTCCCTGAATGAGACGGGTTAACTTCAGCCATCATTTTTCCTGAAAAATAAAAACCTAATATATTCATAAGCTTGAGAAATATACGGCGCTACACATCGATTGGCACGATCCTAGCTTTGCTCCTCCCGCATTTACAAAAACAACACAAAGCCTGGAGTGCACTAATGCGATCAACCCTGATACCCACTAAGTTCGAACCCCTTGCCAAGTTTTCTGCTCTGCTTTTCGCTGCCAGCCTCTTTTCCAGCACCGCCTATTCCGCCGAAATCGCAACAGATCCCGGTGACTACACGCCCCTGCCAGCCGGAACGAATCTGGCCATTCTTTACGGGCAGTACGCCACCCGCGATACCGTTTACTCCGATGACGATCAAGTGCCGGGGAAGGCTGGTCTGGATACAACCATTGGGCTAGCCCGATTTGTTCATTACATGGACATTGGCGGCGTTATCGTCGATCCGCAGATCATAGTTCCGTTTGGCGAAGTGGAGCTGACTGAAGCTTTCGGCCCACTTCAACCAACCTCTAGCAGTGGCGTGGGAGACCCGATAATTGGCGCAACAGCCTGGTTCTTGAATAACCCAGACGCTCAAGAATGGGCCGGTCTATCAGCTTTCGTCTCTCTGCCTGTCGGTGAGTACGATGGGGATAAAGGGCCGGTGAATATTGGCGAGAATCGTTGGAAAGGGATTTTCCAAGCAGCCTACGTCAAGCACTTGAGTACCAGCGTGGTGATGGACCTCATCGCAGAGTATTCAGTGTACGGAACTAACGACGACTTCCTCGGAATGCGGCGCGAGCAGGAAGACGCTCAGAGCCTGCAAGGCCATCTGCGCTACCTATTACCCAAGCAGAGCCATGTAGCGCTTTCTTACTATCATTCCTTTGGTGGCGAAACCACCGTTGCCGGGGTAGATCAGGACGACCGAGTCAACACCAACCGCTGGCTGGCTACCTATGCCACCTTCATTGATCCGACCATTCAACTTCAACTACAAGCCGGCCAGGACATTAGTGTTAAAAATGGCTTCGAAGAGGATGCTCGCGTGAATCTGCGTATTCTCAAGGTGTTTTGAGACCGTCTCGATCAGCTAATGGATGTTTAGTCCAGACAACAACGCAGGAGAACACTATGAGTCAGATGAGCGATCAAACAAAAGACGCTATTGACCAGATAAACGGTCTGAGCCGCCGCAGCTTTCTCAAAGCTGCCAGTTGCCTTGCGGTAGCGGTAACGGTTGGCAGCGGCCTGTTGGGCGCGACCAATGCTTTCGCCTCCCTCCCTGCAGGCATCAAGGTAATGTCAATCGGTGAGTATCAGGTTATGTATCGCCTGATGGAAGTGGTCCTAGTGACTGAAGGAACTGACTTGGTGCCGACGAGCGACATTGCCGTAATGCAGACACTAGACGCAGCTCTACTGGCCACTATGGCACCCAATATCCTCCAAGGACTCAAAGGAGGCATTGCGTTCTTCAACGATGGCCCAAAAGCGAAGTACGGCAAACCATTCGTAGAACTTTCCAACGCACAGGCGGCGGAATTTTGCGATACATGGGCCGATTCCGATGAAGTCTCCCACCGCGCATTGACGGTAGGCCTAAAAAAGCTGGTGGGGTTAGCCTATTGGGCCAACCCACCCACGTGGGTGCCTCTCGGATATGGAGGCCCAGTGACTGACAAGTGGAATCTGGAATCTCTGGGCAATGCCCCTTTACCGAAAAGCTGATTGGTGGAAATAGATCATGCAAAAAACAATAAAAGTTAAAACAGTGCCTGCCCATGGTTTACAGGTAACTCAAGCTTCGGATGTCACCCAAGACAGCATCGAGCTCAATGTCGATGCGGTGGTGATCGGTTCCGGCGCAGGTGGTGCGATTGCCGCATATGAGCTAGCCAAAGCAGGCAAAAAAGTAGTGGTGCTGGAAGCTGGACCCTACGTACCCTCTGAGAAGTTTACTGAAATGATGGCAGTCTCCATGGACACCCTGTATGCCGACCATGGCGGGCAATCCAACACGGCCGGAGACATCTCTATCCTCCAAGGCGCGTGCGTTGGTGGCTCAACGGTGGTAAACGCGGCATTGTGTTTCCGCACTCCGGACTACTATCTCGAACTGTGGGCCAAAGAGTTCGGGCTAACTAATCTGACTCCCGAGGTTATGCGGCCTTACTTTGAAAAAGTAGAAGCCAATCTAGGCATTGCCCCCAACAAGCCATATGAGACAAGTATCGCCGCCCAATTGCTCAAGGGGGGCATGAAGAAGCTCGACCTACCCGAGGGCAACGCTTCACGCAACATACGTAACTGCGCCATGACCGGCTTCTGCTTTGCGGGTTGCAAATCGGATCGCAAGCAGTCAATGCTGGTGACCTATCTTCCCTGGGCAGTGGCCCACGGCGCCACTATTTACTCCGACACCCGAGCTACGCAAATTCTTGCTGCAAACGGAAAAGCCACAGGGGTGCTGGCAGAGATCATTGATCCGGCAACCAAAGCCGTCAAAAGCAAACTCAAGATAAACGCCCCTATCGTAGTAGGCGCCGCAGGTCCGATCCAGATGCCAATCCTGCTTCAGAAGAGCAAGTTGGCGAACAGCAACGGCCAAGTGGGCAAAAACTTTGCCTGTCATCCGACCATGTCGATCACCGGCATGTTTGAGAAAAATATAGACGCCTTCTACGGCGCGACCCATTCGTTATACATGGATAAGTACACCATGCCCGAGGACGGCGGCTATCTCCTGCTGGACGCCATCCAGGACCCGGTAGAAGCTAGCTTCCAGGCCGACCCGGGCACCGGAAAGCCCTACATGTCATACATGTCGAAATACAGGAATACAGTTCGTCTCATCACCCTGATCCATGATCAGAACGTGGGAGAAGTGAACTGGAAGGACGGGGTCAAGGAGATCAAATACTTCGTTGACGATGCGGATTTCGAGATTATGAAAGCAGGCCTTAAAACCAACGCACGGGTACTGTTCGCCGCCGGCGCGAAGTATTTATATATACCAACCTCGCAAAAACTGACGATCGACAGTGAAGACCAGATTGATGCCGTTATTGACGGTCTCGACAATGAGCCGGCGCGCTATCGCTACACCTCTTTCCATCCTCAAGGGACGTGTCGCATGGGCGCAGACCCTAAAACAACCGTGGTGTCACCCAAGGGTGAAACCCATGAGGTCAAGAATCTTTACATCGTGGATGCAAGTCTGCTGCCCACGTCCATCGGCTATAACCCATCCGAAACCGTATACGCACTAGCCCACTACATCAGTGACCAGATAAATCAGGCTCACGCCTGATAAAGACGAAGAGATCGAGGAGTAAAAATGGATAGGTCAGTAACCCCCGTCTGGGAAAAAAATCTGTTCCTGGGCGCATGGCAACTTGGCGAAGGTGAACAAGTTGCAGTTACAGAGCCAGCAACCGGAGAAGTCATCTCGCACCTGATGACCGCTACTCCAGCCGATGTTGATCGTGCTGCCACTTTCGCACAAGCGACTCAACAGCAGTGGATGAATGTTCCTTTTGATCAGAAAGCCGAGATTCTTCGCAAGGCTGCCGCCCTTTTAAAGGAGCGGGCAGAGGAAATCAACGGATGGAATACCCGGGAGTGTGGCTCAATTGCACCGAAGGCCGCATTTGAGCTGCAGTCGACCTATGAGCAAGCGCAAATGGCGGCTGCTCTACCTATGCAGGCCAACGGCAAGATCTTCCCATCCACAACGCCAGGAAAACGAAATTACTGGACGCGCGTGCCCTTGGGTACAGTCGGCGTGATTGCGCCTTGGAACTTCCCAATCCTTCTGGCCATGCGTTCCGTTTTCCCAGCGTTGGCAATGGGTAACTGCGTGATCCTGAAACCCGATCTTAAAAGTGCCATTTGTGGCGGAGCGTTAATGGCTCAGATACTGGAGGACGCTGGGCTACCAGCAGGTGTCTTTCACGTACTGCCAGGCGGGCCGGAAGTGGGCGAAGCACTGGTCGAACATCCGCTAGTCAAAATGATTTCCTTCACTGGCTCTACTGCAGTGGGCAGAAAAATCGGTGAAACCTGCGGCCGGATGCTGAAGAAGGTTGCACTGGAGCTAGGCGGTAATAACGCGCAGATAGTCCTTGGAGATGCTGATCTCGACATCGCCAGCTCGTGCGGGGCCTGGGGTTCATTCTTGCACCAGGGACAGATCTGTATGCAAACTGGTCGTCACTTGGTGCATCAAGACGTAGCACATGAGTACATTGAGCGGCTTGCCGCTAGGGCTAGAAATCTGGTTTGCGGTGATCCACACCAGGAGCAAGTGCATCTCGGCCCGCTGATCAACGACACCCAGGCTCGCCGTGTCGAGGATCTCATTAATCGCTCTCTCGAAATGGGCGCCAGGCTCGTTGCTGGCGGCAAACGCAACGGCAGCTTCTTTGAAGCTACTGTAATCGCCGATGTGACTCCCGACATGCCCGTATTCGCTGAGGAAGTCTTCGGTCCAGTAGCTCCGGTAATGGTCTTCAATTCGGATGCCGATGCCTGTTCGTTGGTCAACCAGTCCCCGTATGGCTTGGCCGCAGCCATTCACTCAGGTTCGACAGAGCGAGCACTCAAGATCGCAGGGCAGCTAAAAGTCGGCATGATCCATATCAACGATCAAACCGTGAACAACGAGTTCCAAGTTCCTTTTGGCGGCATGGGCAGCTCCGGCAACAGCGGTCGTTTTGGCGGCCCCGCTAATATCGAAGAGTTCACTACCAGTCAATGGGTCAGCGTGATGGCCGAGGGCATTCAATACCCGTTCTGAACACCGACCTGCACAAATCAATCTTGGGTGCCTGTCCTCAGCGGGCGACGTGCACTTACCCAAAAGGCTTCATGCCTTTTGGGTTTTTTTATGCCAACTGCCCTATCTGCGACGATCCGTTCATGTCTATGCAATCACTAGATAATCATGTCCAGGAAGCGGATAGCTTCTTAGTCCCTTGACGCCTCTGATGATCCGGCAATAAAAACAATTAGAGATATTGAAATGAGCAGAATAAGAACGGCAACCATTGCAATACTAGCGCTCAGGCTTATCGTCGGACTAAATATAAGTACACTGGCCGCACAGGTTCGGCAATATGCTAAGACTAGCGATCAACTCCTGCCTTTGCTCTTCCATGGCGACACACACGTAAACGCTGTTCAAGGTGGTAATCACGACAAACTCCCCATTCTCAGCAAAGCCGACGACATACGACGTGTGGAATAGGTTTCCATCAACGAAGCGCCCCGTTAGCGGATCCGCTTTGACGTGACGATACACCCACCCCACGCAAACGGTTCGCACCACAAAGGGATCTACCAGCAAGCCTGTCACAGGGAGAGAAAAGCACGAGTATCAAACGCCCTTTGCAATAAAGCCGACAACGGATCATTCATGCGGCAAGTCCTTTCGAGTCGGCAGGTCAATATCACTAAGCGGCTGGAAGCCTTTATGGGGCCTCCCGTTAGGTACCAACGACCCCGATGATTTCTTCAAGCGCTGGTTTGGTTTGAAGTCCTGAACGCACGAGATCAGCGAACTGGCACATCATCTGGACGGCGCCGGGATTATCCTGTGCTTGCAGGATAAATGACCTGACCAGGCTCTCCAGAGCTTCGTCCGCCTCGGTGCTCGAGTGATGGACCAACTGAGCAAATCTTTCATGCGCCTGCTGCCCATTGGTGTTCTCATCCAGGCCGAACAGCCTTGAAAAAACAGTCCCCAAAGAACCAGCGAGATGGTGCTCAGGCCGACTCCAGTATCTGCTGATGCCATCTTCCTGCCCTGCCCTCTCAAGCTGCTTTCGTATCTTGTTAGGGATAGTCGCTGATGCCTTGATGCGATTGAAGTACATGTGGCTGGCAAGACTCGACGCATCCTTTACTACCTTCCAGATAACGGACCACAACTGGGAGGTGCTATAGACACGCAAAGCTTGTCTGATCGTGCCTTTGATTCTCTCGACGTCCTCAGATCCGAAGGCGAGATTGTAGATTCGGCACTGGTCTAGAAGGTATCTCGCGGCGTCGCTGGTAGCATAATCAAGCCAAAGATCGAACAAGGCGTCTGGGTTGTTGAACTCTCGCTCCGCGATCCTTCTTATGACGTCCTCCCCCCGCCCATATTTGTCGTCGGCAACTAGGAAAAACTCTGCCTGAGCCCAGCGCATCACAATCTGACCGTTTTCAAGAAAATAGGTCCCTGGCCTTGCCGCGCTAGGCTGATCCAAGATTATCCCTACCTCACGCAGGCGTCTGAGAAAAAAACCGCCATCATAGGGAGCCAGCGCGGCGCATTCATTCTCCCTGAAAGTACCTTTAGTAAGGCGAGGGCCTATTAGAGCGTCCATGGCCAACAGCAGCACACAGATATCATCTGGCAATGCATCGTATGAGATAGTCCTGCAAGCCATGTCATGACTGCGCTTCTGCAACACGCGCTGTAGCTCGGCCTCTTCGGCTTGCTTTATCCGAAGCTCATCTTGCTTGATACGCTCTGCACATGGAGTGCAAGGGCGGATAGAAAGCTCAAATGCTTTTCTCGGCTCATGACGCTTGGTTACCAAGACTGGCCCATTGCAAAGACTGCACTGCTGATTCTCATCATAAGCACGACAATACTTGCGTACATGGCTGCTTATAAAACTTGACTGAGTCAGCTGACGAAAGGGAACCAGACCAGTCACTTTCTCCAAGTACGTACCCGCTTCATCCATTGCCCAGTACCGCTTCGCCAGTTCAATCTCGTCGGGATCCTGGGTTAAAAACTCTAGCCTAACTGCCATTCACAATGCCTTTTTCATTTGGTGCATCTGCCAGTCATACCTCGAGAACCAGAGTCGGGTCAAAACCCTCGACTTCTCCCGGATAGCCTCGCGGATTGCTCACCACCCGAGTACCGTTGATAACGTAATCAACAGGGAAATGGGTGTGCCCGTGGAGCCATAAATCTACTGGCGCTACAATCAGATCATCCCACGCGTTGGCGAAAGCGCCGTCAAGCAGACCGCCTGCATGGGGGCTGCCCTCTAGCGATTTCATTGACGGGGCATGATGGGTGATCACAACTGTCTTGCCGTCAAACGGCGTAGCCAAACACTCTGTGAGCCAGCTCCTACTGGCTAGGGATCGGGCTATGAGATCAGCGGGCTCGATAAAACGGGATTTTTCAGCGCGAATGCATTTGAAGTCTGGGATCGCGTTTTGCGCTGTCCGGGAAGCCTTCTCGGTATTTCCGGTGCTGCTAAAGTCCGTCCACATGGTCATCCCGAGAAACCGAACATTACCTATAACGATTTCTTCGCAATCGAGTATCCAGACGTTATCGCCGGCCGCCGCCCTCATTTTTTGAAGCGTATCCGTTAGGTCGCCGCCGTAAAATTCGTGATTCCCGGGTATATAGATAACTGCACAGTTGAACGCTTCCTCGGCCCAAGTCACACCCATCTGATGGGTGCAGATATCGCCAGCAAGAACCACCACATCAGCGTCATCCACCTCGGGCACAAAGTCTTCACACTCTAAATGCAGATCTGACAACAGATGTATTCTCACGCTAATTTACTTCCCTCTTAACAGCGCCCAGAGCCGGCGACAATAAGATACATATTACTCGTGTCTGAATATAACACTCTCAAACCATGCCCTTTTCTGCGGCTTAACTTTGTCCCGCACAGCACTGAGATCAGCTTCCTTGGCGGGCTCGACATTTATCGCTCTTGCATTACCCTGCCGCTTGTCTCCGTAGCGCATGATGGAGTTGGTTGACTGATGACCCATAATATAAGCGATTGTTTTCGAATCGAGTCCAGATGTTTTTAGATTCGACCCAACTTGGTGCCGCATTGAATACATGCCAGGAACCACCTTCCGTCGCGGCCAAAGCTTCAGACCTTCCGTCCGTATTCGATGCCTTATCGCATCTATAGTAATAGCTGGCTGAGATCTAAGAATGTCGATGCAGTTGGTTATGATATTTTTCGTTGTCTCGTCAGTTATGGTCAACAAACGATCAGCGCCTCTCCCACCGCTGGTTTTCTTTGCGCCCCTGATGAAGAGCGTATCCCCATCAAGCCGCATCTGCTTAAGTTCTGCCGGCCTGGCCCCTGTCTGACTTATAAGGCATACAGCCGCAAACGCTTCTTCGTAGCCAGAATTTCCCAAATGCTGGACTAGGACCACCAAGTCATCATTGGAGAACGACTTGGCTCGACGTGGCTTCGGCTTCTTAACGAGAGTGCTACCCCTGACGGTAACCGGATTCACTACCGCCCTGATCTTATTAGCAGCCTCAGGATGCCCCTTATTTTCAAGGTCAAACGCGATGGCATTTTTCAGCCGCCTGAAATAACCAGGCTGAAAATTCTCTGCGGTTTGAACCAAAGAGTCCCTTATGGCCGAGATACTTAACACCGCGCCATTCATATGACGCAGATAATAATATGCCGCAAGTTTTACATATTGCTTCTTGGTTTGATCGTTCATAACGCACCGATTTCTTTTTATTAGGGCTCTCAGCCGGTTTGTATATGATGAGGGCCTGTTCGGTGCAGAACAAGTTTACAGCTTGCCATCCTTGGTTATATATGAATATAAGCCACGCATAGCATGGAAATATAAATCAATAAGCTATTCAATATACTGTCAGACTTACCCGATTTTTGATGTCAAAAACTCAGCCGCTTCGCGAAAAGGCGTTGTCAAAAATTGCTCGTTCCACTCTCAATTTTTAGACATTTCGCCAGAAAACTGAACTCGTCTCACCTGCGTTCGACAAGTTGCTCGTTTTTGGCGAAAGTCTACAACGCCCCCATACTTGATAATCAAGTATGGGTAACAATGACCCGTACTCGATATATCGAGTACGGGTGCGTGTATTTGACATCAAACTCGAGCCGACAAGCGCTGCGCACCCGTCGAATTTAGCGACGCCTAAACCGCGGCTCGCAAACAGCCGCGAATTAGTTCCAGGTCTGGCTTCACGCCTGGAACGATGTCATGCCAAAGCGCGCCTTACTTCTGCGAACTGAAACTCACTCATCGCGATAGCCAAGCTCCTTAAGTGCTTGGTGCTTTCGAGCACCGTTTCGCTTGGCAATAATTGCTCACGCTTCAAGCCCATGCTCTCGAGAAAAGTGACGATCATCACGAACGGTATCCACAGGCTACCGTCGAGCGCCGGATGCTCCGGGTCAAACGGCATCAATTTGAGCACCGCTTCCCAACGATCCAAGACAAACTGGTTAGGTTGAACATCGATCTCATAGAACCGGCAGACATCAAGCGCATCGAAATAGGCAATCCCTTTCGATGAAGAAACCAATCGCGTTAGACCAGTGGTGTATGGAAGTTGCAAATCGAGCGCTCCTATCTGAATATCCCTAAATCGGATATACGCATATTAGTAATACCTTTGCGCCTTGTCAACAGCCTTTGGAGGCGCGCGTGTCGAAATCTCTCTATCGTCGCGAAACGACGATACTGCTCAAGCTCATCAAGGAATGTCGTACCGAGGCAGGCTTAACACAGGCAGATTTTGCTAAGGCATTGGATCGCCCGCAGTCGTTTGTGAGCGACATCGAGCGTGGATCTCGCAGACTTGACCTGATCCAGCTAAGGGATATTTGCGCAGTGCTGGGCTTGAGTCTTGTCGGCTTCGTGGAGCGGTTCGAGCAGTTGGTAGCGGAGTCGTAACCATAATGTAGGTTGTCCGAAGCCTCCAACGCTGGAACCAAGCATGCTTAGGGCCAGCAAATGGGACCTGCACTGTCCGCTTTCAGTATTTGCGATTGGGACACGCCTTTCACAGCACAGCAGCACTTTGCATCACCTTAACGTTCGTATAGCCGGCTTCAAGAAGACCCTGCTGTGTGTGAAGCACACAGCCTGAATCGAAATCTGGCTCATACCATGCGCCAGTTAGGGAGATGGGCGTGTCTAGAGGAACACGAAGCTGTGCGAGATGGTTTACGGCGATCTCTGCGTGCTCCGGATCATCTGCCTCTAGCCTTTCAGCAAGCATCGGCGATCTTGAAATAGCATCGTCAATGGCCTTTTTGAGTAGAGGGTAAAGCCCTAGCTCGTCACTCAACCATCCATCGAGTACCAATATACTACCCGACCAGCCGTTTAGTTCGTCTATCACTGCTTCCCTGGCAGCATCTGCTTCGTCGCAAAGATTCATGTCTGCCGAACCGCATACCGACCCGGGGTGGACCAGGATTAGCAACGGGCTGAATTTATTCCTGTGTGAACTGTTTTCTTGCATAGATACCGCTCGTGAAAGGCTGCTGTATGGTCGTAGAAGCAGACGAGGCTGCTGTATCTAAAACTCCCACTTGATGTTTCGACAACCGGTACGTGCGCAAGAGGAACTTGTGACAGAGCATAGGAATACCCGCCAGAAGGCGGTTTTCTATGCCACCCAGAGCGTGGTGAACGCGCTTTGCTTACCCGCATGAGCATCCACAACGGTTACGATGGTAGATGTAATAAATCGCCGATTCAACGGTTATTTTCCATGTTTTTCAATGACTTAGAATATTAATCATATCAAAAGAAATATTTCAAATGCGCAAGGTGACCCCCGTGCCAGAAGTGCAGACTTGTCGCCTCTGGCCAACTACGGACAAACCTCGGATTGACCGCTTAAACAAAAGCTTGGAGGGATAGGAACTCATTCAGGTTCATGCAATGACGCTGCCCATAGCAGTTGATGCACCTGTCTCCGAGGAACCGCAGACCAGTAAACCGCTGACCATAAGCAAGCGCTCTTGATTAGCTATCAACGACCTGAACGAAGGCTGCGGCAAGGTCAAGACAGGTCATGGGACTGAGTCGCTTCTGGTTATGTAAGGGCCTCGAAGCCAATAAAGCAGACCTTTCTGCCAGCCCACATGGGGCGTTACTGTCCGTTAAGAAAGGCCGCTCTCGGCCTCGAGTGTGTAAAAACCGGTATCTAAAACTGAAGTCTGCGCTACTAAGTGAAATCCAGGATTTATCTGCGGGCCAGTAGACCTAAAACACGCATAGGAACGCGATTTCCAGCCCTACGTCGGACTCCAAGCGCGATGAAAAACGCTTTTACACACTCTGCGCCAAAAGCGGTAATAGAGCTTCAATGAGGCTTAGTCGCTTTACTTGATTATTCGCAAGCTCGGATAAGTCTAAATGCATGAGCTTTTGTGCTCCACTCTTAGTGGTCTGGAGCTCGCCTTACACAAGCTCCATGACCGCCAGCTTTCTCTCGTGTTTCTCCACCTTTAAAAGGGGGGGCTATGCAGCAATACTTAGTTAACTGAACACACCGTAAATCGTAAAATGCACTATTCCTACAGCTTTGGTATAGGCTAGGAAAACCGTGTACGGACAGAGTTAAGCTTATTCTGTTTAAAAAACTACCTTTGGACAAAGGCACATCCACTGAATCGCCCCCAGTATTCTAGACACTCGCCAGACTCTGGTAATGACGCTTTTCGTACTCGACCGGTGACAGGTCACCACTCGTGCCGTGCCGGCGCCTTGGGTTATAAAACATCTCAATGTAATT